>NZ_CP101808.1:0-600000 GCF_024498255.1 Mycoplasmopsis equigenitalium
AAAAATTAAAATAATATTCTAAAATATTTATATGCAATTTGATAATTTTGTAAGTCTAGAGAATTTGAATATAAAACTCAAAGCGGCGGTGGCGACCAGCGAATATGATGAAATAATAAAAAAGAACGTCCTAAACAAATTTGAAATCATAAATTTTGAAAATGACGCTCTTCTTTTATTTATTCCGAATATAAATTCATATCAAATTAGTAAATTAGCGGCAGAGGAAGCAATTAAAGAAATTGTGAAAGAAAGTTTTGGCATCGATATAGTTCAAATTACACATGAGAAACAAATGTTTTCACAAAAGCAAGAAGAGCAACTTTCTGATAAGAAAAATAGTACGTTGAACTATTCATTTACATTCGAAAATTTATATAAAGGTTCATTTAATAAATTAGCCTACCAAGTAGCACAAAAAATAATTAATGAAAATATTGGCTTTAATATCTTTTTTATAAATTCGCGTACAGGTATGGGAAAAACTCACTTGGCTAATGCTATTTGTATCGAGTATGAAAAAATCGGTTTAACTTCTCAAATTATCAAACCATCAAATTACGATACACAATTTGCAATGCTTTTAAAACGAAATATACCTGAAGAAAAAGTAGAATTTGTTCAAAAATTAATTGATTACGATATTTTAGTTTTTGATGATTTTCAAAATTACAAAACCAAACCAAAAACATTTGAATTTATTAATGATGTGATTGAAGAACGAAAAACTCGTGACAAACTAACAATTATTTGCTCAAATGAAAAACCTGAAGTTTTACGACAATCATTTGATGAACGTCTTATCGCTCGTCTTGAAGAAGGAATGGTACTTGAAATTCAATCACCAAGTTCGGAAGAGTATTATAAAATTTTACTTTTTATGCTTGAAAAAAATGGTTGAGATATAAAACTTTTTGATGAAAAAGCGCTTCGTGATCTTGTAGATATTGATGTTGATAATATTAATAAGATAAGAGGGATGGTAATTATCATTGATACATTTAGTTCGAATATCAAAAAACATAAAGTTTATTCATACAAAGTTCTATCAAACTATTTTGAAAAACTCAAAAATCACAAAGTGGTCGATGAGAAAACAATTATTAAAGTTGTAAGTAACTATTTTAATATTCCAGATAAAGCAATATTATCAAAAAAACGCAAGGCTGAAGTTTCAAGAGCGCGCCACATCGTAATGTACTTTTTAACTTACATGTTAAAATTAACGCAGGTTAAAATTGCTGAAATTTTTAAATGTGATCACTCTGCTGTGACCTACGCGGTGAAGAAAATTGAAAATGAGCGAGAAAAAAATCAAACACTAAAAACAGTAATAAAAACAATTAATTTATTAATCAATAATAATTAAAATAAGGAGAAATAATGAATTTTAAAATCAAAAAAAATCTTTTAGAAAAACACTTAAATATCGTTGGGAAGGCAATTGATCCTAATAATGTTATGATGCAACTTCGTGGTGTTTTAATTAATGTCTACGAAAAAGAAATTGAATTAATTGGAAGCGATGGTGATTTTTCAATTAAAACTACCATTCCAGTTTCAAATGATTTAGAAATTTTCGAAACAGGAGAAGCGCTTATTTACTTTGATTTTTTCAAAAAATCAGTTAGCAAAGTTAGTGGTGAAATTACTGTATTAATGCGTAACAATGTTATTACTTTAAGTTCTAGTCACACAACATATGATTTATCACTTCTTAAAAATCAAGAATACCCAACACCAATTTTTTCATTAAATGGTGACAAGGTTACAATGAATTATAGTGATTTTAAAGAAGCGATTAACAATGTTATTTTTGCAATTAGTAATAATGTTAATGAAGCAAATGTTAGACTTTCAAGTGTTTTACTTCATGCTAAAAACGGGTTCTTAAAATTCTTTGCATCTGATAGTTTTAGATTAGCAAAACATACTGCCAAAATCGAACAAAAAGTAGAGTTTGAAAAAGTTATTAAAGGTAGAAATATTAAGAAAATGTTGATTGATGACGGTAATAAAAAGATTGATCTTTATGCTAGCGATACTGAACTTGCTTTTGTGACAAGAGATACAATTATTATTTCAAAATTAGCTGAAGTGATGTATAAGGATTATGATCATTTAATTCCTAATGATTTTATTACAACAATTACGATTGATAAAAAAGTTATTGATGAACTTATTAATAAAATTTTCTTTAATTCTGATGACAAAAATTATCGTTTTACCTTGATGGTTGAAAACGACAAAATAACCGCAAAAAGCAGCGTTGATGAAATTGCTAAAATGGAGTCGCTAACAACTGAATTTGAACTTAATGGCCAAACATTAGAAATTGATTTTAATTTTAATTACTTCAAAGAAGCAATTCAAGTTTTCGAAAAAGAGATTGTAATTTGTATTGGAAGTGATCTTAAAAGAGTATTATTTATTTCTAAGTATTCACCACATACACAACAAATGGTGACACCACTTCGAAGAATATAATAAAAACCACTTCCGAGTGGTTTTTATAATAATTCAATTCCTTCATTTTTTCATTCAATAATTTTATCTTCAGGTCAAAATGAGCTTTGGACTTCGCCAATATGTTTTTTTTCTAATAAAAACATACAAAGACGACTTTGACCAATACCACCACCAATAGAAAATGGTAGATGTTTATTGAAAATTGCGTAATGATAAGGTGCTAATTTATCTTCTTCAACTTCAAGTGTCGTTTGTTGAATTTTAAGTGATTTTGCATCAACACGAATTCCCATTGAAGAAATTTCTATCGCATTATCATTAACAGCGTCATAGAAAATTAAATCACCATTAAATTTTCAATCATCATAGTCAAATGCACGTTTACCGTGAGGAACACCATCACTTAGTGGGTGACCGATTTGTGAAATAAAGATAGCTTTATGTGTTTTTACATATTCTCTTTCACGTTCTTCAGGTGTAAGTTTTGGGTAAATATCAGCAAGTTCTTGGCTAGTGATAATTGTTAAATCTTGTGGTAGTTTTTGTTCTAGAACAGGAAACTTAGCAATAATATATTCCTCTAATTCTTTAATTACTGAATATATTTTTTTAACAATTTTATGAAGGTAAGAAGTGTTGCGGTCTTTTTTATTAATATGAATTTCTCAGTCTCATTGGTCGACATAAAACGAGTGAAGGTAATCTAAATCTTCTTCACGACGAATTGCGTTCATATCAGTATAAATACCTTCATAGGTAGGAATATTATATTTTTTAAGAGCTACTCTTTTTCATTTAGCAAGCGAGTGTAGTATTTCAAATTTGTTTTCAAAACCTTTCGCAGTAAAACGAACGGGTTTTTCACCATTAAGATAATCGTTAATTTTTAGTTGTGAATCTACGAATAGTGGTGCACTGGCACGAATCAAACACAATTTTTTTGAAAATGTTTTTTGAAAATGTTTTTTAATCAAATGAATTGCTTCTTGTGTTTGTCTAACATCTAATTTGGATTTATACATACTACTCCTTTGAATATAATATAAATTAAATTATAAAATAACCGTTTCAAATTTTGATTAATTTAGTTCAAAAAATAAAAAAACATTTATCATTATAACAACGCCAATTTAAAGGAGAAAGATGAAAATTACCCACGATGTTATCGGTTGAATTGCAGCCGTTATTACAGTGTTTATTGGATTACCGCAACTTATAAAATTATTAAAAACAAAAAATTCAGCAGGTATTAACTTAATTTCAAATTGATTATTCTTTGCTGGTTTAATCCTTTGAAAAACTTATGGATCATACGCGTTTGAGTATGGCGGAAAGATTTACCAAAGTGCCGCTTCAAACGTACTTAGCACTGGTGTTTATGGTGTGATGTTGTTCTATATTTATAAATACCGCGAAGGAATGAAGAAACAAAATGTTATAACTGTAGGAATTATAATTGCAACTTTAGTTGCACTAAATACGGCTTCATTTGCTTTTGGTATGATTCGCCGCGATGTTGGATTTGATGATGCAACAGCGAAATTAGTATGTTCAATTGTAACTGGTTTCCTTACTACTTTCGCATTTACACCACAAACAATTCAAAGTATGATTACTAAAAACGTTAAAAACGTTTCGGTAATGATGATGGTAGTGTTTGTTGCTTTAAATAGTTTATGAATTGTCTTTTGATTAACACCTTATACTCAATCAATCTTGCCATTCTTAATTTATCAAATTATTTCACTTACATTAGCAGCAACAATGTTAATCATTTGTTTAATTTACAAGGACAAAAAACAACAACCAGAAGAAAAAGTAGAAGAAAAGAAAGCAGAAATTTAATCTGCTTTCTTTTTAAATTCAACACAGTATTTGTAATCAAAATTATTGAAGTTACACATATCGGTTTTGAAGGAAATATTGGTATATAGATTGTTTTTTGTAGCTTGCATATAAGCGTGTACATAAGCGAAATTCGTGTATTCGTACTCAAGCAAACTGTTAATTAAAACCTTCAAATTACTTTCTTTGTAAAGGAATTTTAAACCTTTAATTATCATTGATTTAAAGATGGTTCACTTGTTAAATTTGTCTTTATTTTTAAGTACAAAAATATAATTATTTCTATCAATTTTACGTAAAAATTGGTTGTATTTTTTATTATTTGTTGGAACGAATAAATAAATATTTATTGCATTTTCATTGTTAATGAAAACAGGACAAAGCTCTCCATTTAAGAGGTCGCTATTATCGTAAAAGTTTTCTGGATACATTAATTTTAGTTTGAAATAATCATTTGGATTTAAGATAATTCCATAATCTGGCTCGATTAAATTATTAACAGCACCGAAGTGAATATACTCAACTAAATCACGACTCAAAGAATAGAACATTTTATTTTTTTCAACGATTTGAATTAAAATGTTTAAGGCTTCAATATTATTTTTATTTAATTCCATAATAGTAAATTATAATTAATATTCTATAATATTACTAATTTATTAACAAGATAAAAGGAGAATTATGGCAAACAAAAAAGAGTCATTTTTTGAACGTTTAGCTAGAAAAAATACAGAAAAAGAAACAGTAAATCTAAAATCGAAAAAAGCAAGAATTGCAACTTATTCGATTTTAGGTGGTTTAGCAGCTGCGATTACAATTGGAATTAGTGTTCCAATTATTGTTTCAAGTACCAAGAAAAATTACATTCCGCCCATTAGTGATAATGAGCAAATTTTTGAATTCAGAACACCTGATGGAGTAATCAAAGTTCCGTTTTCAGAAATTAAATCATTTTTAGACAATCCATCTGAAAAAGAAACTGAAAAAACACAAAATGCTTTTATTAAAGAAGCGATTTATAAACTTTATGAAGAAGAGTACATCGATTCATTAAAATTTGAATATCTTGTTAATAAAACCAAACGAAGCGGTGTTTCAGATCGTACCGACATTCACTTAAGATCGTTAAAAGAAATTAAGAAATTAAATCGCGATAAGATTTTAGATCTTAAAAATCTTTATCAAAAAAATTACGGTCTAGACAAATGAGAAAAAGAATTTATTAAAGTTATTGCACAACAATATCAAGGTGCAAGAAGTATTGAAGAGGCGGTAGATAATGCAGTTTTAAAAGAAATTACAGCTGATGCTCTTCGTCGCTTTACACTTTCAAGACAAAATTTTAATGCCGAAGATTGAGATAGAACAGCTCCTCGTGATATTAAAGAACTAGAAATTGTTGATGGTATTGTTCAAGAGAAAAAAGGCGGCGCCGTAATTTACAAATACAAAGACTACATTTTTCGCGACAAACTTTTAAAAGCAGTTGTTGACTTTAATGACATAAAAAATGACCAAAACACTGTATTGAAATACGAAAATAACGATCCAAACGGTCGTGTTGAAAAACTTTATGTATTTTTAAATGATAGTTTTTCACTCGATCCCACTAAACGAAGCGCATGAAAAATTATTGAAAAATTTGCAGAAAAAGAAGAAAATATTCAAATTACTAAAGCAAGCATTTTCGGTGTAGCAAATACAACAAATGCTGCTGAAAACTGAAGTGTTGATAAAAAACAATTAATCAATTTATTTGCTCACTCAGCAATTAAAGGGTTGCAAAATAGTTATAAACTATTAGAAAAAAACAAAGAGGGCGTATATACTCCAGATCTACAAGGACACGATACCTTTGAACACGAAAACCTTGATTTATTCTTCCATTTCTTTAATAATATCAACACAGCAACACCAAATGAAGAAGAAAAGAAAATTAATACAATTTTAAAAGCATATTTACCTAAAATTGTTGGTAGTCTTGCAGGAAATTTAGGAACAAAAGATATTGAAAAATTAAATAAAGCCGCCGCTTCGTTAGGTGATGAAGAGTTATTAACATTACTAAATTCAAATCTTAAAATTGCAAAAGAAGATGGTGATTTTACTAATTCACCACTATGAAAATCACTTAATGAATTTAAAACAAAAATCGCTGACTTTTTCGCAACAAAAGATCGTGTTTTAATTAAAAGCTACAAAAAGCTAAAACAAGAATATGATAATGAACAAACTAAACCTGCTGAACAACGCAAGATTAAACTATCACAAGTTGTTAAAGCATATAACGCTGCTCTAGCGGATTTAATCAACTCGTTAAGTGAAGACGAAGTTAAACAAGAATTTGGTTCAATTTTAAAAAATGATTTTTACGGTGTAAATGGCGAAAATACAAGAACATTTTATGCTGCTAAAAAAGATGGTAAAACTGTCTACATAGTTCCAACCGCTGAAGGAATTTTGTTAATTAGTTATACTAAAATTACAAGTAAAGCAGAAGATATTTTCAAAGGTATTATAGGAGATCTTAAAAAGAGAATTCATGATGAACCAGTTGTGTTTAATTACGAACAAACACTTTTATCTTGATTAAGGTCAAATGAAAATATACAAAAACTGTTCTTGCTTGACCATCTTCAAGATTCGGATTACGAAACCATTAAAGCCAAGTTGTTAGCTGATGAAAATCTTAAAAAAGAAAGTGTAGAAGAATACATTTCACGTGTTAAATTAACTGCTGCATTTACCGCAAAAATTCAAGAAAGCACATCAACAACAAATGCAAATATTCTTAAGAAAATGAAGGATTTCATTGAAAAACAAGCAAAAGGGCGTCAAAAAGTTGACTTCACAATTGGTAGCGATCCTTCAAAAATTCAGCTTGTCGGCTTCGATGGAACAATAATTGATGATGCATTAAACAAAGTGATTAATTTACTAATCGAAGAAATTCTTAAAGGAGGTGCATAATGTTAAAGAAAAAATGACTGACATTAGTGCCTATCGCTATCCTGCCAGTTGCTGCAATTTCGTGTGGAAAAGACATTAACACTACCGGGAAAATAATTCAATTAGAGCAATTTTCAAAACATGCGCAAGAAATTTCTAACGAGCTCTTACTTGACAAAACACTTGCAAAATTATATGGTGTTGATAACTTAGGTGCAGAGTTTGATAAAACAACTTCTGATTCTGAGTATTACAAAAATGCTTATGATGCATTTAAAATTTATGCAGCACTAAAATTACAAGATGATAGTTTTTACTTTAGAACTAAAGAGCAAGAATGAAAAATTTACGACAACCCCTCACTTCTAATTAATGAAGTTCCAAGCGAAGCAAGTTTTCAAAAATATTACAAAAACAAAGATACAAAAATTGCTTCAGAAATCAATAAATTACTTCTTTCATTTAAATATTTATCAGACCAGAATGTTGAAAACCTTAAAAAAGGTAATGCTATTGTAATGCTTGATAATTTAATTGATGAAAAACAATACAATTTAATCAACTATGTTCTTAAAGCAAAACCAGCATTTAAATGACATATTGAGTCGCAAGAAAACATTGATTTCTTTTCACAAGGTTCATCAACTTTAACTTCGTGACAAGATTATCTTCAAATCAGTGTCGATCAAAAATACTACTCGAAAAAACAATCAAAAGAATTGGCGTTTGGAATTGTATCTGATGAAAAAGATAAATTTTCAGAAACTAAATTATATGGTTATGATGGGCTAGTTAAAGGTGCGCTTGATAGTTATGGCGGATTAAGTGGAATATTTGATCGTCGTAGTTTTTATAAAGATCGAATCGTGAAGGAATATGGTTTTTACAAACCAGATTCAGAAACACTAATTAATGCAGAAGAGCTGAAAACTCATCCAATCTTAGCTTGAAAAGAAGATGGTAGCAAGATGAGTGTTACTTATTTTCATATTGTAATTCCTAGTTTTGTTGAGGAAGAAAAAAGAGAAAACGATGTTAAAGGTTATATTTCATTTTTAGAACCAAAATACACACAAGAAAAATTGAGAAAATTAACCTTCTTATTTGCTGCTAGTGATTTTACAATTTACGGCGATGCGCAAAAATACTTTGAAAAATTAGGTTTCAAACTTGAAGCAACACACAACGATATGATTGAAGCCCTAAAGAATAAACAAAATGAACAACCAGGCCAATAAAAGTATTTTTACAAAAATTATTGAACGTGAAATCCCTAGTAAAATTTATTTTGAAGACAAAGATGTAATTGTGATTTGAGATATCGATCAATCAGTTCGCGGACATCTATTAGTTATTTGGAAAGAACCTTACATTAACCTCAAAACGATGTCAAAACAAAAAGTTGCAACTTTCTTTGCGAAAGCAAATGAAGTAGCGCTTAACTTTATAAAAGAACAAAATTTTGATGATTATAAATTGATAATCAATAATGGTGAAAAAGCCGGGCAAGAAGTGATGCATTCACACATTCACATTTTGCCGTATTAACACTTGGTTTGCCAAGTGTTTTTTATTTTTGTTGTGTTAAAATTCTAATATGAATGAAGTTAAAGCACGAATTGTCTACGGCGTAATATTTTTTATGTTAACCATTTTTCTATTTGGTTTTGGTATTTGATTTGGGTCAGTAGGAAACATAGGGGGATTCGTAACTCGGATTGTTTATCTTGTTATATTATTAGGAATTTTGGGATGAGCAATGTACGAGTTATGTCACGCATTTAAAGTAAATATTTGATATTCTTTTTTATTCACAATCCTTGCTTTCTTTTTAGTAATTACCCCAACTAAAGATTTTGAATTTTTTCCATTTCAAAAAGATTTTAGTGAGAAGTTTTTAGTTCACGAAACCGGGCAAGTACGCGCTAACTCGCTCAGTTTCGTTTATTTTGTAACTGACATCTTTTCGAATTGATATCCATATGTTATTGCTTTTGTTATTTATTTGATTGGTGCATTAACCTTTTATATAAATACTAAGAAAGAAAATAAGTATTTTGATGCAGTAAAATTATTTATTTACGATGGTCTTTTATTTGTCTTAAGCACCTTTATTATTGCTGCAAGCCTTCGTTTTGTCTATTACGCTATATTTTTGGATTATCGTTATTTGATTTTACCAATTGCAGTAGCTATGGGAAGCGATATATTTGGTTATTTTGGTGGAAGACTATTTGGTCACAAATGAATTGAAAGAACATATTCAACGTATATTTCACCCAACAAATCATGAGAAGGGGCAATTTTTCAATTTGCTGCCGGAATCTTAATTACAAGTTTGTTTGTTTTATTATTCCCATTATTTAATACAATTTCAAATGCTAACAAGATTGCTGATTTAGTCGTGTTAGAATACGTTGCAATTACATTAATAATGGTGTTATTACCACTTGCTGTGATTATCGGAGATTTATATTTTTCATTAATTAAAAGATTAGCACAGATTAAAGATTTCTCAAACGTTATTAAAGGTCACGGCGGTTTACTAGATCGGTTTGATAGTGTTTCGTTTGGCTGTTTTACGGTTAATTTATTACTTGTTTTAGTAATTAAATATTAAAAAAAGATGCTTAGAAACTTGAAGCATCTTTTTTTACTAACTCATCGAAGTTGAGTTTTGTTAACTCGAATCCAGCGACCTTTGCTCCGGCAAATTGAATTGAACCGTGTACTTTCATACCAAGAAATTCAAAGAAGCTACTTAGGAATTGTGGAATGTTTGCTCATGGGTATCAATCAATTGGGGCGCCTTGTGAAGTAATGATTTCAACACTTAAATTTTCTAGCAGACCTTTTGATCGATTTTTTCCAGCATATTTATATGTAAATGTTTTGTTTGCTTGTGCGATCATATCGATATAAATTTTTAGTGTAGCAGGAACATTAAAGTTGTACATTGGAGCAGCAACAACCAATTTATCAACATCTTTTAATTGATTAATATATGCGTCAGCTTTTTCGTTAAAATACGATGACATGTTTTTACTTGTTAAGGCAATTAGATTTTCTTCATTTAAATCTAATCAAACAATTTTATCCTTTGGATTTTTTTCTAAATATTTCTTTTCAAAAGCCTTTAAAAGATTGGTTGTGACCGAGTTTTCGTCTGTAACGATTGATGACTTAATAAATAAAACTTTTTTCATTATTTTCTCCTTGTTTTCTGTTTCTCTTATATTATAATTAATAAAGAAAATTATCAAAGGAATACTATGAAAAAAATAGCAGTACTAACTTCTGGCGGCGACGCGCCAGGTATGAACAACGCCATCTATGGCATCGTGCAAGAAGCAAAGAAACACAAAATCGAAGTTTACTTTGTAAAAAATGGTTTTAAAGGGCTTGTTGAAGACGATATGTCAACAACATTACTTGAAAATATTCACAATTATGTTTCGCGTGGTGGGACATGTCTTTACACCGCAAGATACCCAGAATTCAAAGAAGCAAAGACTCGAGAAAAAGCAGTAAAACTACTTAAAAAGAAAGGAATCGAGGCCGTTATCGTTATTGGTGGTGACGGTAGTTTCCAAGGGGCACAAAAACTTCATGAATTAGGGATTAAAACTATTGGTTTACCAGGTACAATTGACAACGATATTGCATCAACAGCAGAATCGATTGGTTATGACACAGCACTAAACAATATTGTTGATGCAATCAACAAAATTCGTGACACATCAGAGTCGCACGACCGTTGTATTTTTGTCGAGGTAATGGGTAACCACAATGGCGCGCTTGCATTGTATTCGGGATTAGCAACCGCAGCAGAAATCATCATTACTAATGAGTATACGCTTAACGCTGATGAGATTGCAGAAATTGTTAGAGGCGAATTTAAAAAACCAAATAAACACTCGGTTGTAATTGTTGTTTCAGAAAAGATCTATCCAGATTTAAATAAACTTGCTAAAGAAGTTGGTCAGAAGTCAGGCTGCAACGCTCGTAGTATGGTGCTTGGATATATACAACGTGGGGGTTCACCAACAGCACGTGATCGAATCAACGCCGCTCTTCTAGGTATTCAATCAGTTAATCTTTTAGTTCAAGGAAAAAGTGGAATCGTATTAGGTTATTCAGCACGCGAAATTGTTGAAACCCCAATATTAGAAGCATTAAAATTAGAAGGCTCAACAATTGAAGAAAGAACAGAAATCGCAAAGCATTTTAATAAATTAAGTAGAGCATAAAAAAATTGCGCCTGGCGCAATTTTTATTTAGCAAACTTTCTAAGCTTTTCTTTTATTTCAGCTAGTGGTAATGGTTTGTTTTGTTCAACATTAATATGGAGGTAAACAACACGATTACGCGAGTTAATCAAAATGATTGATCTTGCTAAAAGATTTAATTCTTTAATTAATAATCCAGTTCTGTATCCAAAACCGTGGTGTAGATGGTCTGAAAACACTTTAATGTTTTTTACACTGTGTAAAGCACATCAATTTCCTAATGTAAATGGTAAATCGTTTGAAATAGCAACGATGCTAAGTTTTGGAAATTCTTCTGCTATTTCGCTTAATCATTTAACTTGAGAGTCACAAATGTTAGTTGAGATTGAAGGGAACGAAGATACAAGAGTATAGTGTTCTGATTTTAATTCTTCATCTTTAAGATTAAGATTTGTACCTGTAAAGAATAAGTGACCATTTTTTTTGATAGGATTTGCAAAAAGTGTGTATTTCTTGTTATTAAAAATTACTTTTTTCATTTTTTGGTCCTTTCTTAATTTTGAATAATTTGATAAAACTATCAATGTTATTATATGGGAAAAATAATTTTTTGCACTTTTTAGTTTTTTTTGGCGTTAAATATTGAATTACATCAAAAAATTAAAATCTTATATTTTTAAAAAAATATAATAAAAACCCAGCCGAGCTGGGTTTTTATTTATTAATTAAACGTGACGTTTTAGGTTGAAGTAAGTTTTTTCACCATCAAATTTTGATGCTTCGCCTAGTTCTTCTTCGATTTCTAAAAGTCTGTTGTATTTTGCAATACGGTCAGTTCTTGAAAGTGAACCAGTTTTAATTTGACCAGTGTTAAGAGCAACTGCAAGGTCAGCAATTGTTGTATCTTCTGTTTCACCTGAACGGTGTGAAACGACGCAAGTAAAGCCTGCTTTGTGTGCTAATTCCATAGTATCAAGAGTTTCTGACAATGAACCAATTTGGTTAACTTTAATTAAAATTGAGTT
Source organism: Mycoplasmopsis equigenitalium (assembly GCF_024498255.1). Lineage (NCBI taxonomy): Bacteria > Bacillati > Mycoplasmatota > Mycoplasmoidales > Metamycoplasmataceae > Mycoplasmopsis > Mycoplasmopsis equigenitalium. The sequence continues at coordinate 12,518 of NZ_CP101808.1, forward strand.
CATAACATCTTTTTTGATAGCTTCACGTAAGATTTCTTGGTTTGTAACAGTTAAGTCATCACCAACAATTTGAAGTCTGTTTCCTAGACGTTCTTTCATTAATTTGAAACCATCTCAATCGCTTTCTGCAAGACCATCTTCGATTGAAATAATTGGGTATTTATCAACTAATTTTTCGTAGTAATCTACCATTTCTTTAGTTGTGTATTCTAATTTAACATTACCTAAATGGTCAAAGCCAGGACGTTTTTCTTCGATAGCTTTTTTAAGTTTTTTGAATACATATTTTTTAGCTTTTTCATCGTAGAATTCGCTTGATGCAGGGTCCATAGCAATTGCAACTGCTTTTGCACCTTTGGTAGCTGGTTTGTAACCTGCTGCTTTAATTGCATCAACCATAAAGTCAAGAACTTCTTCGTGTGATTTTAAGTTTGGAGCGTATCCACCTTCATCACCAACGGTTGTACCGTGTCCGTGTTTTTTAAGAATTGATCCTAATTCGTGGAATACTTTGTTTGCCATTTGTAATGCTTCACGCATTGAACTTGCACCAACTGGCATAATCATAAATTCTTGCATATCAACTGTGTTAGATGAGTGTGCTCCACCATTCATAACATTTAACATTGGAACTGGTAAAGTTCTTGCGTTTGATCCACCAATATATCTGTAAAGTGGAAGACCGCATTCAACTGCGGCAGCTCTTGCAACAGCAAGTGAAACACCAAGAATAGCGTTTGCACCTAATTTAGTTTTGTTTTTTGTACCATCAAGTTCGATCATTGTTTTATCAATTAATCTTTGGTCTGTTACTTCAAAACCAAGCAATTCAGGAGCAATAACTTCATTAACGTTTGTTACCGCTTGCATTACTCCTCTACCGCCGAATCAGTTGCCTTCGAATTTTTTATTTCCTTTATCTCTTAATTCACATGCTTCTCTTGTTCCGGTACTTGCACCAGAAGGAACCATCGCAACACCTTCTGCGCCATATTCGGTAATAACTTTAACAGCGATTGTAGGGTTACCTCTTGAGTCTAGAATTTCTCTAGCTCTAATTTCAACTATTTGTGACATTTTTCTCCTTATAATTTTTTTCTAATATATTATATATGAATGAATAATATGTTAATTTTATATATAGACGCCAAAAATGGCAACGCTTCCATATAGATATTATTAATAAGTTAAAAGATTTACGATATAATAACATCAATAAATACATCAAGAGTTGTGTAGCTTAGCGGCTTTGACACATGCCAACCTGTTAATTCAAGGTGGATAGCAAGGGAATTGTTCCAACATGTATGCAAATACTTTTTGAACAATCTTTGCGAAGATTGTTTTTATTTAACTTGAAGGAGGCGAAAATGAATAAAAAATTATTTACAAGTGAAGCGGTTGGCGCGGGTCACCCAGATAAAATTTGTGATCAGATTAGCGACCATATTTTAGATGCTGTTTTAAGCAAAGATAAAAATGCTAGAGTTGCGATTGAAACAATGGCATCAAACCATCTTATTATTATTGCGGGAGAATTAACAACAACAGGATATGTTGATGTTGTTAAAAAAGCATGAGAAATGCTTTTTACCTTAGGTTATACAGAAAATGATTTTACAATTATTTCTAATGTTAATTCACAGAGTCCAGACATTGCGCTTGGAGTTGACAAAGAAAACGGTGAACTAGGTGCCGGAGATCAAGGAATTATGTTTGGATATGCTACAAACGAAACAAGAAAGTTTATGCCATTAGCGCATGCGATTGCAATTTCATTGGTTAAGGCAGCAGAGAAAATTAGAACTAGTGAAGATACTTGAATCAAGTCTGATATGAAGTCGCAAGTGACAATTGATTATAGTGGTACAGAACCAAAAATTGACACAATTTTAATGTCTATTCAACATGCGAAAAATCAGGATTACGAAAAGATGCGTCAGTTTGTAATCGATAGGATTGTTAATCCCACAGTTGAGAAATACGGGTTAAATTTAGATTATAAATTCTTTTTTAATCCAACAGGTGTTTTTGAAATTGGTGGTCCATTTGGTGATACCGGATTAACTGGACGTAAGATTATTGTTGATACTTATGGTGGATATGCTCATCACGGCGGTGGCGCATTTAGCGGGAAAGATTATACAAAAGTTGATCGTTCGGCCGCATATATGTGTCGATACATTGCAAAAAATATTGTTGCAGCAAATTTAGCAGACGAGATCGAAATTCAAATATCTTATGGAATCGGAATTTCAAAACCAATTTCTGTTTCAATTGTTAAAAGTAAAAATGCAAAATATTCAGAAGACGAGTTAATTAAAATGATAAATAATGTTTTTGATTTAACACCTAAAGGCATTATTGAAACTTTAAATTTGAAAAATATCAAATATGCAAAAACAGCATGTTTTGGACACTTTGGTCGGAATAATCACAATTTTACATGGGAAAAAACCGACAAAATTAAAGATATTTTGGCATATTTTAAGAGCGAAAAAGCATAATTACCAACAAAAAGCCAATGATTTTTATTGAAAAAGCAATATTTTTGCTTTTTTATTATCTTTTTGTTTATTGCATTTTAACACATATAATTTATATGAATAGAGGAAATATGAAACTAAAGAGATTAGCATTATTTGGATTATGTGCAGCATTAGCGCCAATTACACTTAGCGCTAGTGGATGTAATTTACTTTCAAACATCAGGTATATAAAGGAACCTGAAAAAGAGGTTGAAAAAATACCTAGTGAGGAACCGAACTACAGTTTTAAAAACAAAGTTATCGAGTATTATCAAGTAACTCCAGAAGAAAATGAGCAAGATAAAAAAATAACAACAGATCTTATTTCAAAAATAGTTGGCGATTTAGATGTAGACTTGAGTTCGGTTGAAAAGAAATGAAACAATAAATCTAACCAATTTAAAGTTGCAAAAAAACTGAAAACTGTGCGTGATAAATTATTAGAAATTACCCCGCTTGTTTATGATAATATGGGACTACGAGAAGGTCGTTTTAGAGCAAATCTTATTCGCTATGAAAATTTTGTCAACAACTACCTAACATCTTATTTTATAAAACCTAAAAAAACTAATTATGTAATCAAATATTTCATTCAACAATTCAATAATGACAAAACACATTTTATAACTATGTGTGATATGAATGAAGAATATATTAATAATCATTTAGATGAAATTCTAACGTATCTTGATGGTGTTGAAAGAGATCTAGCTCTTACTTTTGATAAGGAAGATGCCCTTATTATTGATGAAGAGTATTTATCAAATCTAAATTTTTTAACTCATATTTATTCAACGAATTACGCAGTAAGAAACAAGATAAAAGAATTTAGACAAAAACTTCTTTACACAGGTGTCGGTCATATTAATGATGTAATAGTTTCTAAAACAGACGCTAAAGATTTCCCTAATGTTATACAAGATATTATCTATGATTTTACTGGGGGCTCTAATTATTTTAATGATATTACCTCGGTGAGTGTAATACATAAAAATCAAGGAGGCAAGTATTTATTATCAATTAACGGGCCACTTGATTATCGAACAAATACCCCAGAAGAACAAATAGCAGTTAATGAGTTAATTATTGCTGTTATTCCTAATATTATTAGTAAGAAAATGACTGACAGACAAAAGATAGAAGCAGTTCATAATTGAATTACTACAGCAACTGAATATGCAGAAAAAGATGAAATAAACAACAATGATTTGGAAGATGAGATAAGAAGCACATACCGGTTTGTCACCAAAGAAAAAGTTGTGTGTGAAGGCTATGCTCGAATGTTTTCAAAATTTATGCTTTTTCTTAATATTGATACGTGATATATAACTGGAAAAACATATTCTGAACGTTGAGATCGTTGATCAAACCACGCATGAAATATGGTAAAGATTGATGGAGAATATTTATTTGTTGATGTTACATGAGATGATCCATCACTCAATCCGACAATTGATGTAGACTCTATTCATCACAAATCAATTACTGCGTATAGCCGTAAATATTTATTAAAAGATTGAGATACATTTTCTGAAAAAGGTACTGCTAGAAAAATTGATGATTCATATTATTCATTTAAAAAGTATCGAGATTCAAAAGATAAACCATATATATCTTTACCAAACAAAGAATAAAAAAACACCCGCATAGGTGTTTTTTTATTAAATTGCAAATCCAGTAATTTCCAATAAAATTTCTTGAGATTCATTGCCTTTTTTAACAATTATTGTAACTTTTTTTACTCCGTTTTTGTTGTAGTAATCTGATTTATATTCAACTAATTCATAAGTAACGTCAGTAACACCAACTTGTTCGTGTGCTTTTACTAATTCAGGTTTTTGGACATCAGCAATAAAGGCGTCTATACCACCATAAACAATTTGTTTTGGAGTAGAATCTTTGTGTTGAGTAACAAGGTTAGTAAAGTTCTTATTAATGTATTCAACTACCTTAGCAACGCCCTCTTTAGCTTCAATAATAGGCTTTACTTTCTCATCTAATTCTTTTGTAAATAATGTTTTGAAGTAAACATCTGTTAATTCGTTAACAAGTTTTAGAGCATCAGCGTATTTAGTTTTAAGAGTATTTACATCTGCATATTGATTTTTTGCGTATTTAACTGTTTCTTTTACTTGTTTCTCAGCCTTATCGATTTTTATAAGTTCTGGTTCATTCATTTTTTGTTCGATTACAGATAGTCTAGCTTTAAATGCGGCCTTTTCTGATTTAAAATCTTTCTCTGCTAAACTATTAACTTGACCTAACGCTTTGGTGTGTAATGGTTTAAGAAGTGAAATCGTTGGATGTGCACTTTTTAGTGCCGCTTCAGCTTCGGCAACTGCTTTTTCCACATTTTCTAAAATAGCACCTTTAATTTTTGCTTTAACAGCTGCAAGATCAAATGGAGTTTTTTTGACATGGGTAATTCTGATTCATTCACTATCAGCAAGGGTAATGAATTTTCTTGTATAAGCTCAAACAAAAGTTATATTAACATTTGCGTCGTCTTCAATTCCGTTTTCAACGATAATACCATCTTTATTGATGTAAGCATTAAACATTAAGTTATTATTACCATCAACAGGAAAGCTGTAAGTTTCTCATACGCCAGGTTCAATTTCTTCTTCAACTTCAACGAATTTACTGTAATTAAAGGCATTTAAAAATTTAGGGATTTGTGCACCTTGAAGGTCTTTAACCTTAACTCTTAATTTACCTTCGTTTAATTTTTTAACTTCATTATCAATTACTGTTTCAAATTCTTTTTGCGACATTACATTTTTAAGTTGCTCGATAGTTACAACGTAAGGTTTTGACTCAACTCCATACATTTCAACAACAAAAGAAATATCTACAGCATGGTCAACAGATTCACTTTCTTCAACATATTTAATTACTAATTTAAATTTATTTTTATCGTAGGTTCAAGCTTTATTTTGTTCTTTGCTATCTGTAAATTTAATTAATTCTGGTTTGATTTCAAATACAGGAGGTTTATTGTTTATGCTTTCGTGATTACTAATTACTTGTTCAGCAGTTAGATCGTTGCCTAACCCTTCAATTGTTACGATTTTATTAAAGGCAAGTTCTGAGTCGGGGCTAAATACTTTATCGACTTCCTGTTGCACTTTATTAGTTAATTCATTTTTAGAAAGGAACTCACCCACATAAGCAATTTTAGAAATAAACATTTCTCCAAATAAATCTTTGTTTACTGCTAATTCACTACCTGTTTTAGATGATTCGACATCTCCAAATAATTCTACTTTAGTAGTAAATTCTACAACATCGTTAATTACAATTTCAGCGTATGATTTTTTAAATTTATCACGTCTTTTTCTTCAAGCAGCTTCTTTTCAAGGTTTGGCTGGTTTTTCTTCAATTTGTTCGTAATTAGTGATTGTGTTTTTAACTAATAAAACAGTTTTTTCATTAAGAGGCAAGACGTTTTCTGGTTTAATGTTATATCAAGTTGTAAATTCATCAGTATTTTGTGTTGCCAATAAATTTGTCATAAAGTCAGCTTCAAATGTTGAGAGATTGTATTTTAATATGAAGTGAGCGTATAAATAGAATTCAAATTTGTCTTTTTCTTCAATACTGTTTTTATCGATTTTCAATAAAATTTCTTGAATTTCACTGACTTTTATTTCATCTATGTTATCTGGATCAGCAAGAATTTCATTGTATTTTTGAAATGCTTGTGCAAGGTTTGGGTCGGTTGCTAACTGTCCGCTATTTTTATATTTTTCAAATATCGCTTGTTCAATTTCGGTGATTATATTAAATGTAGTAAAGTAAAAATTTTTTAATGATTCTTTTAACACTTGTGTTGGTGTTTTGACCAAAATGTCATCATCACTTAAGTTATTAATATTGTTTATAACTGAGACAACAAGTTCTCTGTTATCTTCTTCAATTTCATTAAAAATTTTTTTAATTGCTTGTTTTTTAACAAGTTGTTTGAAACGATCTTTTAAAGATATAGATTTGCTTTTTAAGTTTGGAATAAAGACATTTTTAATCTGGCTTTTTTCAGTAGTATTTTTTAATTCCTTTAGTAAGTCAAAGGTTGCTGTATATTGACCTACAGTGTCATTAAAGTTAGCGATTTTTCCAACAATTTCACCTATTACTTCTGCAGGAAAACCTGTTTCTAATTTGCTACTAAAATTAATGATTTGCGCTTTATCTTCGTCTTTGTCATACGTGATAGGGTCTAATAATTTCTCGTCTAATTTTTCAATTGCGGTTTCAATTTTTGTTTTTAGCTTTTGTGCTACTGCGGCAAGTTTAGTTTTGAAAGTTGCTTTAAATTCATCATTCAAATCAGAACTTTGAACTTTTTGAAGCTCTTCAAATGTTGTTTTGTAGTTGTAATTTAAATCAAGTTCATCCGCCTTACTTTCAAATTCGGCGAGTTTACTTTCAAATTCATTTTTCTTGTCATTTGGGATGTTGTCTGGTTGCTCATTGCTGCAAGCAATTGTAAAGCCAACTGCTGTAGTTAGTGATAAACCGCCAAACAACGATAAAAGTTTTAATTTATTTTTTCTTGTCATATGCGAATTATATCCTTTCTACTTATTTTATTTCTTTTTAAATGGGTATTGACTTGAAACGTATGACTTGTATATTTCAACAATGTCTTGAATTGAACTGTTAGTATAAGCAGGATTGTTTCTTGGGTATACTTTTTCAACAGTTTGTTTGGTTTTTGCATCGGTATATGTAAAGGTAATGCTTGTTCATTTTTTCTTATCAATTACTGAAGCGTCTTGTAGTTTGCCATTGACGATAAAATCTTCATGGTTGTATTGAACTTTGTATTGAATATCGTATTTATCTCAGACTTCCTGATTCATATTATCGAATTTATATCCAGGCAATTGGAAGTGGAAGTAATCAAAATACAAGTGTCATAAGTTGAAGCTATCATAATCATGTTGCATATCATTACGTTTGATAAAGTAGACAAATTTAGCTTTTGCTTCTTTTGATGTGCCACTTGCGTCAAAACTTTGTAACTCAAGCTTTTGTAATCCAGGAATTTTAGTATCTAAATCAGCTACTTCGCTTCAAATTACAAAACAGTTTTGTCAGTTGATGTTTCAATATTTATCAACATCTGCTTTTGATTTTAGTTGAATAAATTCTTTTTCACCAACTATTTTTGTAAAGAACTCAAAAGCACGTTGGTATGTGTAATGTTTATCTTTGAAGTAAAGTTCTTCAGTAGTGTTTTGTGTCTTAATTTCTTTGATGACTTTATCGATAAATGCTTTAGCCTTATCATAACGTTTTTTAAAGTTTTCTCTAGTTAGAAGAGTTTCGGGTGTTTTATCCTTTACTTCGCGTCATTCATAAGGTTGAGCTGGGTTGTTTGCGAATTCTCAATCCTTCAAGTAAATATTTTCTTCTTTTACACTGTTATCTTCTTGTACGATTCGCATTTTATCAGCGTAAATTGTGCTGTATGTTTGAATATCAATATTTTCTAAAATCTCTATACCAAAGTTGTAGAAGCCTAAAATTCCATTGTGAGTTCCGTTTAGTCCTGAGTTGATTACAGTAAATGAAGTTGGATCGGTAATTTCGTTTGCCATTTCTGGTGTAATTCCATTAGCAGCAAAACGAGGATCGCTCTCAATTCTAATATTTTCAGTTGATCAAATATTAAATTCTTTTAATAATTTCTTATCTGGACCATATTCATATTTGTGTCTTACGCCTCAGTATTTAACTTCAGGGTCGTCAATTTCGCGTTCAGAACCATCGGGTTTTAGGTTGAGATCGCTAACATATGACGATGTTGCAATAATTTGATTATCGACGTTGTAATCGTATTTTACTTTTAATCAGTTTCTAACTTGTTCGCCACCAATTCCTCGAATTGAAACATTAAATTGTTTTTTCAAGTCGATTAAACCAGTGGTTTTGTTGTAGATATATTCTTTACTTGTGTCGTAAATATATCTAATTTTAGTACCGAATTTTCTACCATCTACTTCAACAACAAGATCGTCAAGACGCTCACCATTTTGCATGAAAAAACGTGCGTATAAAAATGGAAGTTCGTGTTCAAATCTGAGTTTATGCGTAGTGGGGTCATATTCTAATTTAAGTGCTTTGTTTTGTCACACGATAGCGTCTTCAATATCATAACCATGGTTTGCTTCGCTAGCGTAACTATATAAAGCAATTGAAGTTGGTTGGTTAAATTCATTAAAGGTGGTTCACATTGTTAGTTCTGGATAACTAACATATTCAACCACACCATTATTTAGTTGTGCCTTAATTCCCATTCCTCATGCTTTTGCTTCAAGGTCGGATTTACCAACATTTCCACTAGTTGTTGTGGTTCCTGGGAAACGCGCTCAATAAGTTGGTTTAGAGTTGATGTTTCCGTTTTTATCACGAACAATTCTTGTGGTACGATCTCATTTTGTAACTTGGTCAAGTGTTTTGTTTGCATTATCACTATGCAAGAAGAATGTTGTTCTTGTAAGATTTAATTTTTCTTCTTCAGATTTATTAAATTTATCATCATATGAAACTACTTTCATTCTTTCACGGTAAATTCTAACAACACCTGTTTGAGTATCTTTGTCATCTCAATAAGTTGCTTGTAAAGGAGACTTGCCAATATTACTTTCGGCAGGGTTTTCAGGGTTTGAAATTGCTTTGAATTTTCCAAGTAAGAAGCTTTCTTTCATTATTTTGGTTTTGCTTGCGTCAAAATTAATATAACCCCCTCCCCCAAAGTAACGAACCTCAGCAACACCAGTTCAAATCATAGCAGCCTCAATATCTTTATTAATATTATCTTTTGCTAGATAATACGCGCTTGAAGTTTCTCAACCATGTTCGTTAAAGGTTCGTTTTAGAGCTTCGCCTTTTCATTTGGTTGTAAGTAGGTTTAATTCTTTATTTTCATCATCTACTTCATAATTTGCATAAAGGGCAACATTATCTTCAGTAGGGTTGTTTTTTGAGTTGTATAAAAAACGAGAAAATGAATAAATTTTGTTGTTTTTGTATTGAAAATTTGAAAAAACTGTAAGTTGATTATCCATCAAACTTTCAATTTTTTCAATCTTTCCATTGTTGATTACAACATTAAATAATGCCTCTTCATTTTCGGCTATGTTATAAACTTTTACATCAGTTAAATTTGGGTTTTTTGCAAGAAGGCCTTCAGTTCCCCCTAACACTTTTGATAAAAATATTCTTTTACCGGTGTTATCTTCGTATTTTAGAATTCCTGAGTTACCATTAATTGTCTCAGTAATTATATTAACTTTGGCTCCTAATCTTTCAACTAGATCTTTACTTAATGTATTGTCATCTTTAACAATTGGCCTATCAATGATTTCGTACTTACTTTGGGGTTGGACTGATTGGCAAGAAACAACGCTAGCAACACTAGCTAGTGCAATTGGTAATGTGAGATATTTCGCTTTAAATTTCTTCATATTTACCTTCTTTTCATTTTTCAACTTCTTCAGGTGTCGCTAACACAAAATGCTTATTACCTAAATCAATTCATTCGGGTTGAATTTCCTTAGTGTAATTATGGATTAATGGCGAATAACGATAACCAAGAAGCGAACCCTTTTCAGAGTCAATCGAAGGAACAGCGTCCATCAAACTTTTTGTGTACGGATGTAAGTAATTTTTAATAATTTCTTCTGTTGGTCCCATTTCAAGTACGCGCCCTTGATTCATAACAACAATTCTGTCTGAAATATACTCAACCATTCTCAAATCGTGAGCGATGAAAATAATTGTTAAATCAAGTTTTTCTTTTAAATCATTAAAGATGTTAATAACTTGGGCTTGGATCGATACATCAAGTGCTGAAATTGGTTCGTCAGCAATTAGGATCTTAGGACGAACAACTAGTGAACGCGAAATCCCAATCCGTTGTTGTTGACCACCCGAAAATTCGAGCGGATATCTTTTAAGGATTGATTCATCAAGTCCGACCGAGTTAATAACATCAATAATTAATTCTTCTTTTTTAAATGCTTTTGATTTTTTAATATCGTAAGCACGACGCTTACTTCTTTCTTCAACAAAAGAAGTTAAAAACTCTTTATCCTTTTGGTTTGTTATGGTTTCGGCAAAATCAAGAATAAAGCTATAAACATCTTTGTCTTGAATTAATTCGCTACGTAGCGCAGGTTTGAATTGAGCCATTTTTAGAACAAAGTCTGATTTAGGATCATAGTGTTCATTCACTGCTTCGTATAACATATCAACTGTTTTTTCATCGAAGTTATAAATATAGATAATATCAAGATTTGAAATATTATTAAGACCTTCTGAAATAACGCTGTAAATGTTTTTGTTTGGGTTGAGTGAGTTGGCAGGATCTTGGAAAATCATTTGTACCTTGTTAACCATAAAGTCACGTAAGTTACGGTACTCTTTAAATTTTTTAAATTTAAATAAATTATTAAAGCTAAAACCAATTCGTTTTGGCAAGATTAAATCATTAATTTTAATTTCACCATGTTGATGACCTACAAGGCCTATCAATGTACGACCAAGGGTTGATTTACCACTCCCCGACTCTCCAACAAGTCCAACAACCTCACCTTCATAGATATTTAAGTTAATATCTTTAAGTGCTTGAAAAGCCTTGTTACCACGTCCGTAGTATACATCTAAATTACGAATTGAAATATATGGAGTTTTTTCAGGATAAAAATCAATTGCTTTTTCTATGTTTTTAGGAACATAGCGGTATACGTTTTTCTTTTTAAACATTATTCCTCCTTATATTTTTTTCATCTTTCTAAAATAATTTGTGGTGGGGTGTAAATTGGAGCTTTAGGATCAAGAAGGGCAGATTTAACTCTGTGAGTTTCTGTTAAATAAACAAATTCTGCTTCTTTTTCAAAATCAATACCAAGTGCATAATCATTTCTAATGGCGAACGCTTCCCCCTTAATATCATTTAAACTTGAGGGAACACTACCTTTAATTGTGGCAAGTCTTTCGCCATTATTAAGGTCGGGCATTGACATAATTAATCCTCAAGTATAAGGGTGTTGTGGATTGTAAAGAATTTCCTTACTTGTTCCTTCTTCAATAATTTGCCCGGCATACATAATTGAAATGTAATCACTAATTGAGGCAACAACCCCAAGGTCGTGGGTGATAAAGATAATTGTCATTTTTAGTTTTTCTTGCAATTCACGAATAACATCAAGCACTAATGCTTGGACGGTCGGATCAAGTGCTGTTGTTGGTTCATCTAAAACAACAATTTTTGGTTGGAGCGCAATAATCGCAGCAATAACTACCCGCTGAATCATTCCACCAGAAAGTTCGTGTGGGTATAAATCAATAATTTTTTCAGCATTATTAATTTTTGTCATTTTTAGATATTCAATTGCTTTTGCTTTTGCTTCTTTTTCGCTTTTAACAAGTTTGTTAATTAGCATTCCCTCCATGATTTGGTGACCAATTTTCATAGTCGGGTTAAGAGTTGACATTGGGTTTTGGAAAACTGCGCTGACAATTGTTCCTCTATATTTTGATTTTTCTCACTGTTTAAAAGTAAAATCTTGGACTTCGTGGTTGTATAATTTAACAGTTCCATTACTGATACGAGCGTTGTCGCCCGTTAATCCATAAAGTAAACTAGTAAGCACTGATTTACCACTTCCCGATTCACCGATAATGGCATGAACTTTTCCTTCGTAAAAATCAATTGAAGTGTTTCTTAGTACAATATTTTTTTGTCCAGGAACGGCAGGATTAACAAAATGTAAATCTAAATTTTTAATATCAGCAGCAATTTTCATTCGCTTACCATTGATAGTTTTGTATTGAACATCTTGTTCGAAAAATTCAAAGTCAAAGCGTTTATCTCGAACAAGCTTATCAACATATTTTACGTTTTTGTAATTATCTTTAACGAATTGTTTAATTGATTCCCTTGTTAATTCAAGTTCGTTTAAATCAAGTTCGGCCTGATATAAATTACTTAAAATTTGAACATAGTGATGGTCATCAATATACAAGTCAAATTTACGCTCTTCTAATTTTTCTAAATTTAAATCTTTAGTTGTTTTGACTGGGTTATCAGGATTATCATTTCATTCGATTAATTCTTTAATCTTTGCTAATTTAAGTTCTTTGTGATTGATAATATCTTGTTGTTTTTGTTTGTAAAAATTTAAATAGTGAGTATCAATAATTGCTTTTGCTTTGTTAAGTTTATTACTAATATTCTTTAATAAATTTTTGTATTTGGTTGAAACTTGCTTGTAATTTAACAAAGCAACTTTTACATCAACTTCAATATTTTTGTTTAATTCTGTTGAATTTTTGTTAATTTCTGTTGATTTAAATAATAAGAATTCAGTCTTTTTCGCTTTTAAAATATGCTTGGTGAATTTTAATTTTGTTTTATTAAATTGCTTAATTTTATTTGCTACAAATTTTTCTGCTTGAGTGAAATCTAAACGGCGTTTAATATCTAATCTATTATGAAATTTTTGAATCATATTTTCCTATCTTTGTCTTCTTAATGAGTCTTGAATTGCTGCGCCAATTAATTGGATTGAAACAGTTAAAATAATTAGAATTGAAGCAGGAATAACTAAGTATCTAAAGTTAATAGTGAAGATATTTGCAGCGTTGTCAAGCAAGTTACCTAATGTAGGTTCGTTAGGGATTGATTGACCAATAAAAGCGAGCGAAACTTCTGAGAAAATTACCCCAGGAATTGTAAAGATCAAGTTAGTAATTAAAATTGGTAAGATGATTGGGATGAAGTTTCACGATATTTTTCAAGCAGGTGTTCCAAGAATTCTTGAGGCGTGCACTCATTCAAAGTTTTTTGCTCTTTTAACTTGAGCACGAACTTGGTTAGCAAGTCCGGTTCATGAGAATAATGAAAGCGCTATAACCATTACTAAGAAACTAGGGTTAAATGCAATCGTTGCTAAAATAAGAATTAAAATGGTTGGAACAATTGAAATTACTTTAATGATAAATGTCATAATTTTATCAAATCAATTAAATTGGCCCATTAATATTCCAACAATAAGACCAACCGCAACTTCAATAATTGTTACGCAGGCCGCGAGTGCTAATGAAAATGCTAAACCATGGAAAAGAACCGCAAAGATATCACGACCGATATCATCTGTTCCGAAAATATGACCTTTTTCGAAGAAATCAAGATAAGAATCTTCCCCACTAATATGACGTGGATCTTGGGTAAAAGGCGGAATAACAATTGCGGCAATGATTAATACAAGTAGTAAAATTATACCAACAATTCCTCCAAAGTTTTGGCCAAATCTATTAATGAATTCACGCACAGGACGACGAGGGTCACGAATAGTTTGTGTATCCTTAAAGTTGATTAAATCACCAACAATTTCTCATTTTTTGTATTCAAGCGGCTTTAAGAAACGGTGAGGAGCGCCTCCAGTTTCCTTTTTGTATTGCGCTACAAGACGGTCGTTAAAAAGTTGTTTTTCACGACGTTGTTGTAATCAACGAGTAACTCTATCTTTGAATGAAAGCTTGTATTTCTTGAATTCGAGAAGCTGGTTTTGTGCATCATGAATATCACCTGAGAGTTTTTTTTGTGATAAATAATCGATTTCGTTTTTGGTATCTAAATACGCTTGTTTTAATTCGTTTTGGATATCTTGTCTATTTTTGTCCATTATTTACCTCCTCTTCTTACCCGAGGGTCAAGTACTTCGTAAAGTGCATCACGCAGAGTATACGAAAGGATAATTAACACTGAGTACATAATTATCATGAATAGCACAACATTATAGTCTTTCGATTGAATTGCATCAATCATTGTTGAACCAGAGCCTGAAATGAAGTAAACCTTTTCAATGAATAGCGAACCAAGGAATGAGCCAAGTACAACTCCAGGGAAGAAGGTTGCTATTGGGAAGAGTGCTGGTTTTAGTGCGTGTACTCATACAAATCTTGATTTACTTACTCCTTTTAGGTAAGCAAATTTTGCGTGCATCGAATTTAATTCACGGTTAAGTTCTGTTCTTAGATATTTAATATAGGTAATAGTTGAAGCCATCGAAAGTGCAAGTCCAGGCAAGATATAAGTGATAATGTTGGCTGGATCAAACATTGTTGGCATATTAAGTTTTGAACCTAGGAATAACAATAACAATGCAAGCACAAGACTAGGAATTGAACTAATGATTGAGATGATAACTGTTGAAAAGTTGTCTAAGAATCCACCAGGGTTTTTACCGATTCAAATTCCAAGCGGAATTCCCACAAGCAGAGTTAAGAACACCGAGAAAATTCCGACTAAGAAAGATTTTCCAAATTTGACTCAGATGAAATCATTAATTTCCACTGATGGAAACATAACAAGACTTATTCCAAAATCAAATCTAACAATTCCTACAAGATATCTTAAGTATCTTTGGAACAGCGGTAAGTCTAAACCATATCTGTGTTCAATAGCCTTTTTTGATGCTTCATTCAATCCACTTGTTAAACCACTTGAACCAGGAACAGAGTTAATCAAGAAAAAGGTAATTGTGATTACGATTCAAGAAATAATCAAGAATTCAGCAACCATTTTTAGTGTTTTCTTGAAAAGCGAAGCACCTACACTATGACGTAAACTAGATACAAAGCCAGCTTTTTTCTTTTCTTCACGATAAAGCACAAGGTTTGTTACTTTAGTCTTCTTATTGAAAGAAGAATAAAGCCTTTCATTATTTATATTATTATTTTTTTCCATTTTATTCTCCTTTCTAATTTGAAATTGTCGTTGGCAAGTTTGGTAGTGGTGGTTTAGTTACATCATATGCGTATTGAAGAGCGAATGTAAATAAGCTATTAACTCCTCCAACGTGCGACACTTGTCATTTTGTATCAACTTCCATTAATGGAATAACTGGGTTTGAGTCACGCAAGATTTTTTCAAATGAAACAATCAATCTGAATATTTCTTCTTCACTTCAACCTTCACTAAGTTCTTCTCGTGTAAATTGTAGTGAAAAGAATTGGTTAAGACGTTTGGTGCGTTGTTCGATTGTTTCACCTTTTTTCGTACTTGATAATTCTCTAATTTTATTTCAGTGAATTTCTTTGATTTGAAGTCTTAAACGAGCAAAGTCTCCATTTTCATTTTTTATTAAATATTCAATAATTTTGTTGAATTCTTCTTGATTCGCACTACTTTTGATTATGTTTTGTAACAAGGTTTTTTGGGCTTGAATTTTATCAAAAGCTAATTTAATTCGGTCTTGAATTTCAACGACGTTGTAAGTACCTTCGATTTGTGCTCAAGTTTCTTGATCATAAAGTAACTTAATAAATTCTTCGGTAATTTGATCTCTATTACTAAACTGAGTAAGAATTTTACTAAATTCTCTTTCATTAACGTAAGCGCCAACCGCTAACTCTTTGGTGTAGTGCAAGTAAATATTTTTTAATATTTCTAAAGCCTCGTTTGCTCTATCTTCCTTAATAATGTAATTCTTAATTAATCAGTTTTTATTTTCTTTTTTTGCTTGGTCGTAAGGTATAAAGTAATCTAGATATGTTCATGCCCCTGAAGGATTGGTTTGGAAACCAAGGGTTTTTGAGGCTTTAGGATTGATTTCATCTTTTTCTAAAAATGCACGGACATAACCATCATAATCGGTTCCAAAGTAATCAAAGTTATAGTATGTAATATCGAATTTACCTTCACTTCTAAATTGAGCATAAGTGTTAGGTGGGTATGATTTTAGGTTGATTTTTACAAAACCACCAAAAGCTTTATTAACTTGGTTTTGTAATGAGATTCCTGCTCTTTCTTTTTCTTTTGAACCATCATAAATATATTTAAGGTTTACAACATCAACTTCAGGATGAGCTCTTTTAAATTCCTCAATATAGAATCGAGCAGTCTCGAAGCTAAACATTTTATCATCACGTTTTAGGTTTTCGAAAGTATAGTTTTTTGAAAGGTGATCTACAAAACCATAATTTTGAATTGGATATGTATGGTAGTTTTTAGCCTTAACTTTTACATCTTCAAAATATGCTTCAAGAGGAACACCGGCTTTAGTACGTGATGTATTAAATGCGGTTCAGTTAATAACAGGGAATGATGCTTGTCAACCTACAAGGTTTAACATATCATTTCTATCAATACTATAAGCAATTGCATTTCTTAAATTTGAATCTTTAAGTAATGGATTTGCTTCTGTGTTGGGGTCAAGGTTAAATTGCATACCAATGGTTCCAAACCCAGCAGATTTAACAAGGTATTTTTTGAAGTTTGGATCCGATCACATTTGTAAATGCATTGAACTTGGCATATCAGCAGCCGAGATTTGACCAGCCTTAAACATATTAATAAGAACAACTGGGTTATCGTTAAAGTAAATAATAATTTTACGTGGAATTACTCGATCAACATCATAGTATTGTTCGTTCTTCTTAATAACAATGTTACCTTGCGCCCCTAGTTCGAGCGATTCAATAACAAATGGTCCGGAAGTAATAAAGTTTTCTAGTTTATTACCAAAGTTAAGAATTCCGCCAGCTTTTGTTTCAATAAAACGACGATTAACTGGAACGAAAACACCTTTATCCATTGTATTTATCATATTGATAAGTGAAGGGGGGGCAGATTCGTCAAATTCATATCTTAAATCATAACGATCGAATGCATATGGTTTGTACTGACCATCTGACGAATTTCTTCAGTCTTTTATTTGTCGTGGATCGAAACAAGGATTTGGAATAAGTTTTACATCTTTAATAACAGCTGATTTGCCATTAATTTCCTTTTGAACAGTAATAGTAATTGGCTGTAAATTACCTTCAGAATCAGTAATTTTTACATTACCATTTTCTGCTAAATTCAACTGTTTTTCAACAAATTCGTTGGAAAAATCTAAATAACGTTGTCCAGTGTAAATGCCAAGATTTAAAGCCGCCTCTTTAATTTTATCGATGTATTTTTGTTCATCTGCAGCGGTTAGTTTATTACCGCTTTCATCAGTAATTAAATCGCCATTGTAGTCAATTAAATTACCGTCACCATCTGTTTTAAGTTGTGGTGTGTAAATGGTGTATTCCTTGCCGCTAAAGTCTTTAAATTTGCCATCTAAATTTTGTCTTCAAATTTGAAGATCTTTATCGAAATAATATTCACGTCGACCAAAGGGATTAATAAATGGTGTTTTAAAAATCTTTTGGTAGGCTTGTTGTGCGTCAATAAACTCTTTAGCGCCTCTAATATTAAGGGTTAAGAAGGTTGTAAGGTGTTGTGAACCGGTTGATAAATCAAGAATATATTCTGCAGAATCACGAAAGTCCTGTGCAACAACTTCATCCGAATTACTTCATTTACTACCACCTTTATTAAGGGCGAAACGAGTTGAAAGAACTAAATTTTCTTTATTAACAATTGATGTCATTGCTCGACTTCCATTATCACCTGTATAAAGACTACCGGCGGTAAAGAAATTTGAAATAGGGTAATAGCTATTTGAAGTTTCAACTTTCGTAAGTTTGTTAAGATCTTCAGGTTTAGTTAAATAATCATCTAAACTTGAAACGTTTGATTCGTATCAACGGTAACTAAATTCAGGTAAGTGAAAACGTTGTTTAATTGCCTCGCTAACACCAGATTTAGTAATTCCTTCAACTAACGAAGGTAAAACTTTATTAACATCAGCATAACGGATATAGTTAAGAGAAGAAATTGGTAAGGTTGAAAGAGATACATCGTATTTTTTTGATGCATCTTTTGCTGTTCAAGCAATATTATCAGATGTGGTAGCAGCAACTGTTAAACCAATAACTGGCACTGTGACGACGACGCTGATTAATGATAGAACAACTATTTTTTTCTTCTTTGTCATATTTCCTCCTATAAGTTAAATTGGTCTCTTACTTCAAGTAAGGCAATTTCTTCTTCAATTCCGTTATGTTTAATAATTATTGTTTTCATAGTAATTGGTGATTGATTGTAAGTTTTACCGTTTTCGGCAAGCGAACGTTTGCTTCCTGTTGTTAAGTTTTTAACGAAGTTTTTGTCCTTGTCTACAAATCTTACTAGGTAGTTGTGACCAGGTGTAAGAACTGTGTTTTTGTAGTTGGCGATAACCGAGTAATCACTAACTCATGAACCATAACCTTCATCTTCTAAAGTGTGTTTACTTTCGATACGAGCTTGTTTTTTGTAGTAGAAAAGGTTGTTGGTATTTTTGGTATTTACATTGATGTAGAATTTTTCACCAGTAACCGTATCTTCGAATTCAAGATATTTAATTTTGTCAATTACTTCTTTTTTGTCAAAACCTCACATCGCAACAAAGTCATTAGCTTTATTTCTTCAAATACCAGTAATGTTTCTGTCGCCCACACCTTTTGATTTAAGTAAATAAATTCAAAAGGCACGTGCTCGATCATTGACAAAGTTGCCATCAAGGTCTTTGATTCTTAAAGTGTCATCTACAACCGAATTTCCTTCTTCGTCATAAAGCTCTCAACCAAGTTCTTTTCTTAGTCAACGATCTTTAAAGAAACCATTGTTTTGTTTTCTAACTTTTCCTAAGTAACTTGGGTTGGCTGATGATAAAGTAAATTCGCTAGCACCAAATAAACCAAACGAGTTTTCTTTTCTAATTTTTTCATTAATTGGTTTTACTAAATCATCAATTATCTTAGTTTTAAGTTTGATTTCAGCATCAAGTTCTTCAATTGCTTTGAATTCAGGTTTAACTTTTACGCTGTTAAATGCTTTTGTTTTTAGTTGTGAATTAAGGTTTGTTAAGTTGTCAACAATATCTAAGAAAGATTTTCTTGCTTTTTGGGTTTCGGCAGTATTCGCAATAATTGGTGATACTGATGCTACGCCATACGCGTTCTTAAAACCATACATTTTAACTGTTGTAACAAGCGAGTTTAAATTATTAATATCATCCTCACTTGTCCCTTTAAGACTAAGACGAACAGTAAGAAGTAATGTTCCCTCAACGTCGTCACCACTATTAGGAACAATGCTTAAGATTTTAATATCAACATTTGCATTTGCAGAATTCAATCCATTAGCATCATTGTTTTTTCCAAAGTAAAGTTGGAATGTTCCGGCATCAATAAAGCTTTGAACTTCAGCAGCAAATGGTCCAGAAATTAGCGAAGCGCTAAATTGGGTTGCAAACGTTTTGTTAAGGTTTGTCATGTGGAATGCTTCATTAACGTTGTGAAGATGATCAATTGTACTTTTGATTTGGGTTGTAAGTTTGTCGTAATCTTTTTTCGCTTCAAAGTACTCATTATTTTTAGCATCTTTTGCCATTTTGTCGTATTCGGCTTGTGCTTTATTTAACTGATCTCTAAGACTTGCTACACGTGGGTCGTTATCAAAGTTTTCTTTAATTTTTTCTTCAATAAATTCTTTTTTAACCATATATGAACGTTCAGCTAGAATTTGGTTAACTTTGTTCATATTTGCCGAGTTATCAACAAAGTGTTTTGTGATTTGACCATTAACAAAGAATTCTAATCCGGTTGTGTATTCGTTAATTCCTTTAAAGTATTTATTTAAAGTTCTAAAATCACTTGTGCTTGGGGTGTATGTTGTTTGTACATAGTCCCGGGTTAGAACCTCAGGCAAGTTATAAGTATAGTCGGTAAAGATTTGACCTAAATCAGTGTTTAATCTTGATGTAAAAAATGTCTTAGCGATTGTGTTAATGCTATTATCAAGACTAAACGAGTATGTGTAGGCACTTTTATCAATTGGAATTGCCGAAATTTTTCCACCTTGTAGCATATAAATGTTTATGCCATAGATTGAAAGAAACTCAGTGTGTAAGCGTTCAAATTTACCATCAATAAAAGGCAAGTCACTTAAACTTAGTTTTCCTCTTTCGGTTCCTAAAATGTTATTAGTAATAAAGAATGTTTTTGCTTGATCAAAGAGTTTATCAAATAGGATCGATGTGCTTAAAGCGATTTTTTTGTTAACTGGAGTTGTGTTGAAATATTCGTCCGAAACAATGTTTTCGCTTTCAAAGATATCGTAAGCACCTTCATTTTTGTATAACTCGTTTAGTGATTTAGCAAAAGCGATTTTTTGTTTTTTAATTTCGGCTTCATCATCTTTACTAAAATCAATTAAATCAATGTCAGTGTTGAAGGCGTAAAAACTTGATGCAAGGAAACGACTCATCGCGATGTTAGCAACGTTTTGTTCAGAATTATTTTTAGTTAATAATTCTTTTTCTTCTTTTTCGCCCGAAGCAAGAATAAATTCTCTGAATTTAGCTAGATCAAATTTAGTTTTTACATAGTTGATGTTGTAATTTTTAACGCCATCTTCAATTTTAAACATAGTAGAATTGAACGACATAAATTCAACTAGATCAGCAACATCAGTGAATTTTAAGGTGTTGTTATTTCAGTATTTACTATTAATAGCATCGCCAAAAAGCGTTGCCACGGCGCCATTATATCCTTCTTTAAGACGAAGATTATTAACGGTTTTTAATTTGTTAACAATTAGGTCCATAAATTGTTTTCTCTTTTGTGGAGTATTAAATTGTTGCATTCCATCAAATGAAAAAACTGTTTCTGAATTGATGTAAGGAAGAAATTGTTTTAAATCATCAACTTTAATATCATCAGCATACATATCAAACAAGTTTTGATTATTTTTGAATAAAACATTAAAGATTGCTTCGACACCAAATTCGTTAATTCTTGTTGTGTATTTTCCCTTATAGAAGAAACCATAATCTTGGCTAGTGTTTCCAAAGTATTTTTTCTTAATTGAGTTATCTTCATTGATAAATCTTAAAACACCAAATTTTTCTTTTTGACCATGTCATGTGTTATCGTGTGAGTTTGTTTTGACATAGTCAGCAAACAATTTACTTAATTGTGAGGCAAGAACGGCGCTACCAGTAAGTGTTGGAATATCCTTGTAGTAGTCAAGTTTTTTGTTGTAGGTATTTGATAAATCCGCTAGTTTTTTACTTTGTACATCAGCATCAAAAATAGGTGTTTGGCCGTCTCTAGAAGCAATGAAATGGAAGTAGTTTGGCTTACCAAAGAAATTTGGATTATCAACATCAAATCGACCTATAAGTTCTGGTGAAAACATTGCGGCATAAGCGCCAGAGAGTGTTCCTGGATATTGTTTTACATAATTCAATACGCTATCAAAGTATGTTTTAAGTTCAGTAAAAGGCGCTCAAGTAGTGTTAAGGGCAAATGTTGGCATTTTAAGATTATCATCACCACGATGGTCAGAATTTTGTCAGCCATTGATGTAGTAACTTTTATCCATCATTTTACTGATTGCTTCTTCAACTTCGAGTTTGATGTCGCGAAGTTGAACGTTCATTAATTCACCGTAAACAGTAACAGGGTGACCGGGATCGGTGATGTCTTCAAATTTAGTTTGGTCTAATTTATAAATTGGTTCACCATTAATATCATTAATTAAAACTTTGGTTACAAGGGTAGCTTCACGAGGTAATCCGCCATCTTTAATAACAATTTGTTTTGTTTCAAAAATTACAGGTTCAAATGTACCAGTTACAGGGTTTGAAACAAATTTAATTGGTTTGCCAGTTCCATCTTTAAGGATTTTTTCAATTTGCGAACTTCCGGCAGTTACAAATTTATAAGTATAAAGAACATTGCCATTACTATCTTCTTCGGTAGCGTAGTATTTTGCTTCACCACTAATCGATGGTGAGATGGTACCAGAGTCGTGGTCAAACGAATTTAGTAAGAATAAATCATAAATTTTTAAGCCTCTTAATTTAGCTGCTTCTCTTAAACCATCAATTGTTTGCAGCGCTCTTCTTTGTTTATTATTAAAGGCTTTGTAGTAATCCTCAGCACTGTTAGCGTTTGTGCTACCTCAGATATCTTCTTCAGTTTCTGGGGTAATTTTAAGTTTGCCATTTACAACGCTTATGGTTGAGAAAACAGGGTAGTTACCCACTGCCTCATTATTGATGTCGCTAAAAGCAAGGTTTTTGTTAAGGATATCAAGTTTTGAACTACGTGCTAAAAGGTATTCACGAACGGTGTCTTTATCATAAAATGATTGGTCTTGTGGGCCACCCCTTGTATCAATTCCACCAATTAAAACAGAGTAATCTTTATTTGAAATGTTTTGAATATTTTCAAGAGTTGAGTGGTGACCATATTCGTGGGCTCCAACATATTTTAAGAAGTTGATTCCGACTCCTTCAAAATTAGGATCGATAGCTTTAAGTAACATAATAAAACTTACCCGGTCATTAACGGTTAGTTTTGAATATTCGCCATATTCAAGACTAAATTTGTATGCTCCATTTTCATCGATGCTTCTTTTAATATGAACGCCATTTTTCTTTTGTACAAGATAAGGGTATTCGTTTTCAATAATGTCAATTAGATCAGCATAAAGTTCATTATATAAATCAAACTCATATACCTTTTCACCTTTTGAATCTTTATATTCGTTAGTGATTGAAAGGAAGTTTGGGGCATAAGCAACTTTATAATCAACAGCGTTTTTCAAGTTTGTTAATTGATTTGTTGCTTGCATTGAAGAATCTTCAGCACGAATCTCAATATTTTCTATTGATTTATCTTGATTTTCTAGCGAAATAATTAAAGTTTTGTTTTCAACTTTTAAGTCTAAAAGTGTTACTTTTTTAATTTTTGTTTCATCAAATTTTGAGCCGAATGCTTTTTTAGCTTCCTCTTTTGATTTGAATAATGAGCGAGTTAATTCAAAACGACTTGCGTTAGGTTTGGTGTAAAGATATAGTTCTCTTCGAACTTTTTTATCAATTTCTTTATCATCTGAATTGTAGTAGGTAACCACATTGTAAAGAAGTGGAGTATCAGCCTTTTTAAGAACGCTATATAACTTATTAAAATCGGTTAGATAAATTTTAAAGTTTACGAAATCTTTAAAAGTTTGAATTTTTGATTCGAGGTATGAATTGATATTTTCGTAAATCGAAGCAAAAGCAGGGTCGTCTCACGCTGCATTAAGCAAGATTCTGTTTGTAGGTTTACCGGGGTGTTTGTGGTTAACAGGATCCGCTTCATGCTCCGATACAAGTTGAATATATCTTGGGTCGTCAGCTTTAAGTGGTGAGTATTTGCCAACTTGGTTTGCCTCGCTTGCATCTGAGTGAATATAGCCAAGGCTTAAATTGAAGTTCTTTTTATCATTTTTTTCAGCATAAGGCAACGCATCATTTTTAATGAAGTTTGTTCTAACAACTCTAACTTGTTTAAAGGTTTGGTCTAAAATTTCAAATTCTGACTCAGCAGGAATTTGTTTTCTCGCTTCATTAATATCGTTTGTTCCAAGACTCATTAAAACTTTTTGTTTAAATGATTTATCATTTTTCTTTGTTAATTCAACTTCAAAAAAGTGATAGTTAAGATTTGGGTTTGTCATTAAGTTTACTAATTTAATATTCTTAAATTGGCCCACCGAGTTTTCGTAGTCAGGTTTTTTATTGATTTCGCCAGGATAGTTGTACACAGCATTTGTCATCACGAATTCGTCAAGTAAGTTTTGAACGTTTGTTGCGTTGATGCTTTTTGCATTAATCTTGCTTAATAACGAGTCTGAAGCATTACCTTCACCCGCTTCTTGTGAAAATAGTGGTAGTGATCCAAAGAATGAATCTGGTCAGAAAGTAATTTCTTTTGTTTCTTTGTGGTGTGAAACGTGTCCACCAAGCGTAATGGTAGAACCGCTCTTATTAACACCTTTAGCAATTCTGAATTTTTCTAACGTTAAAACATCAGGCCCTCAAGCCACATTTTGGATAAATCAATCAACATAGTCCATAAAGTCTTGAACACCAACGGCTTCAAGATATTCGTTAACAAATTCTGTAGGTCCAAGTTTTACCTTTAAAATTGGTGTTTGGTTATTGTAACGTCTAACAAATTCGTTAAAGAATTCTTTTTCATCATATTCTTTATCTTCGTTATAGAAGCAAATTGTATTTTTAGTTTTTTTACCATTTACTTCTTTTTCTTTAACATATGCTAGCGGGTTTTTGTTTGCATCGTAGAAGATTCCTTGTGTGTATGATGTGTAAACGCCATTATCGTAATCAAAATCATTAAATGCGTTTGACTTAATTCCGGCATTGATATTTTTTGAACGTTTATCAACTTTCGAGTATAGGAATGAACCTAAAAAGATTGCACCAATTGCAGCAAGTGTAATTCCGACAGAAAGAAACGTTTTCTTTTTTAAACTTCATTTTTTCATAAATACCTTTCATTATTGAGTTGTGTATATAAAATGCCTTTTCTAATTTTATAGTATTTACTATAAAATATTTGTAAAACGGCATTTTTAACATAAAAATGTTTTAGAATTATTAAGACCAAAAAGGAGGAAAATATGAGCTTTTTTAATAGAAAATTATTTATTTTTTCGTCCTTTTTAATACCAGTTTTGAGTATTTCGTGCGCCAACAACTCATCAGCGCAGTGAGGATATAAAAACTGAGACTGAAATGAAATTAAAATTGCGCAAGCAGATAAAAACATTGATTCAAGCACAGTAGAGGTTTATAATTCACAAACCTATAGCGACAAATTTGTTAAAAATGTCATTATTCCAGAATTCAAAAATGCTAAAAATTCAATAGAATTTGTTGAAATTTTCAAGAAATATTTTAGAATTCGTTTAACAACTTTTCGTCCTCATATTGGAGTAGATCAGCCAGGTTACCACGTGCATTGAGTTCGTACTGAAGACGTGTTTGAACACCAAGCCGAACTAGGTAGTTTTCAAATGCAAGCATCTATGATAAATAACAATAAATTTTATAAAGCAGATTTTCGTACAAATGGCGAAATATTTTTAGAGATAAAAATAAAAATGGCATCTCGTGCGATCGATGCTAGTAAAGATGAACCATTGTTTTATTTAAATAAAAATTTAAGATGACAAGTTTGTTAAACTATAATCCAAATTCGGTAAATGTTTTTAGTAATGCTGCAGTAGGTTTTCCATCTATTTCTGCAGTACCTGCGATATCGCAGTGAATATAATCAACTTTTTCAACGAAATGTTTTAGATACATTGCAGCATCATTGCTATCAGATAATGTTGTTTCTGAGCAGTTCTTGATATCAGCAATGTCAGTTTCTAAATTTTTCTTATCAAAATCTTCATGCATTGGCATTCTTCAAATTAATTCATGTTGAACCTGCGCTGCGTCTCAAAGCTTTTCAAATTTTTTATCATCTGTTGATCACACACCACTGAATGTTGTTCCTAGCGCTCAAAGTACAGAACCCGTTAGTGTTGCGGCATCAATAATTGTTGTTGCTTTAAGTTCTTTAGCAGCATATGTTAATGCATCCGAAAGTACAAGTCTTCCTTCGGCATCAGTGTTTTCAATTTCTACATGCATACCATTCATGGCTTTAATTACCATATCTGGAGTAATTGCATCACCATCAAGGCGATTATCGGTAATCGCTAATACGCAAGCGACGTTTTGTTTACCATTTAACATCGCAATACTTTTTAAAGTTCCAGCCATAATTGCTGCACCTGACATATCAAACTTCATACCTAACATATATTTTCCAGTTTTGATATTGTAACCGCCAGAATCGAATGTTATTCCTTTTCCAACGTAGACAGTTTTTTGTTTATTGACAGGTTTTGGTGTATATTCTAAAACTACTAATCGTGGCTCGTATGAACTACCTTTGTTTACTCCAAGTAGCAGATTCATACCAAGCTTTTCCATTTCTTTTTTATTTAAAAATTTTCCTGTTGTATGTGGAAGATTCATCTTGTTAAAGTCATCGACAATTCGCTTGGCCAAATATTCGCTTGTGCAAATGTTTGGTGGCATAACTTGAAGTTCTTTAACTTCTGAGATGTTCTTGGCAATAACTTGTGCCTTTTCCATCTTCTTCCGATTATATGTCCGTGTTGTGAATAATGTGATCTTATGCTTTTTGTCCTTATAGTCTTTCTTCAAGTTGTATTGCTTGTCGAAAACAAAGTGATATGAATAAGTAAAACACATAACAAGTTCATCAATATCAGAGATTGCGTCATTTAAGAAAGAATCGAGATTAATTTGTCATTCTTGCTTTGAATCCTTGAACATAACTAAGAGATTGCGATAAAGTCATTCGTAATTATATTTATTCTTATCAAATGCTAATGTTCCTGCATTGGATGCCAGATCAATATTAACAAGTGATGTTAAATCTGTCTTATTAACCAATTGGCATGACATAAAAATAGCGTCATTTCTTTTATTAGATATTTGCATAAAATCTCCGATTTTGAATATTCAAGTATTATTAATTATATTTACAAATAGGATTTTTATGCCAAAAAAAACAAGTTTCTGAATTGTACTTTGAGTTATTATTAAAATTTCATTCATTTCATTTGGTGGGGGAAATGCAGTTTTTCCTGTCTTAAAACGTGATGTTGTTGAGAAACGCAACTGGATAGACGAGCATGAATTTAATGAATTAATTATTAAAACTAACTTGTTGCCAGGACCAAGTATAGTTCAGTCTTTTACGTATATTTCTATTAGGATGTTGGGTTTCTGAAGGGGCATGATTGTCACTTTAATTGGAACACTACCCCACGTGTTATTTTTCTTTGGGATTTTTCTAGGAATTAGCTATTTACCACAACGTTATTTACTAGTGGTTTCGGCAGCAGTTTTACCAACTGTAGCGGGTATTGTTTTAGCGTTTACTATTGACTTCATTAAGAAAAATAAAGGTTCGGTTCATGCTGCAACTTTTTGAATTATTTTTATTTTTACTTTAGCATATTCACTATTTGTACCAGCGCCATTCAACGCACCAATTTTTCCAATGTTGGTAATTATTGTTTATGTCACAATTTTATTTATTGTTACTAGTAAGAAAACAAAAGTAAAAACTAACGTTCAAGAACAAGAAGGTGAAGAAAATGCTTAGTGTTTTACTTGTATCAATTGGATTACTTGTTTTTGTATCTTTAATTGTTTTTGGTGGCGGCCAAGTTTTTATGCCGTTATTTCAATTTTATTGAAACTTATTAAGGGATGTGTTTAAGATTGAAGTTGATCAAAACTTAATTGATGCAGCATTTTCGGTTGGTAACGGAACGCCCGGTGTTCTTTCAACAAAATTTGCTTTTATTTCTGGTTATTTTATTGAACAACACGAATGATGAGGAGTTGCACTTAGTTTTCTTACTTATTTTAGTTTTATTATTCCCGCAATGTTAGTTATGTATTTAGCAATGCGATTATCAGTAAAATACAAAGAAAATAAATTTGGACTTTTAATGTCGAAATATTTTAAGCCTGTTGTGGCTGGAATTATGATCGCTTTAGTTATTCAAATTATGATTGCCACCGCAATCCCACTACTTCATTTTAATTCGGATAATATTCTTATTAATAAGGAATATGGATATTTAAAAGAAACCCCAAAATCAGAATTTTTTAGTGGTTATAGATTGTGAATTTTAATACCTTGATGCATTGTCTCGTGTGGTTATTCTTTCTATTTATATAAAAAGAAATTCCCGATTTATGCTTTAATTTTATTGAATATCTTAATTGCAATCTTGATATTCCACCCGTTTGTATAGGAGAAAAATGAACACAAAAATTATTAAACAACTAGCAGAAAAATTAAGTGTTAAAGAAACACAGGTTGAAGCAACCCTTAAGTTACTTGCTGAAGACAGTACAGTGCCTTTTATTGCTCGATATCGGAAAGATGTTACCGGCAATCTCGATGAAGAACAAATCGAATTTATTAATATTAAATATCGTTATGGCGTAGAGCTTGAAAAACGTAAAGAAGCAATTATTGATATCTTGAAAGAAAAAGGTCTTTTAACTGATGAAATAAAAGCTGCTATTGAAAAAGCAGAAACTAAAGCAGATGTTGAAAATATTTATGAACCTTATAAAGTTGGTAAAAAAACCAAGGCAACTGAGGCAATTGCACTTGGGTTAGAACCACTTGCAAAAGCAATTTTTGAAGCGACCGATAAAGATTTCAATCCATTTAATGAAGCTAAAAAATATGTTAACGATAAAGTTCCAAGCGTTGAGTTTGCTATCGAGCAAGCGCAATTTATTATTTCGCAATGAATTTCACAAGATATTGAAACAAGAAAATATGTAAAAAACAATATTGAAACATATGGAATTGTTGTTTCGAAAGCGTCGGCCAAAGGTAAAGAAAAGGACGAGGAAAAGAACTTTGAAATTTATTACGATTTTAATACACCAATTAAATATGTAAAAGATCACCAAGTATTTGCCATTAATCGTGCCAACGAAAATAAGATTGTTTCATACACTTTACAATTTCGTGAAAAACCAATTGAATATGAACTAAACGACAAATATTTTAAAATTCCACGAACGGGTAAGATTATCAATGCGGCTTTAAAAGATGCGCTCACTAGATTAATTTATCCTTCAATTGAAAGAGAAATCAAAGCCGATTTATTTGCGAGAGCAGAAAAGAATTCAATTAAATTATTTTCAGAAAATCTTGAAGCATTGCTTTCGGCGCCCGTTTTAAGAAACAAGAGAATTTTAGCAATTGACCCTGGTTTTGTTAGTGGATGTAAAATTGCAATTATTGATGAAAACGGAAAGTTTTTAGCTAAAAATATTTTTTATATTAATAGACCAAATCAATACCCACAATATAAGAAAATTTTTGAAGATTTGATTAAAACATATAAAGTTAATATGATTGTTCTTGGTAACGGAACCGCCTCAAACGAAGTTAAGAAATTCGTTGATGAATTTATTAAAGAATATCCAAACTTGGGTGTAACCGCTGATATTGTTTCTGAGGTTGGGGCTAGTGTTTACTCAGCATCGAAGATCGCAATTGAAGAGTTCCCTGATCTTAATGTGGAGGAAAGAAGTGCGATTAATATTGGTCGTCGCCACCAAGATCCGTTAAATGAACTTGTTAAAATTGATCCTAAATCATTAGGTATTGGTCAATACCAACACGATGTTAATCAAAAAGAATTAAAAGAAGCGCTCGACTTCAAAGTTTCAAAAGTAGTAAATAAAGTTGGTGTCGAAGTCAACTCAGCAAGCAAGTCAATTCTTTCATATATTTCGGGGATAACACCAGCAACAGCAGAAAAGATTACTGAGCACGTTAAATTAAATAAAGGTTTTAAAAATAGAACAGAAATTGCTAAGGTTAAAGGTTTATCGAAAAAAGCATACGAACAAGCGATTGGTTTTTTAAGAATTTCAGATTCGCCATACTATTTTGATAGAACATTTGTTCACCCAGATTCATACCCAGTAGCAAATAAATTAGTTCAACACATTAATCTTGATTTAGAAAACATCGACAAAAATTTCGTTGAAAAACTAGATCGAGATGAACTAGTAAAAGACCTTAATTCAACTAAAGGTGAAATCGATATGATAGTTGATGCGTTGATTGAACCTTACCGCGATATTCGTGACGAGCGTAAAACACCTGAATATGATCAAAGTATCAAGGAAATTAGTGATGTTGTAGATGGTAATGTTTATGAAGGAATCATTAAAAATATTACTGACTTTGGGGCTTTTGTTTATTTTGGAATTAAAGTAAATGCGCTAGTGCATATCAGTAAAATTCCGCAAGAAATTTTAAATTCTGTTAAATATAAACCTGAGACATTAGTTAAAATCAAAATTTTGAGTAAAGATTTAGAAAAGAACCGAATTGCAGCTGAAATTATTGAACTAAAATAAAAGCAAAACCAAGGAAATTCAACGTTTTTCGTTGAATTTTTCTATTTTCTTGTTTTTGTTAATTTTGTTATAAAAAAGAAGTATGAAACAAGAAAAAAAATAATTATCCGAAGTGCTTTGTTTCTAAAAATTAGTCGCTATAATAAGGATACAAACAAATATATGAAGGAGAAAAAAATGAAAAATTTTTATGACGCAGTTTTAGAGCGTCGCAGAGTGAGGGTATATAAAAACGAACCATTAACTAAAGATCAAGAAAACAAGATTATTGAAGCAATTAATTTGGCACCAAGTTCGTCAAACTGAAACGTATCAAGCGCAGTTGTTGTTACAGATAAAAAAATCTTAAAACAATTAAGTGATCTAGCACCTTTTTCGACACACTTAAAAACTGCACCGATGTTAGTAGTTTTTCTAGCTGATAATAACAGAATGAATTATGCTAAAGCTAAACATCCAAAAGTAGCATACAACAACCACAGTTCAGAGTCATATACAACAGCAATAGGCGATGCCTTTATTCAAGCAACTATGGCTCAAGATATGGCAATTAGTTTAGGCTTAGGAACATGTTTTTTAGGATTGTCAAGAGTTCTAGTTGAACCTATTAATAAATTATTAAATATTAAAGGCCAAGCCTTTCCAGTAATTATGATGAGTATTGGTGCGCCTGATGAAAATCCAAAATTAACACCAAAATTAAATCGCGTATTTAATAATAAATATGATCAAACAAAACTTGAAAAAGAAGTTGAAGCATATGCGCCCGTAATTAACGAACATGTTAAAAGTAACGGTTTTAATTTTGATTATTTTGAAAAATCGGTGACAAGTGCCGCAAACTATCCAATGCAAACCGAAGTTATTGAAAAGATTTGAAAACTTGAACTTAAAAAGTAACTATATATAAATAAAAAAGAAATACCTTATTTGGAGGTATTTTTTTTATCAACGAAAAAAATAAAAAAAATTTACAAAATTATTTTTTTTGTATAATATAACCGTTATGTTAAAAATTAGTTCACGTATTTTTATGGCGACAAATAAGATTATGTATGTAATCTGTTTTTGTTCTAAATAATCGTGGACGGTAAAATTTTTTATTAGTTGAATAATTTGAAAACGATAATTTAGACAAACCGCTAGATTATCGTTTTTATTTATTTAATATGACTAAGGAAGGAGGTAAATTGGGCATTAAGCAATATAAGAATCGCGACGAGATTGATCCTAAGTACAAGTGAAATCTTGAAGTATTATTAGACAACATAACACCAGAACAAGCGCTTGAAAATTTAATAGCCAAGTCAAAAGACTTGTTGGCAGTTAAAGATTCAAAATATGAAAACGCCAGTAAATTTCTTGCTGCTAAAAAAATAGAAGAAGAATTTACATTATTATTTAATAAGTTTTATAACTATGTTTCTAACAAGCTAAGCGAGAATGTAGTTGATAAGGATATTGCCTTGTTGCATTCAAAATTTGAGCATCAATATAGCCAATTTACTTCCGAATTAGGAAGTGAAGAAGTTAGAATTTTGCAGAACGAAAGCAAAATTCGGATGTGATGCGAACAAGACGAATTCAAGCCTTATAAAAAGAATTTATTAAGTGTGCTTGATTCAAAACCACACAAACTAAGTGATGAAGTCGAAGATTATTTAACCAAGGTAGCGTTTGGCGCCCCTAGCCCAGAACAAGTATTTAGCATTATTGATAATTCTGAAATTGATTATGGTTATGCTAAAACAAGTTCGGGTAAGAAAATTAAAATTACCAAAGCTAATCTTGCCTCATTAAGTAAACATAAAGACTTTGCAGTCCGAAAGAGCGCTCGATTGAGTTTTGAAGACGCCTATCTTAAACGGAAGAATTCATACAGCGCCTTGCTATTTGATGAATTTAAATCTCATGTAGCAGATGCTAAGGTGAGAAAGTTTAATTCGACCGTTGAAATGTTAATTTATGAAGATCGTATTGACGACCGATTTATCACTACTTTATATGATGCTGTAAAAAGCAATTTGCACATTTTTAAGAAATATCATAAATACAAGAAAAAGTTTTTCAAAAAGAAATTTAACAAGTCTTACACAAGATTTGATACTCAAGTTGAGTTAGTAGACATTAAGACAAACTATAGCGTCGAGGAAGCACAACAACTAGTTTTAGATGCTTTAACGCCGTTTGGAGATGAATATATTAAACAAATCCAAAAAGCATTTAATGAAAATTGAGTTGATTATATGGTTGTTGATAACAAGCGCTCTGGCGCATACTCAATCGATGCTAGTTATGGTCTTGATAAGAAGTATATTTTGATGAATTTCGATCATCAACTACGCTCAGTCGAAACGCTTGCTCATGAACTTGGACATTCAATGCACAGTTACTATAGCGATGGTAATTTATCACTAGAAGAAGCGCAATATCCGATATTCTTGGCAGAAATAGCCTCAATATTTAATGAACTCATGTTATATGATCATTTATTAACTCTTTCTCCTTCGCATTTTCTTTCATTTTCAATTTTAAATTCTATTATTAATGGTTTTATCGGGACCGTTATGCGACAAATCGAGTGATCAAATTATGAATATAATCTGTACAAAGCAATAGAAAACGGTGCTGCTGCTCCAAGTTATGACTCATTATCAAAAATCTACTTCGCTAACGCTCAAGAGTATGATTATAAATCTAACAAAAAAGACAAAAAATTCAACGAAAATGAACAAATTGGTTGTATTTATGTTCCTCATTACTATATGAATTTCTATGTTTATAAATATGCTATTGGTCAATTAGTTGCAAATATTTTCTTTGAAAGATATAAGCAACACGGCGCCGGCGTTTTACAAGATTATATAAAAAACTTTTTAAGTGCGGGTGGCAAGAAATGACCACTTGATATCCTTAAGGATAATGGAATAGACTTATATGATTCGAAAGTTTATGACTTAGGATTTAAAAACATCGAATCGATCATTGACCAATGAATTAAAATTGGAAAAAAAATTTTTAAATAATTATTAACAAGGAGACAAATATGTTAAAAAGAAAAAAATGATTGTTCTTATCTGTAATAAGTGTAAGTGCAATCGCAGCCACAGCACTTACAGTTAGTTGTGGATCAGGTCAAGAAAACGGTGAAACCGACACAATTTCAAGACGTCAAACACGTATTACACGTTATAACAGCGTACATACTGTTCCATCTTTCTACTACGATACATCGGTATCATATGGAAGTATCACCGCAGGTTCCTCTACAACTTATCTTCAAAACTCATTTGTAAGATTTGCACGTAGTGGAGAAACAAAAATTAATAAAAAAGCAAAACAAGTGGGAACAAGTATTGTTCACGAATTTGAAGTAGCAAGCCCTACTCACGAATGACTTCAACTTGAATTAGCGGGTGAAGTTCTATTAACTTTATGAGATGGAACAGTAAAACGTTATACCAACTCAAAACACGAAAAAGTTCCTACATGAGATAAAAAAGCGCTTGTATTAACTTTAGAATCAGATGATACTGCTTCAGTTAACCACCCACAGTTTTTAAAAGACTTAGATAATTCACAAAAAGTTCAATTCGTTCCTCGTGATGTTAACTGAACAAATTCAAACAATGAACAAACAGAGTTTAAATTATCTGCTGATGACTTTTATTACTCATGAATGAGAACGCAATTATTGTCAATTGAAGCTAGAAAAAATAACGGTGCAGAAGAGGTTGTTGAAACCATAACTAAACAAACAGGAGGCCAAAAAACAGTTGAGTATCAAGATAAAATTGGTCCTCTCTTCACTGGTGAAATTAAACAATTTGAGCCAAAAACCCACTTTCCTAACGGTTATTTATTAGAACTATTTGGTATCGATTTAGAAGGTTTAGATGACCATGAAAAAACTGTTGTTGAAGTTGAAAATGCTGCAGGCCAAAAAGTTAAAGCCTTTACATTTAACGCATCACCTAAACTTGTTGCTAATAACAAAGGTAAACCAGCCGACCAAGTTGTAAAAGCTTCGTTCGTTCAATATCTTCAAACTATATGCAACGACCTCACATTCTCGCCAGCACCTAGTGCATACATTAAACAAGTTGCTGAGGCTAACAAAGAAGCAGAAAAAGTTGATGTTCAAGGTATTAAAGATTTATTACCAAAAGTTAAAGGTGATGTTAAAAAATATGGTTACTACTGATATGGTAACAAACGTGAAGAAACACTTTTTGTTGGACCATATGTTCCAGACGGTTTTAACAGCGAAACAAACGTAGAAACCTTTACTCAAAACAAATTCTACTGAGATCAAGAATGAGTAAAATCAAAAAACTCGATTAAAAAAATTCAAGATGAGTACAAAAGTTCACCAATTAATGAAGCTGAATTTAGTACATCACAATATAACGCCTTTAGATCAGGATTGATTGACTCATTATCATATTCAATTCTTAACAAATCTCAAAAAGATGCCGTTGATGCTGGTGATCCAAAAACTCCAATCGGATACAGTCAATCACTTAACAAAGATCGTTCAATGTATCAATTATTAGAAGTTGTAATTCCTTCACACGATTTAAAAGATGCAAGTGGTAATGTTGTTGGAATTCCACACACATACAACACTAACTATGCTAAATTAATGTTTGGACACACCCTTGAAGAAATTAAAGCGGGTAAATTTACAGCAGGTGGTACTGAAAAAGAAATTGCAACAGCGCAATCATTGGTTAATGGTTTTGCAAGATCGTTTAGATCATTAGTAACTAATACAGTTAATATGTATGCGCACGTCGATTATATTACCAACGGTGTTGGCGTACCAGTTCTATCAGGTATTGCTCTAGATAGTCCTTGATTTACTACTACATCATCTACACCTAGAGAGAGTTTGCATAAAATTAATGAAACTTTCTTATTTGATAAAGAGGGAAATAAAATCGAATTAGCACCAGGTAAATTCTCTATTACCTACGAAGATTTAAAAGGATTTACTGTTCACCAAAGTCTAGAAGACAAATTTAAATCACCATTCTATGACAAAATTAAAGCAGCAATGAAAGATTTATTAGACAAATTCTACGCTGATAACTCTGTTCCTGCAGGTGAAAAAGTTCAATGAACTCAAACATTTAGATTTGTTAATGCTGATGATAAAACTAGAGATGCAATTAATACATTCGTAAATTTAGTTAACGGATTAGATTCAAGACTAGAATTTAAAATTAAAATTGCAAAAGACGGTAACGATCTTCTTCCTGACTTAACTACTGCAAAAAGTGTTAAAGAATTTAACGGTTGAGGATATGACTATGCAGCACAAGGATCATTCTATACCGGTTTAGGTTCAGCTGCATCAACAAGCTTACTATATGCGCTTTCAACAATTGTTAAAAATGGTGGAACTTTAGAAACACAATTGCCTTCATTAACAAAACTAGCTAAATTATTTAATGCAAAAATTTCTCAAGACCCTAAATCAGATTACTTCTTACCATTTGAATTTAAATACTTTGCAGATATTCCAAACAAATACTTCTTAAATGGTATTGAACCAAAATTACTTGAAAGACAAGCAGACGGAAGTTTTAAATTCTTGGATAAAGAAGTTCCTGCTGAAAAAGCAATTCTTGATCAACGTGTTGATGCCCCAGACTTTAACACAGTTCAAGCAAGAATTTTCCTTGAAATTCAAAGTGCATTAACTGTTGAAGAACACATTGAATTGTTAAAAGAAATTAACTCAGTTTACGGATGAGACTTTGGTGTTCAATTACAAACTACACTAGAACCAAATCCATATATTAAAAATAGCAAATACTTAATCCCTAATTCAGATAGTTCGATTCCTTACCTTCAAGATCTATTTGTTTTAAACGAATAAAAATACAAAAAAAGAAGAGTAAATAATCTATAATTTACAATTATGTTTAAGTATTTAATACAGCGTATTGCTTTAGCAATACTTACTATATTAATCATAACCATCGTAACCTACACATTGGTTGCGTGGTTTTCTCACGAACCTTGGTCACAAGAGTTTGTTAACAAAGGTGGAGCACAAAAATTTAAAATGACCTCACTTCAATACGTTCAACAAAAAATGGTTGAAAACGGATGAGGAAGATTTGATGCCGAAGGGCAGTTCCATCGTATTCCAATTATAGAAAGGTTTTTTATTTACGTTGGTGGTATTTTTAAAGGTGACTTTGGAAAAATCTACTTAGATACTAACAGAAGTATTTCAGACTACATTCCAACAGTTTTCTTTAAACCACTCAAATGAACAATTATTGTTACAGTTCCTTCATTTATTATGTCGGTTATTCTTGGGGTTTTACTCGGAATTTGATCGGGATATAAAAGAGGAACATGAGTTGATAGTGTAATTAACACATCAAGTTTACTATTTGTGGCATTACCTTCGTTTGTTATTGCGCCATTCGCAATTCAAATTGCGATGAAATTAGGGATCGCACCAGAGGTCCTTAACCCAGAAAAACAAACCTCAGCTACAGGGACGGAAATCTTCTTATCTTATCTACCTGTAATTCTTGTTGTTACCTTAACCTCGATGGTTGGTTATGTTATATATACAAGAAATATGTTAATTACAGTAATCAATAGTAACTACGTGTTAATTGCTAAATCAAAAGGATTAAGTCAAACACAAATTTTCTTTAAATACATTTTAAGAAATATTTCAATTCCACTTTCAGCTTCAATTATTACTTCATATATGATTCTTTTAAGTGGTTCGCTTGTTATTGAGCGTTACTGAAATATTCCCGGGTCTTCACAATTAATCGTGAACTCGTTCCCAAATGGTGAAGTTAATATTGTTATGTTTAACATTTTATTCTTTACTTCATTAGGAATTTTCAATACTATTTTAGTTGATGTGTCGTATGTACTTCTTGACCCAAGAATTAAGTATGGACAAAAATCGCCTAAATCACTTAGTGCACAAATTAAAGCATACTTTGTGCGTCGTAAACTAATCAAAGAATTAATTGCTAAAGAGAAAGGAGTTACAAATGCAGCCGGATAATTTTGACTACAAATTAACTCCTGAGACGCTTAACTTGTTGAAATTTAAACAAGCATCAAGCGAAATAGCAGTTAATGAGATCGCGGGCAAACCAAAAAATATGATTGTTGAAATTTTCAAAAGATATTTCAAGAATCCATATGTTGTTGTGGCAACCATTATTTTTATCGCAATTATTGCAACAGCGATTTTAGTTAATCGTATTTCACCGCATAACCACCCCGAAAACCTAAAAGAAGGGTTTAGTCCCTTTAAGGTAGATAAAAACAACACTGATACCTTTAGTTTGCCGCCTTCTTGACAAGCAATTCGGGTAAGAACTTTTAATAAGTTTGATGATCCTGATGCCGCATTACTCATGGGGATATCAAGATTTCAACCTGCTTTAAATGAAAAAATGAATTTTCATTATGAAATTCTCAGTGATTCAAATGGTAATTTGTATACACCAGCAGACAGTCACTTACAGTTTATAGGTAATAATGCTGAAAACTTTACTATCAGTTACAACGCATACGAATTTAATAAAGTCAAAGCAATTGTAAAAGCGGCATATTCGGAAGGCATTATTACTGATCCAAAAGATTTATACGAATACTTTGATCAATCAAACAAGTTAGTTAAAACCAAAGTTGTTTTAGACAAAGATTTCGTTAATAAAATCTACGATCAACAAAAAAATATTTTTTCACTTTTAGGAACAGATAATCTTGGTCGTGATATCTGAACCAGAACCTGAGCAGGTACTTGAGAATCAATTCAACTTGCTCTTATTGTTGCAACAATCGAAACAATTATCGGAGTTTCTGTTGGAGCGATCTTAGGTTTTAATGTTGGTAAAAGAATCGATACTATCGCAATGCGTTTAATCGAAATTATTACAGCGCCACCAACACTTATTATTTTCTTAATGTTAGTATCGATTTTAGGTACTTCGAACGTATCTTTAGCAATCTGTTTAATTGTAATTGGTTGAACAGGCCCAGTTGCTGGTACTCGTATGTATGTTTTAACAGTTAAAGATGAAGAGTATATTTTAGCTGCTAAATCAGTTGGTGCCAAAACCCCAAGACAAATTTTCTTCCATGCTCTACCTGCTGTTTTGGGAAAAATAGCTTATTCATTTGTTAGAAGAATTCCAGCCGTAATTTTCTCAGTTTCATCTCTTGCGTTCCTTGGATTCTTCCCAGACAACACATCATCTAACTTAGGTAAATTATTAATCGATAGTATTAACCAAGCCGGTGAAAATATTTGAATTTTATTATTACCATCGCTTATTCTATTATTATTATCACTTTCACTACACTTTATCGCACTAGGAGTTCACGATGCACTTGATCCAAAAGTAATTCGTGTAAAATAAAAATATGAAAAAAGAATCATTAGGTCAAAGAATTAAAAGATATTTA
This sequence comes from Mycoplasmopsis equigenitalium, assembly GCF_024498255.1. NCBI lineage: Bacteria > Bacillati > Mycoplasmatota > Mycoplasmoidales > Metamycoplasmataceae > Mycoplasmopsis > Mycoplasmopsis equigenitalium. Next base: position 51,303 of record NZ_CP101808.1, read on the forward strand.
ACGCAAAAATATATGACTGTTCCCACAGTCATAAATTCAATTCGCACCACGCAAGAAGAAGGCGTGTTACTTGATGTTAAAAATTTGCGTGTTTCATTCCGAATTAATCGAAAAGATACCATTAACATTGTTCGTGGTGTTGATTTGAAAATTAAACCTGGTGAAATTGTTGGGCTCGTAGGCGAATCGGGAAGTGGTAAGTCAGTAACCTCAAAAGCGCTTTTGAATATTAATGAAAACGCTATTATTCAAAGTGACAAGTGTCAAATCGAAGATTTGGAACTTAATAAATTAAAATTTGATCGTCACTGACAAGGGATTCGTGGTAGTAAAATTGGTTACATTCCACAAGACCCACTAACATCACTTAACCCAACACGTAAAATCGGTAAACAATTACTCGATGCTTTAAATAATAATAAAGAATGAAAAGGCAAATCGTATTCGGAAAAGAAAGCATATTTAATTGACCTTTTAAAACGTTTTGGATTACTTCGTGCGGAACAAATTTTTAATTCATATCCACACACCTTAAGTGGTGGGATGAAACAAAGAATTGTTATTACAATGGTTGTTGCACTCAGACCAAGTTTAATTATTGCCGACGAACCTACCACAGCTCTTGATCCTACAGTGCAAGCATCAGTGCTAGCGTTATTTGAGCAAATTAGAACTGAATTCAAAATTTCAATCATTATGATTAGTCATAATATTTCTGTTATTGCTAAGTTTTGTGATTACATTTATGTAATGTATGCGGGCAGAATTGTTGAACGCGGCTTAAAAGAAGAAATTTTTACAGACCCACGTCATCCATATACCTGAGCATTAATTTCAGCTATTCCAGAAAACAACGATGAAAAACTTTATACAATTAAAGGAACACCACCAGATATGGCTAACTTGCCTTCTGGCGATCCTTTTGCACCACGTAATGATTATGCACTTGAGATTGATTTCGTTAAAGAACCACCTTTAATTCCAATTACAAAGACCCACGCTGCTGCAACCTGATTATTACATCCAGACGCTCCAAAAGTTGAGATCAACAAACAACTTAAATCAAGATTAGAAAGTTTTAGAAAGGTTTTTTATGCAAAATAAAGAAGCAAAAACAATTTTAAGTGTAAAAAATCTAAAAAAATACTTTGTTAATCGTGGTTTAATCAACAAAGCAGCCGATGATTTAACTTTTGATTTACACGAAGGCGAAATTTTAGGATTAATTGGTGAATCGGGAAGTGGTAAAACCACTGTTGGACGTACCTTAATTCGTCTTTACGATCAATTTAATGGATTTGTTACCCTCGATGGGAAAATTATTTCAGGTCAAAAACTTAATCGTGAGCGGGTAAAACACCTAAGAAGAAACATGCAAATGATCTTCCAAGATCCTCACGCCTCACTTAATGGCCAAAAAAATATTTATTCAATTCTTAAAGAACCTTTAACAGTTAATGGGCTCGCTAATTCTTGGATTAAAGACTTGTTTAGTGACTGAAAATATATCAAAAAGAATTTTAGATATACCTTCGAGTCAAAAGCAAATAAATTAAAACTTAAAAACCTTCAATCAATTAATCAGTTAGCGAAAGATTTCTTTAGCGATTGAAAAAATCGTCTAGAAGAATTCCAAGTTGTTAAAACTGATAATTTAGAAGATAAGTTCGATGAACTTTTCAGATATCTTGAAGCAAAACAAGAAATGGAATCAATCATTGTTAATAATATGTATTCAAATACAGCGGAATTAATTCGTTTTTACAACGAAAAACAACAAGATTTCCGTAATAACGTGATTGATGATGACGAAAAACAACTTAAAGAAGCATATCAAAATTATAAAAAAACAAAACGTCTAACCAAACTTACACCTCAAGCGCTTGTATATGAAGGACAACTAAAAGAAGTTAAAAAAGAAGAAAAAATGTTTGCGCAGATTGTTAAAGAATTTAAATTAAACAATCAAAACGCCTACAAAAACTTTATCCAAGAATTTAAATCAGAAAACAAACTTCTTAAAATTAGTAAAAACGTATCCGAAGACTTAGAAGCATATGCGCACTATGCTAAAAATATCTATCTTAACAAATGAGCAATCAAAGCCATTAAACACGTAATGACTAAGGTTAGATATATAAATATTGAAGACATTACTAAGTTGATTGAAAGTCTAAAACAATATAACGCTAAATTTTATGAAGAAAAACTCAAATTTAAGTTTGTGCTTGGCCACAACAAAAAAGTTAAAGAAATTCTTGCTAAATCATATAAATTTGATTTTTTAAATTACAGAGCAATTTCACAGGTTAAAAGAAAAGAAATTCATGCCCAAGAAGATCAATTTACAAGTGAAATAAGTAAATTAAAATCGTTAATTGCCAAAGAAAATGCAAATGTCACCTTACATAAAACAAAAGAAGATGTTCAAGAAGCAAAAGCACAATGATTAAAAGCAAAAGAGTTTAACAGATCAGAAATAAAACGTTATATTGAAGAAAACATTGAAAAAAACAAGGTGTTAAAAGAACAAATAGATGCTGAATATAATTTATATAACAGCCTAAAACAAAAACAAACTTATGTTAATAAGTTGTTTGATGATAATTTCAAAAAATTTGTTAATGTCTTAACTGAAAATCTAAAAGATAAAAATAAAGACAAAAAAGATATTAAGTTTGAAGTAGACAAGTTTGAAACACTTGTTCGCGAGAAAAAACAAACTCTTAAATCATTTGATATCGAGGTTAAATATCTTAACAAAGATATTAAATCATTACACCTTCTTTTAGGTATTAATAAAAGCATCATTAACAAAATATTTAGTGAAGGATTCATTAGAAAATACAGAAAACTTGAACACTATCTTGTTTATCCATTTGCTAGATTTAAAATTAAGAATTTAATTATTAAAAACAAGATTTACAAATCACTAGAAGATGTTGGACTACTTAAACAGTTTGCTTATCGTTATCCACACGAATTCTCAGGTGGTCAACGTCAAAGAATTGTTATTGCGCGGGCTTTAATTTCAGATCCAAAAGTTATTGTTGCCGACGAACCAATTGCATCACTTGATATTTCGATTCAAGCACAAATTGTTAACTTACTTAAAGATCTTTGTGAACAAAAGAATATTGGACTTATCTTTATTGCACATGACCTTTCAATGGTTGAGTACATTGCTGATAGAATTCTTATTATGCACCTTGGTAAAGTTGTTGAATATGGTGATACAGCCAAAATTTACAAAAATCCAGTTCACCCATATACCAAAAACTTATTTAAGGCGATACCAAAAATTTCAAACGCTAACGAGAAATTCCAAAACATTTCTTTCGAACTTGATTATTTACTCGAACAACAATTTCCAAATGTTCCTGAAACTTTTGAGGCGGAACCAGCACACTTCATTTATGGAACCAAGGAACAATTTGCCAAATGAACTAAAAAGACAAAAAAATAGACTTAACAAAGTCTATTTTTTTTATTATTAATCTTCTTTATTTTTATTCTCTTTATCGTCTTTCTTTTCTTTTTTAATTAAGAAGTGATCAATAAGTTCGGCAATGATATATTCTTTTAATTCTCTGTCACTTTCAAATTTTTTCCCATTAATCATTCTGAAAGTTTTCTCACCTGCAGGAAGTTGTTCAAATTTGATATTTAACATATCTGGCGACATTAATTTTTCTAGAGCATCATATAACGACAAGTAGTAGAATCGTTTGCCTTTAGCTGTTATTTCATATAATGAAATTTCATTATATGGATGAATTTCGAAGAATTTATGATTTGATAAATATGATGATTTAGAAACAAGTTTTCTTTTAACATTAATTCGATTTAAAAACTCTTCTTTTAATTTGGCAACAATAGCTTTTTCATTTAATGTTGGACGACCCTTAATATTTTCGTTATATCAAATTAAGTCGTGTCTATTGCCGTTTTTAATATGAATTGCTAGATCATCGAAATCTTTTATTAAATCAAAATCATTAATTTTAGGGTTTATTTGGTCCATTGGGCAGCCAGAAGCATCAGATCAAGGCATTTGTGTAATATAGGTAGGTTGTAAATTGTCGTTTATAAATTGGATCATATTATCACGTAAATCTTCTATGGTGTTTGCATACAATAATAGAAATCCTTTAATACTTAGTTTGGTATTTATATGTTTATTAAGATCGTTTTCTAAAAAAAGATTTATAGCCGTATCCGCGCTATTAAATTTAGTCCCCGGTTCATTCAGTTTATCTTTACCATAAAAACTATAAAAAACATTTTCGTATGACAAGAAGTTGTTTTTTTCTATATCTGTAATAACTTTATTTTTAAGTGCTTGTAATTGACTTTCGAAATAAACGTTTCCATCATATAGGTATAAATCGGTTTTAGTTTCATTAATAATTTTAATTGGTTCAAGAAGTTGAGCGTCTTCAATGGTTCTATGCGATTCTTTTCATAGCCCCCAGAATCTAATTACTTCTTTTCCACCATTTCAGCGATACTTATTGTTTTTATTTTCTACGTCTGTAAATACATAATCACTAAATTCTGTATGGCCAACAATTTCTTGTGATAAAGTGAAAATTACTCTCAAACCCACTTGTGCAACAATACCCAATGGTGTAGGAGGAACAAATGTTAATGCAGCCTCTCCAATTTTTACAATACTTTCAACAATTTTTTCGGCTTTAACGTTTTCGTCATCAAGATCGCTAATAGCACTAGCAAAATCGTAAACACCCTCAACTATTGAGTTAATTGCCAAAGTCGTTGCTACAATTGATTGCATTTTAGATTTAAAGGCTTCGCCTTGCTTACATTTATTGATAAAAGCTCTTCTTTTTGCTAAACTGTCTTTTGATACTTTTTTAATATTACGAAAACTAATAAAGTCTTCATCATCTAATCTTTCAATTTTATTAATGATTTTTTCAACATCTTCTGGATTTTTTGAATCTAGGGAATTAATTCAATTTATTTCTTTATTGCTATTTTTAGATTTAGCAAAAGCAAGATACTTGTTTTTTAAATGTTTACCTCTCGCTTGGCTTATTAGATCTCAGCCACTATTTGAATTTCAAATAGTTGATTTTAAGCTTTCCAATCTTGATTTAAAAATTTTATGAGAATTTATAATGTTTTCGTTGGTGATATCTGCAGTAGCGCCTATGAATTTTTTTCTTATAGTAGAATCTTTAGTAATTTCGCCAAATTTACCGATTTTTTTAACAAAAAGACCGGGAGTTTCATCAAATACTACAGGACTATCATCATTTTCGTATTTGAGGGCAAGACCTTTAAAGAGATTTTGTAAAAGCTTAATCTCACTACTGCTGAAATTATTCTTTTGTAAAATCATATCTTTTACATCATCAAATTCTAAATCTCCTAAATTTGATGTCATATTTAAAAAGGCGGCTTTAACTGCTGAAATTCCGCTAGTTATGTACTTGCTATTTGCAAAAATATTAACGAAAGCATTAATATCGGTATTGATATCAACATTAAAACCGTCTGCTGGGAATGCGTTTCATAAATTTAATTCATCCCCATTATCTTTCTTATATAAATCTTTTCCCAGCATATCTTTCAAGCTTTTTTCAAGGTATAGGAGCAACGATTTATAAAATTTTTTAAAGGTAGAAATAGCCCTATTATCCGCTTTTGCATTAAACAAATACGAAAGAGAAGCGAAATATGTAACTGGAATTTGCGCGATTAGCGAACCGTTTCTTCCTCTTTTCATTAAATTTAAAATTTCATTAATTTTTTCATAAAGAGTATTTCCATAACTATCAATTTGAATTTTTTTCAGTTCGTTTAAATATTCTTCGGTCTCATTATGTAATTCGCAAATACGAAAAATATTAATGTCTGTTACAAAATAATTTATATATTTTTCTTCGGTGTAATGTTCATTCGACATATCTTCAAACATTATTTTTGCTTCATCAGGGTTATTTTTTAAGAAACCTTGGTTCAAGTTTGAAAAAATAAATTCAATAAAGTCATTGACTTCTCAAGCGTTCGACGTCATTGATGTCAGGGTATCAGGAGTTGTGGGTGTTTTAATTCATTTTTCCCTGTCTAAAAACCCTTCAATAGTATTATTGACTGATTTGTGTACATAATCACCATATAATTGATAACTATCATTTTTATCAATGTCGACTATGTAACTCATTTTTCCTTGTGTTGATGCTAATTTAAAATATTAAAATCAGTTAGATCTGAAAGAATTAAGTCGCTATTAGCTTTTAATTCATCTTTTGTGTAATACTTACCGTTAACTAAGTAATATCTATTCAATGCAGTTTTTAAAAACGGAATAAGTTTATTTTTATCTTTTTGGTCATAAGGAAAAGGTTTTCCGTTAACCGTAACTACTTTAGAAAGACCATTAGAAATAATTTCAGAATTATCTCTTCAATAATCTTGGCTTTTGCCATCCGATTTTATGTGGTTGTATTCCTTAATTATTTGATTGATAATTTGTTCTTTACTTTCATAAACATAATTACCTTTTTCATTATGAAGTTCAAAAATTTTATTGATGTTAAAATAAGACAATTTTGCTTTTTCTTCATCTTCAAAAGCGATTCCATTTTTACCTAAAAAGACCTCAATGTTTTGGTCGTTTTTAGTTAAATCAACAAAATTGAAGGCGCTGCCACTTAGTTTCTTTTCTGAATCAAGCATTGATTTTAATTCATCAAAAGGCACATTGGTATGCGCGCTAACTTTTTTTCAGTACTCTTTTAATTCATTGGCAATAAATCTGTAATTATCAGAAATTTCGATGCCATCTTTTGTAAAGGTGTTACGATACAAAGGAACGTTTTTATAAACAGCAACATTATTCATCATGTAATTTACTGCATCTTCTTTTGTTGTGAATTTTTGATTATTAATCTGGTACAAAAATTCTTCAGGCTTCTTATTATCGGAATTTGATCCACAAGATACAACAGGAACAAAAGAGCACGCGCTTAATATTGATAAAAACGATAGTTTTAATATTTTATTTTTTTTCATATATGTCCTTTAGTTTAATTCAATTTTATGTGATGATATATATTTTTTAACAAACTCTGCTATTAAATTATAGTTGTCAAAATATTTCTCTTTGCCGTCTCAAACCACTGAGACAACATTAAATATTTTTGATGAAATTACATCCTTTTTACCATTTTCAGTGTAAAGTACGTAGTCTTCATCTGGGCTTAAATATTTGTTTAATATAAAGTTATAATTTAACACAACGATTTCTTTGTGGCTAAAATCAAATTTCTTTTTAAGGGTATCAAAATAGGTTTCATCTAAAATTGTTGATAACCCATCCAATTTGTAAAATGGTTTAGGTTTTATATCATTGGTCATATTTGCTTTTTTAACTTTGAAATCTTTGTAAATTACAAAATCAACTGATTCATCAAATGGTAGGTGATATGTTTTATCAAGTGCGCCAAAACCACTTGACACATGATAAACGTTAGGAGAAATTAAAATGTTATCAAAGTTTTTAATCATTTCGCCATATGCTAATGGATTTTGGTTTTTAGTAAAACTTAGGTACTGTAATAGTGTTGAAGTATTTTCCTTATAATTTTTTATAATATCTGTTACGTTTAACATATTCAATTCATTTAAATCAACAATCTTTTTATTAGTTTCTAAAATATCATAATGTTCGTGAAAAACTTTATCTTTTCCATAATTAGAAATATTTATATAACTCTTTTTGCCTTCATTGTTGTTTTCAATGAAATAAGGTGTTTCATTATCGTGTATTACTTTATTAAAAACTAGTCTGTTTTTAAGAAGTTTATTAATACAGTTGCGAACTATACTTTTGTAATCATGGAAAGCCTCTGTATATCTTGTGTTTCTATTTTTTGTTCTTGAAAATACGCTATTTCTTTTAATTATTAATTCATTTTCAAATTTTGTTATTTTTTTAAAATCTTCTAAGTTCAAATTTTTGATTCCTGAATAATCATTAATTTTCCCCGCACCAGTTAGAACGTCATTATTTTCAAGGTAATTGTTTATAGCATCTAAAAATACTTGGTTAGCAAACTCGGTTTTTAAGTGAAGGTTAAAGTTTAACGCTGATCGTCTACAGTTGCTTCAGTCATGTCCGACGATTTCCATAATATCTGTAGGTATATATCAATCAAAGGTTGGGTAAAAATTAGTTTCGAAATTATTGTTTGTTGTTACTTTAAGTTGTTTGAAGTCTAAAAAACTAATGTCTGGTTTTAGCTCGAATGTTGCATTTTGATATCAAACATATAAAAATTTTCTTCCTTCTACAACATCGAAATTTACAAGCGAACCAAAATTTTCATTATTTTCGTTTTTTAGATAACTATCAATTCAGGGCAAGCTTATATTTTTTGATAATACATCATCTTTATTCTGTCAATCAAGCACAGAATGATAATTCAATCATTTGATTTCAGAACGTGAGCTTGGTTCGTCTTTTCTATATGCTATTTTGCTAGGGTTTACTTCATCATCTGATAATCAAGATAGACTAATATTGAATAATGGAATTTCGTCTTTTTCTAGACGATCTGTAATTTTTAAAGATAATAGACGGATAAAATCTTCTTTTTTAGTTTCATCTAATAGAAGATAATTGCCGTTTTTAAGCTGCAATGCTTCAAGCGATTTCTTTTCATTTTTTAATAAATGACCCACTAAATCATTTCTAATATTATCATTAATAACAAAAGGGTTAATATACTTATCACCAATTTTAATAAAAATCTTATTATTAGCTACGCTTAAATTTCTTTGAATATCCTTACTAGCTTCTTCTTTGGTATCAAAAATATTATTTTCATGAAACCCATAATATTTTTTAGTAATGTTTTTATCTTCGGTGAATGTTAGGTATGCGGCGTGTTTCGAAGCGGTGTGGCGACCATTATTATCTTTATAAACGCTTTGAATTTTGTTAATATCATATTTTCTTACATGATCATTAATGACAATTTCATGATCTGCATTCGCATAGTTTTTTTGACCAATTAAACGTTCATTTTTAATTCGCAAGTCTTCTAATATTTCATCAAGTACATCATCTTCATTAGAAAAAGCGTAATCCTTGTTATTTATTGTCACTTTGTATTTGTTATTACCAACAACACTAGCACTAGTGTTAATTGAGTTTTGTGTTTTTTGCTGTGTAATTTGAGCACCAAAAGACACGCTCGCCGCTGCTAATAACGCCGGCAAAGAAAACCATATTTTTTTCATTCCTCCTCCTTAAATTTTATTTTTTACTATTTTCATCACAATAAAGGCGATTATAAGAAAATCAATGAACATTAATATCAACATTGGATTTATTGTCTTATATTCTTTAGGATGAAAAGTAAGTTTGTAAGATTTATTATATTTATTGATACTAGACCTGTTTGCTGTTAAATATCATTTCAAAAAGTCATTTTTTCCAGAATTTATGTCGTATATTTTCTGTAAAAGTATGTTGACTTCCCGATGTCTATATCCCATTTCTTGTAGATAAGAAATTCAATCGGATTGATTTTGTAATTTACTAATACCAATAATTTCCTTGAAATATTTTTTATTTATTCTTGAGTATGATTTTTTGTTATTTTTTATCATAACGCTTGTGTCTTCGATAAGGATATATTCATCATTAAGATACAATATCTCTCAAGTATTTATTCTTCCATCAATATCGATGTATCTATTGTTTGGAATTACAGGCTTAAAATTGACAATATCAACTCTTCTAGAATACACAGTGGGGTACGAAGAATAAGTATTATTTACAAAATGATAAAAGTCCTTTGAACAATTTGTAATAATCATATTTTTCAACTGATCATTTTTTAACACAATCGTGTTTCAATCACGATACAAATATTGAAAATAAATATCTTCTTTGCCGCACAATTCTAGAATTAAGTTTGTTGAATTGGTTCCAAGAATTCATTTTTTTTCTCTAATTCTTGCGAAAGCTGATTAAAGTTAAGTTTTTTGTATTTGTTATAAAGAGATAATAAACGACCTAGTATTGTTTCATTTTCAAATGATAAGTTTTTATCTTCGTAGTTAAATAAATATAATTCATTTAAGTTATTTTTATCGATTATCTTTTCATTAAAGCTTAAATTAATTACTGAGTTGGGATATTTCGCAACATCAATTCAATCAAAACTGTTGTTTTTTATTGAATTAATAACAATAAGTGTCGAATTTTGAAAAATTGAATCCAATAAACTTTCATTTAATATATTTGTAGGCTGTTCATTTTCGTTTTTTGTTACCAAAAACATATCATAGTTATTTTCGTTTGAATCATACTGTTTTGCGATCAACATATTTTCTTTGATGCTAGTAATATTGTTTTGTTCTGTGTTTATTATCTTTTTTATAGATACACTAACACTAAAAGCCATAGCGAGAAAGAGTAATAATATTGTTTTTAATTTATCATTTTTGATCAAGATTAACAATAATGAAAACACTGATTGAACTGTTAAAAATATGAATAGCAAAACAAAATAATTTGAAAAGAAGATTTTTATACCAACAATTGAATCGAACATCAAAGAAAACAAGATAAATTGAATAAGAGAGTTGAAGAATGTAAAAATATTAAAAAATATTAATATAACCGATATTTGGGTTAAGTAGTAACCTGAGAATTTTTTAGCTCTTATTCTAATTTGTGATTCGATATCCGAACTTCTTGGATAAATAAAGATTTGATAGTTAAGAAAAAATAAAACCATAACACTCAAAGCAAAACTTAGATAATAGTTTCACCACGACTGCTTTATATAAATATCACTTCTAATAAATAAAAAGCTGGTTAATGAAAGCAAAAGTAAAGTTATGTATATTATTCAAAACAGTGAATTCTTTATAAAAAAGTTTAGGATCGTTTTAAAGTAGAGTTTAAAAATCGAAAAGTTATTTTTTATTTTTTGTTCTATCTTTAATTTCTGCGATGTGTTCATTATAAAAATCCTTAAATTTAAACTTATTATTCGAATATCCTTCAGCTATAACTCCCTTACCTCTTTTAATGAAAATCGCATAATCAGCATACGGTTCAATTTCTGAAACCATATGTGTTGACAATAAAATTGTCATACCTTGTTCTACGAAGTCTTTAAGTTTTTCATACATCTTTATTCTTGATGTGTAGTCGAGGTTTGCTTCTGGTTCATCTAAGATTAATAATTTTGGTGAACATAATTCAGATAGCAAGAGAATAACTTTTCTTTTTTCACCAGAAGAAAATAAACTTGGGAACGAATTTAATTTATCTTCTAAATCAAAATCTTTTGCCTTTTGTGTTATTTCGTTATCGCTGATATTTTTGCTACCAAATGATTCGACAAACAACTTAATCAATTTAAATAATTTTAAATGAAAAGGAAATTTTAAATGAGTTCGAAAGTATAAAATAGATTTATTATTTTGGTTTATTTCGTTTGGGAATAAAATTTCGCCTTTGTAATTTGTGTCAGAATTTGAAATAATATTTATTAATGTTGTTTTACCCGCTCCGTTTTGTCCTAGTAAGAGATTTATTTTATTCGTTTTAACCCTAAAAGATACATTATCAAAAAATAATTTTCCCTTCATTTTTTTAGACAGACTTTTTACTAGGATAAAGTCGTCTGTTGTTGTTTCTATAAAATCCTCCTTTGTTGTTTAAAAACATATAATTTACTATGAAATTATACAAAAAAGGCATTATTTATAAAATAAGCACAATTTTTAAAAATACATAGAATAGATTGCGCTTGCAATAAAATAATAAAGCAAGTAACTAAGTAAAGTACAGATTAATATCTTCTTATTTGTAGCAATAATTTATGTTTATATGAGAAAAATAAGATAAAATAAGAATGATTTATATTGAAGGCATTAGAAAGGAAAGTAAATTATTATGTCAAAAATTAAAAAATTAGCATTAACAAATATTTTGTTAATTCCAGTCGCATTTATATTGTTAATTGTTTTAGTTGTTGTTGCAGCAGCATCGGGAAATAGTACAGGGTTGCCAGCAACAGGAGTGTTAGCATTATTATTATTTCTTGGATTAGGTTTTGCTTCATTTGTTTTAAGTATTATGATAACCGTTAAAGTTAGAGAAACAGAACAAATTTTAATGATTGTTGGGTTCTTTATCCCTCTTCTTCAGTTTATTGCATTGATTATGATTTTAAGTGGTCACAAATACGATAACGATAACAACAATTCTGATAATAAAAATAATAATAACAGCGACGCTAAATAACAAATAAAATTAATAAATACGCATTTATTCGCGTATTTTTTTTATTCTAAATTAAGATAATGGTTGTTTTTGAAGGATATAATAATGCTATGCATCAAAAATATATTTACAAAAAAATAGAACCTTATGAAACAGGATATTTAAAAGTTTCAAATTTACATACAATTTATTATGAAATTAGTGGTAACCCAGATGGTATTCCTATTTTTCATATTCACGGAGGTCCAGGCGGAGGCTCTGGACCCGATAATCGCAGAATGTTTAACCCTCAAAAATTCAAAATAATTGTTTATGACCAAAGAGGATGCGGGATGTCTACTCCCTTTGCCGAGATTAAAGAAAACACAACGCATGATTTAATTCGTGATATAGAGAAATTAAGAATTCATTTAAAGTTGGATAAAATTAGTCTTTTTGGCGGTTCTTGAGGCACAACTCTTTCATTGCTATATGCAATTCATTATCCTCAAAATGTTCATAAAATAATTTTGCGCGGGGTATATTTAGGGCGTCAAGAAGATACCCACTGATTAAGCCAAGAAGGTGCTTCAAAATTTTATCCAATTGATTTTGAAAAATATATTTCTATTATTAACCCTAGTGAAAGAAACGATCTAGTAACAGCGTACAACAAGCTTTTAAATCATGAAGACGAAGCAATCGCATTAAAAGCGGCACAACATTGAGCACAATGAGAAATGGCGCTAATTTCTGTCAAACGAATTAAAGCAAAAAAAGATGTTGATCCAAAAGAATTGTTGCCAATAGCAAGAATAGAAAATCACTATTTTATTAATAAATTATTTCTAAATGACGACAATTTTATTTTGAATAATATTGATAAAATTAGCCATATTCCTGTTGATATAGTTCACGGACAGCTTGATATGGATTGTTTACCAATTCAGGCATATTTGTTACACAAAAAATTACCAAATTCAAGATTGTTTATAATTGATGGTGCCGGACACACATGACGTGAAAAAGGAATTGCTAAAAAACTTGTCGAACTTACAGATGAGCTGTAATTTTCCAAAAACAAGAAAAGATATTTTTCAATGTTAAAAAAAGAAATTTACTGAAAATAATTTAAATTTTGTTAAATAAAAAATGCTGGTAAAGCCAGCATTTTTAACTGTTTTAAAAAATTGAATAACGTTTTTTTCGTAATGAATTAATGATTCTTGTCATCGCTTGTTGTTCGGTAAGTTTGTTTTTTTTACAATATTTATTTAATTCATAATCAACATCTGTGTGTGTTAGACATTTTTCAAATTCGAACTCGACAAAATAATGTGGGTAAAGTTTGTATAGTTCAGTAATTAGATTAACAAAAAACAGTTTTTGTGGAACAATAGATTCTTTAATAATTTGAAAGAAAATTAATAAAAACCCATCTAAATCGTTTTCAATTTTCATTGGCATAATTCCTGGCGTATCGAGTAAGTGAATATTATCAATATTTGCTCAATTTAATTTTCTTGTTACACCGGGATAATTTTCGGATTTAAGTTTGTTTTTTCCTAAAAGTAAATTAATTAAAGTTGATTTACCAACGTTTGGCATTCCAATAACAAAGACTTTTGCATTATATTTAATTAATCCTTTTACCTTCATCGCTTCGGCTTTTTGCTTAGTTAAAAATTTTATTTTACTTAATAATTTAGTGCGGTCACTATTAGATTTTAAATTTAAAAACATATTGCTTTTGTCTAAAAGTAAATTTTTATAGTCCTCATCTTTATTAAGATCTTTTAAATCATTTTTAGACAAAATATAAAGTACATTTTTGTTTTTTAATAAACTGTCAAAATCCTTGTTATAAGTTTTATTTGGAATTCTTGCATCTAGTACAACGATTATCAAATCAGAGATCGAGGCTATTTCTTCGATCTCTCTTTTTGATTTGGCCATATGGCCCGGGAATCAATTAATCGTTGTCTTGCTGTGTTCCATTTATCTTAATCTCCGCTTTTAATAACTCGTTTTCTAGTTTGGAAATACGGTTATTTTTTGCTTTAACCTCGCCTTCCAAAACAATATTTATTTCTTTTAATTTTTCATTTTTTTCTTTTAATGCTTCTAATTCAGAAGCAAGTTTTTGAATATATTCATCAACTTCGGGAATGTAATACCCAGCAATATCTCTTTTAAACTTTTTTTGCATCTTTTCCTCTTTTTAATTCATACAAGACAATTGCATTGGCAATTGCGACGTTTAAACTTTCAAATTTAATTGGGATGTAATACTTTTCATCCAATAATTTAATTATACTTGGCGATATTCCATTAGCTTCATTTCCAAACACGATGCAGTAATTTTCATTTTTTAGTTCTTTAATGTCTTTAGCGGATTTGTCTAATAAAGTACCGACAATTTTATGAGTTCGCTTTAATTTTAATAAGAAGCTTTCTAGGTCTTTAGTTTGGGTAATATTGATTTTAAAAATACTCCCTTTACTTGCGCGAAGCGTTTTATCGTTATAAAGATCAACTCCGTTAATAATGATGTTGGTAACACCAAATGCAACACAGTTGCGAATAATGGTTCCTAAATTACCGGGATCTTGAATATTATCTAGCACGATTGTTAAACCGCTTATTTCTTTTGGCTTTAACATTTCGCAAAGAGCGAAGATATCTTGAGGAGTTTTAGAATTTAAAATTTGATTTATTTCCTCGTTAGTTATTAAAACATCAGGTTTGTTTTGTGGATTACTAGAGTATATTTTTAGTTTTATGTTTTGTGATTTCGCTTCATTTATTGCGTCAATTCCCTCGATGATAAATTTATTTTCTTCGTAACGATATTTTTTGAGGTTTAATTTTTTTAAATATTTAATTTCATTTTTAGTCATTTTTTAATAAATAATCCTTTGATTTTTGTACTTCAAATTTTGATAAATCAGGGAAGTCTAGTTGACGCATAATTTCATACCCAATTACACAAACAGAGTTTGCTAAATTAATGCTTCTGTTTTTTGCATACATTGGAATCCGTAAGCATTTTTTAATATTTTTTTTGAGTATTCATTTATCAATTCCAGTCGATTCTCTGCCGAACATTACAAATAAATCATTTCCCCTTTTTCACTCTTTTTTAAAATTAGTATCTGAATAAGTTTTTAGTCCATAACGAGTAATATAGAATATATTTTTTTGTCCATATTTTTGCTCAAAATCACTGTAACTGTTGTGAATTTCATGTTCGATATCTGAGAGCAAATGCCCCGCCGCCGGACGCTTTAAATATTTAGGCAAAAGCTCAAACGCTATGGGTTTGATAATGTGTAATTTAGCATGTAGCGCAAAACATGTGCGAATGATATTACCAGTATTAGGTGATATTTCGGGTTGGTATAAAACAATATTTAACATACTTATAAATTTTACTATTTTTACAACATAATGTTTGTTTACCATTTTTGGAAAACAATATTTTTTATGTTTTCAATAAAAACCAGTAAAAAATATTGAAAAACGCTTAATTTTGTGTGTAAAAACATGTTTTTTTTAGTGTTTGTAAATCTAGTAGAAAAAAGTACTTTTCTTATATATATAAATATATATATGTAAAAAGGTCATTATTATATATAATTTTTGCATGATTAAAATATTAGTCGTAAGCGATATTCATGGAAATTACGGTGTTGTTGAAGACATTGTATCAAGAGCAAAATATGATGTAGCGATTTGTACTGGAGACTACGAAGTAGGCTATGATTTTATGAAAGAACACTTTGATTTTTTTGTAGTTGGTAACAACGATTTTGACTATCATGCTGCTGACTATGAAATTGAAATCGAAGGATTAAAAATTAGAATAGAACACGGGCACCGCATCGGTTCATATACACAATTAATGGACGTTGATTTTATGTTTAATCATCTTGAAAAAATAAATGTTGACATTCTATTAACCGGTCATACTCACGTGCCTTTACATTCGATTAGAAATAACAAAGGAATTCTAAATCCTGGTTCATGCAGTTACCCACGAATGGGAACGAAGGCAGGTTATGCGATCTTAACGCTTGATAACAAAAAGATTATTAGAATTGAACAATTTAACATTTAAGGAGTTACATGAAAAAAACTAAAGAAAGATATTTATTTTGTATAGATATTGACGGAACGCTTTTAGAAAATAGTGCCGAAAATATTATTCATCCACTTGCGAAGGAAGCAATTGTTCGTGCCACAAATGAAGGCCACGTTGTTTGTTTAATTACGGGTCGTCCATGAAGAAGTACAAAACCAATTTACAATAAACTTGGACTAGATACTGTTGTTGCCAACTATAATGGTGCTCACATTCATAATCCAAGCGATGATATGTTTATCCCATATATCGAGTATCTTGATTTGAATGAAATGCTTTACATTTTAGGAGATCCGATTGTAAAAGAACAAGTTTCAAATATTGCTATCGAAGGACCAGGCTGGGTACAATTACAAAAACGCGATCATGATTTAGAACGAGTTTTTGGGTTCAAAGATGCTGTAAAGTTTGTTGAAGGGCTTAACTTTGAAAAATTACCACTTAAACCAACAGGGATTGTGTTTGATGTCAAACCAACAACAGATGTTGAAAATTTAAGAAAGTATTTAAAAGCAAAATATGGTGATTTAGCAGAGTTCTCATATTGATCAAAAGGCGACGGACTAACACCAGTGTTTGATATCACTAATGTTGCAGTTAATAAAGGCCGCGTTATCTCACTATTACTTAGATTTTATGATATTAAAATTGAAAATTCAATTACTATTGGTGACGGGTTTAACGATGTTTCAATGTTCGAAGTGAGCGGTGTTTCAGTAGCGATGAAAAATGCGTCACGAATCGTTCGTTCAAAGGCAACTGTTAAGTTATCAAAAACGAACAAAGAAGGTGGAGTTGGCTATTACATTAACAAGTTTTTAGACAATCCAGAATCAGAAAAAGAAAAATCAGCTGAGATTAAAAGAAAATGAGCTGAAAAAGAACTAGGGGAGTAATTATGGAAATGGAATTTATTTTATTTGATGAAACAGATATTGATTTAAAAGACAAAAAGATTATTGGAATCGATGAAGTTGGAGTAGGAGACTATTTTGGGCCGCTTGTTAGCTGTTCGGTTTTTATTCCACTTGAAAACTACGATAAAGTTATCGAACTCGGAGTTAAGGATTCGAAAAAGTTAAGTGACGCAAAAATACGTGCGATTGCACCAGAACTTAAGAAATTGGTTCGTTCATTTGTTTACAAATTAAGCCCAAAAGGCTACAACACAATGACAAAATACAATAACGCTAACGAACTAAAAGCGTTTGCACATATTAAAACTGCAAATACAGTGACACAAATAATGGCAAGATATCATTTAGGAAAAGCGGACTTTTATTTTATGGATCAATTTACAAATTTAGATAAAACAAAAGAGTATTTTAATAAACACTTGATAACAAATAATTTTGCTAATCTAAAACCTTTCAAATCACCACTTCTTTTAGCACACAAAGCTGAAGACAAAGAATTATCGGTTGCGGTAGCATCGATTATTGCTCGCGATGCCTTTTTAGAAGAAATGGCAGTGATGAATGAAAAATATAATACTGTTTTCCCATTTGGTGCGTCAAACCAAGTAAAAGAGTTTGCTAAAGAATTTTTTGTTAAAGAAGAAAATAAAAAAGAAAGATATAATCTTTGCAAATTATCATTTAATATGGAAATTGAATAATTAGAAGGAGAGTGATGTTTAATTTTTTAGCTAACCGTATTACCAAATCAATTAACAAGATTGCTAAAAAAACACTCATTAGTGAAGAAGATATTGTTGAAGTTTCACGAGAAATTAAACTTTCATTACTAGAAGCCGATGTTAATTTATCGATAGTAAAGAAGTTTGTAAAAAACGTTCGTGAAAAAGCAATTAATGCTAATATTCATTCCTCACTAAATGCATCACAACAATTTATTAAAATTGTTAAAGATGAACTTGTTGATGTTTTAGGTAAAACACCACAAAAAATTAATATTGAACATAAACCACATATTATTATGATGGTTGGTCTACAAGGTAGTGGTAAGACTACAACCGCTGCAAAGCTAGCGTTTTTTCACCGTAAGAAAAAACTTGTAGAAAAACCAATTTTAATCGCAGCCGATGTTTATCGGCCAGCAGCGATAGAGCAACTTGTTACACTTGCTAAAAATGTATCGATTGATTATTATGAAGAAGGTGTGAAAGAAGATATTGTTGGAATTGTTAAAAATGGTCTTAAGAAGGCTAAAGCAAACAACCACGATATGATTATTGTTGATACAGCGGGTCGTTTATCGATCGATGAAAAGTTAATGAATGAACTTGTTGAAATTAAAAAAGCAATTAAGCCAGACGAAATTATTTTTGTTGCTGATGCAATGTCGGGACAAGATATTGTTAATGTAGCGCAAACATTTCACGATCGTTTAAAATTGACTTCATCAATTATTACTAAACTTGATGGCGATGCTCGTGGTGGTGCGGCTCTAAGTATTCGTGAACTTTTAAAATTACCAATTAAATTTATTGGTACTGGCGAAAACATTTCAAATATTGATTTATTTTATCCGGAAAGAATGGCGGAAAGAATTCTTGGTATGGGGGATGTTCTTTCATTAATTGAACAAGCGCAAGATGTAATTGATGAGAAAAAAGCTAACAAAATGATGAATCGCTTTGTTACCGGTCAGTTTACATTAAATGATCTTTTAGAAAATTTGCAACAAATGAAAAAGATGGGAAAACTTTCTAAGATCTTACAAATGATTCCTGGTGCAAATAAAATTTCACAAGACAAGATTAATGCCGCTGAAAAGAAATCTTATGTGTATGAAATTTTAATTAGCAGTATGACTGCGGCCGAACGCAAAAACCCTAAACTGTTGAAAGATGCAAGTCGGAAAAACCGAGTAATTAAAGGAAGTGGTCGTTCGAGACAAGAATTTAATTTACTTTTAAGTGAATATGAACAAATGGCAAGTAAAGTAAAATCAATTTCTAAGTCAATCAAAGGTGGAACTTTTGATCCATCGCAACTTTCAGGTGCTGGTGGTATTTTCTAGATATATAAATACGCGAAGTATTTTGGTTTATTAGTTCAGTATATAAGAACTAATAAATTAACTGAATAAAAACTAAAAAGTATGTAAATCAACCATATGTTAATTTGGTTGATTTTTAATATTAAGTTAAAGTTATTGAATACATTAATGGAGTTGTTAAAGAATATATAAATTCCTTCAGCAAACGGAACGATTCATCACGTTAAAAATAGAACCGGATATACAAGCGAAATAATAATTGTATAAATAAGATTATAGATAATCATAAACAAGGAAATTGAATTGTTAAGATACAAATTAAGTGTGATAGAAACAACATTTATTCACAACCAGAAAAAGACTATTTTTCAACGTTTTTCTTTAATTTTTACTGAATTTATTAAATTTATGAAAAATGAAAATAAGAATGTTAAGATAAAACTTAATGAGTATACACTATTAACTTCATAAAGTAAAAATAAATTAACTACAACTAAAAAAATCACCGTTTTAGACAATTTTTGCTTTCAAAAATTTTCGTTTATTTTCGTTAGCAAAAGTATTAAAAAAGTTTTGCTTGCAGGTATTTGAAAATCTATCAATCAAAGGTACGCGAAAATAATTAGAAGCGATATATAGTCTTTATTTTTGAACTTTAAAAGTTTACATAATATTTTATTTATGTAGTAAATATGAAAGCCTGAAATTACAAACAAATGTACTATATTTAATTGTAAAAATTTTTCACGTAAATCAAGATTTGTTATTTTTCCAAGAATAAAAATATTTGTGTAATCTGAGTATAAATTACTTTTCGAATTAACGTAATTGTAAATATGATTTTTTAACGAAAACGTGCTGCTTATAAATTTATGGTTTGTTTGTTTAATAACGCCAATAACATGTCGAGATTTTAAGTAATTTATAAAAGAGCTATCGTTAAGATCGGTTGCTTTTCCTTCTACATGAACAATAGAACCAAGCGAGAAAGACGTTTCTCCAATAACGAAATATGTTCCGTGATTGTTTGTGATTTCGTAACTTTTCTGATTAATTTTAGTAATCTTACCAGTGGTGTTTTTAATAACTTCAATCACATATTTCGAATCGATATACAGAACAAGACCAAAAATCAAAAGCAACAGAATACAAAAACTAAAAGCATAGCGGTTGAGTGCAGAAATACAAAACGACAATATTAAAATAATTAGTCAGAATCACCTAATATCATCATTAATTTTAACAAAGCAAATCAACCCAATTGGTGCAATAAGTGCGGCAATAATTAGAAATCTAAGATCAAGATAGACTTCAATTTTTCTAAATAAGCGCTGCCAACACCATGTAAATTGTCAATATCTTCTCATGTAATTTTTGTTTTGTTATTTTTTAGATCTAGAATACTTTGTGCAATCCTTTTAGGTATTTTATGTTTTGTTAATTGTTCAATTTGTATATAGTCCTTAATATGTATTTTTTCAATGGACTCATTTTTAAATGGGACCACAATGGTTTGGTCGCTAGCTAAAACCGTGTTCATATTAATTTGACTAAGATCAGCATCAATTCTTAACTTGGCCATAAATAATACCTCTCGAAGCGATGTGCCTTTTTTGACTAAATACATATTAGGTCGTTCAACCGCACCTTTTATAATAATTTCAATGTTCTGTTTTTCTTCTTTAGTCTTTTTAATGTTTTCGTTTTTGCCGACCGTAAAATAACCTACAGCACCGATCGCGCAGAATGCGAGTAGGGTTAAAATAATATAAATAACTTTCTTCATACTTATATATGTATTCTGAAACGAAATTTCGACTTAAAAAAAACTATTTTATTATTTTTAATTGATTTATAATAGTAAAGGCGTCGGCTAATAGCTATGAAAGTAGAGGAAAGTCCGTGCTAGCACCATCTGCGATGATGGTAGTGATTGTGTTAACTCTAATAAAGTTAAGCCTAGACGACTAGTGCCACAGAGACGAGAAAAGTGAAACGCGGTAAACTCCGCAAGCTAGAAACCCAAATTTTGGTAGGGGAACTGGTCCGAGCAAAATGAAGTAAGGACCAGGAAGGAAACTTCAGATAAATTATTAGCGCCCGCAAGGGTACAGAACACGGCTTATAGACGCAAAAAACGCCAAACGGCGTTTTTTTTATACAAATATATCAAAATTACATTTTCGAAAAAACAACCTATTTTTTAAATACAAAAAAAGTTATTTATCAATAAAAAACCTTGAATTATAAAGAAAAGAGCAGAATTACTGTTCTTTATTTTTATTCATTTGAGTATTATACATATTGGCGTAAAAACCATCCAATTTAAGTAATTGTTTATGATTTCCAGATTCGATGATTTGGCCATCATTTACTACAAGAATTAAATCAGCATCAGCGATTGTTGAAAGACGATGAGCAATAACAAAAGATGTTTTTCCTTTTCTAAAACCATCCATTGCTGCATACACTTTCTTTTCAGTAATTGTATCGAGGTTTGATGTTGCTTCGTCAAAGACAACGATATTATTGTTCGATAAAACAACCCGGCTAATATCTAATAATTGTTTTTCACCCTTAGAAAATATACTGCTGTCCTCACTAATGATGGTGTCGTATTTATTAACTAAACGGTCGATTTTATCGTGGATGTTAGCAATTTTAGCGGCTTCGATAATATCTTGATCGGTTGCTTCGTGATCTGAAACGCTAATATTGTTTTTAATTGTATCTTTAAAAATAAAGGTATCTTGTAAAACAATCGACATGTGATTTCTTAAATCTTTAGAATTAATTTTGTTGTATGGAATACCATTAATATAAATATCACCAGGAACAATTTTTTCACCATTAATATTTAATGTTTCACGTTCGATTTCGTAGAATTTTGTTAATAAATTGATAATTGTTGTTTTGCCTGCGCCCGTAGGTCCTACAAGGGCAACTGTTTTTCCGGCATCGATTTTAAAACTAATGTCTTTTACTTGGAAATTATTAGAAGTTTTATCGTATCTAAAGTAGACGTTTTTGAATTCAATTGATGCTTTTAAATCGTCTGGTAATTTTACATAATCTTTGGTATATTGTGGTGTTTTTAAATCATACAATTCATAAACCCGTTCAGCGGCAGAAACCCCCATAATGTAGTTCCCAACTTGCATTAACATATCAAATGATGTTCCACCAAAATTTCACATCAAGTTAACAAACGCAATGGTTGAGCCCGCGCTTCATGCCCTCATTCCAAATGATGGCGTGTTGAAGCGATGAAATATCATAACTAAACAAAGGGAAATTGCAATTGCTATTTTTACTGCAAAGTCATAGTTTGGTTGGAGTAACGAGTTGTAAGTGTAACCTCAATAATTTTGTTTTGCCAAAGCGCCATTAATTTTATTAAAATCTTTGACAACTTTATCGTACTGGTTGAAACTTGCAATAATCTTTTTATTAGAAATCATTTCTTCAATGTATGCGTTAAGCTCACCAAATTTCTTTTGTCTTTGCGCGTAAATTTTACGCATTTTTTTAAGTAATATGAGTGATGTTGATAAGAAAATGTAGAAAATTACAACTGTAATAAGTGTTAAGGTTGGTGAGATTAACATCATAAATACAAGTGAGAAAAATAAGTTAAATACTGATGTGAAGAACTCAATAAGAATGTTTGTAAGTCCAACTTCAAACATTTCAACATCATTATTTAGTCTTGAAATTAATTCTCCACTTTTATTAGTGTCAAAATAATCAATATGCATTTTTTGAATGTTATGGAAGGCCCTTTTCCGAATATTCATAATTGAAACATTAGTTAGTTTAATTGTAATCATTAGCTGAACTGCGCTAACGGTAATGTAGACAATAGTAATTAAAATTAAAATTCCTACAGAAATAAAAAACGAATTTGGTCCTTCAATTAATTTTTTAAATCGATCGCCATCGGTAGGTCCTGCCGCTAGATCTGGTGTTAAGAATTGGTCGATAATTACACCAGTGAATCAAGCCCCGCATGTAAAGCAAATAGCTCTTAATAAAGCAAGAAATACCACAAGCGGAAATTTAACTTTGTCTTTTGCGATCTCTTTAACAATTTTAAAAGTTGTTTGTTTGAGGTTTTTTGGTTTATCCATAATTGTTTTTTTAGGCGGCATTATACACCTCCTTGCTGTTCTTTAACAATGGTTTGATACTCTGGTGAAGATTGTAGTAACTGTGTGTGAGTTCCACTGGCTACAACTTTAGCGTTATCAAGCACGATGATATTGTCGCAATCTCGAACGGCAGAAATTTTTTGCGAAATAATAATTGTTGTTAATTTGTAATTGTCTCTAATGTTGCTTTTTACTGCTTTTTCAGTAAGTGCATCAAGTGCGGAAGTAGAGTCGTCGAGAATAAGAATTTTTGATTTTTTAAGAAGTGAACGAGCAATTGAAATTCTTTGCTTTTGTCCTCCAGAAAGGTTTTTTCCTCTCTGAACAATTTCGTGATTATATTTATCTTCAAATTTATCAATAAATGAGTGAGCCATAGCTGCTTTAGTTGCTATTTCTATTTCTTGTTGTGTTGCGTGTTCGTTGGCAAAAAGTAAGTTTTCTTTAATGGTTCCACTATTTAAAACAGCGTCTTGAAAAGTCATTGAGATATTGGCGTTAAGATTTTTTGTATCAATTTCATTAATGTCCATATTATCAATTAAAATTTGACCTTGGTCGGGCAAGAAGTTTCTGACTAGTAGGTTAGCAATTGTACTCTTACCGCTTCCCGAGTTTCCAACAATCCCAAGGGTTTGGTATGGTTTAATTTTAAAACTTACATTTTCAAGCACATTTTCTGATGATGGAATTTCATTGTGAACATCATGGTATTTGAATGTAACATTTTTGAATTCGATACTTGGGTTTTTGATGATTTTGTCACTAACAACATCATCAAAAGCATTTTTTGAGTTTAAGACATCGTTAATCCGTTTAGAAGCAACTTGACCTCGAATTGTAATGAAAATGATTTGTGAAAGTTGAAGAATTGAAAAAGCAATAAGAATCATAAAGTCAATAAAAACAACCATCGATTCTAGATACTTAGCATCCATTTCTTTGTTTGGGTCTAAAACTTTGTTTCCGCCATATATTAAAATTCCAGAGACTAACATATTAATAGTGAATCAAACAACAGGGAAAATTACTCAAAAAACACTATTAATGCGAATTGATAATTTCGTTCATTTTTCAACACTTTTGTTGTAATTTTCACGTTTTTTGTTTTCTAGATTATATGATTTTACAACTCTTACTCCAAGAATGTTTTCACGGCTTTCATTATTGATGATATCCACAGATTGACGACGTTTTCTAATAAGTGGACGAGTAGTAAAAGTGATAATTAATACTACTCCAAAAATTATTGGAATTAATATTGCTAAAAAGAATGACATTTCTATGTTAACAACTAGTGCAAGAGCGCAGGCACCAATTAACATTATAGGTGCGGTTACAAGTGTTCTAGAAACAGTTTGAACAATCATTCCTACCATCATTGCATCACTTGTGACACGTGTCATTAATGCACCAACTGTAATATTGTCAATGTCTTGAATTGGCATTTTTTGAATTTTAGCAAAGATAATACTACGTAATTCTCTTGTAATGTTAGAGAATGATTTTGCTGAATAAACAATTGAAAAAATTGTGCACATAAAACCTAAAATTGTATTTGCTAAGATCAATCCCGATAGTAGTCAGATGGCATGCGATCGACCACTTACTGCAAAAGTTAAAAAGTCAATTTTGATTTGTGTTACTTGCTTATCACTTAATAAAAGAGGAATAAACGAGGCGTTTAGTCGTGAAAAAAGCAACGCAAGCAACACATTAATGGCAGTAAATATTATCGACACAAACATATAGAATCGATATTTTTTACTTGTCATTTTAAATATTGCGAACATTGCTTCCTTTCTGGTCAAATTAATGATATGGTACACCCTACAGGGTTCGAACCTGTGACCCATGGATTAAGAGTCCACTGCTCTACCGGCTGAGCTAAGGGTGCATATTGATAATTTAATCTGTGAATAATTATATCTTATAGAATACTATCTAATATTATTTATTATAATTAGCACATGACAAAAATTATAGCATCAAACAATGATAATGGAAGGACAATTTTCAAATTTATTAGCAAATATTTTACAAATTTGCCCCCCAGTTTAATTTATAAAACCTTAAGAAATAAAGATATTAAGGTTAATGGTAAAAGAGTTAGTGACCCTAGAGTGAAAATTAATACTGACGATGTTGTTGAGATTTATCTTAATGAAAACGTAAGTTTTGATAACTACAACAATTTTAAAATTAGAATCGATGTTGTGTATGAAGACAACAACATTTTAATTATTAATAAACCAAAGAATTTAGCAGTGCACGGACAAGGTAATAGTCTTGATGATGCGGTTAAAACATATTTGCATTATAATCAGGAAGACTCGTTTGCACCAAGTCATGTTGGTCGTCTCGATAAGGAAACAACTGGTTTGATTATGTATGCGAAAAACTATAAAACACTTGTAGTACTTAATGAAGAAGTGCATCATATTGATAAAATTTACACCTTTAAGTCAGAGAAAACTTATTATAAAAAGACATATGTTTTAGGAATGATCAAAGATGAAAAGCAGCAAAAAATGATTGTTTCTAATCACCCAGAAGCACAAGAAGCAAAAACAGTTCTTTGAAGCGAAAAAGACAAAAATTTTGCTCAAATTATTACTGGTAAAAAACATCAAATTCGAGTGCTTATGTCACATCTAAAAGATCCGATTTTAGGTGATCGAAAATATGGTGGTAAAATGCGTTCGCGTTTATACTTGCACTGCCATATACTAAAGTTTAATTTAGAAAATTTAAGTTTAAAATATTTAAATGACAAGAGGATAATTTCTAATCCTGAATGGTGAGGTAAAAATGACTAAAATAGATGCTAAAACATTAAAAGCGATCGCCAGCGATCTTTTAATTGATGTTGATGATGATGTTGTGGAAAGTATTATCAAAGAGTTCGCAGGAATTAAAGCTCATTTCGATCTTATCAAGTCGATGAATGTCGAAAATGTCGAGCCAATGTTTTTGGTTGATGAGTCGCCCATTTTATTGATGAGAGAAGATGTAGAAACTGATAATTATTTGAGTAAAGAAACAATCTTAAAAAATGCAAACCGCAAAAATAAAGACTATGTAGTTGTTAAAAAGGTGGTTAAATAATGTTAGTAAAAGGTGATATTAAAAAGGCTTTGAAAGAGCTAAAAAATGACAACAACAACGCAGTTATGGCAGTTTTAAATTATAAAAATTCACACAAGGGAATTTTGGAAAATACCATTTTTACAATCAAAGACGTGTTTGCAACAGATTTTGAAAAAACTCAAGCATCGAGCAAAATTTTGGAAAATTTTGAACCAGGGTATACAGCCGATTGTGTTCGTTTATTGATTGAAGCAGGCGCAACTCCAGTCGCTAAAGTGCACAATGATGAACTAGCACTTGGTGGAACTGGTACCTTTAGTGCTTTTGGTATTGTTAAAAACCCATTAGATTCTACTCGTTATGTAGGGGGCTCTTCGTGTGGAAGTGCTGCAACACTAACAAAGAATATTGGTTTTGCATTAGGTAGTGATACAGGCGATAGTGTTAGATTACCTGCTTCATTTGTTGGTAAAGTTGGTTATAAACCATCATATGGAGCCGTGTCAAGATACGGGATGTTTCCTTATGCTTCAAGCCTTGACACTGTGTCATATTTTGCTCACGATGTAAGTGATATAGCAACCATTTCAAAAGTGCTTTTCAAGGTAACGGGAAACGATATGACAAATCGTGTTGTTAAGGTAGATAAAGTTAAATTATTAAAGCCCAAAAAGATTGCAGTTTTAGATTTTCGCAGTCATCTTGTTCCATACGTAAAAGACGCATTAAATGATTTAACAAGAAAACTAAAATATCAACAAATTTCACTGGATTTTGTTGAATTTGATACAAATATTGCAAACTCAATTAAAGCAGTTTATGACATTATTTCTTATTCAGAGGCAAGTAGTAATTTAGCTAATTTAAATGGAATAGCTTTTGGTAATCGAAAAGAACAAAATGAGTGACAAGATACATATAAACAAACACGTAAATCCGGGTTTGGTAAAATGGTGCAAAGACGTCTTACGCTTGGCTCATTATTTTTAAAAGAAGAAAACCAAAAAGATTTATTTTTACGTGCAGCTAAAGTTAGACGAATTTATAAAGATTATATGAATAAATATTTAGAAAATTATGATTTAGTTATTTATCCCGCTTCAAATGGAATCGCACCAAAATTTGACAGTGAGAAATTAGTGACATTTGTTGACTGGATTTTAACAGGCGCAAATTTAATTGGTAATCCTTCGCTTACAATACCCTTTGGCAAACATAATAACTTACCTTTTAGTTTGGCAATTGATAGTAAATTATATAATGATGAGAAACTACTTAGTTATGCACTTTTTATAGAAAAAGTTATTAATTTTGAAGGAGGTAAATAATGCAATTCGAAACTATTATTGGAATTGAAATTCACCTCGAGTTAAATACAAAAACTAAAATGTTTTCTGGTGCACTCATTGATTTCAATGCCGATCCAAACACTAAGGTAACTCCTATTGATATCGCTTACCCAGGTACCTTACCATTATTAAATAAAGAAGCAGTTGTATCTGGTATTAAACTAGCCAAGGCATTAAAAATGGAAATAGACCATTTACTTCGTTTTGATCGTAAAAATTACTTTTACCCAGATTTGCCCAAAGGTTTTCAAATTACACAACAATTTCACCCCATCGGTAAAAATGGGGCATTAAAAATTAATGTTAATGGTAAAGAACATCTTGTTGAAATTGAAAGAATTCATCTTGAAGAAGATACGGCGCGCCAACACCATTATGAAGAAGATACATTTATCGATTATAACCGTGCCGGAATTCCGTTAATCGAAATTGTTACAAGACCAGTAATTCATAGTGCGGATGTGGCAGCTAAGTATGTTGAAACAATTCGGCAAATTGCGCTTTCGCAAAATATTTCTGATGCCAGAATGGAACAAGGTTCGCTTCGTGCAGATGTTAATTTATCACTTCGTCCTTTAGGTAGTCAACTTTTTGGAACAAAAGTAGAAATTAAAAATATTAATACGATTTCTAACATTAAAAAAGCAATTGAAAATGAAATAGCAATTCAAACTAAAAAGTTGCTTGGAAATATAAAGATTGAACAAGAAACAAAAAGATTTGATGAAGCAACTCAAACTAATATTTCTATGCGTAAAAAAACAGGAGCAATTGATTATAAATATTTCCGTGAACCAAATATTCCAAGCATTAAGCTAGAAAACAAATTTGTTGATGGTATTAAATTAGCGGAATTACCTTGAGAAAAAGAAGATAGATATCGTAAACATAACATTAATGATATTTACTTAACACGTTTATTAAATGACTATAAGTTAGCAGATTTTTTTGATGGAATTGAATATAACGACCTTGATAAAAAGTCGAAAATTTTATTTAATGAATTTGTAGCGTACGCAAATTCGGTCAATAAACACGTAACAGAAATTGGGATAAATCAAGAAAAAATAAAGGAATGTCTTGAATTTATCGATAAAGGTGTAATTTCAGGGAAACAACTTAAAACCCTTGTTCCCTTACTTGTTAATGCTAGCAAAACCGTTTTTGATTTAATTAAAGAAAACGATTTAATGCAGTTGTCTGATGAAAAAGAATTAACAAAAATTATTGATTCTATTATTACTCCAGAATTAAAAATACAATACAAAGAAAATCCTGAACGGGTAATTCGTCAAATTAGCGGGCAGTTAATGAAAATTACCAAAGCCAAAGCAAACCCTGTTGTTTCTAATAAAATAATAATAGGGAGACTTAGTGATGATTAGTTTAAGTTTGTTAAAAAGAAATGAAAAATTAAGACTTAAGGAGGAACAAAGAGAAATTCTTCGTTCAAGTTTTAGTGATAAAATTTCTTTTCCCAAACCTAAACACAAAACCTTACTCGAAACAGTTATTAAATTTTTTATTAAAGTTATTTTGTTAGTTTCGATTCCTAAGAAGCGTAAACTTAACAAAAATAAAAACAAAGAATTAATTAATACAACTTATTCCCAAATATCTTCAAAAGAATTTAAATTTATCCCAAGCTCAACTTCGTTTCATTTTTTAGTGGCGTTTGTACCAATTATTTCAATGGTGTTCGGATTGCTTTATTTGACAAATACTGATCTAGCTGAAAGTTTTAAGGAAAATGTTTTAGGAAGAATTATTCCTGGAATTGAAAAAACTATTGAAGGCACAAGCTTTATTGGTAACAAGATTTCGAATATTAGTGCCTTTGCCATTATTTTTGCCTCTTCATTATTTTTAGGGTCCAGCGGTTTCTCAAATCTTATTTTTACTCAGAATTATATTTATAAACACAAGAATATGGGTAATATTATTACCAATCGTTTTAAAGGAATTTTGATTGTTGGAAGTATCACGATTTTCATCTATTTATCCGCACTTACTTATCTAATAACAATTAAGTTGTTTCATCTAGGCAAAAACTTATCATCCTTTAAGCTTGTGTGGTCGTATATTTTCCTAAGTTTTTGGGTTATAGGTACATTGTTCTTGGGAATTCTTTTACTTTTTAAAATGTCGCCAACATTTAAACTCAAGTGAAAACAAATCATCCCTGGAGTTATTATTGCGTCTGTGCCAATGATTTTATTTACTATTATTTTCGGATTTATTTCATCATTATTTGATTATGGAAAGTATGGAATAATTGGAACATTGTTATATCTTAGCGTTTTTATTTATGTACTCACATACTTTATGTATCTAGGAATGATTGCTAACGCTTCATATTTAAGAACTTACTTTACTATTAGGACACAAAGCAAGTTTGATTGAACTAGAATTTTTAGAAAAGTTAAATAAAAAACCACAAGCGTGGTTTTTTAATATTTAAGAATCGTTTGAACTTCAACCCCCTCGTTTTCAAGAAGTTCACGACCTTTTAAAGCAACAAGTTCCATTAGTAAAATAACTTTTTTAACAATTGCTCCTTGATTTCTTAAAAGTTTAATAATTGCTTTGGTGGTTCCGCCTGTAGCAAGTACATCATCGACAATAACAACGGTTTGACCTTTTTTAATAAAGTCTTTTTGTAGCTCTAATTTATTTGTTCCATATTCAAGTTCATAGTCTACACCAACAACTTCACCAGGTAATTTATTTGGTTTACGAACCATAACAAATGGTTTTCCAAGTTTGTAAGCAACTGGTGTGCCAAATAAAAAACCTCTAGCATCTGGTCCAACAATTACATCAGCATCTTGTGCTCAAACTGCCATTTTGTCAATTGTTGTTTTTAAGGCTTCGCCATTAGCTAATAGTGGCGAGATATCTTTAAAAAGGATTCCTTTTTTTGGAAAGTCTTTGATATCTCTAATGTATTTTCCTAAGTTCGTTTCGCTCATAACTAGATAATTATATAGAAATAATTTTTTATTGTTTAATATAAAAAAATACAATAAAAGTTACTTGGATAAGATGTAAAATTAATCTAATAAAAATGAGGATTAAATATGAAAAAGTTATATGTTGATTTAGGGAATACCTACTTAAAAATTTTTAATAAAACAAGTGAAATTTCATTATTAGAGCGTTACCTTGTTAAAGAAGAAGATACAAGCAAAGATCTTTTTGAAAGAATTTTAAAACATACAAGTTTGAAATTAAACTATGTAATTTATTTGATTAATGTTAACTTTAAGCACCAAGAATTAACCAAATTGCTAGCAAGTAAATTTGTTGTTAAAGTACCCGTTCAAGAAGATACTCTTTATGTTCAAGGTACAAATGATAAGGCAGGAGCAGATATTATTGCCTCAATCAAAGCGCTAGACACTAAAAACTTTAAACCAAGCATAATTGTAAGTATGGGTACATTTGTAACAATTACTTATGTTGACAAATACGAAAATAATATGTTTGGTGTAAGTAAAATACTAATTATTCCAGGCCTATTTCGTACTCTAATGTTAGCGAACAATTTATTACAAAATTCAGTAACAAACGTTGAAATTATAAAGAATATTGTTAAAAAAGTGTATTCACTAAATACACTTAACGCGGTTGTTTTTGGTACTGTCCAGCTATTTAAATCTGGAGTATTAGGAATGCTTGAAAAATACAAAAAAACACATCAAATTTTCATTACAGGCGGGGACGCATGATTATTTGAGGCTATAAGCTGAGTGAGTGTTGACCCTTTTATTTTAATTAAAGGTTTGGATAAACTTTAATAAAAAATCTTGCGCTGGCAAGATTTTTATTTAATAATTTCATTAACTGTAATTTCTAGTTCGCCATCTACTAACACATCTTTAAGTGCTTCGATTCCTTCAAGAAATGCTGTTTCTTTAACATGGCTATTAATTGCTTCTTGTGATTTTCAAATTTCAATAAACGCAAAGGTATTTTCATCGATTTTGATAAGGTTGTAACTTTTGTTTCCGTCTTCTTTTCGAGAGCTGATAACAAGGCCATCAGCAATCCTTAAAAAGTCTCTGACGCGGTCGCTTTTAACGACGGCTTTGGCGTAGATAAATTTCATTTTATTCCTTCTCTAAATTGTTAAATCTTATATATAATATTTTACATAATGATTACTGTAAAAAACCTAAAATTTAAATATTCACAAAATTCAGAATATGCTTTAAACGATGTTAGCTTTCACATTCCAGAAGGAAAATATGTTGCCATTATGGGACATAATGGTAGTGGTAAAAGTACACTTTCAAGATGTTTGGTTGGGCTTTTCAAACCTGAATCCGGAACTATTACCCTTGATGGTATAACGATTTCAAAAGAAACTTTATCCGAAATAAGACAAAAAATTGGAATCGTTTTTCAAAACCCTGATAACCAATTTATTGGTGCCAGCGTTGAAGACGACATTGCTTTTGGTTTGGAAAATAAACAAATTTCACGCGAAGAAATGCGTGAAACAATTTTACGTTTAGTTAAAAAGGTTGATATGGAATCATATTTGCAATACGAGCCCCAAAACCTTTCTGGGGGACAAAAACAACGTGTTGCTATTGCTAGTGTTCTAGCTTTAGATCCTAAAATAGTAATTTTTGATGAAGTAACATCGATGTTAGATCCAAAAGGAAAAAAAGAAGTTTTAGCCTTAATTAAAGATATTCAAACTAAAGAAAATAAGACATTAATTTCGATTACACACGATATGGAAGAAGCCATTAAAGCAGATTATTGCTTGGTTTTCTCGCATGGAAAATTAATTGCTAGTGGTCATCCAGTTGATATTCTTAAAAACAAAGCTGTTGTTGAAGAAGCGAAAATTGATTCACCTTTTATTTATCGTTTATCTTCACAAATTGAAGGCATTGATCCTACTTATAAAGAGGAAGAATTGATTGAGGCACTATGCAAATAAAAGTTAATAAGCTAACTAAGATTTTTAATAAAAAATCACTTCTCGAACACACGGCAGTTCAAGATGCATCTTTTAGTGTAAAACAAGGTGAATATATTGGAATTATTGGTCCTACCGGAAGCGGGAAGACTACTTTTGTTGAACATCTCAATGCACTTTCAACGCCTGATAAAGGAATTATTGAGTGAAGATTTAATGCTCAAGGCAAGTTTTCAAAACGCAAGGCTAAAAAATACGATATTAAAGATTGAAGAAATCGTCACGAAGAGTATTGATATGTTGAAAACATTGTTTTTGATGCTGCTAAAAATAGAAGATTCAAGAAAATTAAACAAATTAGAAAGAGAGTCGGAGTTGTGTTTCAATTTGCGGAATATCAACTTTTCGAAGAAACAGTTTTAAAAGACGTGGCCTTTGGAGCTCGTGCTTTTGGTGCTAGCAAAGAAGAGGCAAATGCTAAGGCTAAGACCTATCTAGAAATGGTCGGGATGCCGGAAGAGTTTTGAAATCGTAGTCCGTTTGGGCTTAGTGGTGGTCAAAAACGTCGTGTTGCACTAGCGGGAATTTTAGCAATCGAACCTGAGGTATTGATTTTCGACGAACCAACCGCAGGATTGGATCCGGCCGGAGTTATTGATATTTTAAATATTTTTGACAAATTGAACCAAAAAGGTAAAACAATTATTATGATTACCCACGACCTAGATAATATTCTTGAACACACAAAACGTACCGTAATGTTTAATAAGGGTAAAATCGTTTATGATGGTGATACTTATGAATTACTTAAAGATACCAAATTCTTGTATGAGAACAATATGCAGCCACCACGTATTCTTGAGTTTGTTAGCAAGCTAGAAGCGCGCGGCCTAAAAGTGCCACGCGTAGTCGACGAAAAAGAATTAATCGATTTTTTAAATACACATATGGCGAAAAGGGGCGGACATGAAAAGTAGTTTCGGACGTTACATTCCAGGTAATTCGTTAGTTCATGGCATGAACCCAATGTTAAAAATTGTACTTAACATTGTTTATATTGTTTTAGCATTTTTAACACAAAACTTTTTTGTTTTCGGAATTTTATTAATTCCGCTTGTGGCAATGAACATCATTTCAACCAAAAAAGTTTTGCCACTTTTGAAAATGTGAATTACTCCAATTTTTATTGGTTTAATTGTTTTATTTATTAATTTTTACTTAATGCATTACAAACCATCAGATCAAACAACAAAAACTCTAGAGTATTATGAACGTTTTAGTGGTGGTCTTTATGCAAACGCTACTGTTCATAAGCATGTTTGACACGAAGGAACTTTTACGTTTTCAACATTCGCAGTGCTTAAAACTATTTCAATCATTATTAGAATTTACATCATGATTTTAGCAACGACAATTTTAACTAATACAACAAAACCAATTATGTTAACTGTTGCGCTTGAAAAATTAATGTTCCCACTTAAGATATTTTTTATTCCAACCCAAATTATTTCGATGATTATTTCAATTGCCTTACGTTTTATTCCAACCTTACTTGATGAAACTTTAAGAATTATGAAAGCACAAGCATCACGGGGAGTTGATTTTAAACACGGTAAATTTAAAGAAAAAGCAAAATCAATGATTACACTTGTTATTCCTTTATTTGTGACAAGTTTTACTAAAGCGGAAGACTTGGCGAATGCAATGGAAACAAGGGGTTATAATCCTTATCAAAAACGGACAAGATACAGAAAAATGACTTACTTGTGACAAGATTATTTAGTATCATTTATCTTAATTGGTTTAATGGTGCTAGTAATTTGCTCATACGCAAAAGTAAATGTTATTCCTTATCCAACCTGATGATTGTACGGATTTGCAGGTTTTTAGTAGCCGAGCTGGCTACTTTTTATTTAACATATTTATATAAATAATATATAATAGAAAAATTATGAGAAAAGAAGTCAGATTAAAAAATAAAATTCGTGCTTTAAAAAGAAAAATAAAATTAAGAAAAGAAGCGCTTCGCGATCAAAGAAGAGCAGCTAAAAATCCTGCTGCATCTCCTGTAAAAGCACAAAAAGAAACAAAAACAGTTGCTCCTGTAAAAGCTAAAAAAGAAACTAAACCTACTGTTAAAAAAGCAGCAACTACTAAAAAAACAACAAAATAATGATCTGATTTGGGCGATGCCCAAATTTTTTATAAAAAAAATAATAATTTTTGAAAAAAGTGTGTATACTATTAATCAGTGGCTATAGCAAAGAGGTCCACCTGATACCATTCCGAACTCAGTAGTTAAGCTCTTTTACGCCGAAGATACCGGAAACGGGAAAATAGGGAGCCGCTTTTTTTTATGCCTTTTTTTGCTTTATTGCATATAATTCAATTATGACTTTTGCGCACAAAATTAAAAATGAAATAATGAGTAAAGATCTTGCTTTACCACAACTTAAATCATTAATTAATGGAATGATTATTTCTTCCTCAAAACAGGACGAAAATTTTTTTTATGTGCTTTTCAATAATAAAAAGGTTCGTACCTTTTTTATTGAAAGTCTCAAGTTTTTGGAAATTGACTATGCTGTAATTCTTAATAAAAAACAAGTTATTATCCCGAATGAAGATTATGAGTTCAAAATTGATTTTAGCGACAAGACAGCTTTTTTTGCTGGAATGTTTTTGGGTGCGGGTTCAATTAATAAAATTGACTCAACATATTACCATTTACAACTAAGCACGTACAAAGAATGGGTAGCACAAGAAGTTGCTAAGATTCTTAATGCTTACGAAAATTTTGATTTTAAAGTAACCAAACAAGGTAATAAATATATTTTGTATATCAAAAAAATTGATGCAATCTGTGATTTTTTGCGAGCAATTGCCACGCCAATTGCTTATTTAGAACTTGAAAATATTAAAATTCAAAGAGACTTTCAAAATAACTTAAATCGCCAAGGGAATATTGATATTGTTAACATTAACAAAACTCTCAAAGCAAATGAAGAGTTTATCGAAATGTTTAATTTTATTAAAAAAAATAAACTAACAAAATATTTTAGTGATGATCAATTAGCGTATTTTAAGTTGCGTTTTAAAAATAGTGAATGACCACTTAGTGCTTTTGTCGAGCACTTAAATAAGAGTAATATTACCATTACTAAAAGCGGACTTAATCATTGGAATAAAAAACTAAAATCTTTGTATAATCAATTAAAAATGTATAATAATGACAGTTTTCGAAAGGAGAAAAATGTTTAAAAATATTAACACTCAAAACAAAGCTGAGTATGACGAGTTTTTAACAGAAACGCAAACAAAAACCAAATCAAGAAGCATTCTTAGTGGTGCTTTACTTTGGGTTGCGCTCGGTTTAATTTTTCTTGCCTTATTTACTTATCTTGAAGCAAAAACAATGTTCTTTGCTAATATGGTAGAAAATAATACGCAAACAGTTGTAATTGTTGGTATCATTGCAATTATTTTCATTTTGATTGGTAACTTTACAGTTTACTTTATGCCTTGGTGATTAGTTTTAATTTACTATATAACGTTCACTATGGTTGAAGGAATTTATATTGGTTATATACTTCTTTATGCTTTTCAAGATTTTACCACAGCTGAGTTTACATTACTTTTAGCGATCCCTGGTGGAGCTGTTTTAATTATGGGGTTATTAGGATACTTCAATGTAATTAATTTTGGAAAGATTTGACCTCTAATTCTTGGACTATTTATTGCAATTTTAGTGTTTGGAATTATTTCGTATTTTGTATCAAATCATCTTTACTTTGCAATGTATGCGTCAATTGGATTTTTAGCATATTCATTAATGATTGGTTTCCAAGTTTGAAAAATTAAACGCATGGATGAAGATTATATCGGTGCTGCCTCGTTATCATTTGGTGATTATATGAAAACAACCTTGATTATTGGAACATCGCTTTTAGTTTCAATTCTTGAATTAATTCGTTATACATTTATCTTAATTAAACTTGCTAAAGTTTTTAAAAATTAAAAAACGGCCAAATCGGCCGTTTTTATTTACGGTTTATGTATATAATTTCATATATTGAAAAAGGAGAAAAAATGAATTTTGTTAAATACTTGGAAACCCAGGTAAAAAAACTTAATACCAAAACCATTGTTTTAATTGATGGCCAAGATCAAAGAACCAAAGAAGCGGCCGAAATTCTTAAGAAATATAAAAACATTAAAACAATTTTACTTACTGATAAACCAATTAAAAGTAGCGAATTAACCTACTTAAACATTAATGATGATCCTGCAAAAATTGCTAAATATGTGGAAGATTATGTAGTAATTCGCAAAGGTAAGGAAACCAAAGAACAAGCTCAAGTTAATCTTCAACAATTGCCTTACTATGCAATGATGATGTTGCATAATGATGAAGTTGATGCTGTTGTTGGTGGTTTAAATTACTCAACTGCTGATATTTTGCGCGCCGCTTTTAAAGCGATTGGTCCTAAAGCCGGTGTTAAAACAATTTCAAGTTTAATGATTATGCATAAAGGTAGTGAAAATTACATTTTTGGTGACATCTCTATCAATATTAAACCTACTGAAGATCAACTTGTAGAGATTGCGCAAAACACCGCTAATTTTGCAAAAAGTTTAAATATCGAACCAAAAGTGGCATTTTTATCATTTTCTACTAATTTCTCAGCCAAAAGTGACGAGTCGATTTTAGTGCATAACGCAACTGAGAAATACAATTCATTAAATCAAGAAAACATTGCTATTGGTGATGTTCAATTTGATGCTGCGTTTGATACAAAAGTAAGAGCAGCAAAGTATAAATTACCTAGTTTTGAAGGAAGAGCAAATATTTTCATTTTTCCAACTTTAGATGCCGGAAATATTGGTTATAAAATAGCTCAACGTTTAGGTGGATTTGGTGCAATTGGACCAATTGTTACTGGAACCAAAAAAGTTGTTAATGACTTATCACGTGGCTCAAGTGTTGATGATGTTGTTAATACAGTTTTAATTAGCGCTCTCCAAACGGAGGCAAAGTAATGTCAAAAATTTTAGTTATAAATGCTGGAAGCAGCTCAATTAAACTTGCTTTATTTGAAAAGCAAGACTACAAATTGATTTCTAGTGGATTGGCGGAAAGAATCACTCTTCCGATGGGAAATATTTCTATTAAGTTTAATGGTGAAAAAATCGAAAAAGATGTTGTGATGCCAAATCACAAGGTTGCTGTTGAACATATATTACAAATGCTTTCGGAACATAAAATAATTAAAGATGCAAAAGAAATTGAATATATTGGTTTTAGAGTAGTGCAGGGCGGCCCATATTTTGATAAAGCATCAAAACTTGGTGAAAAAGAAATTAAACTTGTAGAAAAAGCTTCAATTTATGCGCCATTGCATAATCCTGGGGCAGTGCAAGCGATGTGGGCTTTTAAAGAAGTGATGCCAAAAGCCAAAATGTCTGTTAACTTTGATACGGCCTTTCACACAACAATAAACAAGGTAAATAACACATACCCAATTCCTAAAGAATTAAGTGAAAAATACGGTGTTAAAAAATATGGAGCACATGGTATAAGTCATCGTTATGTCACACTTACTTTGCAAAAGATTTTAAATAAAGATAAAGTAAATTTTGTAAATTTACATATAGGAAACGGCGCCAGTCTTTGCGCGATTAAGGATTCAAAATCATTTGATACTTCAATGGGATTGACACCGCTTGCAGGTATTATGATGGGCACAAGAAGTGGGGATATTGATCCTTCAATTCATGAATTTATTATGAATCAAAGCGGTATGAATATTCAAGAATTTACTAATGCTCTAAATAAAAAATCAGGACTTTTAGGAGTTAGTGGTATTTCAAGTGATATGCGTGATGTTCAATCAGCAGCAAAAAAAGGAGATAAAAATGCTTTATTTGCACTAGATTTATATGCGCAAAAAATTGCAGATTATACCGCAATTTATGCTAATAAAATTGGTGGTAATCCTGATGCTATTGTCTTTACTGCCGGAATCGGCGAAAATGTTGCTAGTGTACGTCAAAATGTAATAGATAGATTACATTTTAAAAATATTAAACTAGATCATGAAGTTAATACGAGTGGTGTTAAAGGGGGGTATACCCTTATCTCTACACCAGATTCTGAAGTTAAAGTTTATGTTATTCCAACGAATGAAGAGTTATTAATCGCAAAAGACGCAATTAAGTTGTATAGTTAAATCTTTAAAGAACACCATATTGGTGTTTTTTTAATTTTATCAAGTTTTTATTATCTGGTAAAAGCTTATTAATATAATGTATAATATAAAATAAGATGAATTTAAGTAAAAACTTATTCAGCGCTCAACACATATATATATATATATATATATAATAGTTCAGACATTACTAATAATGGTAATGGAATTTAATATGTAAATTTAAAGTAAGTATATTTTGTATATATTTACTTTTTATTTTACATAGAAAGGGTAATATGATGTCAGAAACTATAAAAGAAATTAAAAATAAACAAATTAATAGTTCGATTTCTGTAAAAGATATATTAACAATTATCAACGAGATGCGAAGAGGTGACATTTATATTCCAACTTATCAAAGAAGTTACATTTATAATAATAAAAAATCCTCTTGTTTAATTGAGTCGGTTTTACTAGGAATTCCATTGCCTGCCATTTATTTAATTTTTGATGAAAATTACAAAAAAGAAGTAATCGATGGACAACAAAGATTAAGGTCTTTAGAAAGATTTTTAAATAATGAATTTATGCTTACAGGACTGGAAGAATTAATAACATTAAATAAAAAATATTATAAAGACTTAGACGAAACTACACAACGACTTTTAGAAAGTTACAAACTAACGATATGCGAATTTGACCATAAAAGTAATGAGAAAAAATACGATATTTTTGAACGAATTAATAAAGGTGCAATTCCTTTAAATGGTCAAGAAATTAGAAATTGCATTTACCACGGTAAATTCAATGACGCACTTAAAAAGTGAGTCAAAGACAATAACAATGGTTTAAAGGAATTGTTTAGTAATCGTGATAATTTGAGGATGAAGTATGAACAAACATTGTTATGGATTTTCTCATTAAATAAAACAAATCACTGAGACTACAAAGGTAGTGTCCAAAAACATATAAATGGATACATGGAAAAAGTTTATAAATTGGAAGATGACATTGAAATTAAAAAATTATTAAAAACATTCAAATCAACTATGGATATTTTTAAAGAATATATTGGTTATCATGTTTTTTGTAAAAATAAACGGTTTTCAGAGACGCTTTTTGATGCTTTATTTTTGCCAATTTTTCAATATATTTACAACGAATCAAATGGTAGGCAAAAAATTCAAAATGTCATGTCGTTGATAAAAACGGCAATTTATAAAATAATAAATGATGCAAATTTTATCCAACATACCGAAGGAAGTTCGGGTAATGCAAGTAAAGTTTATAATCGAATTGAAATTTTTCATCATGAATTGATGAATTGTTTGGTAAGTGCTAGCAAGAGAGAGTTTAATTATTCATTACAGGAAAAAAACGAATTAGCAAGAAAAAATAATAATATTTGCAGCGTGTGCGGCGAAGAAATAATTTCAATTGAAGAAGCGCAAATCGATCATATTACACCATATACGAAAGGTGGAAAAACAAATTTGGAAAATGCTCAAATTTTGCATAAGTATTGCAATTTAAAGAAATCTAACAAATAAGAAGAAAAATGATAATAGGAGAATCATGTTTAGTTTAAATAAGAAGAATATTTGTAAAAAATGTAAAGTTGAAAACGAAAAAGACGCTAAATTTTGTAAAAATTGCGGCTTGAATTTTAAAGAAGCAGTCATTATATGCGTAAAATGCAAAGCAACAAATGATTTAAAAGCCAAACATTGTAGTCAATGTGGCACACAAATACAAATAAATCAAAAAACATCATGAACATCAGTTTTAGCAGCAGTTTTAATAATTTTAGGTATTTGAATTTCATTTGCAATGGTTTACGGTTTCAAACTTATGCTTGATAAAAACAATTTAGCATTAGGGTTACCTCTTTTTGCATTGCCGATGATTTATTTAGTATGATCTTTAGTTTTTCTTGTCAAGTTTTTATTATCACTCAAACGCAGCAATTTATATCCAAGTAAAGCATGAGTTATCACATTTATTACAACAACAGTTTTAATTCTCGTAATTACCATTATATTGTTTGCTTTGTCGACAATAAATAATGACGTATTTATTTAATAAATATTAAGTGTAAAGTTTTTTTGCTTTACACTTTTTATTTATGGTATTATTAAAAAGTATAAAAATAAAGGAGACAAATGGTTAAATTAAGATTAACTCGTGGTGGTAAGCGTTTTAGCGCGTTCTACAGACTTGTAGCCGTAGACGCTCGTCAAGCCCGTGATGGTCAATTTATCGAGAATCTTGGAACATATGATCCCCATAAAAAAGATTTATTTGTTAAAGAAGATCGAATTGTTGACTGATTAGCAAAAGGTGCTCAACCAACACAAACATTTAAAAATTTACTTAAAAGTAAAAAACTTTGAGAAAAATTACAAGCAACCAAAAATACTAAACCTAAAGCTGAGAAAGCTGAACAACCTGCTAAAGTAGCAAAAGCAAAACCTAAAGCTGAAAAAGCAGCTAAACCAGCTACTAAAGCAAGCGCAAAACCTAAAACTGAAAAAGCTGCTAAGCCAGCAGCAAAAAAGACAACTTCAACAACAGCTAAAAAACCAGCAGTTAAAAAAGCTGAAAAACCTGCTAAAAAATAATGAAAATCAATTTTTTAACACTTTTTCCCAAATACTATGATGCTTTTATTAATGAGTCAATTATTAGTAAAGCGGTTGAAAAAAGGTTAATTGAATTTAATGTTGTTGATTGAAGACAATTTTCTAATAACAAACAAAATAGTGTGGATGATACTGTTTATGGCGGCGGTGCCGGAATGTTGTTAATGGTCGAACCCATTGACAAGGCGTTAGCCACTGTTAAAGGACATAAAATTTTAATTTCACCACAAGGCAAACCTTACACGCAAAAAGATGCTCATCGTCTTGCTAATTTAAAAGAAATTACTTTTATTGCTGGTAGATATGAGGGGTTTGATGAACGTGTAAACGAACTTGTTGACGAAGTGATATCGATTGGTGATTATATTTTAACTAATGGTGATATCGCAGCAGTTGTTTTGGCAGATAGCATCATTCGCTTAGTTCCTAATGTCATTCGAGATGATTCGCATAAAAATGATTCATTTGAAAACGAAGGGTATTTAGATTATCCACAGTATACAAAACCACGCGAATATAAGGGAATGAAAGTTCCTGAAGTATTGTTGAATGGTAATCATAAAGAAATTGAAAATTGAAGAAGACAACAACAGATTGAAAAAACCAAAAAGATTCGTCCAGATATCTTTGAAAGGATCAAAAATGAGAAATAAATTATTAGAAGCAGTTGAAGTAAGTCAGTTAAGAAATGATCTCCCAGATTTTACTACGGGTGACAATGTTAAAGTTCACATGCGGATTAAAGAAGGGGAAAAAGAAAGAATCCAAATTTTTGAAGGTTTAGTAATTAATAAAAAAGAATCAGGAACACGTGAACATTTTACTGTTCGTAAAATTTCTGAAGGCGGCGTTGGTGTAGAAAGAACTTTTCCGCTTCACTCACCATTAATTTCAAAGATTGAAATTACCAGAAAGAATAAAGTACGTCGTAAAAGATTATGATTTATGCGTGACCGTGCTGGTAAAAAAGCTCGTCTTAAAGAAATTAGAAGAAAATAAAAAGCGCAAACCGCGCTTTTTTATTTATTAATGTTGTCTATAAAACTAGACAAAAGTTCATAATTAGTTTATGAATGAACAAAAAATTTTAATTGATCTTGGTAACGATATAAGAAATTTACGGAAAGAAGCAGGAATTTCCCAAGAAGGCTTAGCTAAAAAGGCGGGTATTGAACGCACACAATTAACGAGTATTGAAAACGGACAGATTATGGGTGTGCAGTTTTTAACGATTCAAAAAATATATAACAGTTTAGGACTTAAACTAAAAGGTGTACTCGATAAGCTGCTTGTTCTACACCCCTTTGTTAAATGAGATGGTGGTAAGACACAGCTGCTAAACGAGATTGTTAAGCGATTACCTAAGAAATATGATACATACTTTGAACCATTTGTAGGAGGTGGTGCATTACTTTTTAAATTACAGCCAGAAAAGTTTGTAATTAATGATATTAATAAAG
This sequence comes from Mycoplasmopsis equigenitalium, assembly GCF_024498255.1. NCBI lineage: Bacteria > Bacillati > Mycoplasmatota > Mycoplasmoidales > Metamycoplasmataceae > Mycoplasmopsis > Mycoplasmopsis equigenitalium. The sequence goes on from NZ_CP101808.1 coordinate 94,492, forward strand.
AATTAATGGTGACATTCGAGTGTTTTAAGAATAAAAAAACATTGAATAATTTAATTAATACATTGAAAGAACATGAGAAAAATCATAGCGAAGATTATTTTCTGCAAATAAGAAAAATGGATCAAGAATCTGATTTTCTTAATTTACCTAAACATATAATAGCGGCTCGTTTTATTTATTTAAATAAATCGTGTTTTAATGGAATGTATCGTGTAAACTCAAAAGGTTTTTTCAATGTTCCGAGCGGTAAGAAGAAAAAGGTTAATGCCTTTGAGCATCAAAATTTCGCAAATTTAGCAACGTATTTTAACACTTCGAAAGGTATTATTTGTTGCAAAAACTATGAAGAAAGTCTAGAAACCGTAAAACAAGGAGATTTTGTTTACTTCGATCCACCATACGATATATTAAAAAATAAAAATTCTTTTGGTAAAGAAGGACAAATACAATTAGCTAAAGTATTTAAAGAAATGGATAAAAAAGTGTTTATGTAATGTTAAGTAATCATAACACGCCGTTAATTCGTGAACTTTATAAAGAATTTAACATAGATATTGTTTATGGTAAATGAATGATTAATAGTAAAAGGGATGGCCGCGGTGCTATTGAAGAAGTTATAGTTACTAATTACGATTACAAAAATGGAAATGCATAATAGTGAATAATAGTGTTTTGAAGAATGGGTGCCTGCTCTTAAAAAATCACATTTTGATATTAAAAGTAGGAAACAATATACGTGTGTTATAAATTTGTTTGGTTTACTGATGGTGTTGGTTGAACCCCTTCAATATTTCAAGAACAAATTTATACGATATAAGATTTTGAGAACGGAGCCCTTAAAACCTTATAAAATAGATTAAAGGTTTTTTAATTTATATTTATAAGAATATAATATTTAAGAAAAAGGAGAAAATATGTGATTTATTAAGCAAAATTTATCAGTTATGTCACCTTGTGAAGGTGAAGTACAAGAATTAAAGGTGTTAGACGACGGAGTTTTTAGCGAAAAACTTTTAGGTGATGGTGTTGCAGTAAAACCAAAAGGTGATGTGGTTAATATTTACGCACCTTGTGATGGTAATTTAGAAACTGTTTTTGAAACAGCTCATGCATATGGGATTGCGACTAAAAACACTAAAATTTTAATTCATATTGGAATTGACACAGTTAATTTAAAAGGTAAAGGATTAAAGAGTTTTGTTAAACAAGGAGATAGTGTTAAACAAGGAGATCTTTTAGCAAGCGTAGATATCAAAGCAATTTCTACTTTAGTTCCAAGTACCGATGTTATTGTTCTTGTTTTACCTGAATCAAATAAGAAAACAATTATTGATTTAAAATTAGGTCAAGCAAAAACTGGCGACTTAATGTTTAAGGTTAAATAATGGCTGTTTTAGAAATCATTTCTAAAGACTTAAAAGACATTAAAATCTTAAGTCAATTTAATTCAATTAGAACCGAGTTTTGTAGCAGTATGGAACACGGTGGTTATACACCAAGTTTAAGTGATATTGAAGAACTAAAAAAATATAGTATTGATGTTGCCTTAATGGTGCGTTTTAGTGAACCCTTTGAAAACGAATATTCAACAGAAATCGTTGAAAAAACATTGAAAATCATTCAAAAAGTGCAAAATAATAATAGCATTTCTAGATATGTTTGTGGGTATTTAAAAAACAATCAAATTGATAAAAAATTAATTCAAGATTTAAGTAAATTTAAAAAGTTAAAATTTACTTTTCATCGCGCTTTTGAACAAATTATGGACAAAGAAAAAGCACTTGAAATATTAAGTAAATCCAACTTTGATACTGTACTCACTTCTTTTGATTTTTATAACAAAGAAGAATTAGAAAAATATAAGAAATGAAGTAAAAAATATGGCATCTCATTTTTACTTGGTGGCGGAGTTAAAGTAGACGATATTCCCTACTTATTAAAGCAAGGTTTTGATCATATTCACTTAGGCCGAGCAGTTAGAATTAATAATTCTTGAGACGAGGCTATTGATGAAAATAAATTAAGAGAAGTAATTAAGATTATGGGATTGGAGTAATTATGATTTACAAAAATGTGTTAATTGCTACGCACAAAGAAGAATATTTAGGTTATGTAGAAGTAGATGATAAAAGCGGGAAAATCTTATCTATTAAAAAAGGCAAAACAGCAAAAGAAGGTATTGATTGTAGTAACAAAATTCTTATGCCGGCTTTTATTGATACACACACTCATGGTGGATATGGGTTAGATTTTACTTGTGTAGATGACGAAGATTTTGAAAAAAAATGATCAGTTTATGAGAAAGAGCTTGTGAAGGAAGGTGTGGCAGGTGTTTTTGGAGCCAGTGTTACAGTTTCGTTTGATAAACTTAAAATACTAACAAATGTTTATGAACAAATAATCAATAAGTATCCTGATACATTGCTTGGTTGATATATGGAGGGACCTTTTATTTCAATTGCAAAAAAGGGGGCACACGATCCATTATTAATCAAGCCCGCAACTGATGAAATTTTAAATTGAATTAAAGAACATTATTCACATCATTTATCAATTGTTATTGCGCCCGAAGAAAATGATTCAGAGTTATTAAAGAAATACCAAAATGTTTTTGAGTTTAGTGTTGGTCACTCTAATGCATATAACTTATCAAGTGACGGTACTATTAATCTATTTTCTCGTGTTACACACTTATACAATGCTTGTTCAGGATTCAATCATCGTGATGACTCGATAGTAAACACGATTTTAACACATAAACCATTACCAAATGATTTTAGTGTTGAAATCATTGCTGATGGAATGCACACAAGCAATAAAGTTTTAGAACATACTTGAAAAAATATTGATTTAAACAACCTTACCATTGTTTCTGATTCATTACCACAAAAAGGGTTGCCAAATGGATATTATATTTTGGGTAGCCTAGAAAACGAAAAACGCGGAGATCTTTTTTACTTAAAAGGAACCAATACCATTTCTGGTAGCGGTAAGCCATATAATCGAATTGTTGATAATTTTAAACAAGCAACAAAAGCTACTTGAAGTCAAATCGTTCACTACACATCTTATAATGTTGCTAAAAAATATAATCTCTTAAATAAATATGGTTCATTACGAGTGAATGTTAAAGCAAATTTTATTGTGTTTGATGAACACGTAAACATCGAAACCTTTTATAAAAACGGAAAACTTGTGTACCAAAAATAAAATAAAAAACAATTTTTTAAATACTTCAACAAAAAATAAAGAAAAAATGTTGAAATAATACTTAAAAGTGTATATAAAAAACTCGCCAATTTGGTGAGTTTTTTTTAAAATAAATCTTAAGATACCGCTTTTATTGGGTGTTTTGCCTCTCTAAAACCATAATATATTAAATATATATTATAATAATTACGAAATTATAGTATACTTGTTTGCGAACTTGTTAATATGCGGTGTTATTAAAATTTAGGAAAGGGGAAAACTGCTGATGTTTTTTAAGAGAAGAAAAAATAAAATCTTACTTATATCAATTTTGTCAAGCGTTTCTGTATCGACAGTTTTAGGAAGTGTCGTTTTCTTTTCTAATTCTCATTCAGGTTTAGGACGAAGTTTTATTTCAAACAATGTCACTGATGCTAATTTAATTCCAAACGATAATTTAGATTTACCAAACACAACTAACTCAATTCGTGACAACAATATTAAGGTTATACCTGAACCTAAACCTATTACTCCTGAAGTTAAACCTGCTCCTCCAGTTGTAACACCAGCTCAGCCTACTCCTAAACCAACTCCCGATTCCCCTAAACCAGTTCCTCAACCTACGCCTGCTCCTACACCCACTCCTGGCCGTATTTGAACCAAAGTAATGATTAATGGTGTAGAGGTTGAAGCGGAGGTAACGCCACAACCTGATCGAATTGTTTCAGAGGCTGACAAGGCGCGAGGTATTGCTAATGTAAATCCATATATGAATCAGACTGTTGGTGAACTTCATAAAATTAAAGTTACTGAAGAGCTCAAAAAGAAAACAATTGATAACGCTTTAAATGACGGAAATAAAAAAGGGTTATTTAATGATTTTAGATTAGCGACAATTACTGATCAAATTGTTGACGATAATAATTTAGATGCTGCTGAAGAAATGACAAATTATACTGATAACTCAAAATTAAATTGACAAAAGATTTTAGACCGTTTTAAAAAACTTTTAGATTCACCTAATGTTGTGAAGTTCTTAAAACCTAAAGCACAAAGCGAATATCCTAACAAAAAATTTAAATCAGAAACACAAAGATATATTTGATTAATACATAATTTAGACCAAAGCAAATTTACCCAAATGTCAGAGGGTGCCGCAGCATATTTAGAAAAAGGATTAACAATCGATCCAAATAATGCTTATATTAATGAAAATGGTGAAATTGATGCTTGAGCATTTACTCCACCTAATGAATACAATAAAGTAACCAGTCGTTTGGAAAGAGATAATTCTGAACGAAGAGTTTTTGGATACAAATCACATGAAATAAGATCATCTGATGTAGTTTTAAAAGGGACATACCCAGGTTGAACAAAAAAAGATGTAACTAATAATCCTGAATATCAAAAATATAATGTTGGTAAAAATGACGGCATAACCATCAGTGAGTTAACAAGAAATGAGCCAAAAGATAACGAGCTCAATAAAGGAATTGTTATTGAGATCGATGCTGCAAATTCATCGGGTTATGCAAAAATGAAATCATTTATTGAGGCTCCTAAAAAAGATGGTGTAGCCGTTACTTCTTACCGCATTAAAAATATGGGTGCAAAAGATAGTGGTCAAAAATTTAAAGATATTTTAAGTGCCTTACCAAACGAATTGCCACAACTTGAGTTATTTTTCTCTGCTTCGGCAACGAATACATCAAGCCTGATAGCGCTAGAAAACAAACATATTAAAGAGTTGGCGCTATACACTTTGGGAAATTCGCTATTAGATACATGATCTTATAACCCATGAGCGTTAAAAAATGTTGAATGAATTAATACGATTGATTACAATGTGAGTTTTGAATATCCTAAAAATGTTCCAATTGCTACAAGAATTACCTTTAATACACTTGCATTTGATGCAAGCGATCATCCAAATGAAAACGACTTTGAAAGAATTAATAATGGTCTAAGAATGGTATATTACACAAGAAATAATGAGCCATTCTTCCAAGGTGGAATGGGTGGAGGTCTAAAACCAGATTCGGATGAAGGAAATAACAGTTATCCTACCGGGCTTGATTTTAGTCGGGTGCCTAATATTAAATCATTAAGAGGACTTGTGTTCCATGATATTGAAAAACCAAACAATAAACCTAGAAAAATTAAAAGATTAACATTATTTAATAATCAAGATTACTACGAAATTACTGCTAATGAATTAAGTAAAGCAGGATTTGAAAATCTAGCTCTAGGTGAAATGGAGAAACCAAAGATTTTCTTTAGTAACGGAGCTCAAACAACTAGAATCAGAATTAAAGGAACGAACACCCTTGATTCGGCGGCAATTGTGAACTTAGGTCGTTTCTTTGAATTTAATGAAATGTTAAAATCATCTAAAACAATTGAAGTGGATGAAAATGCTAATGAATTAGCAAATCAATTAAGAAGCATTGGTTACAATGTTGAAATTGCAAATGATATTGAATTTATATAAGAGGATTAATATGAAGAAAAAATTATTTAAGAGCTTTTTAATTTCGATTTTACCAATTTCTACTTGTGCAATAGTAGTAAGTTGTAAAGATAATGAAAATCAAAAGCCTGATGTAAAACCAGAGGTAATGACAGATAGTGATTTTGAAAGTCTAGTTAATACAAGCGCTAGTTTTGATGTTTTATTAAATCTTAACTTTTCAGGTTCGTTAGCACAAAAAGGTAAAAATCAAATTTTGCCAACTGAAATTCAAGAGAAAAAAGATGAGTTAATTGTTAAATTAAATCAAGAGTATGAAGGTAAGATTGAAGCACAAATTGTTAGTGTTATTTTGGAAACACCACAAGGCGGAGTTGAACCTTCGAATATCTCGGGTCAGCTTACTCTTAGTGTCTTATTTAAAAACAAGGCCACAAATAAAAATATTATTAAGGCATATAAAGTAGATGGTTTTGCTAAAAATAATGGCCAACGCCACGATGGTAAAATTCCAACAACACCAACTTCTGGATTAGAAGTTAATATTAAAGAGTATTTACTAGCAGATCAAGCAAAACGTTTTGAGTTGGATAATAAAAAATATATGGAAATTCTCAAAAAGCAATTTGCTGGCGAGACATCATTAAGTAAAATTAGACCTGACTTAAAAGCAACAGAATCTGAACAAAATATGTTCAATAATGTTGCAAAAGCGGTTGGTTTTGATAATTATTATGAAGCCGCATTAAAAGGTTTTACATTACCAGTTTATGAAAATGGTAAGGTTCAAGGACTAAGATTACAAGATGCCCCAGAAATAGGTAAAGGCCCTTCATGAATTGATTCTTATAAAAGAGATCCTTATAAAACAAATGGTTTAGCAAGAACACTGCCAAATGAAAAGTACCGTGATTTAGCTGAACAAACTTTCCAAATTCGAATTACAAATAAAAACGATTTCAAAAAAGAAATTGGGATCGCGAATGAAAACATTGCAATTATTACTAGTTGAAACGAAGCGCAATTACAAGAGTACAAAGAGTCGTTAGTTAAAGATTTAACCACACAACATAATTTCAAAATCGAAGATTTAAATCTTGCTATTGAACAAGCAAACTCACAAGTAAAAGATGCGCTAATTAAACAAAAAACTGATGAAGAAAAAGTATTTGAAGCGAAAAAAGCAAGCATTTTAAAAATGACCAAAGATGATTTTATTCAAATCGAAAATGACAACATTAAGCATTACCAAGAAAAGATTAAAGAAAATAATAATTTCCTTTCGACTTCGGGGACAATGTGAATTATGGATTATCAAATAGATTCCAATGGTGCGGTTAAATGATATTTTGGTACCAACGCTCACGTTGCCAAATTCCTTACTGATCAGACAACAAGTTTTTCGCTACTAAGAATAAATGAAAATGTGGGGATTGGAACTACTCTTAAACTTTCAGAGCTTGATGAAAACTTTACAAGATTTACTTTTAATAATAACAAAGGTTTAATTACTAAAGTATTTGATGGTACTGATTTTATGAACACAACTCCTAGTCAATATTTGGCAGGTGATCAAAAAACTAAATTCAAAGATGTCGAAGAATTTGTTGATTTTGCTGTTATTGAAATTGATTTTTCAAAAACCACAACTAGTCAAGTAGATATTCATTCAGCTGGCAAAAGTCTTAAATCACAATACCAAGCAAGTTCAATGGTTGATTTGGTTAAATTTATTACCAATAATTACGAAACAAAAACAGATAAACATATTAAATTTAAAAAAGAATCATATTTAAAAAATTATGATCAAATCGATCGTCCACTAGCTATTGCAACAGATGCTGACAAACAAAAAATACAACAAGTTGATAACTTATTTATTCTTGGTTACCCTTCAAGTGAGGGCGATTATTTTCTTGAAAAATATATTGATGATGACCAAATTAAAGCGGCAAAACAAAACTTTTCATTATGAATTAATTCGGATTATCGTTACTATAAAAAACTAACAACCCAAGAGGGAGCGCCTGCATCGTTTAGCAAGGAAGAATTAGCAAGAGGAAACTTTTTATCTTATGAAATAGGTTATCGTTCATTTATTAATAAACCAGGTGTGACCGACGGCTTTTTAGCAGCGCATCGTTTTGGCAATGATTTATATGAACAAGATGGCAAGTTCTACTTAAATTTTGCACTTGAATACTTACCTAGATTTTACGCCCCATATGGTGGTGCTTCAGGTTCGAGCGTTCGAACTCAAAATAATGAAGTTGTAGGTGTTGTTCATGTTTCAAACAATTCAGCTAAAACCGGTTTAGTTGCCGCCTTAAGATCAGAAGGATATGATTACAACGGGTTGTTTGGTGATTACAATCTACCACAATATGATTTAATTTATGGTGGTGGAAAAGAACAAAAAAATTCTTACAGACAAGAGATGAAAAAGCGCTATGGCGGAATCAAAACAGCACTTTTCCCTAACGGGTTTGATGAAATTCCAGAAGGGTTTGAATTTTAATAACATTAATAGGCAAAAGTTATTTTTGCCTTTTTGTTTTATAAGGAAAAAAGATGAATTTAAGTGCTACTAAATTATCGAATCAAACGATCTTTGATGACAATCAAAAATTGCTTGCCGCCAAAAGAAATAATCTGATTGTTTTTATTTATAAGGCTGTAATTATCGCGTTCTTTTTAATATCATTTTCGGTTTTATTATTCACAAGTAAAAATAGCATTTTTGGCAAAAATTTGAACAAATCTCTTTATTTTTTCTTGGATTTTACGAAACTAGCAACTGAACAAATTAACTGAATTTTGCTCTTTCGTGCATCGTGTTTAGGCTTTGTATATTTTTACAGTATTTTCAAAGTTTATTTATACATTAATAAAAACAAAGAACACATTAAACTATATGCCATTTGACTGGGGTTATATCTAAGTTTATCACTAGCTACTTTTGTGATTTTTTTAACATATCAAAGCGACCAAGCAAATGAAATTATTAAACTTTTATTCTTGCTTGTACCTTTAGTTCTTATTGATATTTCACTAACATTATTTATGTTTTTTACAAGAAGAAAATTGCAACCAATTATTTACGGAAGTAAGTGGCCTTTAATTATTGATATTTGTGCCAGAGTTACTTTGACAGCCATAGTTTTTGCTTTCTTTTTTAAGTGAATTTATTCAGGTGGTGAGTATCATATTGTTCTTAGTTACAACGAGTTTTATAGCTGGCTACTAAAATTGTTTGGAACAAAAACTTTCGTCAACTTTATGATTATTATTTTTGGATTTATTGTTTTTGGTCTATTGTTGGTAGGACTTAAAATTTATGACATTTGAAGTATTGCCTACCGTCAATGAGACAGCGAAAATTTCAAAGATCGAATGCTTTTATATTTGGTTGGTTTAGTTAGCTGTTTTATTTGATTAATTTCTCTGTTTGCACTAAAGATCCCAAATGACAATATTTTTAATCCTAATTCGCCCTCAAATTATTTGTATTTATTATTTGGATTATTAAATATTATTGTTTTAGCATTGTATTTTGTTGTTACTAAACTCAATAAATTAAGAATTGATAGTAGCTTAATTAAGAATTTGTATTTAGCATTTTTTGAATGGTTAATCTGAACGTTGTTTTTGGTTGGTGTACTTTTAACACAAAATACAACAATTACAGTTGTTAACTTATTACTTACGATTGTTGCATCACTTTTAATCTTTTATTTTCACTTGAAAAGCATTAAAAGATTTGAATTCACATCTTTGATTTTTATCACTTTTAATATTTTATTAATCTTGGTTATGGCTGTTTTCTTTGGGTTTAATCAGATTTTACTATCGGAAGGAAATAAATCATTTTATGTGTTTGATTCGAAATTAAGTTTGATGAGTATTCTGGTATCAATCATTGTTATTTATCAAACACTGTTTATTGTCTATGCCTTATCTCGTATTTTTACAATATACATCAAGGCATCGTTTGTTAACAAAAGAAAGGTACAAAATGAAGAAAGCAAATAAAATTACAAAACAAGAATTTAACTTTTTTAATTTATATGAGGAAGCAATAGACTCTCAAAAATTTATTAGTTATGAAAAATTTATCGCCTCTGTTTTACTAGAAAGCAAGCTAGGTTTTAGTAGTAACGAATACTTAACGTTTGAAAAAACATTCAATGAAGCGATAAACAAAAAATTTGATTTATTATTTGAACATTTTGTTCTTCATTTTGATGTTAATTTAAGATTTAGCAGCGATGCACTTGTGCCAACCATCGTTAGCAATGAATCGGCAAGTGTCGAAGCAATTAATTTAAGAAGTAACGCGGATCAAAAAATAAACTTATTTTTACAAAATTATAACTCTTTATTATATGACTTAATTCGTGCCGGCAATTATGTTGAAATTTTACCTAAGATTGTAATTTATGTTTCGGAAAATACAAGAGCAATCAAGATTCTATTTGATAAAAGTTCAGTTTTATATAGGGGGCAATAATGGACTTTAGAAAACTTGAATCACGGCTAGAAAATCTTAGAAAAATTGAGACAAAGGTTAATAACGATAAAAACATTTTGCTGATTGATATTATGAAACAAAATAAGTTGCTAACTAATTTTGTTAATAATGCCCTTATTAGTCGTAATATGATTTTATCTTTGCAAAGCAAATATCAAATCAAGAGTCCGTTAATTGTTAAGGATAGTTTTTGAAATAAAATCCATTTTTTTAAAAAAATAAACAATTTACTTTTTAAAAAGCGAGAATTGTGAATTTATTTAACAGAAGATCAAAAATACGCAACCGATTCATATTCTCGATATGAAGATAATATTCTTAAAAATGCATCAAGAAAAAATGCTGATTTTATTGCAATTGGTGAGCGAGCAGTTAAATTTTGTCAGGCTCATCATTTTAACATTATCAAAAGTACTAGCAATAAAGAAAAAACCCCTGAACTTGCCTGAAAAATAATGCAAATTATTAAGATTTTATTTACTGAAAAAAACTATGATACTGTTCGGTTTGTAATTAATTCAAACAAAAATACTAATGGATATTTTGTGATTTTGCCAATTAATGAATTTAATATTAATCAGTTAGCAGAAAATCAAAAAGTATCGCAAGACTTTTCGATCGAAAAATTTAAAATTTATCCAAACATCGAAGAATTTTTAGACAATCATATTTCTGCCTTTATCGAAAATTCAATTTCTTCATTGTTGGTTGAATCTTCATTTTATAAAAGTAAGGTTGGTTTAATTTCGACTAACAAAATTATTAACGAGTTAAGTGAGGAGATTGCCAAGATAAATAAAAAAGTTATTAGAACAAAGCGTGAATTAGAAATTGAAGAAATTGTTTTATTAACTAAAAACAATGAACGTTTTTTAAAGAAAGGTGGTTATAAATAATGCAAAACACCAACTCTTTTAAAACAGTAATTAACTTTCTTTTAAGTAAAAAAGTTGAATTTCCAAATTCAGAAGTTTATGTAAATATCGGCGACGAAGATGACTGAATTCGTCTTACGAACGATTCTATTTTAAGTTATGAAATTGTATTGTTAAAAATTTACGATTTAAATGAAAAAACACAGAAATTTTTCTTTGGTAAAAATGTTAATGTGATTGTTGAAAATAATGAAATTAAAATTAATACTTTTTCGGACCATATAAGTTTTAAAGCAGTAAAAATAAAGAATTTATATTCAAATGAGATGAAAGAAATTAATAAAAAGATCAGTCAGCTTGAAGCGTTGCAACATTTAGGTATTGATTTAGATACGTATTTAGAACTTAAAAAACTAAAGCAGGAACAGTACATTTTAAAAATGAAGAATTTGTTCAAATTAAGAGAGGAGCGTTAAGATGAAAATGAAAAAATATTTAAAAATTATCGTCCCCTTATTGGTTGGAACTTCAAGTTTTACATTGTCTTTTAGTCCTAATGCCGCAGTAGCTCAAAATAGCGCACGCACCAATCAAATTAGTCCTCAATTTGATACCTTTGAAGCGAAAGCAAAAACCGAAATTGAAAAAGCAATTAAAAATTCAGTTGATAAAATTCTAATTTTCTTAGATGCAGAGCTTGCTAAATTAAAAGATCTTAATGCACAAGCAGATGAAGAATATATTAAAAAGCTAGAAAGAAAGATTCATTTAACAACCCTAAAAAGTTTTTTCACCGATAATAAATCAGACATCATATCAAATTATCAAAAATACGGTTTTAAGGTGATTTTCCCTTACATTATTTCAAAAGAAAAAAAATACTCAAACGGAAAAATTAAATATGATGGTGAAACTTATACAGATATCAAAATAGGAAACTCGACTAGTCTAGACTATTCAGAAGTACTTGATAAAGATAAAGATTTATTACTCAGAGAAAAACAGGAAGACAATTTTCTATCAAATGAAAAGTTTGTCAAATTAATTCAAAAATATGCTGCCGATTTAGAAAAAGAAATTATAGAAATTATCTTTTCGCAAAACGATATTCTGAAAATAGGTAAAGATATTTTCTTTGTTGAAAAAGAATTTAATAACCCAAGCACACCAGGTGTTAAAATAAATAGTTTTTCAATAACAACACCACAAGGCTACGCGAGCTGAAATGAATACTTTATTAAAAAAATTACAAATCGTTATGTTCATTTTGATTTAAGGCAAAATCAAGACTCATACGAGCAAGAAGAAGAGCCGCAGCCACAACCATCGACTCCACCAAATGTACCACCAATTGTACCTAATAAGCCACCAGTTGACCCCAAAACAAACGACCCTAAACAAATACCAGAATCGATTTTGTCACTGGAACCATATGTGTCTTATAAATACTCAAACATTGCACCCAAAGATTTAAAATCGTTGTTTGATAGTTTATCAGTAGATAAAAAGACAGATTTTTTCTTTTTTATCAATCCAATCAATACAAGATTTGATTATGTTGTTGAAAGTATTAATGTTAAGGGCGAAAAACTAATTTTATCGATTAAAATTACTGATAAAAGCAAACCTGAATTATCACGAAAGTACTTGATTGAGAAAACTAATTTTTCATATGTTAACAATAAAGCTGTTCATTTCTTACTGAAAAAACAAAATGATAATCTAGCTAAGAAATTTGGTTTATTGTATAAGTCGCTTGGTCTTGATGAAAACATTAACTATCCATTACTTGCTAATGATAGTTTACAAAGCGCGTTGTTCGATATGGTAAATTTAGCAACAGCTATGGTTAATGACCAAAAGTTTACTGAAAAGTGAAATGCAATTGTTGCAAAGTATGCAAAAGACAACTTATCATATGAAGACAACGATAGTTCACTAATTAATTCAAGCAACGAAGTTTTTGACACACTAATTAATGGTTTATCACATTCTAAAATAAATGAAGAACCATTTTGAAATTCATTAATAAACGCATTTGAGATTATTAAAAACGACTTAAAAGCAATCGCCGCATTTGAAGCAAACAAGCAGGCTGTTAATGAGAAATTTAATCAACATAATTTGAGTACAACAGTTATTGATAAATTATTTAATATTTTGGATCTAAGTATTTTAAGACTAAAAGCCGTTTCTCGAGATTGAACAAAAAACTTTAATTTAGAAGATTGATTTAATGAATACACACAAAAGATTAAAGATGTTAAAGAACATTTTGATATTCTTAAAGTTCTATTAATTCCAAATAAGGTACAAGCAAATTCGCAAGAGCATACTGATTTGCTTAATAGTTATAAAATGGCAAATGAAAAAATTAGTAAATATAAGACTAGTGAAAACAATTTAAAAATTACTTTAGCAGCAATTTTTATCACATTTGGTTTGATTTCATTGCTGGCAAGTTTAAGTGTTTATTTACTTAAACGTCGCAAAAACACAAAATTAATTTTCATAATTTTGACAATTGTCTCAACAATTGTAAGTCTAATTGGTGTTATCTTACTAATACTAGGATTGAAAGGATAAAATGACGCAAAAAAATACAAAAACTAGTACGCGAAAAAGCGTTACTAAAAAAGATATGCCAAAAGTAAGCGCTATTCATGATTACATCATTGAAGTTAGTGGTAATTTTGACTATAAACAACAGCAAGTGTTTAGTTCGAAAACAAATCCAAAAGTTAAGTTGTTTTTAGTTAGCGCTACTGAAGGTGTCGCTTATTTATTAGGTAATGAAGAAGCTAGAAAGTTATCGATTGGCGAAGAGATTTGCATTTCTAATGATAATAATGAAGTTTTCACTGCTAAGGAACATTTTGGTAAAGTAATTGATATTTATGGCAATGTCGTTTTACCAACTAAACAAGCAATAGTCCAACCCAAGGGCGTCGAGACAACGGAAATGTTTAAGTTAGCACATAATTTAATGAACGTTAAGAAATTAAATGAGCAGTTGTACACAGGAATTACTTGCATAGACTTATTGATTCCAATAGGAAAAGGACAAAGAGAATTAATTATTGGTGATCGTCAAACTGGTAAAACGCACATTGCACTTAATACGATTATTAACCAAACCAAAAAAGGTGTCAACTGTGTTTATGTTGCAATTGGGCAAAAACGTGAAAATATCTCAAAAATTTATAATACATTAGATGAGTATGGGGCCTTGCCGCACACAATAATTGTCGATGCGCCAGCAACTAGTGCTTATGAACAATATTTAGCTCCATATGTGGGAATGGCACATGCTGAAAATATAGCTAAAAACAATGATGTTTTAATTGTGTTCGATGATTTAACCAAACACGCCAACATTTTCCGTGAAATAGCATTATTAAGTAATCGACCTGTTGGTAAGGAAGCGATGCCTGGCGATATGTTTTTTGCGCATTCACAATTATTAGAAAGAGCTGGTTCATTTGTTGATAAAAAAACTATTACCGCTTTACCAATTATTCAAACCATTGATAATGATATTACAAGTTTAATTGCATCAAATGTGATTTCAATTACCGATGGACAAATTGTGACAAGTTCTAAGTTGTTTGCACAAGGAATTTTGCCAGCAATCGATATTGATTTCTCAGTTTCTAGAACTGGATCAAGTGTTCAAGATCGTTCGATGACAAAGATTGCTGCCGAAATCGGGAAAACATATAAACAATATAAAAGACATTTAAAATTATCAGTTCTTGACTATGAACTCAATAAAGAAATTGCCAACTTAATGTACAAAGGTAAAATGATTGATAAATTATTTGCACAACGTGGTTTCTCATTATATTCATACAATTTTGTTTTATTAATGACCAAAATTATTAGTTGATCACTAATTAAAAATATTAAAGATGAACAAAAAAGTTTAATGTTTATTAATGAATTTATCAATAACTGTGAAGAAGGCGCAAAACAATTTTCTTTAATTAAAGAAAATAAAGAATATGATGACGACCTTGTAAAAAATTATTTTGCTTTTGCGCTTAAACAATATTCAGATTTTGTGAATTTGAATTGAAAAATAGAATGCGACTATGAATTTTTACCACTGCCACAAAAGTTTTTAGAAGATACAGCATTTAAGTTAGGAGATAAACCATGAATGGAAAAATAATAAGTATCTCATCAGATGTGATTGAAGTTGAATTTGCTAAAGGTAAATTACCGTTAGTTAATCAGTTACTAACCACACACAATGGTCGTAGCTATTTTTTAGTTAAAAATATTGTTGATGAACAAGTTGCTAGGGCAGTTGTAATTTATTTAGATAAGAAAATCGCACTTTCGGATGTAATCGTTAATACAAACAAAAGTTTCTTAGTTCCGGTTGGACAATTATCAAAAAATAATATTTTTGGTTTTGATGGAGCATCACTTAACGGGGTAACGAAAACTCAACCCAAATTAATTGAGATGAATTCAATTATTAATAATAAAAGGGAAATCAACAGTAATTTTGAAATCATTGAAACCGGAATTAAAGCAATTGACTTTTTTATCCCTATTATTAAAGGATTTAAGCTAGGTATTTTTGGTGGTGCCGGTGTTGGTAAAACAGTTTTAATGAAGGAAATGATTTTCAACATTAATAACAAATACAAAAAAACATCAAATATTTTTGTTGGTTCAGGCGAACGTTCTCGGGAAGCAATCGAGTTATACGACGAACTTAAAGAATCTGATTTAATGAAAAACTCAACAATGTATATTTCGAAAATGAATGAATCGGCGGGAGCAAGAATGTCAATCGTTCCAATTGGTGTTACTGCTGCTGAATATTTGCGTGATTATGAAAAAGAAGATGTGTTACTCTTTATCGATAATATTTACCGATTCATTCAAGCTGAAAATGAAGTTAGTGCCTCACTAGGTAAAAAACCATCTGTTGGTGGTTATCAATCTACGCTTGAAAGCGATGTTGCTAATATACAAAATCGATTATTTAAAAATGAAAATGGATCAATCACATCGTTCCAAACCGTTTTCTTACCAATGGACGATTTAAGTGATCCAAGTGCTGTGGCGGTGTTTAATCATCTTGATGGAAACTTAGTTCTATCAAGGGAACAAAGTGCCAAAAACATTTTCCCAGCATTTGATCCGCTTACTAGTTCATCAAACTCAGTTGATGAAAAGATAATAGGTAAAAAACATTTTAATGCTATTATCGAAACAAGAAAAGTGTTAAAAGCTTACAAAGATTTAGAAGATGTAATTTTGATTTTAGGATTTGATGAACTTGATGCTGAAAGCAAAATTACTGTTAAAAAAGCGCTTCAACTTGAAAACTTCTTCACTCAGTATTTCTTTATGACAGAACACTTTACCAAAAGCCCTGGTCAGTATGTGACTTTAGAAGATACTGTGGAAAGCGTTGTTAGAATTTTAGAAGGTAAGTACATTAAACAAAGCCCTGAAATTTTCTCATATGTTGGTTCGGCATTAAATATTCCAACAGACGAAGAGCTAGGGTTAATTGATTAAAAAAACATCCATTTGCGGGTGTTTTTTTATATTCATTAAATGATGAAAAAACATCATTTTCTTTTTGTGAAAAAACTGCAAATTTCAAGAAAGAAGTAAAAAACGCATTTTTAACCAAAAAAATGATGGTTTTTTGTTTTTTGGAAATTTTAAAAAATGGAATAATATGGAAACATTACCTTTTTTTATTATTTTTTAATTAACGGCAACTATAATTAAGTTGTGTGTATACACACAAAAAAGAAAATAAAAAACCGTAATAAGACGGTTATTTTGTATTCCTTACTATGCAAAGGAGGTAAAAAATGACAAAACGCAAAATATTGCTACATAGTTTAATGATTCCAGTAGTTGCGGTTGGTGCTGTGGCATTTTCAGTGTCAGCAGGACAAACGCGAGGAGGAACTTCTAGTGTTCTTGATGATTATCTAGCCAAGGTAGCCACCTTAGAATATAAGGTAGATCCTGCTCCACAATCAATTACTTATGAAAATAAAGCGTTTATTATTAGCCAAGAAATCAATCTTCGTATTGATGCTAATAATACCGACGAATTTATTAACCCTCATATTCAAAACACACTTGCAATCAAACAATTGCAACTTACAACCAAAGAAGATGAAGGCATTACTAAGTTTTTAGTTGGTATTAAAGGCGGTACAGATGCTATTTCAAAAGAAATCGAAACAAAATATGCTAGCGAAATTTCGCAAAATGACTTTACTAAACACGATGCCTACACACTTATTGTTAGAGACAATGTTGTTGCTATTTTAGCAAAAGACAAACACGCACTTTTCCCAGCGTTTACAACTTTAAAGTGAGTCTTTGAAGAAGCAAACGGTTTAGCGATCAGAAACTTTGTTGTTAACGATTATGCTCACACCCAAATTCGTGGTTTTATCGAAGGTTACTATGGTATACCATGAAGCTGAGAAGATCGTAGATCATTAATGAAATTTGGTGGTAAATATAAAACTAATTCATATATTTACGCACCAAAAGACGATCCATACCATTCAAAAAAATGATATGAATTATATCCAAACGAACAATTAGAAGAAATTCGTAAAACTGTTCGTACTGGTCATGAAAATGGAGTATATTTTACTTGAACAGCACACCCTTGAATGTCATCTCAAAGAATTGACTTGAACAATAAATATGATGCTGAATTAGTAAGATTAAAAGCAAAATTCCAACAACTATATGATGCTGGAGTTAGACAGTTTGGAATTCAAGCTGATGACGTTGGTGGGGTAAGTCCTACAATCGTTGCAAAAATGATGACCGACCTTTATGATTGAGGTAAGTCTGAAGGTCGTCAAGTTGTCGGATGGACTTTCTGTCCTGATAAATATGAAGGAACAGGAAGTACTTGGTCTGGTACAGTTGCAAGACTTAAAGAATGACAATCAAAATTACCTTATGAAGATTTTCATATTTTCTATACCGGAAGCAGCGTTTTAGCGCCTGTTGCTCCTTACTCAACAAAATGATGATATGATCAAACTCCAAGTGGTAAGAAAAGAGGTCCATTATTCTGACTTAACTGGCCTGTAAACGACCCCGATTATACAGCGCTCAACTTAGGGCCTGGTACAATGCTACAAAATGGAGTACAACCAGAACACTTATCAGGTGTTGTAACAAACCCAATGCAAGAAGCAGAGTTATCGAAAATTTCGGTTGCAGCAATTTCATCATACGCATGAAATATTACAGATTTCCGTGCTTGGGAATCGTGAGAAAAGAGCTTTGAAAAAATCGAACCCGATGCACCCGAAGCCTTAAGAAAAATTGCATCTCACATTACTTCAACTAATAACCCAAACAACGGAATTAAAAATAGTGGTCGTTGAGGTGTAAGTATCAATGACGAGTCAAAACACATTCGTGATGACTTAAATAAAATTGAAACCGATCGTTCTGCTAGTACATTTGTTGAAGAAACATTTAATAAAGTATTAAATGAAGCAAGAGAAATTCAAGCAGCTGTTGCTGAGTTTAATGCAAAGACCAAAAACGAAAAACTAAAACGTGAAGTGAAAGATTTTGGTATTTCACTTGATCTTCTAGCTAAAGCAATGGAACATGGTTTACTTGCTTTTAAAGAAGTAAGATTAAGAGAACTTGATACCGTAAATCACAAAGCCGGTGATGTTGAAAACGCAGCGGTTTACCACAAAACACTTGCTAAAAAATACTTTGAACAATCACAAAATATTTGAAGATCAGATATTTTACAAGGTTGAGCTAAAGGTAAAGGTTACCCTACAGAAAGTGTTAAGGTTAAACCAGGACGTGATTATTTATTCCCATTTGTTCAAAAATTATTAAATGACTGAACAACGATTGTTACTCCCGCTTCAAGTAGTATGCCAGGTAGCGGTATTTATACAGGTCCAAGTAGTACTAATAAAATCACCCTCACACCATCTACAAACTTAAGACACTACGAAAGTAACACAATAGATAAAGCAGCTGATAATAATACGTCTACCAAGTTCTGGTCAGGTTCGGTCGCTACAGCAAACACTTCGTATTTCCTTTTAACATTTAGTAAAGCAGGAAATGTAAAATCAACCCAAATTTTTGGTGGTGAAAGCGCAATTAGTGGTGGCGACTGATTTACCAAAACCAAACTCGAGTACCAAACTACTGATGGTAATTGACACGAATGAGCTCAATTTACATCTCATGAATTTGAAAAAACAGAAACATCCCCTCTTAAAGATGTAAAAGCATTGCGAATGACGCCATTAGAAGTCAACAGCAATTGAATCCAACTTCGTGAATGAAAAGTAACATTTGTTGATGTTACAGCTCCTGACCCAAGTAATTATCCATCACAAGTTAATACTAAACCATATTCAAATTTAGCAGATCCAAATAGTTATGGTGCATTCAATTACTTGCCTTTATCAGCAACATTTGTTAAACCAAATACAGCAAAGCAAATTGTGTTGAATCAAAATGAATACTATGGAATTGCGCTTTCGAAAATTTCAGAAATAACAAGTGTTGTTAATGAAATAGCAGGAACAGGTACTCAAGATCTTAAACTTGAAGGTTCGGAAAACGAGCTTGTATGAGAAGAATTTGATGCTGCAAGCGTTTCGGCTTCTGCATCGAAGAAATACCGTTACATTAGAATTATCAACAAAACAGCAAATCCAATTACATTTGATTTAAATAACTTTAAACTAGTAATTAAAGATAATGTTATAAGTGATTTCACTGGTTGAAATTTAATTAAGAATGAATGAGGTACTGAGGCTGATGGTATGCTTCTATCACATCTATTAGATGGAGATATATCGACCCCTGCTAAATTAAATAGAAACCAAACAGCTGGCAATGAAATTATCGTTGATTTAATAAATCCAGTTGATGTAAAGAATTTCAAAATCTGACAACACAAAAATAATATCGACTACTTACGTGATGCAGAAATTTTCTTATCAGCTGATAATAATGATTACACAAAAGTTATTACTATTGGTGATGGTCAACCAAACGCACAAGGTGATGGCGACTTAGCAGAAATTTATACCAAGAAACGTGGCGAATATAATTATTTAGAAGCTGCTGATCTTGATTTAAAAGGTATTAGATATGTAAAAATTAGATTCACTGCTAGTTATTCATACCGTTGAGCACAACTCAATGAACTAGAATTTAATGATGAACTTCAATTGCCAATTGTAAATCATAAATATGTTTCAGCAGACTGAGAAGCTGAATCAAAACATTATGGCAAATTATTTGATGTTAATGGTGTCTTTGTTTCAGAAAAAGAAACCGGTAGTCTCGAAGTTAAAGCCGACAACTTAGAAGAAACAACATACAACACCCTTTGAATTCAACAAGAAGCTGGTTACATCTCAAATGCTAATGTGACATTAAAAGTATTTAATAAAGCCACTCAAGAAATTGAAGAAATTAATGCTGGTACACTTGCTGATGAAATTAATATTTTCAGAGTTGATGACACGACATATAATCTTCTCTCATATAAACTAGACTATACATCAAAATTACATATTAAACGTGTTGTAAAAACTAAAGATTCTACAGATCCAAACTATACAAACCTAGATGCAGAATTAACCAAAGAATCAACAATAAATAAAGAAAAATGAACAAAAAATCAAAAAGATGTTGTTAAACGTGTCGTTGATCGTGCAAAAGAAATGAAGGCAAAAAATCTTGGTACACAAGCAACAGTTGATTCGATAACAGCACAACTTAAATATTTATTAACCTACCCAGATCTAAAAGTTGATGTATCAGCTCTTGAAGCATTAGTTCTTAAAGATGCAAGTCTATATACACCTAAATCGTATGATGTATATCTAAGGGCATTCAATCTTGTTCAAGACGCACTAAAAGATAAAGAAAACTTAACAGCACACGAAGTTGAAGTTCTAACAACTAGAATTACTACTGCTGAAGCAGGATTAATTTATGAATTAAAAGAATACCAACTCGCATTAGAAGCATATGATACTCACCTTAACAATTTAAATACAATTCTTGAATCTGATTTCATAAGTGGTTACCAAGAATTTAAGACTGCTCTTGAAACACTTAAAACAACATTAGATATTCCTAATACTGGCGAAGTTACTTCACCATTAACATTTAAAAAACAACGTGAACAACTTGAAGCAGCCTTTAAGAATCTTGTAGTTGATAAAAATGTTGACACTTCAGAACTAAAAACAATTCAAGAAGAATTAGCATTATTAAAAGATACTGAAGTTGTTGAATGCGGTTTATCGAGTACACTTGATGCCCAAATCGAAAAAGAATTAGCTGATCTTGAAACCTATATTGTCAACCCAATTAAATCAAGATTATCTTCGGTTAAAACACACGGAGAAAACCTATTAACTTCAGTAAAAGATCAAATTAAAACAAAACAAATTGAAGCTCTAAATAGTGTTCTAAGTGATGTATCTGCTTTAGAAACAAATAACAAAGTTGTAAACAACCAAGCAAAAATTACCGAGCTAAAGAATAAAGTTACCGATAAAATTGCTAACTGAGAATCAATTAAAAATGGCCGTGATTCAATTAATGAATTTACTGCTGAATGCCAAAAATACTACAAACAAAATGAATTCTGATTAGAAGTAGAGCCAATTTATAAAAAATTAGAAGCAAAAATTTCAGAAAATAAAACATATGTAGATAAATTAACAGACGAAAAATACAAAGATATCAGAAAAGAACTTGAATTACAAATCAAAGATAGTGAAGATGTTCTTAAGAACTTTGAAAGCGAATGAGAAATTCAAGAAGCTCTAGTTAATTTAAGTATTAAAGAACAAGTTGCAAAAACTGTTGCGCCTATCCTTGACAAAGAGCAACCAAGCACACCAGCTCCAAGCGTAACAAAAAACACCAATGCAGTCAATGTTCTTCAAATCCTTTTATATACAGTCTTTACTATCACAATTATCGGTTTAGTTATTGTACTTATTTCTAAAGTAAGAAAAACTAAATAATAAAAATAAAAAATGAGGGCTATTAAAGTTCTCATTTTTTATTTTTTTTAGATTAATCTAAAGGTTCACCGATGTGTGATTTGATTTCGTTGTTAACGTTTTCAACATGAACACCAACTACAGCGTGCACGTATGTATCTGAAACTCTTTTAACACCGATTACACCACCTTTTTTAAGAAGGGTTTCATCAATCTTGCTTCCATCTTTAAGGGTGTATCTTAATCTTGTTGAACAGTTTTGGTAATCAACAATGTTGTCTCAACCACCAAAACCTTTAACGATGAATTTTGCTTTTTGTGAGAAACCACCAGCAGTTGCTTGTTCTACTTGTGTATCTTCTTCACTTTCAATTCTACCTGCACCACGCCCTGGGGTAGCAAGGTTTAGTTTTTTGATCATAAATCATGTTAAGAAGTAGTATACAGTAGCAGTAACAGCACCAATTGGTAATAATCATAATGGGTGTCTAATTACAGCTTCAAATCCTGTGTAGTTTGCATCGATAATTGCAAGTGATTTAGGGAAACTTAGTAAGTAGTCGAATAGACCTGCTGAGAAACCAAAACCAATTTGAATACCGAATAGTCCCACAATAAATCCAAATAATCCGGTTAATAATGCGTGAATACCATATAGTAATGGTGATACGAATAAGAATGCGAATTCGATTGGTTCAGTAATACCGGTTAAGAATGAAACAACAGCAGCACTACCAAATAATTCTATAACACGACGTTTTTGTTCTTTATCATCAGCTGTTACATAGAATGCTGCAACCATTGCTGGAAGACCAAACATCATTACTGGGAAGAAACCTGATTGGAATGTTCCGGCAGTGTTACCTTCTGGAACACCATTTAAGAAAATAAAGATATCACCAAATACATCTTTACCATCAGCTGTAAGGTGATGTCCTAATTGGAATCAGAAGATGTTGTTAGGAATATGGTGTAGACCAAATGGGATAAGTAGACGGTTAAGAATACCATATACACCCATAATTCCAGCGTTTGCATAACGGTTACCTGTTGCGTCTCCAAGCGCTTTTGAAACTATATAAATCACGTAAGCGATTCATGGGAATACAAGCGCTCAAACAAAGCTCAAGATTAAGATCGAGAAGATTGCAAGCACTGGTACTAATCTACGACCTGAGAAGAAACCAAGTACTTTTGGTAATTCAACAGATCTTGAATTGTTGTAAATTACTGAAACTAAAATTCCGGCGAGAATCCCGTTAAGGACGTTTGCTGACATAATAGCATCATATTTGTTGCCTAGTAAACCACCGAATCCTTTAGCAGCTGCGCCTTTGAATTGAATGTTTCCGTAGAAAACATCTACCAAGTTTGCGCCACCTTGTTTAAGAAGCGCCATTAACAATAGCATACCAATAAGTCCAGCAAATGCGGCTTCGCCCCGGTTATCTTTTGATAAACCAAAGGCAATTCCGACTGCGAAGAGAATTGGTAAGTTGTCAAAGACAATTGAACCACCCGTTATTACAAATTGTTGAACGAATTTAGAAAATGTAGTAGCGGTTGGAATTTCTGCTCCGACACGGAGCAAGATTGCAGCGATAGGTAATACCGCAATTGGAAACATAAGTGCTTTACCAAGGTCACCAACATAGTTAAGAATTTTTTTACCGACTGATTTAGCCATTATTTAACCTCCTTAGCTTTGCGTTTGTTAAGGAAGGAGAAAACAACAGTCACGGTAACGCTAGCGATTAATAGGAAAAGAAAAATTAGTGATAGAGCAGCTACTAAGTTGTTGCCAGCTTCTTGTCCCATGCCATCGTCAGCTAAAATTTTTGTTTTAAAAGCAAAGACAACAATTAAACCAAGCATTCAAATCCCGGTTGTAGCTCAAACAATAATTTGAACTAATTTGTCAATGCTTCAAAAGTTTTTTGAACTTGACATTTTACCTCCATTTTTTAGTATATATTAAGTCACATATACTATTAAAATTATATTTATACTTACGTGCCGAACCAAGAAAAAAGTAGTCGGCATATGGAAATTTCCACATTTTGCTCGGATTTTGCTTATTTTTTGTTAAAAATAAGAAAAAATTTACCCAATTAGTTAAGTAATAAAATTAGCAGTTAAATGATTAGAGTGCTAATTTTGTGCTATAATAAGTGCAAATGGAGGTAGAATATGGACTTTGATTTTGAGGATATTTTAGAAAAATTTGTTAAAAATAACGACTCCGGAAACAAAAAAAAATCAAGTGTACTTGCAAAGTATGGACGCAATTTAACTGATTTGGCTTTACAAAACAAGCTTGAACCAGTTATTAATCGTGATGATGAAATTCGGAGAATGATTCGGATTCTTTCACGTAAAACAAAAAATAACCCCGTGCTTGTAGGTGAACCTGGTGTTGGTAAGACCGCGATTGTTGAAGGATTAGCGAAGAAAATTGCTGAAAATAATGTTCCAGAAAATTTGAAAGGTCGTGAAATTTATGAAATTGATCTTCCGCAAATTATTGCGGGGGCAAGTTTTCAAGGTCAATTTGAAAAACGTCTTAAAGATATTTTAAAAGAAATTGAAGACTCGAATGGCGATATTATTGTCTTTATCGACGAGATTCATATGCTTGTTGGTACAGGGAAAAACGCGCAAGGTGGAATGGATGCCGCCAACATTATTAAACCATTAATGGCGCGCGGGAAAATGCACTTAATTGGTGCCACAACTTATGATGAATATCGTAAGTATATTGAAACTGACCCAGCACTTGAGCGTCGTATGCAACCAATTCAAGTTGAAGAACCAAGTGTTGAGGACACCATCACAATTTTAAGAGGGATTAAAGAAAGATTCGAAACATATCATAGCGTTAAGATTACTGACGACGCTCTTGTTGCTGCAGCAAAATTAAGCTGTAGATATATTAGCGATCGTTTTTTACCAGATAAAGCAATCGACTTAATTGATGAAGCAGCATCAACAATTAAAACCGAAATGAACTATCAGCCCGAAGAGCTTGAAAAAGCCGAACTTGAAAAAGCGCATCTAGAAATGGAAAAAGAAGCGATTAAAAAAGATGCTGATAAGAAGAAAAGATACGATGAAGTTGTTGCTCGTATTAAACAAGTTGATGGTGTTGTTGCCCATCTTAAAGATGAATGACAAAAGGAAAAATTACAACTTGAAAAGTTATCAAAATTAAATAAAAAACTTGATGATTTAAAACATATGATGAATCTTTATAGAACTGAGGGGAATTTTGCTGATGCCTCAAAAATTATGTATAAAGATATTCCAGACACGGAAAAAGAAATTGAGAAATTAAAAAGTAAAAGTAAAAAAGAGCTTGTTAAAGAAACTGTAACTGAAGAGGAAATTGCTCAGATTATTTCTAAATGAACTAAAATTCCAATTACTAAATTATTAGAAGCCGAAAAAGACAAAGTGTTAAATTTAGAAAGTATTTTAGCTAAAAGAGTTAAAGGACAAAACGAAGCAGTTGAGGCAGTTGCTAAAGCAATTGTGCGAGCAAAAGCAAATGTTAACGATCCAAATCGTCCATTTGCAAGCTTCTTGTTTATGGGGCCAACAGGTGTTGGAAAAACTGAATTAGCAAGAACTTTAGCGTACGCGCTATTTGACTCAGAAAAACAGATGATTAGACTTGATATGTCAGAGTATATGGAAAAACATAGCGTTTCAAAAATTCTGGGGGCGCCTCCAGGGTATGTTGGCTTTGATCAAGGGGGTCAACTAACTGAAAAAATTCGAAAAAATCCATACACAGTTTTATTATTTGATGAAATTGAGAAAGCTCACCCAGATGTTCTTAATATTCTTTTACAATTGCTAGATAATGGTCAAATTACCGATGCAAAAGGAAGAACAATTAACTGCAGAAACCTTATCGTAATTATGACATCAAACCTTGGTAGTGATTTGATTTTAAATAATGAATTTGACCTTAAAAAACATAAAGATATTTTATTAAAATCGTTTAAACCCGAGTTCATTAACCGAATTGATGAGATTATTACTTTCAATGCTTTAGACAATACAACTATCCGCAATATTACGGCACTAGAACTAGAAAAACTAACAGCCAGAATTCAACAAAATTCAGCAATTTCTGTTGAATTTGATTGAAAAGTGTTAGATTTTGTCTCAAAAAATGCATACGATTCACAGTTTGGTGCACGACCAATTAAACGCTTTATTCAAAATAATTTAGAAAGTTTTATAGCATACAAAATTATTGACGAAACACTCAAACCAAATAAACAATATAAAATTACATACGAGAACGACAAACTTGTAATAAAAAAATAGCATTAAGTTGCTATTTTTTTGTTTTGATAAATTCTGAAATTTTAGTATTTAAATCTTCATCATCACTACGAAGTGCGTAGTCAATGTTAGCTTTGACGAAACCTGTTGGGTTTCCTAAATCGTATCTTGTTCCTTTAATTGTTAAAGCATAAATATCTTGTTTTTTAAGAATTTCTTTAAAAGCATCTACAACTTGAATTTCTTCACCTTTGTATTCTTGTTTTTTGAGTTCGTTCATAAATTCAGGGGTGAATACATAACGACCCATAATTGCTTTTGTGGAAGGCGCGTGTTCAGGTTTTGGTTTTTCAACACCATCAACTATTTTAAAGAACTCATTATCTTTTTCATTAGCATTCACTGGTTTAACAACGCCATATTTTGATGTTTCTTTTAGTGGAACATCTTGGACACCAATAATTGTAGAGTTGGTTTTTTCGTAAAGATCAATTAATTGTCCAATAGCAGGTTTTTCTGGAGAGTAAATTAAATCATCTCCTAAAATAACTGCATAAGGTTCGGTTGCTGTTTCATATTTAATTGCTGTAGCGATCGCATGACCTAATCCAAGCTGCGCATCCTGAATAATTACGTGAATGTTTTTGTAAAGATTTGTCTTTTTGACTTCTTTAAGTAGTTCTAGTTTTTGTTTGTCTTTTAGTTCGTTTTCAAGTTCAACATTTCTTTTAAAGTATTCGTAAATTTCGTGTTTTCTTTCTGCTAGAATTAAGAAAATTTCTTCGATGCCTGCTGCATTTGCTTCTTCGATTAAATAAGAAATTGCTGGCTTATTTAAAATAGGGAGTAATTCTTTATGAACAATCTTAGTAAATGGGAGAAATCTAGTTCCTCATCCAGCGGCAGGAATAATTAATTTTTTCACTTTTGCCATCATTTAGCCTTTCTGTTTTAATTGTGCGTAATCATAATTATAAATTATTTGTCATGTAATAATTGTATAATCTTTGCATGACAACTAAAAAAACTGCACGTGAACACCGTTATGATTTGATTACTATCGTTTATCAAAACGAATTACTTGGTAAAAAAATGAATTCAAAAGCGATTTTTGAGGAGTTTGATATGTTAACTACTTTTCAAATTAAACAGATCGAAGTAATCGAAGACAAATACCTTTTTATCACAAGTATTATTAAACACTATCTTTTAGAAACATGAAAATGAGAAAAACTTAGTTGTTTACTAAGAGCAATTTTAATTGTTGGTGTTGCTGAATTGATTTATGCAAATCCAAAGATTGTCATTAATGAGATGATTGAAATCGCTAAAGATTACGATTTTGATGACAAGCAAGTGAAATTTATCAATGCAATTCTAGATAAAATCAGTAAAAATATTGAATATTTAAAAACGAAAAATGAAAATCAAGTTAATTAATTATGTGGATCAAATAATTCAGGATTTTAAAAAGTCACAAGGATTAATTCTTAGTGGCCGCGTTTTTATTAATAATGAAAAGGCTACATCACTAAACGTTTTAGTTAGAGAAAAAGATAAAGTAGAAATTTTGCAAAAAGAACATTATGTTTCTCGCGGTGCTTATAAGCTTTTACATGCGATTGAAACATGAAAATTAGATTTTAAAGATAAAGTTGTAATTGATATTGGTTCTTCGACTGGCGGATTTACTCAAGTTTCACTTGAACAAGGAGCTAAAACTGTTTATTGCGTTGATTCCGGGACGAATCAATTGGACTATAATTTAAGACAGGATGCAAGAACAATTGTGTTAGAAAACACAAACCTTAAAATTCTCGATCAAAATTTAATTCCAGATGCAATTGATTTTATTGTTTGTGATGTTTCCTTTATTAGTTTGAGAGAAGTTTTCAAGGTTGCAAAACTTTTTAAATCGAAACATCTAGAATTAATTTTGCTTATCAAGCCACAGTTTGAGGCGCTAAAAGAATTTGTGGAAGACAAAGGTGTGGTACCTGTTAAATTTCACAATGAAATTATTGAAAAAGTCAAGAATTATGACAAAGATAATTTTGCTTTTATTGCTCTTGAAACAAGTCCTATTCTTGGTAAAAAATCAAAAAATACAGAATACTTAGCTCACTTTATTCGGAAGGAAAAAAATGAATCATCAAGAAATTGTTAAATGTTTTCCAGCACGTAAACATATGACATATTTAGATTCATCAGCCCTTGCTCTTAAGCCTCAAGAAGCAATTGATGCTATGAATCATTATTTTACAAATATTTCAGTTAGCACAAGAACTCGTGATACAAAATTAGGGGTGCATGTGATTGATGTGATTGCGGAGACCCGTCAGTTGGTAGCGGATTTAGTAGATGCTAAATTTAATGAAGTTATCTTTACATCTGGAACAACTGAATCGCTTAATATGTTTGTTTATATGATTGAGCCTCTTGTTAAGGCTGGTGATGAGATTTTACTTGATGTTCTTAATCATTCTTCAAATATGGTAAGTTGAGTTGAATTGGCAAAACGTAAAAACTGCAAAATTGTTTTTAGTCATGATGTGACGCAAAGCATTACAGCAAAAACAAAGATTATTGCAATGGCGCAAAAACCAAATACTTTTATCAAACACTATGATATGAATAAGTTGTATAAGCAATGTAAGAAACAAGGCATTATTTTAGTTAATGATGCAGCGCAAGCAATTGTTAATGAAAAAGTTTCACTAACAAATTGCGATATGATTGCTTTTAGTGCGAATAAACTTTATGGGCCAACAGGATTAGGTTGCTTGATTGTTAAAGAAGATTTACTTGTTAAATTAGAGCCTGTAAAAATGGGAGGAGGAATTTTTAGTCGTATTCAAAAAGACGGTGGTCCTGTTTTTAAAACAGATGTTGCTCGTTGAGAAGCGGGGACTCCAAACGTAGCAGGGATTTTTATGTTTAATGCTTCATTAAAGTTTTTTAACAAAATTGGTTATAAACAAACTAATGAAATTTTAGAAGAACTTGCACTTTATGCCTATGAAAAACTAAGTAAAGTTAAGAATATTGAAATTTACTCACAACCCAAAGATTGCATAATTATGTTTAATATTAAAAAAGTTTTTTGTGAAGATGTTGCTCTTTATTTAGGTAAACACAATGTGTATGTTCGTAGCGGTTTTTTCTGCGCGCAATATTTACAACACGTTAAAACAGAACCTGGCTTTGTTCGTGTTTCGCTAGGAATTTATAACACAAAAGCTGATATTGACCATCTTGTTGATGTGCTATCAAAAGCAAAAAGTTATATAAATGTTTAATTTTTCATAATTTTTTCCGTTTTAGGCTAAAAATTCATTTCAAAATACATATATAAGTGTGATAAGAAAATTGATATTGTTTTGAACGGTATTTTTCAGTCCATTTTTTCTTAGTGCTTGCTCTGTAACTAGGGCCAGTGAAGTTACCAATAGTTTTGAATATGTCGTAGTCAAGAAAGTTACTGATGGTGATACGTTTATAGATACAAAAGGACAAAAATATCGGATACTAGGAATCGACGCGCCTGAAATTGGTGTTTTTAAAAATGGCAAATATGAAAAGACAACTGGTGTTAGATATTATTTTGCAAATCAAGCCAAGTTAATTTTAAGTGACCTCATTCTATACAAAAAGGTTAAAATTAAGGTTATAAAAAAAGACAAGTATGGACGCAAAGTTGTACAAATTTCAATAAATTCTACTGAAATATCGCAAAAAATGGTTTCATTAGGGCTAGCAAAAGTTGCTTATATTTCGAGTAATAAAAAAGATTATTTTTATTATTCAGATCAGGAATTTATTGAAGAACTTTATAAACTTCAACAACAAGCAATGCTCGACAATCTTAATATTTGATCTGCGAACATAGAACTTATATATCCAAGATAAAATTAATTAGTATAATTAAATGCATGAAAATAGCAATTTATCCGGGCTCGTTTGACCCCCTTCATAAAGGACATTTAGAGATTATAAAAAAGGTATTAAAAATATTTGACAAGTTAATTGTTATTGTTTCGGTTAACCCAGATAAAGAAAACCAAACCCCAGTTGATGAACGTCTTAAACAAGTTTGTGATCAACTTAAAGGTTTTAAGAATGTTGAAGTTATTCCTAATAAAAACAAGTTGATTGGACATATTGCTCGTGATTTAGGTGTTGAATTTATAATTCGTTCTGCACGTAATAAAACAGATTTTGATTATGAATTGGAGTTAGCGGCAGGTAATAATCATGTTAATGAAAAACTAGAAACGATTTTGATTATGCCTGATTTTGAATACATCGAATATTCTTCAACTCTTGAAAGACACAAGAAAAAGTTAGGGGTTAAATAATGATATCCTTTTCTAAATCAGCTGTAGATATAAATTCATTTATTAAACATGAGGGTAGTGAGGTTGTTTTTTGAGGACGTAGTAATGTTGGTAAATCATCATTAATTAACGCAATTGCCAACAATAAAATTGCTAAGACATCATCAACGCCAGGTCGGACACAATTAATTAATTATTTTGTTAATCAAGATGGAAACTACATTGTCGATTTGCCTGGGTATGGATATGCTAAGGTTAATAAACAAACTCAAGAAAAAATCAACAAAATGATTGATGAATATCTTAATTGAAGTAACAATATTAAGTGTGTATTTTTGCTTATTGATGCTCGCATTGGTTTTCAAAAAAATGACTTGGAAGTCATTGATTATTTAAACCAAATTAATTTGCCAATTTTTATTGTTTTTACAAAAATCGACAAGTTAAATCAATCACAAAAACATCAATTAACTACAAGTGTCACTGACAATAAACTTAATATGTATTTACTTGTTTCCGCACTCAAAAAGCAAAATATAGCAAAATTACAAAATGTAGTAAATGATTACTTACATATATAATATTATATATTTATGTTTAATCACTCGAAGGAGCATCATGGAAAGCAATGCTAATCAAAAACAAAAAACAAAACCAAAGTGAATAGCTGCTTTTGGTAACTATTTTAAGAATTTACCAAAAAAGAAATGAATTAATTTTGGAATTGCAGCAGCACTTGTTCTTACAACAATTACTGCTGTTTCGGTTTATTTTACACACAAAAGTAGAGAGAAAGCTATTGCCGAACACGAGTTTGACAAGCTTGTTTTTAGTGTTGGTGATATGAATGAAAGTCTTGATGGTTCGGGTCCAAATGAACAAAAAATTAAAGAATTTAAAGATTCGCATTTTGCATCTGATTTTACTGGTAAAAACTATAGTAGCAAATATTGAACCGAAGTTTTTGAACCGGTAGGTGAAAAAGGAGAATCGTTTTCTCTTCAAGATTTGATGAGCCAAGATTTTATTTTAGTTGATAAAAATAATAAACCCTTTGTTCACTATGCGTATGAATTATTAGAAAAAAATTCAATTGAGTTTACTTCTTTTGCGAATGATGCAAAAGGGTTGTTGATTTTAAGATTAAAGGCCAATACAAAAGATACAAAAGATGTGTTTGTTAACGGTCAAAAAATAACTCAAAAAGTTACAATCGAAAAATTTTATGTAATTGACGGGTTTAAGAAAAAGCAAAGCACAACCGAGCCTATAGAATTTAGATTTTTAATACCAAACAGATATCATAGATTTTTAAGACCAAACGATAGTGGTGAGTGAGTAAAAAACAAAGAAGATTTTTTAGCAAAAGTCAATGCTTTTTCTGAAAAGGAAAAGAAAGATGAAGTAGATGATTTATTCGAAAATTGAGAATCTAATAATATTTTTCTTTTCAAAAATCTAGTTATTGAAAACGACAATCTTTATGCCGTTGTTGATTATGATAAAGTTGTTAAATCATACGACTTAAAAACACTTAATGGCAAACAAATTCTTGATGAAAAAATTGATAAAAAAGAATTTAGAGACCAGAGAATTCCTATCGATAAAGAATTTTTTGATTCGAACAACGATTTTCAAACAATCAAAGCGGTTTTCAAAGACACGGAAGATGTTGATAAGTTGCTTTTACCTTCTGAAATCAAAAAAGAAGATCTTGAATACAAAGATGGTAAACCAAATCCAATTACTTCAAATACATCAAAAATTTATTTAACAGGAAATGTCGACAAATTTAATATTTCATTTTTATCAAAAACTTATGAAGCAAATAATGACAATGGTACTCTTAAATTCTCTGTACTTTTAATTGACAAAACACGTAATTTTACTTGAGAATACCGTTTTGAAGATAAAACTAGATTTAAATCTAAATTAGAAGAAGAAATTAAAACAGATTTAATCAACAAGGTTAAAGTTCGTGTTAAAGAAGATTTTAAAGCAACTCTTGCTAAATACACATGAGAACAAATTATTGCTAACAAAGCAAGTGATGGAAAGAAAATCTTTAAGACATCACAAGATGAAAAAGCAACGCTTGAAGATATGATGTGAGATATTTCATTAATGTTAGAAATGGTTATTGAAAACAAAGAAAAACCAGGCGAATATATTGTTTATAGCAATAAAAATGGTGATATAAAATTAATTAATT
This sequence comes from Mycoplasmopsis equigenitalium, assembly GCF_024498255.1. Taxonomy (NCBI): domain Bacteria; kingdom Bacillati; phylum Mycoplasmatota; order Mycoplasmoidales; family Metamycoplasmataceae; genus Mycoplasmopsis; species Mycoplasmopsis equigenitalium. The sequence continues at coordinate 127,441 of NZ_CP101808.1, forward strand.
TTGATGCTAAAAGTGATATTCCAGTCTTTGACAAAGTAACTTTAAAATTAAAAGTGCAAATTTCAAGCACGCTTAAAACAAATAGTAAGCGAACTTATGTTTCGCCAGCAATTGAAGTGATGTAATTCAAATAATTTACAGGACAAAATGTGTCCTGTTTTTTATTATTGTGGAAATCTTTACACATTTTTTTATTATTTTTTTTACAACATAGCGCACTTTTATCGGGCAAAATAATGTAAAATTGAAGAGAATAAATAAGGAGAAAAATGCATTTAATAGATAAAAGAAGTAAATTAATTGTTACTATTGGTCCAAGTAGTGATAATTATGAAGTTCTTAGAGAATTGATTGAAAATGGAGCAACAGCAATCCGTGCTAACTTTAGCCACGGTGACCACTCTGAACAAGTTAATAAGTTTAAACTTGCACAAAAAATAAGTAAAGATTTACACATTCCAATTTCAATTATTTTAGATACTAAAGGTCCAGAAATTAGAGTTGGAGAAATGCTTGATGGCGCACAACCAATTAGTGCAAAATCAAAAATTAAAATTTGAACTTCTGAAGATAAATACACAAAACTTAAAGGAACAAGTAAAGAATTCGCTGTAAGTTACAATATGGCACAAGACCTTAAAAAAGGTGATCACGTGTTACTAGATGATGGAAAACTTGACACAGTAGTTACAGATGTTAAAAAAGATCACGTGGTAGTCGAGGCCTTAAACAGCCACAAACTAAAAACAAAGAAAAGAATTAACCTTCCTGGGGTAGACTTCTCATTACCATTCTTAGCAGAAAAAGATATTAATGATGTTAAGTTTGGTTTACAACACGGTATCACCCACGTTGCTGCTTCATTTGTTAACTCAGCAGCAAACGTTAATGAATTAAGAAAATTACTTAATGAAAATGGTGGTGAACACGTTCAAATTATTTCAAAAATTGAATCACAATTAGGTATTACTAATATTGATGAAATTATTGAAGCAAGTGACGCCGTAATGGTTGCGCGTGGTGATTTAGGTTTAGAAATTCCTTACTACGATGTGCCTTACTACCAAAAAATAATCGTACGTAAATGTCGTAACAAAGGTGTACCAGTTATCGTTGCTACCCAAATGTTAGACTCGATGGAAAACTCAACTCACGCAACACGTGCTGAAGTTACTGACGTTTATGTTGCTACCGAACAAGGGGCAGACGCAACAATGCTTTCAGGAGAAAGTGCACAAGGTAACTTCCCCGTTGTTGCTGTTGCGACAATGGCCGCAATTAACAGACGTGCAGAAAAAGAATTCTACAACAAACTTTTCTATCAAGAAAATCTTCGTGAAATTAAGAAAACTATTCACGACAGACGTTCAGAAATTGCTTACAAAATCGCTGAAGCAACCAAAGATGGTGAATACAAATTTGTTGTTGTACTATCACACTCAGGTCAAACCTTAAAAGAAGTTGCAAGATTTAGACCAAACTCAACAATTATTGGAATTGTAAGAAACGAAAAATTGATTCACTCATTCGGGATTACTTCTTCAGTATTTGTTTCATTAGATTCGGTAAAATTAATGGATAAAATTAAAGGTCAACACAACATTGCGCAAGAAGCACTCTTACCATATGGTCCTAAAAAAGGTGATAAATTCGTTGTTGTTGATGAAGACAAATTTAGCTTCCACGTTTATAAATAATATGTAATAAAACACACTGGTTGGAGTGTGTTTTATTTTTTAATTTTTACAACTTTAATATGATCTAAATAAGTATTAATATCATTTTTCTGAGCTAACCATTTTCTAGTGACGGTGCCTATTGACATAGCGCTCGCATGACTAATTACATCTTTAATATTGTAGTTTTTACTTAAAAAGTAAAAGACACTAGCAATTAATGTATCACCAGCACCTACAGCGCTAACAAGTGGTGCGTTTTTAACAATTGTTGCCTGCAGCAAGTTATTATTTTCATCAAGATAGTAACTGCCTTTAGCACCAGCTGAAATGATTGGGAAATGAACTTTTTTTGCTTTTAAATAAAGTAAAGCATTTTTAATTTCTTCATTTGTTTCTGGGATTTTGATTAGAAAATTTTTTGTTTCATGAATGTTTGGTTTATATATGTAAGGAGCAAACTCTAAATATTTGTCAATGTTTTTGGCATCGATATCAAGTGCAAACCTAATACCCTTTTCTTTTAAAAGATTAAGTGTTTCGGTTAAAACGTTTTCATCACTAATTCCCATAATGAAGACAAAATCATCTTTCTTCATTTGTTTGATTGTTGTAAAATATTCGTTTAAATTTTGCTCATTAATAACTGGACGTGGACCATTAATTTCAAACTCAGCATTTTTGCCTAAAAATTTAACATTAACACGTGTTTCAGCGTCTGTTTTAATATTGATTGTTTTGATTTTTTCTGCTTTTAACTGACTAATTATTTTGTTTCCGATTTCGCCACCAGCAAAAATAATTGCGGTGTTGTTTAGTCCTAGTCGTTTTAAAATGACTGAAGCATTGATCCCCTTACCACCAGGAAAAAAATCAAAATCACTAATGCGGTTTAATCCGTTTTGGTTAAATTCCTTTGGTGAATTAATGACATAGTCTAAGCATGGAGCAAATGTTATTGTATAAATCATATTAATATTATTCTAAACTAAATTAGTTGTCTTTTTTGCTTTTGCGGCATCAAGTTTTTTGTAAAGTAGTAGTAATCCTCAAATGGTAAACATTTGAGCGATTGCGCCGGCGATAATTGCAGCGATGTAAAGCGCAATTCCACCACCGATTTGACCACCACTAGAACTAAATAATGAGGTTTTTACAAGTGCGAAAACAAAGACCCCGCCGTGTGGAGCAGCTAATGTGATTTGGAATAAACCAACAAGTAATCCGGTAATTGCGCCACCAACCAAGTTAGCGGGAACCATTACTCTAGGTTTTGCAACTGTAAATGGAATTGCTCCTTCACTAATAAATGAAAGCCCCATTACGTAGTTAACATATCCAGATTGAATTTCTTCTTGAGAGAAGTGTTTTCTAAAGATTGATGTTGCCAACGCAATACCAAGTGGTGGTACCATTCCTGCTGCCATCGTTGCTGCCATAGCAACTGTACCATTTCCGCTTGAAATAGTTGCAATTGAGAATAGGTAAGCAGCTTTGTTAATTGGACCACCAAGGTCACTAGTCATCATTAGTCCTAAAACAAGACCAAGTAAAGGTACTAAGTAATTTTTCGATTCAATTGCTCCTAGCAATTTATTAAATCCATAATTTAAGTAAATTAAAGGAATGTTAATTACTCAGAAGACTAGTGCGATTGCAAATGTTGCAAACAAAGGAATAAATAGAATGTTTTTTAATCCTTTAAGTGAGGCTGGTACTCAGCCAAAAACATATTTAACAAAAACAATAATAAGAACGGCACTTAAAATAGCACCAATGATTCCACCAAAGAACCCTGAACCAAGTCCTCCAGCAGGATCGAATCAGGAAATTTGACCTGTAGAAGGATCTAATTTCATTAGGAATGAACCAATTGAAATAAATCCACAGATAAATCCAGGTAACAACCCAAAGCGTCCAACTAGACCATAGGCAATGTAAGCACTAAGAATTGGAACCATAATTCCAAAGGCAAGTCCACCTAGGTTTTTAAATCATCTAGCAACTTCGTTAACGCTACCATAGTTGGCTGTTCCAGCGTTCTTAATATCGATAAGGAAGGCAAGGGCGATCATAATTCCGCCAAAGACAACGAATGGCAACATAAATGAAACACCATTCATAATTCCTTTGTAAATTCTTTTACCAAATCCATCAAACGAAATTAAATCTTCCGTTGTTTCATTTGAGCCAGATGCTTTTTGACCTGGTAACTTTTTACCTTCTTTATTTAAGATTTTCTTAATTTGTTCTTCAGGTTTTTTAATAGCAGTACCTGTTCCTAATTCAAGAACATTTTCAAGTCCGGCAAATCTTGAAAGATCAACAACTTTATCAACGGCTAAAATTACACCCTTGGCATTGCTAATTTCATATTGTGTTAAAACATTTTTTGAACCTTCCGTTCCTTGCGTTTCCACTTTAATTGATAATCCCATTTCCTTAGCGGCTTTAGTTAAACGTTCAGCTGCCATATAAGTGTGGGCAATTCCGGTAGGACAAGCAGTAACTGCAACGATGTCATAACCATTTGTGTTCGTTTTTTCTGTAGAGTGGACTAATGTGTTTTTTTGATTTTTTTCTAAAAGTTTAATAAGTGAATCATAACTATCAACAAGTTCAAGTTCCTTTACGAAGTTTTCGTTCATAAATAATGTTGAAAGTTGTTGAATAGCTTCAAGGTGTGAAGATTCCCCATCTTTTTTCGACATAGTAATAAAAAAGACAAATTTTACTTTTTCATTATCATTTGATTTTCAGTCTAAGGCATCAGTTTTAACAAATGTAACAACGCTTTCGTTCATTACATCATCACGAATGTGAGGAATAGCAATGGCGTTACCAATACCTGTGCTGAATTCTTTTTCTCTTTTTAAAGCAAGATCAAGTACAGTTTCTTCGTTCTTGGCATAGTTTTTAGAAACAAGATGTTTAGCTAAATATTTTAAGCATGCATCTTTGTTTTTGAACGATTTGTTAACAATGACTAAATCTTTTCTAAAAAATTCTTTTATATTCATAATATATTCTCCTTTCACATTAAAATAATATTTAAGTAAGAAGGCTCTGCAAAAAAAAAAAAAAAAAGAGTATGAAACTTTTATGAAACAAAAAAACGATATTTTGTACATATTTTTAAGAAATTGACACGTTTTTTGTAAATAATCTACAAATATAATTCCAGCATTTTTTTATATAATTTTTAGTAACAAACGGAAAGGAAAGTGATGAGTAAGATAAATGTTTTTAGCGAGATAGGCATCTTAAAAGAAGTGTTAGTTCATACGCCTGGTGATGAAATTAGACGAATTTCACCGACTAGATTTAATGAATTATTATTTTCGGCAGTACTTGAATCTGATGTTGCGATTAAAGAACACAAAGGGTTTTTGCAAATACTAAAAGAGCAAGGAATTAAAGTCACCCAGCTTACAGACTTGGTTTTAGAAACTTGAAATTTTGCTTCTAATGCTGCCAGAGAAGAGTTTGTTAACAAGTGAATTAATGAAGCAAAACCGCGAATAAAAGATGGTAATTTGAAGATTAAAATCAAAGAGTTTTTAAATTCTAAAACACCACTTGAATTGATTAAAACAATGATGACTGGAATTTTAAAATACGAGTTAGGAATAGAGTATAAACACGAATTAGTTGTAGATCCTATGCCTAATTTATACTTTACTCGCGACCCATTTACTTCTGTTGGAAATGGAATAACTATTAATAATATGAAATATCAAACTCGCAAACGCGAAACACTTTTCTCTGAGTTTATTTTTAGTCATCATCCAGATTATAAAAATACACCACGTTGATTTGATAGGATGGATTCGGGCAATATTGAGGGTGGTGATTTATTTGTTTACACTAGTGAAACACTTGTTGTTGGAATTAGTGAACGAACAAAGAAAAAAGCAATTTTACAAATTGCAAAAAATATAAAAAATAGTAATACTAATTTTAAACGAATTGTTATTGTAAAAGTTCCTATTATGGAAAACTTAATGCATTTGGATACATGACTTGTGATGGTTGATTATGACAAATTTATTTATTCACCAAATGTTACAAAAGCCCTTGAATTTTGAGATATTGATTTGACAGACAAGATTAAAATTAAGCCAATTAAAAGCCAAAATTTAGAACAGGTTTTAACGGGAATTATTGGTAAAAGACCAGTATTAATACCTGTTGCTGGAACAGATGCAAATCAGATTGACATTGATGTGGAAACTCATTTTGATGCAACAAATTATTTAACTATTAGACCAGGCGTTGTAGTCGGCTATTCTCGCAATCGCAAAACCGAAGCGGCGCTAATAAAAGCGGGTGTAAAAGTTTACTCATTTGAAGGCAATCAGTTATCATTAGGAATGGGTAGTGCTAGATGTATGTCAATGCCACTTGTTCGTGAAAATTTAAAATAAAATAAGCGATATTTCGCTTATTTTATTTATAAACACTTTTATTCTATTTTTCTTTATTTTTTCAACAAATTTTATTGATTTTTCCGTTTTCTTGATCTTTCTGAATTCAGGTTTTTATGCCATTTTGCAATTCTTTAAAAATAATATTTTTTGGTTTAATTGCTGAGGCCATTTTAAACATTTTGTTAATTTTAATTACTTTGTTAATTACCTCACATTTTTCTGTTTTTCTTAATTGGTTTGCAATAATATACGCTTCATCAATTTCATCTTCGTTTAGAATAAATACAAGGTTATCAAGTTGGTCATCGATAGGGTAGTTATTAAACTTAAGAATTTCAATTAAACGTTCAATTCCTGCGGCTCAACCAATAGCGCTTTCAAAGGTTTTTGTATTGAGGAAATTTTTATATCTACCACCAGCCAAAATTGTTGATTGGGCTCCAAGTGATTTCGAAGTTGAGACAAATTCAAAGACAAGATTTTCATAATAATCTAATCCCCGTACAAGATTAAAATCAACACGAAAACTAATGTTATTTTTTGTTAAAATTGTTTTTATTTTTTCAAAATATTCTCTTGATTCTTTTGATAAATATTTATCAATTTTGGGACAGTTTTTAATAAAATCCTTAACCTGTTCATTTTTATCATCAAGAATTCTTAAAACATTCTTTTCAAGTCGTGAAAGAGATTCTTTCTCTAATTTATCTTTATATTTTTCAAGATACTTTTTAAGTTCTTTGGCGTATGTTTCGCGTTCTTTAATCGTTCCAATATTATTAATTAAAAGGTCGTATTCGTTAATTTTTAAACTTTTCAAAAAATTGTTTGCAAGCGTGATTGTTTCTGCATCCGTATAAGCATCAATGTTTGATATATTTTCAATTCCCGCTTGAATGAACTGGCGATAGCGTCCTTTTTGTGGTTGTTCATAACGAAACATACTACCAAAATATCAATATTTGTTAAAGCGATCGATGTTAATTAATTTATTTTCTTCAAACATTCGAATAAAAGGTGCGGTTCCTTCGGGGCGAAGTGCTATTTTTTTTCCTGATTTGGAATTAAATTCGTACATTTCTTTGTTAACAATGTCACTTTCTTCGCCTGAAGAACGTTTGAAAAGCTCGATCTCTTCCATAATAGGAAATTCAACATAAGAGTAATTAAAATTAGTTAAAAGATTAGTAAGTTTATTTCTTACTATTTGTAAAAGTTTGGCGTCGTAACCAAATCAATCCTTCATTCCTTTAAGTTTTTGCATAATTGCTCCTATATATTTATATGTTTTTTGTTTATTACATTATAATATCATTTACTATGAAAGAAACGAAAAATAACACCGAGCAAACAACCGAAAATAACGCATCAGAACAGGATGTAAAAACACCCGATGTTGATTTAGGTTCGCTTAAATTATTTTATAGCCCTAAGGCCGACGCTAAACAATCTTTTTGACAAATTATCATTAAACACAAGTTTAATATTTTAATGATTTTCTTAGCAGCATTTATCTTTAATTTTGGAGTTGTAATTTTGCTTAGTGAATCACACACCATTCCTAACGGGATGATGGGATTCCCAATTATTGCTGATATGTTACTTTCAAAAGTTAAGCCGCATATACTTTTACCTTATATGGGATTGCTTTATTGAGTAATTAATGTTCCGTTTTTTATCATTTTCTGAAAAAAGATTAAAAAATCTTTTATTGTCTTTACCATGTTGTTTATGGTTTTCCAGTCAATTGTCAACCCATTTTTAGCATGAAAACCTGTTAATGATTTTCTCCACAGTGTTATTGTGATTGAAAGAGATTGAAGAAATGTTGCTAATCATTCAGAATGACCAATTTATATTTATGGGATTTTGGGTTCAATTCTTGTAGCGATTGGGATTGGAATTAGTTGAAAATATGGCGGCTCAACTGGCGGAACCGACTTTATTGTGTACTACTTTTCAACCAAAGCTAAAAAAGATATCAGCATCATTATGCGAATCGTAAGTTTTACATTGTTATTTATCTTCTTGAATTCGAGTTACTTTATTCAAAATTATTATTTCTTACCAAAAAAAGGTGTGCCATATTACGACGCTAACGGTGTTGTGCAATGATATGAAGGGGGCGTAACTTACCTTTCTTCATCGGCTATTACAACTATTATTTATGTATTTATTTTAACAACGGTTGTTGATTTGATTTATCCAAAATACAAAAAAGTTCAGTTGCAAATTTATACCGACAATCCACAAGATATTGTTAGATATTTTGATTATATTAATTATTGACACGCATATACAATTACCGAAGGAATTGGTGGATATACTAAAAAAACAAAATATATTGTTACTACTGTTGTCTTATTATTAGAAGCAAAACATCTGGTAAGAGACCTTAAAACAGTTTCGCCAAAACTTTGATTTAGTGTTTCGCCAGTACGAAATACTGAAGGACTTTTTAACACAAACAAGATTGATTAGTTTGATTTTTACGCTATTTTTCATAAAATAGTTTTTTTTGAGCATTTTTTTGCTTCCAGAATACATCTATATATTGGAGGCAAATAAAATGAATAAATTAAAACCAATTTCGAAAGAAAAACAATTACAAACTTATGGTGCTGGAATTGTTGCGACTTTAGTCACATTAATTCCATTCGCTATCAAGGCAATTAGTGGCGCTATTGCGTTAACGAAGCTAATTAAGTCTAGAAAAGGTGAAGTTAAAGATAAAACAACAAGCGTTAAATTTGACACCACCGACAACGACAATGGTGTAAAAGTTGTTGAACGTTTTCTTTCGTATTAAAAAACAAGGTCTTTTGGCCTTGTTTTTTTATAACATTTTTTTAATTTGATCTAGTAAGAAGGTAGCGCGGGCATCTGCTTTTTCTTTGTTATCTCCAAATCCAAAAATGTAGAATTTAATTTTAGGTTCTGTTCCTGAAGGTCTTAGCGCGATTCAAGAGTGGTCAGAAAATTGAATTTTTAGCATATTGGTTGGTATTTGTGGATCGAGGTTGTAATCAGTAAACACACTGTCTTTTTCCTTGATATTTTTAAAACCTTTTTGTAAGTTAATAAGGTCATATTTTTCGGTGCCAATATTTAAAACTTTCGAAGCAACATAGCCATATTTTTTATAAATATTTTCTAACACATCTAAAAGGTTTAGACCTTTTTCCTTGTAGTATGATGCAATTGTTGTAAGGATAACGATTGATTGAATTGCATCTTTGTCAAATGCAAGCGTTTCATCAATAAGCGAACCATAACTTTCTTCAAATGAGAATAGGTGTTCTAACTCTGGGTGAGTTTTTTTATTGTCTTGAATTAATGCTCCAATTCATTTGTATCCTGTAGGTGTTTCATAAACTTTGATGTTGTTTTTTTCAGCAATGATGCGAGGAACGTTTGAAGAAACGTATGAATAGATTAAGTATTTATTTTTTAAATTTTTTGTTGTTTCAACAAGATAGTTCATAATCAAAGTTGCTGTTTCATTACCAGTTAAAAGCTCATATTTGTTATTATTTTTAACACATAGTCCTACCCTGTCACTGTCAGGGTCAGTTACTAATAAAATATCAGCATTTTTTTCTAAACCTAGTTTGATTAATTCTTCATAAGTTTCAGTGTTTTCTGGGTTAGGGCTTTTAACATTACTGAAGTTTGAATCGTTAATCATCTGTGCTTCTAAAAAGTAAGAGTTTTTTGATAGTTTTGGTAATAAATATCTTACATATTTTGCGCCAGTTCCGTGCAATGGTGAGTATGCAACACTAATGTTATTGCAATCACGTTTTTTTGCTAATTTCAAAACTTTTTCAAGATATTTATTGATATTCTCTTGATTTACGTTTTTAATAAATTTGTCGTTTTTTGTTTCTAAGTCAAAGTTTAAATACTCTGAATAATCTTTAAAATACTTTAATAACTCATCAATTTCATCAGGTAAACTTTGATAACCAAACTGGTTATAAACTTTAACACCATTGTATTCTTTTGGATTGTGACTAGCGGTAATATTAACACCTGCAGCAGCCTTATATTCTTTAATAAGAAAACTTACAAATGGTGTTGGAGAAATATCCTCGCTAAAAATAACTTTAATTTCATTTCTTGATAAGATATTTCTTGTTAAAATCGCAAACTCCTTTGACATAATTCTGTTATCTCTTCCGATAACAACAATGCGATCCTTTTCTTTAAAATTATGTTTTAAATATGAGACCAATCCGTCAGCGATACGAGCGACATGAGCAGTATTTAATTCGTGTTCTGCAGGTCCTACAATACCTCTAATTCCGGCTGTCCCGAATTCTAATTTTTTATTCATAATAGTATATATTATATAAAATAAATAATTTCGTGAACCAACTACTTGTACTACTTATATAATAACTATATGAATATTGTTTGAGTTAGAACTAAGTCAGCCTTTAAATTTAATGTTTTTGAAATTGCAATTAGCGGTATGCTTCTTACAATGTTTTTGCTTGCAACTGCGATTGCTAAATTATCACTTGGTAGAATTATTAACTTATCTATTGAAATTCCGTTTTGAATTATTTTTGGAATTTTATTAGGGGCTATTAAGGGTTCTTTCTTAGCGGTGATTGCGGATACTTTATCGATGATGTTACTTTCGCCTTCAGGTTTGGCGTTTTGGATGATTGAGTATGCAATTGTTCCGCCAGCAATCGTTATTATTTCAAGTGTTTTGTTTTATTTTTATACCAAGCATAAGGTGCCAACAACGCTTGTTATTTCTAGTATTTTGTATCTTGTGTTAGCTATTAATATTGCAATTCTTGTTACTAATCAGAATCGTATTTATAAATCAGATAATTCTGATAGTTTTCCTCGCGCGCTAATTCTTTGATTAACTGTTGGCTTTAGTTTGTTAATTGCCTTTTTTACCTGTTTTATGGTAGTTGGGTATTTCGTGACTAAAAAAATAAACGAGAAAATTATTAAATATTTATTTTTGTTTGCAATTGTTTCGGTAATTATTGTTATTTTTAGATGATTGTATGGACCATATGTATTTATTGTGTACTGGAATCGATTTATGGCGAACACGTCTACCAGCAGTGGTAAATTACGGCTAGAAAAAGATTATAGTCTTTACGCTTTTTATCAAACACGAATTATTTTAAAATCAATGATTGAAATTCCATTTTTTACTTTAGTGATGATTCCAATTTCAAGCGTTCTTTTGATTCTTAAGGAAAAAACTTATAATAGCATATATGAAAATAAATGGTAGGTTATATGAAGTGCAACAAACAGCAATTAATAATGGAACATTATTCAAATCCTAAGTTTCTTAACAATTCTCTTGATGAAGAGAAAGATTTTACAATCTATAGCGAACACTGCGTTGATAAGATTACTTTTGGTTTACAAAGCCAAGATAATAAAATTTCTATCTGTCATAAAACTGTAGGTTGTGCGGTTTGTGTTGCTTCGACTGATATGTTAATAGGACTTATTAATAATCATGATAAAAAAACGATATTAGAGTTAGTTAACAAGTATCAAAAATTAATTAATCAAGAAATTAAAGAAGATGATGATTTAAAAGAGCTTAATATTTTTTGTGATGTCAAAGTTCATCTTAATCGTTTTAATTGTGCAAATTTAATTGCTAAAGGACTAATTCAACTTTTGGAGCAGTAATGAGAGTTATTTTTCATATTGATTTCGATAGTTATTTTGTTAGTGCAATTCGTACAAAAAAACCATGGTTAATTGGTAAAGAAGTAGCAATTGGTAATAAAAATTCTAACAGCATTGCGTCAGCGCTTAGTTATGAAGCAAAAAATAAAGGAGCAAAAACAGGCGACCCAATGTTTTTGATACGTAAAGTTTGTCCAAATATAATTGTTGAAAGTGCAGACTTTCCGCTTTTTATCGAAATTTCAACTAACATTTTTGATTGAATAATTAACAATATTTCAAAAATAATGGAAGTCGGTTCAATTGATGAATGTTATGTTGATGTGACAAAAAAAATAGATCTGCAAAATTGAGAAAAAAGCGCTTTAGATCTTGCAAGATATATTCAGTCATCAATTAAGTCAATATTTAAGATTCCGATTTCAATTGGAATTTCATACAATAAATTCTTAGCAAAAATGTCGACATCACTTGGAAAACCATATGGGATTACACTAACACGAAGAGAGGACATTGCTAAACATTTCTATCATTTACCAATCGGAAATTTTTTCGGAATTGGTAAATCTTCAACTGCAAAGTTAATAAAAAATAATATTAATACAATTAATGATTTATATTTAAATCGTCATAATATTCCCTTGCTTGAAAGCGTGTTTAAACGAAGTTATTTTAATATAATAGAATGTTTATTAGGCAACAGTACGGATTTACTCAACTTAGAACAAAACGAATATAAATCAATTGGACATATGAAAACTTTTGAATATATAGGGCCAAAAAATTATGAGGAAATTTTAATTGAACTTAAATTACTTGTCGAACGAACGGTATACCGAATGAAAAGCAGGGGGCTATTAGGTCGTCTTTTGGTAATTGAAATTCGATATAAAAATACCAAGTTTTTATCACGCCAACAACCATTAACAAATTTTACTTATGATGAACAAGAAATTTTCGAACAAGCAAGGGATATGTTTGATAAATTTTGAACAAGGGAACCAATTAAAGGTGTTGGCGTAAAGATCACAGATCTAGGTAAAAAAGGAGAAATCTACTTTCAACCAAAAATTGAGGAAAATTCAACAAAAAATGTTGAAAAATACAAAATTGTGGATTTAATTAATAGTCAATTAAAGACAGGAAAAGTAATGTTGGCTTCAGATTATGAAAAAGTTAAAAACATAAAAAATACGCAAACAAAATTTTTGAAAGAAGATAAAATCGTTTTCAAAAAGAACAAGTATACAGAGTAAAATTATTGGTTTCTATGTTTATAAAAATATATAAATTGATATAATTAAACTTATGAAAATTGGTATTTTTGGTGGTAGTTTTGACCCTATTCATAAAGGTCACGTTAAAATTGCAAAAACAGTTATTGACGAGTTAAATCTCGACAAGTTGTTTTTTGTACCCGCTTACCAAAACCCATTTAAAACAAAAAAACCTACAGATCCCCAACATCGTGTAAATATGATTAAACTTGTAATGCCGGAAAAATCAGAAATTTCAATGTTTGAAATCAATCGTAAAGGTAAAAGCTATTCATTTGAAACTGTAAATTATTTTGCTAACAATTTTCCTAAGGACGAATTATTTTTTATTTTAGGAAGTGATAATTTAGGAAAACTTCACAAATGAGAATTTATTGAAGATATCGCAACCAAAACAAAGATTGTTATTTATAAACGAACAAAAACTTTTAATAAAACAAACGTTAAACGTTTTAATTGTTTGGTTTTAAATAATGATCTTACTGAACAATCAAGCACGAGTTATCGTGAAGGAAATTTATCAATGGTTGATAAGGTTGTGCAGGAATATATTGGGAAAAATTTGCTTTATATTCCTGAATTAGTTACTAACTCTGTTTCACACGCTCGAGCACAGCATATGTTAGCAGCTGGTGATTTTGCCAGAAATTTAGCGCGTAAACACGGGTTCGATGAAGAAGTTGCTTATGCCGCCGCTGCATTTCATGATATTACTAAAGAACTTACGCCAGAGGAACATAAAAAAATAATTAAGAGATATTTAAATATTGATAACCTTAATCCAATTGAGTATCATCAACTTTCGGGTTCGCTTTGATTAAAACATAAATATTTGGTTCAAAATGATGAAATCGTTCATGCTGTTTCTGTTCACACAAAATTAGCACTCGAACTTAATTGACTTGATAAAGTTGTTTATATGGCTGATAAATTGTGTAAGGGACGCCGTTGAGCGGGCATTGAAAAGGTGCGCGAATTAGCGTTTAGTGATTTTGAAAAAGGTTTTAGAAAGACAGTTGAAGCATCGTATAACCACATTGTTTCGGCTGGGAAAAAGATAGAAAATGAAGAACATTACGAAAAATGAATTAAAGGTTAGGGTTCAAAAAATTATCGCCGAATCAGGTCTTTGCTCACGTCGAAAAGCAGAAGAATTAATTACTCAAGGTTCAGTGACAATTAATGGCAAAATTGCAAAATTAGGCGATTTAGCTAGTTATCAAGATATTGTATTAGTCAATAAAAAACGAATATTTCTTGAAGAAAAAGAGTATTTTTTGTTAAACAAACCAAAGCATACAATTTGTTCAAATGATGACAAACAAAATCGGAAAAAAGTTATTGATCTTATACCATCTACGAAACGACTTTACACAGTGGGCAGATTAGATTATGATACAACCGGTGCGATTATTATTACTAATGATGGTGAATTGTGTCACAAACTTTCACACCCTTCATTCGAAATTGAACGTGTTTATAATGTAGAAATTAATACACCACTAACAAGTAAAGAAATGATATTAATTAACAAAGAAATGGTTATTAATGACAAACCAAGTTTTCATGAAGTTAAACATTTAAATCTAAATTTTTATCAGATAAAATTACATCAAGGCAGTAATCATCATGTTAAAAAAGTTTTTGAGTCTTTAGGGAAAGAAGTAATTAATTTACATCGTTTATCATATAGTTTTCTAAATGTTGATCATTTACAACTTGGTAAGTTTCGGCTACTTAAGCCATTTGAGATTAAAAAACTAAAATTTTTAGCGAAAAAAAGTTAAGGACTTACCTTAACTTTTTATATTACTGATGCTGGAATTACAACTGGTTGAATATCTTTTGATGCTTCCGTTAGCTTAGTAATCATTACGCCTAGAAGGTGATAATCGATAAAAATTTTGTTGCGATATTTTTTGTTGTAGTCATAGATTGACTCGTAGCCGATGTCTGTTAAGTTTAGATTAAATGTGGTGTCTGCTTTTGCTAATAAGTTTACAAATGTCTCGTGAGTAGAACAAACAATGTCATAGATATTATTACTTTTTACATATGCTAAAAATTCGTTAACATCAGCGTCTCTATGATTGTTTAATGTGTATTCTAATCCATCAATGTCATATTCAATTATTGCTTTTTTAAACGATTTGCTTCAGTCAACATTTTGCTTCTCGGTAAGTTTTTCACTTTTTAAAAACAGTAATTTTTTCACAGGACGGCTGTGGTAATAGGTTTTAACAAGTTTGTAAAACATGTCTTTGTCATCATATTTTGCGAATTTAGCGTGGTTTGTTTCAAAGCCGTAAACGACAATGTTCATATCTTGGTGTTCTTTAAGGAAAGCGTCAATTTTTTCGTCGTAATATGGTAAGAATAAAACGATTGATCCTGGTTTTCACGAGTTGATATATTTTGTTTTTTGGATAAAGCTCTCGGTGTTGGCTTTGGCGTGGGTAACAAATACATGCTTCCCTTTTAGCGAAGCTTCAGCCTCGATTCCGCCGACGATATCACTGAAGATATCTTCGGCAAAATCGGGAAGAATCACATAAATAATGTTTGTTTGCCCCCGAATTAGACGCGCTCCACTATTGGGAACAAAATCATATTGATCAACTACTGCCTTTATCTTAGCCTTATTAGCGCGACTAACATATCCATTGTTATAGTATCGTGAGATGGTGCTTACGCTTACGCCCGCTTTTTTCGCAATATCTTTGTAAGTTAAATTTAGCATGTAAATATTATATATAAAAAAATATAAATGTGGAACTTGTTGCACATTTATCGATATCCATTTTCAAACAAGAAATTTTTAATCTCTTTCAAAATTCGGTTGTTATCTGAAATTGAACACATTTCTAGATATTTATAGATATCTGTAAAAAGGTAATAATATAGCCAAAGATCTTTTTCGCTAGTATGTTTAGTTGTGTGATTTTCACAAACCATTCCACCTTCGTGTCAGGAGAAATATTGTAAATTTTGATTTGAATTGCAAATATAACAATGATTAAACGCTGGTTTAATTGGCTTCATCATAATTGAATTTGCATATAATCAAGCAAGTCAGAAATTAGTGTGTTTATCACCAATCTTACTGAGAAATAGTTCGTATTTCTCCAAAAAATCATTACTTATATATTCGCTATTACGCATAATAAAAGCAATGTCTTCATTAATCATCAAATTATATTTATTAGTGTAATCAAAATTGGTACTTGCAACGGCCTTTTTTAACTTTGATAATTTATTGGTTAGCGTTGCTAAAAAAACTTCGCATTCAACTACTGCATACAAATTTAAATTTGTTGCATTTTTGCTTTGGGGTTTTCTAATTCCGTTAGCTAAAAATGCTAGACGACGCTTATTTGTTAATAAGGTTACGATCATATCGTGTTCAGCATAATCGATTTTATCGACCACAATTCCTTTTTTTCTTTCTAAGCCCATATATAATTAATATACAATATTTAATATAATAAAATAATTAATAATGTTAAAGGAGAATCAGGAATGATTAAACTTAATGATCAAGAACTCGCAAGACGCGAAAAATTAAACTATTATAAAGAAAAAAATGTTGAGGCTTTTCCTAAAAGTTATGGCTTTGAAAATCGAATTTACTCAACCGAGCTAAAGGCAAAATTTGCTAATTTAACCAAAGAAGAAATCGAAGCTAAAAAACCAGTAAATGTGAATATTTCAGGTCGAATTATGACAAAACGTGGGTCATTTTTAGTTTTACAAGATACCAAAGGACAAATTCAGGCTTACTATCCTAAGAAAGAACTAGAAGCGTACAATCATATTTTTGATAAACTTGATATCGGCGATATTATTTATGTTTCAGGTATTGTTATGAAAACACACACGGGTGAAGTAACAGTGCGTGTAAATGCACTTAAACTAGTGACAAAATCACTTAAACCACTTCCAGAAAAGTTTCATGGACTTGTTGACCCAGAAGAAAAACTTCGAAAAAGATATCTTGATACGATTATGAATGAGGAAACAAGAAACCGTTTTATTATTCGTAGTAAGGTAATTAGCCTAATTCGTGAATATTTTGATAAAAATGATTATCTTGAGGTTGAGACACCATTACTTCATGATTATTTAGGTGGCGCCAGCGCCAAACCATTTAAAACACATCATAACGCTTTGAATCAAGATTACTATTTACGGGTAGCGACCGAATTACCACTTAAAAAGCTACTTGTTGGTGGTTTTGATCGTGTATATGAAATGGGTAAAGTTTTTCGTAATGAAGGGATTGACACGACACATAATCCTGAATTTACTTCGATTGAGTATTATGAAGCATACTCAAATATGTATGGGATGATGGAACATACTGAAAAAGTGATTAAACATATTTGTAAATATTTAGGAATTAAATTATTTAAATTTGGTGATGTTGAATTCCCACTAACCAAACCATTTAATCGTATAGATATGGTTGATGCAGTTTCGAAATCAACCGGTGTTGATTTTCGCAAGGCAAGTTTTGACAAAGCTAAAGAAGCGGCAAAAAAATACAAAATTAAGGTTGAAAAATACTTTACAACAGGACACATTATTAATGCTTTATTTGAAGAATTAATTGAACACACATTAATTGAACCAACATTTGTAATGGGACATCCAATCGAAATTTCTCCACTTTCGGCTAAAGCGAAAGATGGTCGTTTTACTGAGAGAGCAGAGTTATTTATTAATAAAAAAGAGTATGCAAATATGTATACCGAGCTTAATGATCCAATTGACCAACTTGCTCGTTTTGAAGAACAAGTAAAAGAAGCAAAGGCGGGGAACGAAGAAGCGAATGAAGTTGATTACGACTTTGTTACAGCGCTTGAGTACGGGATGCCTCCTGCTGGTGGTTGCGGAATTGGGATTGACCGACTTATTATGTTGTTAACAAAACAAGATAGTATTCGTGAAGTATTGCTTTTCCCAACCTTGAAACGTAATAGAAATAAGGAGTAGAAATGCGAAAAGTTTATGCGTTTGATGCTGACGGAACGCTGTTAAGAAAAGACAGTACAGTTCACCCTAAAACAAAACAAGTTTTAAAAAAGATTTCAGAACAAGGTGGAATTTTAATTGTTGCCACAGGAAGAGGACTGCCAACTGCAAAACAAGTTTTAGAACAAGTACCATTTTTCGATTATATAGTATGTTCAAATGGGGTTGTTGCATATGATGTAAAAAAAGATAAATTCATTATTCATGATGCACTTAATCCTGATCATATTCAATATTTTATGGATCTAAAAAATAATCACGATTTGGTTTTAACAATTGATACACCTCCACGTAACTTTACACTCGTCAAAGATGATGGCGACAAGTTGCCTGATTGATTTGCTACCGAAGCCTTAACTACAGGGTTTGATAATCGCGCCTTTGCTAAAGAGCAAGAGGTTTGAGATTATATGAGTCAAGGTAATAATAAAAATATGATTGTTAAGTATGCATTAAGAATCAAGGAAGCAGAAAACCAAAAATGATTTAATGCAGTTAGTGAACACGTTAAAGATGCAAAGGCATACATTACTAATCGTTTCTTTATTGATGTAAATCCAACAGGCACTTCGAAGTACAATGGAATTGAATTTATTCTTAAGAAGATTGGCGAAACCGTTAATCATTTAACTACTTTTGGAGATAGTAATAATGATATGGAAATGGTGGAAAATGCACATGTTGGTGTTGCGATGGGTAATGCAACTGATGAATTAAAAGCAGTTGCTGATGTTATTATTGGCGACCATGATACTGATGCAATTGCCAAGTTTTTAGAAAATGAGATTCATGACTAAAGATCCATTTTGAGAACGTTTACATGATCTTGAAAAGCTAGAAAAATGAGAAGAGCTTTTTAAAGAAATAAATGAGTTAAATGAAAAGTATTTTCTTTTTAATGATATTGTGAATGAACTGGCGCAGTATAAAGAAGCAATCATTAAGAAAGTTACAAAATCAAAGCAAAATGTAGATAAAAATGTCTTAATAATGAAAAACATAAAGAATGATTTTTCTGTAGAAATTGTTGATTTTTCTTGAGAAAATGACCAAGATATGGTTGAAATTTATATCACTAGTATTTACAAAAAACTTAAAGATGAAAGCACACCACTTGATAAAAAAATATCACTTTACAATTCATTAGTTTTCAATAAAATTAATCGTGATTTTACAATAAAAAAATTTAATATCAACCCTCAGAAAATAGGTTATTGATACAGAACCAAGGAGTTAGAAAGTTTTCTAAAAAAATTAGAGTCAGCGACTCTTAAAGATATTTCGGTAGGCAGAATTGCAGCGATGTTAGCACTAAATACCTATGATGAACATTTTCCGAATTATCAAATAGATGACTACGCTAGTCTTGAAGACATTATTGCGAGTGCAAAAACAATGCTTAATGTTGAAAAATAAAAAGATTTATATATATAATAATATTTATTTAAGTAAATAGAATGGAGATTTATGCCAAAAGCTACATATAATGAAAAGAATTCTACGCTTGTTGTTACCGTAGAAGCAAATAAAAAAGATTGAATTGAAAAACAAGAAAAAGCAGTTGTTTATCTACAATCACAACAAAATATTCCAGGTTTCCGGAAAGGAAAAGCGCCCGCTCATTTACTAAAACCAGTTAACCGCGGCGAAGTAGTAAATCGTGCTCTAAACAAAATTTTTCCAGATGTTGAAAAAGAAGCGCTTGCTGAAGGACGTAAAAAACATACCCTTATTGGTCAACCAAAACTTAACATCCTTAAAGCCGAACCAGAAGAATTGCTTGTTGAATTCATTTACCCAGTTTTACCAAAGCGTTTTGATTTAGATTATTCAAAACTAAACTTTAAGCTTAAAGATAAAGTTGTTTCAAAAAGTGATGTTGAAAAAGCAATCAAACTTTCATTTAGATCAATGGGGCTTTGAAAACCAGCAACTAAAATTAGTGAAACTAGCAAGGTAAATATTTCATTCAATGGAATTATTGATGGTAAGAAGTTTGAGGGTGGTGATGCTGAAGAGTTAGAAATCGAACTTGGTCAAAACAATTTCCTTCCTGAATTTGAAACTAAATTAATTGGTCTTAAAAAAGACGAGAAGAAAAAAATTAAAGTTAAGATGCCTGAAAATTATTACCGTTTAAATTTAAATGGTAAAGAAGCAGAATTCGATGTTAAAGTTAACGATATTCAAGATCTTGAATTTCCTAAATTCGATGACAATTTTGTTAAGTCACTAAAAAGCCCACAATACAAAACATATGACGAACTTTTTGAAAGTTTTAAAGAACAAACTTTACAAGCAGAATTAGTACACGCAAAAGATAAAGTGGTTAATGACGCAATTGCGAAGTTAGCTGAAAAAAATACAATCCCTGTTCCAGAACCATTACTTAAACAAGAACTTGCTTCTGTAAATCATATCTTTGATGAAAAACTAAAAAAATCAGGTTTTACTCGTCAAGAATATATCGAATCAAGTGGTTATGCTGCCGATAAATTAAACAAGGATCTTGAAGAAGAAGCAAGTAAAAATGTTCAAAAACGTCTTGTTAATTCTTGACTAATCGAACAACTTAAAATTAAAGTTACAGACGCTGAAATCGAAAAATACTACAAGGATTTAGCTAAGAAATACAATTTAGAAGACAAAATTGATGAAATTAAAAAAGCACAACCAATTTCGTATGTTAAAGAAATTATTACAACTGATAAGTTTTTTGATGTATTTCTTAATGAACTTGATGCCGCTGGAAGTAAAAAAATCAAAGAAAACAAATTAATTGTTTATAAATAATGCCGTAAGGCATTTTTTAGATTGGAGAAAATGACATTAGATACAATTACTGCAATTAGTTCTGGCCGCAATGTAAATCAACCAATAGGGATCGTCAGAATGTCTGGCGCTGATGCTATTAAGATTTTGTCCAAAGTTTTTAAGGGTAAGATTGTTGATCCAAAACAAGAAAAAGGGATTAGTTATGGCTATATTTATGATAAAAATCAGCTAGTAGATGAAGTGCTAGTGATGTTTTATTATGGCAATAAAACTTACACTGGCGAAACAATGGTTGAAATTAATTGTCATGGCGGTCATGTTGTTACGAATTGAATTTTAGAATTATTAATTGAAAATGGGGCTCGACTTGCTAAAAACGGTGAGTTTTCTGAGCGAGCTTTTTTCAATAAAAAAATCGACTTGACTAAGGCGGATGCAATTCATGATCTGATTATGGCTAAAACTAAGTCGCAAGTTTTACTTTCGGCTAATAAATTTACCCAAGGTACATATCATTTTTTAAGTAAGATTATTAGTGAACTAGAGTTATATATTGGTAATTTGGAAGCGAACATTGATTATCCGGAATATGAAGATATTGAAGATATTAACAACATTAAGTTTTTAGAAATTTTAAAAGACATTGCCAAAAAATTAGAAGTTTTAGTAACGAAATCTGAACGTAATATTAAGTTGTTTGAAGGTATAAAAATTTTAATTTTAGGCAAACCAAATGTTGGCAAGTCAAGCTTATTAAATGCTTTGAAAAAAGAAGACAAAGCAATAGTTACCGATATCGCGGGAACAACTCGCGATATCATCGAAACTGAAATCCAAATCAATAACATTTTATTTAAGATTATAGATACTGCTGGGATACGTAAGGCAAGAAATAAAATTGAAGAAATAGGAATTAATAAAGGATTGGATTTAATCCCCAAATCAGATGTTATTATTCACTTAATTGACGAGCGCAAAAAAGACGAATTTGACAATAAAATTGTTGAATTAGCGTTGAAAAACAATAAAAAATGTATTGAAGTTTTAAACAAAAATGACATTATTAAATCGAAGAAAAGTGTTATTAAAATTAGCGCGATCAACAATGATGTTGAAGAATTAGAAAATGCTTTAATTAAAGATCTTAAAGATATTAATTTCAATGATGATGATACTACAAATAATGTCCGTCAACTTTCGTTAATAAAAAAGAGTTTAAATCATATTAATGAAGCGATTGTAGCGATGCAAAATATGCAAACAGCAGATGTGATTATTATCGATGTTGTGGCGGCTTGAGAAGCATTAAAAGAAGTAACAGGACAAGTGAATCGCGAAGAGTTAATTGATGCTATTTTTAGAAATTTTTGTTTGGGGAAGTAATACGTTTATCCAAAATAAAAGTTTTTACAATGCAAGAATAATAAAATCTATAACAGATATTTAAAAAATATACTTGATAAAAAGGTTAGTGTTCTTGACTTTGGTTGATGTTTTTAATATAGAATTAATATGATGAAATTAATTGATATACATTGTCACCCGTTAAAAGAATATTATGACAATCCTAAAAAAGTTGTAAAGCAAGCAATTAGTAATAATGTTGCTATTTTTGGTATTTGCGGTTGTGATATAAAAGAAAACGATGAAGTAATTTCATTGGTAAATGAATTTCCAAGTTATACTTTTGCCGTTGTAGGCATTCATCCTTCGCAAGTGTGAAATGAACAAGATTTAGATATTCTTGCAAAACAAGCAAAGAATAAAAATGTAAAAGCGATTGGTGAAATTGGATTGGATTTTAGTTATGAAACAAATCCAAACAAAGAACAACAAATTCAAATGTTTAAAGCGCAAATTGAAATTGCTTTGCAAAATAATTTACCAATTGTAATTCATTTACGGGATGCTGCAAAAGAATTACTTGCTGTTTTAAAAGAATATAAAAATAGGAATCTTCGTTTTGTAATTCATACATATAGTCAAGATTTAGACTTTGCAAAAGAAATATATGAATTAGGTGGCAATTTTTCATTCAGCGGCACTCTGCTTTTTAACAATAAAAAAGCACAAGAAGTTGTGAAGTGATTACCTATTGAGCGTATTTTTACGGAAACTGACTCGCCTTATTTAGCGCCACCTCCACATCGCGGCGAGATAAACTATCCAAATTATGTTAAGTATGTTTTGTTTTTTATAGCTGGTTTAAAAGAGCTTGCGCCTGATAAGTTAGCTGAAAAAATTTATAAAAACACAAAAAGGTTCTTTAATTTAAATGACTAAAATAGTAGCGAAAAAGAAATTTGGACAAAATTTCTTAATTGATGAAAATATAAAAAACAAAATTGTCGCAAGCGCTAATATATCAACAGACGATGTGGTGGTTGAGATAGGACCTGGAACAGGTGCTATTACAAAAATGATGTTGCCAAAGGCTAAAAAAGTTATTTCATATGAAGTTGATACACAACTTGTTGAGTTATTGAAAACTCAAATTAAGGCTGAAAATTTTGAACTAGTTGAAGGAGATTTTCTTAAACAAAATCTACCTAATTATAAATACAAAGTAGTTGCTAATATTCCCTATAATATTACGAGTGATATTCTTTTTAAATTGTTTAAAAATCATAAAAATATTGATACAGCGATTATCATGATGCAAAAAGATGTAGCAGATCGTATACTTGCAAAATTCGGGAGTTCAAATTATTCAAAATTATCAGCAACAACAATGTTATTTACTGATGTAAAAAAACTTTTTGATGTAAGTCCTAGCTCATTTTCTCCTGCGCCAATGGTTACGTCTTCTGTAATGGAATTTAGATTTAAAAATGAAGTGCATAAAAACGCATTTGCAATTGTTAAATTTATTGCATTGTGTTTTCAATTTAGAAGAAAATTTTTAACTAAAAATTTAGAAAACACTTACGGCAAAGAGCAAGTAATTCAATTGTTAAAAGAGTTAGATTTACCTTTAACTTGCCGAGCGCAAGAGTTATCTTTACAAACATTTATTTTATTGTTTGAGGGCTTAAATAAATAAACATGCTTTAGTTAAAAATCAAGAAAAAATCAACAAATTCTGTTGATTTTTTTAGTATTTAGTTTTAATAAAAAAGCCCCAAAAGGGCTTTATTAAATTATTATTTTGTTCCGAAGATACGATCTCCAGCATCACCCAAACCAGGTAGAATGTAGTTATTTTCATTTAATTTTTCATCAAGTGCTGCAAGGTAAATATTTAGTTTATTACCATATTTATCACGTACTTTTTTAACACCTTCTGGTGAACCTACAAGACATACAAGTTCAAGATTTGTGTAACCATCTTTTCTTAATTTTTCAATTGCATCAATGCTACTATTTCCTGTTGCTAACATTGGATCAACAATAATGATTAGACTATCTTTTGGTACGTTAGGCATTTTGTAAAAGTATGTATGTGGTTTGAAGGTTTTTTCATCACGATACAAACCAATGTGTCCTGTTTTTGCTTGAGGTACAAGGTCTAAAATCCCTTGTGTCATTCCTAAACCAGCACGAAGAATTGGTACAATTACAATTTCTTTATCAAATTCTGAGCCAATAAATTTATCGGCAACTGGGGTAGAAATTTGTTTTGGTTTTGGTTTGTAATCACGTAAAATTTCATAAACCATTAGCGAGGCAATTTCGTTCAGGTTTTTACGGAATAAAGTATGATCACTGTTTTTGTCACGCATTACAGTTAACTTGATATCAATGAGTGGGTGATTAATAATTTTGAGCATTAGTAGCTGTCCTTGCTTTCTGTTCCTTCTAATATTGCTACTGATCTTGATGTACCAAATCTGGTTGCTCCAGCTTTATACATCGCTTCTAAATCGTCAGCATTTGCAATTCCGCCAGCTGCCTTGATAGCAATTTTACCTTTGGTTACTGAATGCATCAATTTAACATCTTCAAGTGATGCACCACGGTATGAGAAACCGGTTGATGTTTTGATAAACTCGGCGCCTGAGTTAAGAACAATTTCAGTTACTTTAAGAATTTCTTCATTTGTTAAAAGGGCTGTTTCAACAATAACTTTTAAGATATGTTTTCCACATTCTTTTTTAACAGCTTTAATGTCGTTAAGAACATATTCATATTCTTTTTCTTTAAGCTTACCGATGTTAATAACCATATCGATTTCATCTGCACCGTGAGCAATAGCAAGTTTTGCTTCTTGTGCTTTTGATTGAGTAATGCCAGCACCAAGTGGGAAACCTATTACTGAAGTAATTCCGGTACTTGTCCCATCAGTTTTAGTTTTGACATATTTAACTCACGACGAGTTAACACAAACAGTTTTAAATTCATATTGAAGTGCTTCAGCAACTAATTTGTCAATATCTTTTTTTGTTGCTTCAGGTTTTAAATATGTGTGGTCAATTAATCTGGCCATTTCTTTCTTTGTCATTTTATCTCCTTTGTATAATATTGTAAATTATTTTGTAATAGATTTTTTACCAAAATATGTTCAAAGTGCTTTTGGGATAGTAATTGAATTTGTTTTTGCGTCATAATTGTTTTCGATAATAGCGGCAATTAGACGATCAATTGCTAATCCTGAACCATTGATAGTAAATGCATATTTATTCTTACCATCTAAATCTTTGTAACGAATCATTGCTCGGCGCCCTTGGAAATCTCCGAAGGTTGAAACACTAGAAATTTCACGATATTTGAATTCGCTTGGCATTCAAACCTCTAGGTCAATTGTTTTTTGTGAACTAAAACCTAGATCTCCGGTGCAAAGCATTACTTCGCGAAAAGGTAATTCAAGTTTTTCTAAAATGTTTTTTGCATCTGCTAATAATAAATTGAATTCATTAGGAGCATCTTCTTCTTTCGCGATTTTAACAAGCTCTACTTTTTTAAATTGATGGTTACGAATGATACCTTTTGTATCTTTGCCACCACTACCAGCTTCAGAACGGAAACATTCGGTGAAGGCAGTAAGTTTAATTGGCTTTGTTAAGTCAATGATTTCGTTATTGTAGATGTTAGTTAAACTTACTTCAGCAGTAGAAATTAAATATAAGTTGTTTGTTAATTTAAAAAGATCTTCTTCAAATTTAGGAAGTTGTCCAGTACCGTACATAATATTTTCTTTTACAAGCACTGGTGTGTTGTATTCAACATAACCACGAGCAATATGTTCATCAAGCATAAAGTTTTGCAGTGCGCGAATTAGTTTTGCTCCATCTTTTTTAAACAACACGAATCTTGAACCTGATAGTTTAACAGCGCGTGGCAAATCAAAAAGTTCAAATTCAGCACCAAGGGTATCATGTGAAACAGGTTGATTTACAAGACCCTTCCCAAGTTTTGAGTGTTCAGCAATTACAACATTAGCATTTTCGTCAGCGCCAATAGGAACTTCTGCTAATGGAATGTTAGGAATACGGTCTAAATTAAACTTGACAAAATCGTTTAATTTTTCTTCATTTTTCTTTAATTTTTGTAGAGTATCTTTAATTTTTGTAATTTCATTTTTTAGCTTTTCTATTGCTTTTTTATCGTTTTTGTTTTTACCAATTTCAGCGGACAATTTTTTGATTTGTGCTTGCATTTCTTGATTTTTAAACATAATTTGACCAAGATCTTTTGCTTTTGTTACTAGTTCATCAATGATCGTAGCATCAAAACCTCTTTGGTTTAATTTTTCTTTTACGTATTTTTGCTGTTCGATTACAAATTTGATATCTAACATACATCTCCTTGCAAATAATATTCAATATTTATATAATTTTATATTATAATAATGATTATAATTTTAATTTAACATAAATAATGCAGGGAGGAAAACATGGATCATTTGATTAAATTGCACGCTAGTTTAGAAGTTTTAGCGCACAAACTTAAGAATTTTCACTGACATGTTGTTGGTTATGATCATTTTGAAGCGCATGATAAATTAGATGATTTGATTCATAAGTGTCACAATTCCATCGATGAAGTTGCCGAGTTAATAGTGCAGTTAGGTGAAGTTGCAACTTGTGATTTGCAAACGTTAAAATCATTGTCGATTATTGCACAAATCGAGGCTAAAAGATACGATTCGTTATTTGTTGCTTCAGTGCTTGTTGATGATTTTGACAAAATTTTAGATTTTACAACAACAACCAAATGAGATATGCTAAGCCAACCAATTATTGATAATGTTAATAAATGAGTTTTAAAAGCAAGATGACAATTCCAAGCGGTAATTACTGACGCTGAGGAAATTTAGAAAGGAAAAAATGAAAAGAACATATCAACCAAATAAACTAAAACACATCAAAACTCACGGTTTTCGTGAAAGAATGGCAACAGCCGGCGGAAGAAAAGTTTTAGCAGCACGTCGTGCTAAAGGTAGAGCACAACTTACAGTTTCTGATAAATAATGAAAAAAGAATATCGAATACGAAAGAATTGGGAATTCCAAGCGATTATCGAAGCGAAAAACCAAGTTCTTAATAGAGAACTAATTTTGTATTTCAAAAAAGCTGATTCATTTAAGATTGGGATTTCTATTCCTAAAAAATTTGCGAATGCTGTTCAAAGAAATTATTTAAGACGACAAGTTCGCAGTATTTTATTAAAGCTTAATGTTTTCGAGTTCGCTTACCATTTTGTAATTATTGTCAGAAAACAATTTTTAGAATTAGATTTTAATACCAAATTAGAATCTGTCAAAAAATTGTTTGGAAAGGTGGAAAAGTATGGGAAATCAACATCGCTCTAGTCACTTAGATTATTTTTCAAATAATAGTAGTGCGACACCAGAAAAAAACAAAAACCCCAAAAAGAAATGGGCTTTAGTTTGAAAAATTCTTAAAGCAATCATTTATTTTATTCTTTTTGGTGTAACCATGACTGGTTGCGTGCAAACGTTTATTTTCAAAACAGATGCGGTTTCTGGTAGTGGGCAAGAGTTTTATCTTTCAAAAAATAAGGTTACTCCAACTGTTACTGTCATGAAATACGACGAAAGTAAAAATATGTACGCACCAACTGGTGATAATAAATATTTAAAAAATTCTGAAGTTATTAAAAAGTTGCGTGAACAAACAAATAATAATCTAGGTTTTACGCCTGAGGCAGACCAAGAAATTTATGGTCATAAAAACAGTGCTTCTCTTACTTTTTTTGAAAGTGGAATGCAAAAAAGTGTAGACGATATTTACAACAAAAATGGTAAATATTTATATAAAAATGAGGCTCAAAAAACTTATACATTAGTTAATGATTTGTCAGAAATTTTAGTGCCAGCACCACTTTTTAGTAAAAAAACAGTTGGTGGTGTGCCGCTTGTCGCTGAAAATGGAAGTCTTATTTTCGATACTAATCTTGATGAAAATTACCGTAAAAACTACTCGAATGGCGAAGATAATCAATTTTTAGGATATGAATTCGCTCACGAAAAAGTGGTTGAAGACGGGAAGGAAGTAATTAAATTTAATAATAAGTTACTTAAGATTCATTATTTAAAAATTAGCAACGTTGTTGATGACACAGTCAACTACAATGCAAAATACGCTCGCGATGTTTTACAAGCACTTTATGAAAAAACTTTTAATGCAAGCGCAGACCAATTAGCATCTGAAGGTCGCGAGAAAGACTACTTTAAGGAGTTATTGGCCAAAACTGGTGATGCAGATATTAATAGTTTTTTACTAAGAATAGCACAAAAACAAGGCGATGGAAGTTACAAACCAATTAATCGTGATTTAACAAACGAAGAAAAAGAATTACTTGAAGCATACGATTTCACTATTAAAAATTACTTATTAATGAGTAAGTTTGGTATTAATCGTTACACAAATGAAATTGTGTTTGGTAGTGAAAGTAATCTTAAGAGCCCAATCAGCGCCAAAGGTACTAGTTATGAAAACTTAATTTATGCTTCAAGCAACGATCAAGCACCGCTTACCAATTGGGGCGAAGCATGAAAACTAGGACCATTTTATGGTTTAGTTGTTTGACCACTCGCCGCAATGATGATCGGAATTAGTGATGCAATGCCAGAAATTCATGGTTGAGAAAGTTTAATTGTTATTATTATCGCGATTGTAATTACTCGTTCTTTATCATTAATCTTTACTTATAAATCATTATTTACAACCCAAAAACAACAAAATCTAAATGCCCAAAAAGCAAAGATTGAAGCTAAATATATTAACTATAAAGGTAACAAGATGATGGAAAATCGTAAACGTGTCGAAATCCAACAACTTTACCGGAAAAATGGGATTAGCCTACTTGATCCATTTATTAACATTATTATTTCAACACCTATTTTCATCGGGATGTGAAAAATCATCCAAGCGATGCCATCAATGAAGTCGACAAGTTGACTTGGTATAAGTTATGCTAACACTTCATGACAAAGTTTATTTGGTGGCCAGTTTGCTTACTTACCAATTTTAATTGTAACGATCGGTATTCAAATTGCTTCGCAATTATTACCGCGAATTCTTTCCAACAAGCGGCTTAAAGAACGAACAAACGCTATTGAAAAAGCAACAATGAAAAAACAAAACAAAACACAAAACATTATCTTGATTGTGTTTGTTGTCTTCACTGTAATGCTTACCGCTGGTGTTCAAGTTTACTGAATGGTTGGTGGTACCTGAACACTTATTCAAACTTATGTTGTTCACAAAATCTTGGTTTCGAAATGATATCGTGAACGCCAAGAGAAGAAAAAACTTGAAAAGCAAGAACAAGCGTTATAAAAAAATCAGCGACTGCTGATTTTTTTTTATTTCTTCATTTGTGCTGCGACTTCGTCAGCAAAATTGGTTACTTGTTTTTCAACACCTTCAGCTAATTCATAACGAACAAAACTAATTAATTTTGTGTTGTGTTGTGCAAGGTATTGTTCAACTTTCATTCCGCTTTCCATTACAAAGTCTTGTTTTTCAAGAACGAATTCTGAAAGTTCTTTGTTAATCTTACCATCAACAATTTTTTGTTGAATTTGTGCTGGTTTGTTAGCTAAGGTTGGATCTTTTTTGAATTCATCTTCAAGTTTTTTAATTTCTTTTTTAGGAACATCGCTTACTAAAGCGTATTGTGGGTTCATTGCAGCAATTTGCATTCCCACGTTTCTTAGAACGGTTTCGTCTTTTCCTTCACCAATAACGATAACGGCGATTTTGTTATTATTGTGTGTGTAACCTGTTACAAGGCCTTTGTTAGCAGGTAATTGGATCGCTCTACGAAGAGCGATTTTTTCACCAATAACACCGGTTGCTTCATCACAAAGAAGTTTTAAATCTTTTTTGTCTTTAGTTTTTAATTTTAATAATTCTGCTTCATTGCTGAATTTGTTAGCAAGTAGAACTTCTTCAATTTTCTTGCTTAATTCAATAAATTTTTGATTTTGTACAACGAAGTCAGT
Organism: Mycoplasmopsis equigenitalium; assembly: GCF_024498255.1. Lineage (NCBI taxonomy): Bacteria > Bacillati > Mycoplasmatota > Mycoplasmoidales > Metamycoplasmataceae > Mycoplasmopsis > Mycoplasmopsis equigenitalium. Next base: position 157,730 of record NZ_CP101808.1, read on the forward strand.
TTCGCTATTTAGTTCGTAAAGAACTGCAAATTTACTGTTTTTAACGAATTTAACAATTCCTTCAGCAGCAATTCTGTTTGATTTTTTAGCAGCTTTTTTAAGTTTGTTTTCGTTTAATCATTGAATTGCTTTGTCAAGATCTCAGTTTGATTCTTCAAGTGATTTTTTGCAATCTAACATTGGAGCATCAGTGATTTCTCTAATTTTTTTAATTAATTCTAATTTGTTGTCAGCCATTATTTTCCCCCATTTTCTTCTGTTTTTGCTTGACGAGCACCTTTTCAATTACTTGATTGTTTTTGGTTTGAATTGAAAGGTTTTTTTGTAAAAGTTTTCTTGTCTTTTGTTTCTTTTTCTTCTTCCGCATCAAATACAATTTTTTCATCTGGTTCGTAAGCAAATTTTGCTTTTTGACCTTGTGCTGTTGCGATAGCATCTGCTAGAACAGTAATAATTAATTGAATTGATTTTGCTGAGTCGTCGTTAGCAGGGATAGCAACATCTAAGAGGTTAGGGTTAAAGTTGGTGTCGGCAATACCGATAATCTTGATACCTTTTTGTCTTGCTTCACGAATTGCGTTTCTATTTTCAAGTGGGTCAGCAATAATCATGAAGTGTGGAAGGTATTTCATTTTTCTAATCCCGGTTAGGTTAGTTCTTAATTTTTCAAGCTCTTTAGTTTTATCAAGTGCTTCTTTTTTGGTATAACCAGCAAATCCATTCTTTTCAAGTTCTTCTAGGTTTTCAAGGTAACCAACTCTTTTGAAAATTTCGTTGTGGTTAGTAAATGTTCCACCAAGTCATCTTTCAGTAACGTAGAATGAGTTTGTTCTGATTGCTTGTTCTTCGGTTACTTTTTTGGCTTGTTTTTTAGTACCAACGAAGATGAATGAAGCATTTTTTTGTGCGGCTTTGTTGATGATTTTGTATGCGAATTCTAGAGCAATGGTTGTTTTAGTTAAATCGATGATATGAGTACCAAATTTAGCCATGTGAATGAATTGTTGCATGCTTGGATTTCTAAATGATGTTTTGTGTCCAAAGTATGCTCCAGATTCAAGAAGTTTTTCTTTTGAAACAATTTTTTTAGTTGTTTCACCTTCTTCTTTTGAGTGTGAATTTTCATGTGTTTCTTTAAGCACTCTTGCCATTTTGGCTTCACGGTTTTCTCTAGGTTCTCTAGCAGGTTTTGTTGTTTTTTCTTCAGTCTTTTTAAAGGCTGGTTTTGCAGGTCTGTCTGCTGCTGTTTTAACAGCATTTTCTTCTTTTTTAACCTTAACAAGTTTAGGAGCGCTTTCAGCGGTCTTTACCTTAACTTGCTTGGTTTCCTTTGTTTTGTTTTCCATAATTTATGTTCCTTTTTGTTTTATTCTTCCTAATATTTCGAAACGTTGGACTTCTTCTCGAAGCACACCAAAGCAATTCATATTAGTGTTTGATTATTAATTAATCCTAAATATTTTAACATTTTTTATATATAAATAAATATATATTTTTAATGTGTTACTTTTTAGTAAAGCGTAACGCAAAGAACAAAAAAACAAAAAAATAATATTTTCAATCATAAATCAATGTTTTTTACTGAATATTTTATAGATATGGTTTCTATTTTTTTACATATTTTGACTAAAAATTAATACTCATTAATTTATAAGAATATATAATATTAGCATTATGTGAGACCCATTTTACTGATCGAAAATAAAGAAATTAAGAAACCAAAAAAAAGAAAATAAGCGCTTGTTGCGTGATGAAAATAAAGAAATAAACTGAGAAAATTACAATTTATTTTGTGCATGATTTCGTGAACAAATGAGTAAGATAAAAAACATTAAATTGTTGAATATTGTTCCCGCTGAATTGGGAAAATTCTTAGATTTACCATTTGAATTAAAGAGTACAAAAACAGGTAAAAATTTTGCCAGAATTTCCTATTTTTTAAAGAAAGAAATTGAGTTATTAAAAAACAAAAATAACATTCAAATAGAATACAATCCAAAACACAGCTTTGTGGATTATTTACCTAAACAATATACAGCAAATTTACAGGAGGCAAACTTTGATTCTAAGGAATTAATGTTTAATATTTGAACTCTTGAAAACGGTAAGTCAAACACATTTTATTCAGTGTTTGAGACAGGAATTATTAATTTAAATTATATGTATTCAATTGAGGATTTGTTAGCGGACAAAGACGAAAAAAATGTTTTTTTACGTAGTCTTTTCGCCTTGACTTTCAATAAGGTTTTCTTATCAGATTCATTAACAAAAGACTTTACTAAATTATCCTTATTTGCAAAACTTAATTTTGTCAAAGAACATATTAATTTATTATTCTTAAATTACAAATCATTGTCAACAAAAGAGCAATTAAGTGAATACGAATCATTGATATTTATTAAAAAAAGAAATGAGTTTTTAAAAAAACTTAACCGAATAAGAAGTTCGCTTTACTCACAAGGTTACCTAAATAAAATGAAAAACGCGACTGATGAAATAATTTTTAAATCACCTCGTCGAATTGATCGCCCATTTTCACTTTCGGATAATTATTCAAAAACAGGGTTTGATAGTTTAACTACAGTTAATACAATAATTGTTAACAATGATATAAGTAAAACATTTGATAGTAGTTATTGATCTAATTTATCTATTTATAAGGAAGTGTATGACCCCGAAAAATGAAATGATCTTGCCAAGTTTGAAAAAGAATATAAAGGCTCGGGCGAGATTATTAGTGTAACTACCAAGTGTGTAGACAATGAAGGTTATCTTCTTATCGACAAAGAAAATCTTTATGACATTTTTAATGATAAAAAAGACAAAGAAGTGCTTCTTACAAGAAGTTTTATTATCTTTTATAACGCTATCCAATCGTTTCGTACTTTGTCGGATTCGATTGTTTATAACTTGTCATATGTTGAGTATGATTTTTATGGTTTGAAAAATATTATTCCAATTTTAAAATATTACAAAAATCGAATTAAGGAATTTCATCTTTTCACTAACGATAAAACACAGTTTGAATTAAAAGACGAAATTTATACAAATTCTGAAATCGAATTTAAAATTGATTATTGCATTTCGGCACTTGAAACTAAATTTGCTTTAGAAGATGGAAAACGTGAAAAGAAAAAGGCAATCAATTCAGGAATCTTGCAATTTACTGTTTTAATTTTTACTGGAATTGCTGCTTTTAGTGTCTTGTATCGTTTCCTTGGTCCGGGCGGCAATTTTGAGTTACCTTATTTTGTATACTGGGGACCATTTGTTATTCTTGTTGTGTTACTTACAGCAGCGCTTGCGTCATATTTTGATAAGAAACGCTAGTTTTATTTCGTCATTATTAAGGCTGGTTTTTAAATTAATCTATAAAGCTACTATGAAAAAATGCTAATTTTTCATATATTTTTATTTTTTTAGTGTTTTTTGTCGTTCAGAATACATATATAATTGAGGTGACAAAAAATGGAAAATAAAATTAGTAAAGAAATTGAGTTAGCAATTAAAGAAATTACCAAGAAATTTGGTAAGGAATCTTTAATGTTACTTGGTGAAAAACAAGAATTAAGTGTTGAAACGTTTTCGACGGGTTCAATGCTTTTAGATCGTGCCTTAGGTTGTGGCGGATGACCGAAAGGAAGAATTGTTGAAATTTATGGGCCCGAATCATCAGGAAAGACAACCCTTAGTTTACATGCGATTGCAGAAATTCAAAAACAGGGCGGGGTGGCAGCGTTTATCGATGTTGAGCACTCGATCGATCCCAATTATGCTCGAAACTTAGGAGTGGATATTGACAAATTGCTTTTATCCCAACCTGATAGCGGTGAACAAGCAATGGAAATTGTTGATATTTTAGCGCGCTCAGGTGCTGTCGATTTAATTATTGTTGATTCGGTTGCTGCCCTTGCTACTGAGGCTGAGCTTGAAGGCGAAATGAAGGATCAAACAATCGGTGGTCAGGCGCGTTTAATGTCAAAAGCACTTCGCAAAATTACCGGTAATTTATCAAAGAATAAAACAACAATTATTTTTATTAATCAAATTCGAGAAAAAATTGGCATTATGTTTGGTAACCCTGAAACAACTCCGGGCGGAAGAGCGCTAAAATTTTACGCTACAATTCGTTTAGAGGTAAGAAAAGCAGGACAAATCATTAGTAATGCTGAAGCTACTGGGAATGGTATTCGGATGAAAGTTGTAAAAAACAAACTTGCCGCACCATTCAAAACTGTTGATTCGGAAATTATTTATTCGTTAGGAATTAATAAGATTGGTGAGGTTGTTCAGCTTGCCTTAGAACAAAATATTTTACAGCGCAAAGGTGCATGATACGCTTATAAAGAAGAGAATATAGCCCAAGGAATGGCTAATTTAATTGTTGTTCTTAAAGAAAATACAAAAATGTATGATGAAATACTAAGTTTGATCAAATAACTTATATAATAAACCTATGAACAAAAAATTAAATGTTTTGTTTTTGGGTGATATTTTTGGTCTACCAGGTATAGAAGCTGTAGAACGGGCATTGCCTGAATTAATCAAAACGCACAAAATTGATTTTGTTATAGCACAAGCCGAAAATGTTTCGGGTAGAAAAGGATTTGTAAAATCTGATTATTTACGCCTAAAAAAAGCCGGAATTAATGTTTTTACGTTAGGTAATCATGTTTGAGCTAAAAAAGAGATTTTAGCAATTATTGAAAATGCGGACATCGTGCGCCCCGCAAATGTTGATATTAAATATCCTGGTTTAGGCTCGCGAGTTTTTGTGATTGATGACAAAAAAATTCGCATTTCATCATTGATGGGAATTACTTTTAATAAGCTTTCAACACCATGAGAAGAAGAGTATGCGAACTCGTTTTTTGATGCGGCTGATGCATTAATTGAAAATGATAAAACTGATTTTCATATTATTGATTTTCATGGTGAGACCACCAGTGAAAAAAATGTTTTTGCGCTTTATGTTGATGGAAAAGTAAGTGCTGTTTTAGGTACGCACACTCATGTGCAAACTAACGATGAAAGACGACTTCCAAACGGTACTTTATTTATCTCTGATGCCGGAATGTGTGGTCCTCAAAATGCAGCAATTGGTGCAAATTTTGATGAAGTATATCAACATATGAGATACGGCAGTCATGTTAAATTTCAAGTCTCAAAAAACAAGCCGCAAGTTAATGGTGTGGTCTTAAATTTAAGCACAAATAAATCAAATAACAAGATTAAAAAAATAAAAATTCTGTAAGTTTTTGAACAAAAAATTATTATTTATTCTTTACTTTTTATTTGACAAAAAGTTAAAAATAGGTCAAAATTTGGGCTATTTTTTTTATTTTTTATAACTCATATTAATATATATAGGATTTTTTTTCTTTTTAATATATAATTCATAGGCTACTAAACTTTGAAGCATAAGGTTGCTGATACACTAGAATTAGTTGTTGAGAGTGTAATTCAGGTTTTTATGTGGAGTTAGTTCAGCAAAGAACGAAGGAGACAACAAAATGAAAAAAATTACAATCAAAATTAAGGGATTTGAACACGAACTTGTTGATATGACAGCAAAAAAACTTGTAACAATCGCACAAGATGCAAAATGCAAGTTTTCAGGACCAGTTCCATTGCCAACTAAACGTGAAATCTTCACAATCTTACGTTCAGTTCACATTAACAAAAAATCTCGTGAACAATTTGAACAAAAAACACACCAAAGATTACTTATACTTATCGAACCAAGTGCAAAATTGGTTGAAAGTTTAAGACACACAGAACTTCCATTTGGTGTTGAAGTTACAATCAAATAACAAATCCATTAATAAAAAGGAGAAACTATGAAAGGAATCTTAGGACGCAAAGTAGGAATGACTCAGATCTTTGCTGCTGATGGTAAATCACTACCAGTAACAGTTATCGAAGTTCAACCTAATGTTGTAACAGCTGTTTTAAGTCAAGAAAAAAACGGTTACGTTGCTACTCAACTTGCAGCTTTTGAACAAAAAGAAGCAAGAGTAAGTAAGCCCGTGCTTGGAAAACTTAAAAAAGTTAACACAACACCTAAGCGCTACATTAAAGAAATTCGTAACATGCAAGGTTATGAATTAGGGCAAGAAATTAATGCCTCAATATTCAAAGAAGGTGATTTGATTGATGTCACCGGAACATCAAAAGGTAAAGGTTTTGCCGGAACCATTAAACGTTGAAACCAAGCCATCGGACCTAAATCACACGGTGGTGGTGGTGGTTCTCAACCCGTAAGACAAACTGGTTCTCTTGGGGATATCTCAGGAAACAAAGTTGTTAAAGGGATGACAATGCCTGGACACCTTGGTCATGAAAAAACAACAGTACAAAATTTAGAAATTGTTAAAGTTGATTTAAAAAATAATGTAATCGTTGTGAGAGGATCAATTCCTGGACCTAAAAAATCACTTGTAGTACTAAAAGAAGCAATCAAACCAACAAACAAATCAAAAGATGTAATTCAACTCGTTGATGTTAAAACAACTCAATTAAGAAACGACTTACTTGAGGAAGCAAAACACTTAAAAGTTGAAGTTACTGTTGAAATGTCAAATGAAGATATTCAACAAGCAATTGAAACCGCTAAAGCAAATGCTGAACAAGAAAAAGCTGCCGAAGCTGCTGCAGAAAAAGAAGGAGATAAATAATGGCTGAAACAAAAGTAACAAAAACCACTGCTGTTAAAAAACCAGCAGCTCCTAAAACTACAAAAGTTAAAAAAGAAACCAAGCCAGCAGTAAAAGCATTAAGCAAAGACTTGCCAGCATCATTATTTGGCAGCGAAAAAATTTACAAACAAGCAATTTTTGATGTTGTTATTAGTGACCGCGCTTCAAAAAGACAAGGTACACACAAAGTAAAAAATCGTGGTGAAGTATCAGGAACAGGTAAAAAACCATGACAACAAAAAGGTACTGGTAGAGCAAGAACCGGTTCGTTAAAAACTCCAGTATTCGTAGGTGGTGGTAGAGCATTTGGTCCTACCCCAGATCGTAATTACAAATTAAAAGTAAACAAAAAAGTTAGAAAAAATGCCCTTATTTCTGCATTAACATTACTTGCACAAGGTGATAAAGTACTTGTTTCAGAAATTAAAATGGACAAAATTTCAACTAAAGAATTAGTAGCACAATTGACAAAACACAAAGCAAATAATTTAAAAACTTTAATCGTTACTAACGAAACTAATGTTTTTCTAAGTGCGCGTAATTTGCCTAGAACCATTACAACAAAAGTAACTTCGATTTCAGTTGAAGATTTATTATGAGCTGACAAATTAATTATTAGCAAACAAGATATTGCATACTTAGAAGGGTTGGTGAAATAATGCATTATACAGAAGTTATCAAGTCACCAATCATGACTGAAAAAACCAACTTACTTGCTGCTAACAACAATGAATATGTTTTCAAAGTTGACATCAACACAAACAAAATTGAAGTTAAAAAAGCAATTGAATTTATTTATAAAGTAAAAGTTGCAAGAGTTAACATTATTCGTCTTGAAAAACAGCCTACTTCACTTGGAAGATCAAAAGGATGAACTGATCGTTACAAAAAAGCAATTGTTAAGTTAATTGAAGGTGACACCATCAACTTCATGCCAGAAGATGACAAAACCAAGGCAACAAAAGCAAAAGATGAAAAAGCTAAAAGTAAAGTTGACAAAAAAACACAACAAGAAACAAGCGAAAAATTAAAAGCAGTTGAAGCAAAAATCGCTGCTAAAAAAGAAAAAGCTCAAAAAACTAAAAATCCAAAAATTAAAGTTGAAGACGAAGCTCCAAAAGCACCAGAAGCAACCTTAATTATTAAGGATCAACCTGCTGAAAAACCAAAAAGAGCAAGAAAAGTAACTAAGAAAATTGCTGAAGAAATTATTGCCGAAGCAGATGAAAAACAAAAGAAAGCAGCAAAAGCAAAAAAAGTAGCAGCTCCTAAAGCAGAAAAAACTGCTGAAGAAAAACCAAAAAGAGCAACTACCAAAAAAGCCAAACCTGCTGAAGCTACTTTAATTATTGAAGACAAACCTAAGAAAACTGCTAAAAGAGCAACTAAAAAAGATGTCGAAGCAATCGTTGAAGAAAAACCAAAAGCTAAAAAAGTAACTACCAAAAAAGCCAAACCTGCTGAAGCTACTTTAATTATTGAAGACAAACCTAAGAAAACTGCTAAAAGAGCAACTAAAAAAGATGTCGAAGCAATCGTTGAAGAAAAACCAAAACCAAAAAGAGCTAAAAAACCAACCAAGCTTCAAGCACAATTAGAAAGTGCTGGCGCAGGCGAAGACATGCTTGAATTGGCTGAAATTCTTGAATCAGCAAGAAAGAAAATTAAAACCGTTGAAAACAAAATTGTTAAAGAAGCGATTACAAAATCAATCAACGAGACAGGTGAAATTCCTATCAAAAAAACAAGAAGAACTAAAAAAACAAAAGAAGAATAATTAATATAACGCGGAACATAACTGCTTAAAAGAGAAATCCGCAATTATTTTTAAGCAAAGGAGACAAATATGGCTTTGAAACATTTTAAGCCTACAACCAATGGTCGTCGTAATATGTCTCAACTTGATTATTCAGTAACACTTTCAGGTCATGAGCCAGAAAAGTCATTACTTACCATTCTAAAAAAGAAATCAGGTCGTAATAATCAAGGAAAAATTACAGTTCGTCACAAAGGTGGAAGAGTAAAACGCTTTTACCGTGTAATTGACTTTAAACGTAATAAAGATAATATTCCAGCAATTGTCAAGACAATTGAATACGATCCAAACCGTTCAGCAAATATTTGCTTATTGGCATATGTTGATGGTGAAAAAAGATATATTTTAGCACCTAAGGGAATGAAATTAGGGACTAAAGTTGTTTCAGGAGATAACGTTGATATTCTTGTTGGTAACGCTTTACCACTTGCAAATATTCCTGAAGGTACAGTTGTACATAACGTTGAAATGCAACCAGGAGGAGGAGGTGTTATTGCTCGTTCAGCGGGTAATAGTGCGCAAATCCTTGGTAAAGATGATGATGGTAAATACGTTGTCTTGAGATTGAAATCAGGCGAAATGCGTCGGATTTTAGCAAGATGTCGTGCAACCATCGGTGAAGTTGGAAACGAAGAACACTTACTAGTTAATGTTGGTAAAGCCGGAATTAATCGCCACAAAGGGATTCGTCCAACTGTTCGTGGTTCGGTAATGAACCCTAACGACCACCCACACGGTGGTGGTGAAGGTAAACAACCAATTGGACGTAAGTCGCCACTTACACCTTGAGGTAAAAAAGCTCTTGGTGTTAAAACAAGAAACAACAAAAAAGCTTCAACTAAATTGATTTTAAGAAGAAGAAAGGAAACTAAATAATGGCAAGAAGTTTAGCTAAAGGCCCATTTGCAGACGAACATTTACTTAAAAAAGTCGATGCGATCGTTAACAAAAAAGCGCCTAAAAAACCAATCAAAACATGATCACGTCGTTCAACAATCTTCCCTGACTTTATTGGTTTAACTTTCCTAGTTCACAATGGAAATAAATTTATTGAAGTGTATGTAACAGATGATATGGTTGGACACAAACTTGGTGAATTTAGTCCAACAAGAACCTTTACAGGTCATGGTGCTGACAAAGGTAAGAAGAAATAATGAAAAACAATACAGTTTACGCACATACAAAAATGCAAAGAATTTCAGCTCGTAAAGCACGTTTAGTAGCGGATTTATTCCGTGGCAAAACTGTTGCACAATCAGTTGATATTCTTAGAAATACTCGTAAAAAAGCATCATTATTATTCATCACATTACTTAACTCAGCGATCGCTAATGCCGTTAACAACCACGGATTAGATGCATCAAAATTAGTTGTTTCTGAAGTCCTTGTTAATGAAGGACCAACCCTTAAAAGATTCCAACCTCACTCACGGGGAACCGCTAAACCAATTTTAAAAAGAACTTCGCACTTAACGATTGGCGTTAGCACACCAAAACAAGAAGAAAAAACCACTAAACCAGTTACCAAAGAAGTAAAAGAACCTAAACAAAAAGTTGCTGATAAAAAACCTGCTAAAGCTAAAACAACAGCAGCAAAATCAACGACAAAAAAAGAAGTAAAAGTTAAAGAAAAAACAACAAAAACAGCTAAAGCAAAAGGAACTAAATAATGGGACAAAAAGTTAATCCAAATGGCTTCCGTTTCGGAATCACAAAAGAACACAACTCAAAATGATTTGCCGAAAAAGCAAACTTTAGTAACTTACTTTTAGAAGATCAAAAAATCTACAAATTCTTTAATAACTTGGTTCGTCAATACCAAATTGGTAAAGTGGAAATTAAACGTAATAAAGAAAACAAAGTACTTGTTAGAGTACACAGTGCTAAATCAGGTGCTTTATTAGGTCAAAATGGTGAAAATATTAAATTAGTAACAGCTAAACTACAAAAAACCATTAGAAACCGTAAATTAGAAATCACAATTGATGTGCAAAACATTGCTAAACCAGAATTAAACGCTCGTTTAGCAGCGGAACAAATTGCCGTTAAATTAGAAAATCGTGAAAGCTTTAGAATTGCGCAAAAATTTGTAATTAGAAATGCAATGAAAGCCGGCGCAAAAGGAATTAAAACTTCAGTTTCAGGCCGTCTTAACGGAGTTGATATGGCTCGTACCGAAGGATATAGTGAAGGTGAAATGAAACTTCACACCCTAAGACAAAAAGTGGATTATGCAACCGCTACTGCTCGTACAACTTATGGAGCAATTGGGGTTAAAGTATGAATTTCACTTGGCGAAATTCTTGAAGGAGGTAACAAAGATGTTACAACCCAAAAAGACTAAACACAGACGTGTATTTAGAATTCCTCACGACAAAACTAAAGCATTTAAAGGAAATCGTGTTTCATTTGGTGAGTATGGTTTACAAGCACAAACCAGCGCTTGAATCTCAGCACGTCAAATTGAAGCAGCTCGGATCGCGATTACCCGTCACATGGGGAGAGAAGGTCAAGTGTTCATTCGGATTTTCCCTCACCTTTCATTAACATCAAAACCAATTGGTGTTCGGATGGGTTCAGGTAAGGGTTCACCAGAAAAATGAGCAGCAGTTGTTAAAGTTGATACCATGATGTTTGAAGTTAAAGGTGTTAACGAAACTGTTGCTCGTGAAGCGTTACGTTTAGGTGGACACAAACTCCCTGTTAAATTTAAAATTGTGAAAAAAGAAACACAAATTGATGGAGGTAAATAATGAAATACAAAGTTTTCAGCGAAAAAAGTAAACAAGAACTTGAAACTCTTGTTGAAGATCTTAAAGCAAAATTATTTACCTTAAGATTTAAAAATAAAACTGGACAAGCAGATCAAACACACCACATTCAAGCAATTAGAAGAGATATTGCAAGAGCCCTAACTGCTCTTAATGCTCTTGAAAAAGGAGATAAATAATGCGCGAAACCTCAAGAAAAACGCTTGTTGGGAAAGTAGTTTCAACCAAAAACGCTAAAACTATTATTGTTGCTGTTGATACTTACAAAAACCACCCAACTTACCAAAAACGTTTCAAATCAACAAAACGTTTTGCTGTACATGACGAAAAACAAGAAGCTAGTTTAAATGATATTGTTTCAATTATGGAAACTCGTCCTGTTTCAAAAACAAAACATTTCCGTCTTGTAACAATTAAAGAAAAAGCACTTCAAGGAGCTGAATAATGATTCAAGAATTATCAGTTGCAAATGTTGCCGATAACTCAGGCGCAAAACTTGTAAGAGTGATTCGTAATGTTGGTGGTAGCGTTAAAAAATCTTCATACATTGGTGATATTGTTACATGTTCAGTAATTAAAGCACAACCTGACGGTCTTGTTAAAGAAGGACAAGTTGTTAAAGCGGTTGTTGTACGTAGTAAATACGGAATTCGTCGTAGCAATGGTTCATACATTCGTTTCGATGATAATGCTGTAGTACTTATTAAAGAAGATAAAACGCCTCGTGGTACTCGTGTGTTTGGGTCAGTAGCACGTGAATTGCGTGATTTAGGGTTTGCTAAAATTGTTTCATTAGCACCCGAAGTATGATAGGAGTAACGATGAAAACAAAGCTTAAAAAGAATGATGAAGTCGTTGTTCTAGCCGGTAAAGAAAAAGGCAAAAGTGGTCGGATTTTAGCTATTCAAGCTAAAAACAATACCGCAACCGTGCAAGAATTAAATATGTTAACCAAACACAAAAAACCTTCACAACAAAACACTGAAGGTGGCATTGTTACCTTTGAAGGACCAATTCATCTTTCAAACCTAGCACTTGTTGTTAAAAAAGCTGCTAAAGGTAAACCTGCTATGCACTCAAAATTAGGTTTTAAAGTTGATAAAGAAGGTAAAAAAATAAGAATCGCTCGTAAGACAGGAAAAGAGGTGTAGATAATGAGATTACAAAAATTATATGAATCTAAAGTTCGTAATGAATTGTTTAAAGAATTTAACTATACTTCTGTAATGCAAGTGCCTCGGATTGAAAAAATTATGCTTAATATGACCGCGGGCAAGGAAGTTACAAACTCAAAAGCGATTGAAGAGGTTCTTAATGAACTTAAACAAATTACTAGTCAAAAACCTTACCAAACCGTTGCGAAAAAATCACTTGCTTCATGAAAACTTCGTGAAGGAATGCCAATGGGTGGTAAAGTAACCCTAAGACGTCAAAAAATGTGAGACTTCTTAGAAAAATTAATTCACGTAGCAATGCCTCGGATCAGAGATTTTCGTGGTGTTAACCCTAAAGCCTTTGATGGTCGTGGTAACTTTGCGCTTGGAATTAAAGAACAAATCATCTTCCCAGAAATCGAATTTGATAAAATTCGTAAAATTAAGGGACTAGATGTAATTATTGTTACAACAGCAAATAGTGATAAAGAAGCAAAAGCATTACTAGAAAAATTAGGAATGCCATTTGCAGGAAGTGAGAAATAGAATGGCAAAAACATCATTAAAGGCAAAAGCAGAAAAACACCCAAAATTTTCAACACGCGCTTACACTCGTTGTCAATTATGTGGTCGTAACCATGCTGTTATGCGTAAATTTAAAATTTGTAGAATTTGTTTCAGAAATCTTGCCCACGAAGGCAAAATTCCTGGCGTTAAGAAAGCGAGCTGATAATTATGGCTTTTATCACAGATCCAATTTCAGATATGATTGTTCGCATTAAAAATGCGTCACAACGTAAACACAAACAAGTTTCTATGCCTCACTCAACCAAAAAAGAAGCAATTCTAAAAATTGTTAAAGAACAAGGATTTATTAATGATTTTGAAGTTGTAACAACAAAAGATAAGAAAAAAGAATTAACCGTAAGTCTTAAATATAAAGGTAACACCCCAGTTATTACTGACATCAAACGTATATCAAAACCAGGTTTACGTGTTTATGTCGAAGCCGCAAATGTACCAAGCGTGCTTTCAGGATACGGTGTTGCAATCATCTCAACCTCAAAAGGTCTTTTAACAGATAAACAAGCAAGAAAGGAAAACGTAGGTGGTGAAGTCATCGCCTTCGTATGATAATATGTCGCGGGTAGGAAATCGAATTTTAACTATTCCAGCGGGAGTAGAAATTATCAACAACAACAATTTTGTAACTGTTAAAGGCCCAAAAGGCGAATTGTCAAGACAATTTAGTAATTTAATTACCATTAATGTAAATGGAACTGAATTAACAACCAAACGTCTTAACGAAGAAAAACACACTAAACAACTTCATGGTACAACCAACTCACTATTAGCAGCGATGCTAACTGGAGTTACAACTGGTTTTAAAAAGGAACTAGTTCTTAAAGGGGTTGGTTACAAAATGGCTCTTAAAGGCAACCAACTTGAAGTATTAGCCGGTTATTCACACCCAGTACTTTTAGATATTCCAGAAGGAATTAAACTTGAAGTACCTAAACCTCTTGAAGCAATTGTTTCAGGAATCGATAAACAAGCAGTTGGTGAATTTGCAGCAAAAATTAGAAAAGTTAGAACCCCTAACCCATACTCAGGTAAAGGGATGGCCTACAAAGATGAAGTGATTAAAACTAAAGAAGGGAAAACTGCTTCGAAGTAAGCAAGATAAGGAAGATATATGCAATTATCAAGAAATCAAGCACGTCAAATCAAGCATGCCAGAATCAGAAGAAATCTTTCTGGTACAAAAGCCGTACCTCGGATCAGTGTTTTCAAATCACTTACTAATTTCTACGCTCAAGCCATTGATGATGAACATGGGGTAACATTAGCATCATCAAACACTGCAAAAAATAAAACATACGGCGGAAATATTGCCGCAGCTTCAGCACTTGGTTCAGAATTTGGTAAATTACTAATTACCAAAAAGATTAAAAAAGTAGTTTTTGATCGTTCAGGTTACATTTACCATGGTCGTGTTAAAGCCTTTGCCGATGCAGTAAGAAAAGAAGGAGTGAAATTCTAATGGAAGAAAAGAAAGAATTTAAACAACCAGCTGCTGCTACCAAAGTAATTAGCGCAAGTAAAAAAGAAGCTGACAAAAACAAAAAAGATGCGATTGTTGAAAATCATGACCAAAAAAACGAAAAATCAGCAACCAGCACTCGTACCCCACGGGCACCACGTGATAAACAACGTGATACTAAACCACAACTTCGTAAAAAAAATGATAATGAATTTTCAGAAAAAGTTATTGACATTGCTCGGGTAACTAAAGTTGTTAAGGGTGGTCGTAACTTCTCATTCTCAGCCTTTGTAGTTGTTGGAAACAAAAAAGGTAGCGTTGGTTACGGTCATGGAAAATCAAAAGAAGTTCCAGATGCAATTAAAAAAGCAGTTAAAGACGCTCGTAACCACCTTGTTGAAGTGCCTTTGATTAAAAACAAAACTACTATCCCTCACGAAATCACCAGTAAGTTTTTATCTTCAAAAGTGATTTTAAAACCAGCACCAAAAGGGAAAGGGATTATTGCTTCAGGATCAGTTCGTGCCGTTGTTGAGCTAGCAGGTTACAGTGACATTGTTACTAAAACTTATGGCTCACGTTCAAAAGCAAATGTTGTTAAAGCAACATTAAAAGCGCTTAAAATGTTAAGAACACCTGAACAAATCGCTGCACTTCGTGACAAAAAACTTGAGGAAATTATTTAAGGAGCATCATGGAATTACATCATTTAAAAGCAACAGATAATGCTCGTCCAGAAAAACACCGTAAAGGGCGTGGTCACGCTGCAGGTAAAGGGAAACAAGCTGGTAAAGGTCAATCAGGTCAAAACAAACGTAAAGGTCACAGACTAGGTTTTGAAGGGGGTCAAACTCCTTGATTTAGAAGAATTGGTAAACGTGGATTTAACAACGTTAATCACATTGAATACCAAGTTATCAACCTTAGTGATCTTGAAAAACACTTCAAAGCAAACGAAGTTGTAACAATCGAAAAGCTTAGATCTTTAAGATTGGCAACAAAAAATTATCAAGATATAAAATTATTAGGTAATGGTAAATTAACCAAAAAACTAACCGTGCAAGTGCACGCGGTTTCTAACTCAGCACAAGCTGCTGTTGAGAAACTCGGAGGAAAAATCGAGGTAATTTAATGAATAAAAATAACTTTTTTAGCAACCTTGGCTTTGCCATTTCTAAAGCATTCTATTTCTTTAAAAAGAAATGGGATCATTTTTGAGGCAACCACCCAATTCTAAAAAAGAGTATTTTTACCTTTTTATTACTGCTTTTATTCATCATCGGAACGCAAATTCGGATTCCTTATGTTAAAATTGGCGCCGGCGTTGAAAATAGTACATTCTTTAGCACCTTAAATATGGTTTCAGGCGGAGGATTGAAACAGTTTTCATTAATGGCGCTTGGGATTAGTCCTTTCATTTCAGCAAGTTTAATTATGTCCTTGTTGCAAACTAGATTATTCCCACCAATTTTAAAGTTAAGTCAATCTGGTCCACAAGGACGGAAAAAAATTAATGTCATCACCAGAGTTTTAACCTTAATTATTTCCTTTCCCCAAGCAATTTTGTTAGCTAAATCATTGCAAGCAGGGCAAATTATTCAATTTAGCACTGATAACAATTTTGTAATTTATGGTTTTATTCCTTTTATTCTTGTCGGTGGTTCATTAATTGCCCTATTTCTAGGGGAAGAAATCACTGCTAAAGGAATTGGAAACGGAACCAGTTTAATTATTTTTGTTGGAATTGCAATGGGATTACCAGCAACTTTCCAAATGGCATTTCGTCATTATGTTGGCGACCTTAATTCACCAGGTTTACTTAACGGAATTATTAAATTTATTACTTATTTAGCTGGATATTTAATTTTAATTGTGGTGATTATTTTCTTTTATCTTGCAGAACGTCATATTCCTATCCAACAAATTGGAGCAGGACGTAGTAGTCAAGTAAAAGAAATGGGTAAATTACCAATTAAGGCTAACCCAGCCGGAATTATGCCAATTATTTTCGCTTTTATGGCGCTTTCATTTCCGAACATGATCGCTGGCCTTTTAAGTGATACTAACTATGGTAAATTTTGAATTCAAAACAATTTACAATTCCACCAACCAATCGGGTTTAGTTTGCTTGTAATTGTAACGTTTATATTTTCAATTATTATTGGTTTACAACAACCCCGGATTGATAAAATTGCTGAGGATTTTGTTAAATCAAGTACCTTTATTCCTGGAATTCGTCCAGGTGAAGATACAGAAAACTACTTAATTGGTGTTGTTTTCCGTTTGTCAATCTTCTCTGCGTTCTACTTAACCACCTTAGCAGCTATTCAATTTATAATGGTAATGCTTGGTATGCCACAAGGTATTGCCTTTGGTGGAACATCGATGATGATTCTTGTGTCGGTTTCATTAGAAACCGTTTCACAAGTTAAAGCGCGGTTCAAATCGCAAAAAATGTCAATGAGCAATAAAAAAGCGAAGTCATTCAAAGACCATAAAGGACTATTATGATAAATATTTTATTTTTAGGTGCGCCCGGCGTTGGTAAAGGTACCGTCGCCTCAATCATCGCTAAAGAAAAAAACATCGAACACATCTCAACGGGTGTTCTTTTCCGAAACGAAATTGCCAGTGGATCAGAACTAGGTTTAAAACTAAAAGCGATCGTTGAAGCTGGAAATTACGTTGATGACGAACTAACAAACGCGCTAGTTAAAAAAGTTACACTTAAACTGAAAAAAGAATCAAAAGCCTTTATTCTTGATGGTTACCCACGTACCATCAACCAAGCCGAATTTTTAACTTCGCTTGAACTCGAAGGCGTTAAAATTACTAAAGCTATTTTGCTCGAAGCACCACACGATGTGCTAATTGAGCGACTTAGTGGACGTCGTTTTTGTCCAAAGTGTCAAAAAAATTATCATCTCAAGTTTTTTCCAAGTAAACTAGTTAATAAATGTGAAGTTGATGAAACTTTACTTCTCCAACGTAAAGATGACACTCCTGAAGCAATTAAAAAACGTCTTGTAGTTTACGAAAAACAAACCCTTCCGCTTATTAATTACTATAAAGAACACAATCTTTTAGTGACATACAGCGGCGACAATAAATCAGAGAAAATCGCATCAGCCATTATGAAGGATCTTTATTAATGGCCTTGATCAAAACTAAAGACGAGATCGCGAAAATCACCAAATCTTGTCAAATCCTGGCCGAAGTTAAACAAATACTTTACGACCTCGTAAGTCCAGGAATTTCTTTAGAAGCACTAGATGCGATTGCTTTTAAAGAAATTACTAAACGTGGAGCCAAACCTGCTTTTTTAGGTTTATATGGTTTTCCCAAAACAATTTGTATTAGCGTTAATGACGAGTTAATTCACGGTATTCCTAGTAATTACATCATTCAAGAAAATGATGTTGTAAAAATTGATGCCGGATGTATTTATGAAGGATACAACTCCGATTCGGCTTTTACCAAAATCGCTGGTGAAGGTACTTACGCTGATAAAAAATTAGTTGAAGTTGCAAAAAACGCTTTTTATGCAGGCTTTAACGCCATCAAAAAAGGCGCTCGCGTTGGCGATATTTCGCACGCTATTGGTACATACATTAAAAAACAAGGTTACTTTACTCCGAAAGAATTCACAGGACATGGGATTGGTAAAAAATTACATGAAGATCCTTATGTACCCAATGACGGCAAACCAGGAACCGGAATGCTTTTACAAGATGGGATGGTAATTTGCATTGAACCAATGATTTTGCAAAATTCACCTAAAATTAAAATCGCACAAGATGGCTGAACTGTATCGAGCCAAGACAAAAAAAATACAGCCCACTATGAACATACCGTTTTAATTAAAGATGGTCATGGCATAATCTTATCGAAAGGAATTTAGATGGCAAAAGATGCAATTAAAATGCAGGGTAAAGTAACCAAAATGCACTCAAATGAGAGCTATGAAGTTACTTTAGAAAATGGCATGGTAATCAATTGCCATATTTCTGGTAAAATCCGGCAATTTCATATCCGGATTCTTCCAGGCGATACAGTCGATATTGAAATTAGTCCTTACGACTTACAAAAAGGACGAATTACTTACAGACACAAATAAGGAGACATTATGAAAGTAAGAGCAAGTGTAAAAACAATTTGCAAGGACTGTAAAATTATCAAACGTAATAGTGTGATTAGAATTATTTGTAAATCTAATCCTAAACACAAACAAAGACAAGGATAAATATGGCGAGAATTTTAAACGTTGAAATACCTAATGACAAAAGAGTTGTAATCTCTTTAACTTACATTTACGGAATTGGTAAAACTTTAGCACAACAAATTCTTAAAAATGTTAAAGTTGATGAAAATATCCGTGTCAAAGATCTTAGTGAAGATCAACTAACAGCAATTCGTGAAGAAGCTAAAAAATACCAAACCGAAGGTGATTTACGTCGTGAAACTTCATTAAACATTAAACGTTTAATGGAAATTAAATCATACCGGGGCATTCGTCACAGAAAAGGATTACCAGTTCGTGGACAAGTAACTCAAAAGAATGCGCGAACAAGAAAAGGCCCAAGAAAAACCGTGGCTGGAAAGAAAGGTAAATAATCATGGCAGCACCTAAATCAAAAGCAAAAGTTGTTAAAAAAGTTAAAAGCAAAAACATTACTTCTGGTATTGCCCACATCCACTCAACCCACCAAAACACCATTGTGACCTTTACTGATTTAAAAGGTAATGTTATTGCTTGAAGCAGTTCAGGAGCAATTGGTTATAAAGGAACCAAGAAAAAAACTCCTTATGCTGCTGGTCTAGCTGCTGCTGCAGCCAGTGAATCAGCTAAAGAACACGGCATTAAAGAAGTAAAAGTTGAACTTAAAGGTCTAGGTTCGGGTAAAGATGCTGCGCGTAAACAAATTGAAGTTTCAGGCATTACTGTTAAAGAAATTAAAGATGTTACTCCAGTTCCTCACAACGGAACCAGACCACCTAAAAAAGTACTTAAAAGATTAAAAGCAAGATAGAGAGGGAAGTATGGATAAATACACAAAACTTAAATACCGTGAGACTAAAGAAAAATCAATTTCTGAGTACCAATCACAATTTACCATCCAACCCCTTGAAAGAGGACTAGGGAACACAATTGGTGTCGCCCTTCGTCGTACCCTTTTATCTTCAATTTCAGGTATTGCACCATTTGCAATTCGTATCGCAAATGTGCGTCACGAATTTGAAACCTTACCAGGTGTTGTTGAAGATATTACTAGATTAATTCTTAACGTACGTAAACTTAATTTCTCGTACAACCCAGAATTATTTAAAGATGGCGACATTGTTAAAGTTACTTTTAAAGCCGACAAAGCCGGTCGTCAAACATATACTGGTGATGATTTAACTATTACTGGTGAAGGCGGTGTTCAAGTTGTAAACCGTGAAACCGAAATTGCTACCGCCGATAAAGGCAAACTTGAATTCGAGTTATTCTTAACTTCTGGTCGTGGTTTTAAATCATTTGAAGAGAACAAAGAACTTGTTGAAGAAAAATCAGCTAAATTAGCAACCAGCAATTCAGCATTTCAAACTGCAAAAATTATTGCTGTTGATAGTGATTTTTCACCAATTAAAAATGTTAGCATCAGTGTCGAAGAACTTAACTCTGCTTCAGTAAAAATTGAAGAAAAGCTAACTGTTGATATCACTACCAACAATACTGTAACAGCTAAAGATGTGTTATCACAAGCAGCACAAATTCTTATTGCTCACTTCCAAGTAATTGGTAATGTTGAAAACCTTGAAGAAATCGATGTTTTTGCTACAGAAAGTACCAAAGTTACTGAATCAACATCAAATTCGCTTGAACTCAGCGAACTTAATCTTTCGCCACGAAGCAGTAACTCACTCCGTAGACATGGTATTACTACAATTAACCAACTTACCCAAATGACATTCGAAGAACTAAAACAAGTTAAGAACCTTGGTGCATTATCAACAAAAGAAATTGTTGACAAACTTAAAGAACATGGACTTGAACTACAAAAAGGAGAACAATAATGGCTAATCCAAAACAACTTTATCGCCGTAACACAACATGAAGACACGGAGTGATGCGTTCATTAACTACTGATGTGTTAAGATACGGTAAAATCACCACAACCATTACTAGAGCAAAAGAACTTCGTAAACATGTTGATAAAATGATTACAAAAGCTAAAACTAACACTTTGGCTTCAAGAAGACAAGCAGCAGCATTCTTAAGAAATGTGAATGTTAGTGAAAAAGAAACCATTCTACAACACTTATTTAGCAAAATAGGGCCTAAATATGCAAAACGTAATGGTGGTTACACAAGAATTATTAAATTACCACGTCGTCTTGGTGACAACACAAGAATGGCAGTAATCGAACTTGTTTAAGAAAAAAACAGCAAAAATGCTGTTTTTTATATCGAAACAATATAAATAGATAAGTAATTGATTCTATTTTATGTTTATACTTTTAGTATTTCGATAATTAACAAATGTTATTTAAATACATTTTGTATTTTTGCAAGAAAGGTAAATAAAAAATAATTAAAACAAGTTTTATTAAGAACCGAAATATTTTTACAGGAGTTTAATGATATTTGATAAAAATATTAGTTTTAATGATTATTTTGCATTATTTATATCTTATTTGAAAACAAATATTTATATATAATATAAAAAAAGTTTAATCAAAATAAGGATGTAAATTTATGGCGAATAAATGTTTTATGGAATTTTATTATAGTGTTGACAAAGAAATTTATGACTTATTTGTTGTGCAAAAAGAGTATGAAAAAAACAATGGTAACATTTTGAAATACCGAGGTAAAATGTTCTGTCCAGAATGTAAAAAAGCCGAATTAAGCTTTACTCATAAGACATCAAATAAGCGTGCCTTTTTGTCAAAGAAACCATCTTCGAAACATATTGATGGTTGTTCATTAATACATAATTATGCAACTAATAGAGAAGTAAAACAATATATTAAAAAATTATCTGGTGAAAAAATAGATGATATGTTAGAATCGGCATTGAATTTACTACTTCCTAAAGAGGAAGGAACAAGTTTTAGTGCAACAACACACACTAAAGAAAATCCTTTAGTAATACAATCTAAAGGTAAAAACGGGAAACAGATTACAAAAACAATACCCAAAAAATCTTTAAATAGGTTGTCAAATCAAATAGAAGAGGGTAAAGTATTTATATTTTATGGACACGTAAAGTTATATGTTGTATCCATCGATACCAAAGATGGTATTTGTTATAAGTTAAATCTCAAAGTCAAAAAAGGCAACGAGTGAAAATGGGTTGCAAGTATTTTTAGGTATCGTAATGAAGATCAAGTTGATGAAAATAAAGTTTATGATTTAGCAGTGTTAGGTCATATCGAATTTTATAAAGGATATCCACAAATTAGAACCAAAAACTTTTCTGATATTAAATGAAGAGAGATAACACAATAATTATTTTAAGAAAATTGAAGTATCTTTTTAGTTAAAATGATTAATGCAACACAAATAATTAATGTTATATATTAAAATACGCTAAAATCTAATATTTAATAACAAACAGACCGAATAAAACGTTATACATATTGACACTCTACGAAAAGAGTGAGGTAAAATACTAGCTATTATTGTTTTCTGATAGAAGGGAAAACGGTTAATTAATATAAAACTATTTGTTGCAAATAACTTTTTGCTTGAATATTTTTTATTCTAATTTAAAATTAAATTAGAAAAAGGAATCAATATGAGTTTATTAGCTAAATTATTAACTAAAATTGAAGAGAAAAAGGAAGAATTAATTAAGATTCGCCACCATTTACACGCTAACCCGGAAGTTAGTTTTAAAGAATTTAAAACCGCAAAATTTATAAAAGATTTTTACGCAAATAAAGATGTAATATTTTCACGACCTTTATCTAGTAATAATTTGGGTTTTACTATAACAATAGATTCTAAAAAACCAGGAAAAACTATTTTAATTAGGGCAGATTTTGACGGTTTACCAATCAAGGAAACTACAACTTTGTCTTATAAATCAAAAAATGGTGCTATGCATGCTTGTGGCCATGATGTGCACACGGCGTATTTAATGATTTTGGCTGATGTTTTAATCGAGTTTAAAAACGAGTTAAAAGGTAAGATTGTTATTATGCATCAACACGCTGAAGAAACACCACCAGGTGGTGCTAAAGAAATGATTGAAGCGGGTTTATTAGAAAATATTGATTATGCCTTAGGAATTCATGTTTTAGGCAATTATGAAACTGGAGAGGTATATTTCCGCTTCAATGAAGCACAACAAGCGCGTGATAAATATGAGATTTGCATTATTGGTAAAGGTGGGCATGGTTCGCAACCTGAAAAAGCCAATGATGCTATTGTTGCAGCATCTTACTTAGTAACTGCTTTACAAACAATCATTAGTCGCCGGATTTCATCAAATGATCGTGCCGTTTTGAGTGTGGGTTCATTTGCGGGCGAGGGTACATTTAATATTATTCAAGAAAAAGTAAATTTAGAGTGTGATGTTAGATATGCAAAGGATGAAATAGGTGAATTAATTGCTGAAGAAATTAATAAAATAGCAAAAGGGTTTGCCTTAGCGTTAAGTCTTAAAATTAAAGTTAAGCGTCAAATTGATTATCCGGTTTTAGTTAATAATAATGAACTTACAGATTTAGCACTCAAGTCATTAAAAGAAGCAAATTTACCAGAAATAAAAGCAGTAAATGAATTGGGAGATATTTTGTCAGCAAGCGAGGATTTTGCTTATGTAGCAAATAAAGTTCCAAGCTGTTTCTTTTATGTTGGTGGCGGCATAAAGAATCATCTTTCATAGCATCACAACAGTAATTTTGTTATTACTGATGAATCGGCATTGATAAGTACTAAAGCAATGGCGGTTATTGTTACTAAATTAATGGAAAAATAAAAAAACAATGATTTTGTTTTTTTATTACCAATTATTAAATTGTTTGTAATTCATGATTTATATGAAAAACCAATATATTTTTCATTTCTTATTTTTAATAAATAATTTTAATCTTTTATTTGTTTGAATTAATTTATCGACTATTGATCTTTTTTAATCATTATTTGTGCAAAGGGAAAATTATCATATATTATGTGTGCTATTTTTTCTTGTCTTTTATAGATATATTTTTCTTTTTCAGTTTCAAATTCATCTATATTGATTTTATTAATTTCAGTGTTTTTTAAAACTTCATCATTTTTTCAGGCTTTTTCATATGCCGATTTTTTTTGATCAACATATTCATTTTTAATTCTTTTGTTGCATGCTTCAGGAAGAAGAAACATATTTCCGATATTTTCAATTAGTTTATTTTTTTCTTCCGAATCAGTTGGTCAACCTCCTATCATTATTCAATCAGAATTTGGATTTTGCGGGAATATATGCTCAAGATTTATATTTTTAGTGTCCACTTTTAAAGCGTTGTTTTTCATGATTATGCCAAGAAGAAGTAATGCTTTTTTATATTGAGGTTTTATTTTTGGATCTCCTAATTTATTTTTAAATTCATCAAAATCAATTTTTAACGTTACTTCATCGTTATTGATTTTGTTTATTAATAATTTAGATATTTTTTCTGCCGCCGTTCCTGTATTTATTTCTTTTATTATTTCTTGAATTATTTGTAAAAATTTGGATGGGTTAACTTTTTTGAAAGAAAAAACAATACTTACCATCATTAATGGAAATATTATTTTTTGAAAAAAAGGATGGTCATATTTTAATGGTAATTTATTCTTTATGTGTAACGCATATAATACATCTAAGATTGCGGGTCTATTCATATCTTTGATAACCGTTGTAATGGGGTCGTTATCAATTTCTTTTAAATTAGAAATAATCGTATTAAAATTTTTAAAATCATCTTCGTTATTTATGACGTGTTGATTTAAAAAAGCAAACATTTCGATAGGACCTATAGTTTTCGTGATATTTTGTGTTTTGTGTTTGTAATAAGCTAACGTTTTTTGCGTTAGTTTTGGTATTTTATTCTCTATTTTAACATCAAATTTTTTAGCACCATGATTTAGCGCAGTTGCCAAGATATCATCTTTTTGTAGTGGTTTTCCACCACTATTTATTTGTTGAAATATACTAAACGCATCGTCCGCGTTCTTACATATTTTTTTATATATGTACATTCTGTTTTTAATAATGTCAATGATTTCTCTTATTTTGTCTTCGTGATTTAATAAAAAACTTTTAAAATTCAAATAAATTTTTTTAAAAGGATTTTTAATTACATTATTAATAAAATGGTCTTTGTATTTTTTATTTTGCTCATATATATCGTAACTTAAATTAAACATCTCTATGCTAATATTTTTTAGTTCTTTTTCATTTATGTGGTCCTTGATTGCTTTAATTAAATTATTTATTGTCACAAGTCTTTGTTGTCCATCAGCAATCATTAGTTTATCGTTGTTTTTGTAACAAATAAAATCAAGTAAGTAAAAATCACAATCTTTATTTTCTATACCCTTGAGTAAATCTTCTTTTATTGCTTCGATTTGTTCGATTTTTCAAGAATAAGGACGTTGAAAAATTGGAAATGATATTTTTTCATCTTTTAAACTATAAATTTTTATATATTCATTAGAAAGGCTTTCATTTTTAATAATCATTATTTATTCTCCTTTTCCTGTATTATTAAATTTCTCATTTCATTTATAAATAATTTTTTTTCCAGCTCTGACGAGATTATGTTCAGTTTTATATTCAATTCCTTTTTGATGTATAAGTCCATCTTTATGATTTGCATTACTTGTGAATATATTTCTTAATATTACTCTATATCTTTTTTGTTTATTTGATTTAAGAGTTTCTTGAAAATATGAAGGTATATAAGACAAGTTAGAATTCAGAATTTTATAATAGCAGTCAATTAATGTTTGGCTGTCAATGGGTTTAGCAAATTCTTTAATATCTTGTACTGCAATATCTCTAATTAATCTTCAAAACGCATTTTTTGCATTCTTATTTTTTGATGTGTTTAGCAATAAAGAAAGCTCTCTTTTTAATACGTCTCCAATCATTACAATATCTCCTTTTTATGCACTAAAATTAAATATTCTTCAACATAAGGCTTTCTATTTTTTAAATTTCTAGATCCTCTGTAAGTAATGTAATTAAAACTTTTTATTTTAACATCGCCAATTTTTTTCAATATTTTTTCTAATTCGTCTATTTGTATAAATCCTTCTGAATTGTATGAAATTAAAAGATATGATGCTTTAGTATCCTTGCACAATTTCTCCATTTGCTTTAGTGCAGAACTTTTCGTATTATACTTTGATTTGTTCCAATTTTGTGGTATACCAGAAACTTTTGAAATTTTCGATGGTGATGGTTCGATATAATCATTTATTAAATTCAACATAAAATAGTTTGAACCATACGGATGCTGATTATATGGGGGGTCGATGTAAGCTAAATCGATTTTGGGTATTTGTTTACAAATTTCATTAGCATCACCTTTAAAAACGTGAACATTAGTATTAAACTTACTTAAAACAGGCTTTTTAATTTTGATATCACTCGTAATTCTATTTAACGCATATTTGCCATTACCACCAAATTGACCAGTTTTTGTATCTGAATTTTTATAAAAACCTTTAAAAATTCCGGCAGTGTTATTTTTTGTTGATGCTTCATATAATAATGGTCCTAAAAGTAATGATTTATAAGGCTCGGGAACTTTTTCGATGTATTGTCTAGCAGTATCCAAATATTTTGCATTACGAGAAGTGTAAAAGACTCTATCATTTTCTTTTATATTTTTATCATCATGAGGAGCATAAAGTTTATAAATAAAACCATTATCAAAAAGCGGCTCATTTTCGAGCTTTTGACTGATTTCATCGTAGTACATATCAAGTTGATTTAAATCAATTTCATTTTCGTTTTTTAAATAACATTTATTTAATGTTTCGCAATAATTTTCTAAATCATTTGTGTAAAGATTAGTAGAGTATCGTTTTAAAAATCTTGAAACAATTCCCGAACCCGAAAAAGCATCAAACACATCGAGTTTTTCTTTATTTAATTCTTTTAAAATTGTTTTTAAAATTTCTTCTATTGATACGAGAAAAGAACGCTTATTTCCTAAATAAGTAATTATTTGTTCTTTTAGAAATCTCTCTCTCTCTCTCTCTCTCTATGTTCTATGTCCATTTATTACTCCTGGGTATTTGTTAAAACAAGTGGTATTTATTCAATACTTTCAAAATTATAACATAATATATACCAGATTAAGCAGGTTATACGCTTTTTTCAATTGCTGTGAAAAGAAAAATACATTCAATCATTTTTTATTATATATGCTGTTTTATATTTGTATAAAGAATATTACTTATAAATAAACACAATTGCTTGTTGCTATTACGAAAGTTAACTCTAACATTTTGTAATAATGTGGCACTTTCATCGTTACGCTTCATAACTATTGAAAAAAGATCGGGGTTATCTTTTCAAAACATAAGTTTGTTAAATTTGCTAGAAAAACTTCTTGGTTCATCTTTGATAAATTCGTTTCGTTTCATATAATCATCAATAGTATCCACATTAAAATCATTTCAATTAGTACTAAAGTTATATTTTGGTGCGATACTTTTTTCTTATGAGGTTTAGATTGAAAAGTATTAAAAACATTTTCTTCAAATTTTACGGTTTTTGAAAATGGCTGTTTGTTGTTATTGGAATTTGTGAATTTTATTACATAAGGGTTATTAATGTTGTATTGATTAGAACTATTTGCTGGCTTAAAACTAATGCTAATTGTAGATATAGTGAGTGCCAACACAGCGTTTAAAGCTAATAGGATTAGTCTACTTTTTTCATAATTTCCTTTCATTTGTTTTCAATAAACAAATTTATTTTAACTGTTTGCAAAAAAACAAAAAACAAAAAATGGCCAAATATCGCCCTAAAATGAAATAAATTATTTTTTAATAGTAGTTTCAAACAACAAAAATTTTCAATAAGTTTGTGCGCTATTTGAGTGGATATTTTTAACAAATTGATTTAAAAAAACTCATAGCATTTATAAAAATTAAATTTTATATTCAACCAAAAAATGTTTTAAAACAGACGTGGACATTAATGCAAAAAATAATATTTAGTAAGCGAGAAAATAGATAAAAAATGCACTAAATTTGTAAAATGAATGCATTTTTATTGCTAATTAATCACTAAGCCGGTATGAAAAAATAGCAGTTTTTCTTATTTTCTTATTTTTTGCAGCATTTTCACCCCTCCAGAATACATATATAAGTGGTTATAAAAAAAGAAAGGAGGTGAATTATGTCCCAAAATAAAAATGCACTTTATAATTTAATTAAAGATGCAACTAAACTAACCAAGAAGGAGGTAATGTCTATTTTAAAACGTTACTCGGATGTTGATATGTTTCAAATGATGTTTGAAAATGAACCTAATATCCTTTGATTAATTGCAAGAATAGATCAAAATAATATGAAACAAAAAACAGAAAATGACAAATTCAAACAAATAGATCAGAAATTTGATCAAATTGATAAGAGATTTGATAGCTTTGAAACGAGATTTGAAGAAAAGTTTGAGACACTTACTAAAACCCTCCTTGGTGCAATTGCTGGAGTTGAAACTAGATTATCAAACAGATTAGATAAACTTGAAAAAGATGTTGCCGAACTCAAAACAGATGTCGCACAACTCAAAACAGATGTTTCAGTTCTTAAATCATTTCACAATATTTAATATTTTGAAAACAACACAAAAACAGCATTCAAAAAGAATGTTGTTTTTTAGAATCGCCATAAAAAGAGTAATACAATATATAAATCAGAAATGCTTTAAGTGCATAAGAATTATTATATGTAAAGATATGTTTTATGAAGTCTTGAGATTTTATTGATCGAATGTATTTTAGTGTTATGTTTAAACATATAAGTTGTATATCAATGTGTAAAAAATATTTCAAAACTTTTGTATAGGTATGTTGGATTTATGAAAAATAAAAAAGACGATGAGAACCGTCTTGCTTTTATCTGGCGGGGGTTGTAGGAATCGAACCCACACAAACAGGTTTGGAATCTGTAGTACTGCCACTATACTAAACCCCCAGTTATTTTATTTTAACATAATAAAACATAGGTGGTTTATTTCTTAAACAAAAAGTGTTCATAAACGTTTTTAGCATCTTTTTTTGAAAGCGTTTCCTCCAACTCTTTTAGTGATGCATTTTTAATATTTTCATAGCTTTTAAAATAATTTAATAATTGTTTTATTTTTTGTTCGTTAATATTTGGTATTTCTTTGAGTGAATCAGTCATAATTAGTTTGTGGTTTGCTTTGTTTAATTTAATTTTAGCGCGAGCATCAACTTGCTCTTGAATTCTTCTTAAATAATCAAGTGAGCTTTGATTAGTTAAGTAAATTTCTTTATTATTAAAAATAATATGACTAGTCATATGAGCATCATTTTTAACTAAACCAACAACATTTATATCAATGTTGTTAGTCTTTAATATATCTTTTATAGCAGTAATTTGCGGTTTTCCTCCATCAACAAAAATTACATCTATTTCTATGTTTTTCAACATTTTATACTCAATTATATTGTTTATTGTTTTTCGCATTAGAGTAAAATCGTCTGTTGAATTGCTGCTTAATTTATAGTAGCGATGAAGAGGTTTATATTCTTTGCCGTTCAAATAAAAATTTACAGCACCAATTTTATTTTCCTGGCCCGTGTGAGAAATATCCAAAATAACAAAATTAGCAAGTTTTTCAATATTTAAATCATTAGCAATATCTGTTAATGAATTGCGGATTTCGTTTTCGCTTTGCAGATATGTTTCAATATTAATTTTTATTGAATCTTCTAAGTAATTCATCACAGCTTTTAATTCGCCTTTTTGAGGAAACAAAAATTTTGTATCCATTATGTCTAAATTAGGATTCTGAAAATCCTCGTTGAGCACAACGTATTTAGGCAATAAATAACGGGTATAGAAATGTTTTAAAAAACTTTCTGTCGCCGTTTTAAGATCAGCGCTAGAATTGCCATTTTCGAAGATTTGTCCCACCTGTAATCCATTACGGTAGAAAATTCCCTGCACGTAAAATTTATCGTTATTTTGTTTAAAGCAAAAAGCATCAAAATTATCTACTTTGTTAAGTATAAAAAATTGCTTACTTTCAAAATCACTAATCGCATTTAATACTTTTTTAATACGGTTTGATTCTTCAAACATATATTTTGTAGCATATGTTTCTTCTTTGGCTACGAGTTCATTTTTAAAGGTTTTAATATTTTTTAAGATATTTTTTGCCTGTTCAAATTTTGTTTTTCAAAATTCATTATCTTTGCGTTTTATAAACAACCCGTTTTCAGTACAAACAATTGATTCTAGAATTTTACCTAATTTGCTAGCACCAAAACTTGGAACAAAAGGTCCGACAATAATGGTTGTTTCATCATCTTTGGTTGGTGTATAAATTTTTGTAAATGATAGTCCATTATCTTTTTGTTTAATTTTCAAGTATGGATAAGAACGATCATCCATTAGTAAGATGTTATATTTTGGTCGTAATTTTTTTATATAGCTTTGTTCTAGTAATAAGGCATCTTTTTCATTTTTGGAAATAATAAACTCGAAACCATAAATATGTTTTAGCATTGATGTAGTTTTGTAAGAATTAATACTGCCTTTGAAGTATTGCATCATACGTTTTTTTAAATTGATTGCTTTTCCAACATAAATAACTTCATCAAATTTATTTTTTCATAAATAAATCCCTGGAGCAGCAGGGACATTTGTTAGCAAATTAATATCAAATGGGCTTTCGGTTTTCATTATTAAAATTATACTATTCTAGTTGTCTTTGTAGACATACACATAACCATCAACTTTTTTAATTTTGCTAATAGTAAAGAAGGAATTAGGGTCGTACGAACGAATTATTTCTAACAAATCATCCGTGTCTAAATACATACACGTTGTTACGATGACGGTTTGTGATTGGTTGTTGTAGCCACCCGTTGCTTCGTAAATAGTTAGTGTATAAGGTTTGTGATGTTCGATAATATGGTTTCGTATTTCGTTTGCTTTTGTTGTGTAGATTTCAGCGCGTACTAAACTATATTTAGGAAATAGGTTATTAAGTAGTGCGCTAAATAACAGGCTCATCGAGATAGCGGCAAGCATACTTGGTGAAAACAATAAACTAATATCATATGCGCTAACATTGTATTCGGTGATATTGTGTAATTTAATATTTTCTGAAACCGGAATATAACTACCCATTATATAGCCAACGATGAAAAAAATTAAATTACAGATAGTTAAAACCGTACCAAAATCTTTATATTTTGTTTTAGCGATATAAACACCAATAAAATCTGGACCCCCGGTTGAGCTGTTAACAATTAAAAGAATTGTGCAGTTAATTGCAAAATACGCACCTCAAATTAACATGTATAAAAATACAGAAAGTTGTTTGTAAGCGTCGTTTGGATATGTTCAAGACACAAAATTAAAATCATATTGTTGCATTGCTGCTGGTAGATTTTCATCTAAATGGCTAAAAATGTAAACATCTTTGATGTGAGGGATTAGCGAAAATGCCGCAGCGAACACTGAGTTGAAAACAATGTAAAGTAGTGAAAGAAAACTAAATTCTTTAGAGATTTTTTTTCAACTAAAAATAATTAATGGAATGTTGAAAAAACAATTGATTCCTCAAAAAAGCAAGGTGAAAACTAAATATGATGTATCTTTCGAGTAACCATTTTTACGCATTAAAAAATATGCTAAACGACCAAAACCTTGCGAAATTGCTTCAAGGCCAGGAATATACATTCCGGTGTTTTGGATTAAAAATACTGCTACAATTGCGGTAAAAAAACTAAGTAAAATTGTTACCAAAGACTTTTTTCAAAGTTTGGTTAATTTATACATACTTTTAAATAAATATAGCCGATCGCGGAAGGCGACACGCATTGTTGTCTTTTTTTGGTTCATATTCTAATTATATTAAATTATTTAGTTTAAGTAGGCTAGAAATAAGACTTTATTTTGTCCAAACTTTTTAGTTTTTAACTTATTAAAACCATCTGTATTTATTTGTTCTTCAAAACGCGTTTCGACAATTAAGATGCCATCATTTTTTAATAGTTTTTTTGTATAAATTTGATGTATAACATCATTGAGTAATTTGGTTTCTAGATATGGCGGATCTAAGTAGATAACGTCATACTTAAATTTACATTTTTCAAGAAAAAACGTTGCGTTTTCTTGAAAAAGTTCATAGTTTTGTATTTGTAAATTTGTTAAATTTTGTTTGATAATTGTTGCATTATTTTTATCAATTTCGATAAAATGTGTTTTTTCAAATCCATTGCTAATTGCTTCGATTCCAATTGAACCACAACCGGCAAAAAGGTCTAAAAAAAGTTTTTTATTTTCTTTAAATCTTAAGCTGTTAAAAACTACTTCTTTTACTCGATCTTGTGTGGGACGAGCAGAGTCCAATTTTGGCTGCTTAATTAAACGATGGCGATACTTGCCAGAAATTATTCTAATCATTATATTAATATAATATATAATATTTACTATGTTTGAAGTTAAATTAGTAGAATTACCAGCTAAGGTGTTAAGAAGAATTTCGAAAGAAGTTAGCTTACCTTTATCAGAAGAAGATGATTTGTTAGCGCAAAAAATGATTTACCATGTAACTGATTCGCAACAACCAAACACTAAATTTCGACCAGCAGTCGGGGTCGCAGCAGTACAATATGGGATTGAAAAGCGAATGTTCTATTTTCGTGTACCCGACGAAAATAATAAGATTATCGTTGAAGATTTACTAATTAATCCTAAGTATATTGCTAAAAGCGACCAAATGATTGCTATCTCGGTAGGTGAAGGTTGTTTATCAGTTAATGAAAAATACCCTAATCAAGAGGGGTATATTTATCGTCCTGCGCGTGTAGTCGTAACTGGTTATTCATACTTAAGTAAAAAAGAAGTGACACATGACTTGGTTGGTTATCCTGCTGTTGTGTGTGGTCACGAAATGGATCATCTTGATGGAAAACTTTTTGTTGATCGAATTAACAAGAAAAATCCTTGAAAGAAGATTAAGGACGCTTTTTACATTTAGCAAACATAACAAAGGAGAAAAATGTCAAAATTCAATCGTGTAATTATGATTGTTACCGATTCCTTAGGAATTGGTCCTGATAAAGATCAAAAGAAATGAAACGATACTGGCGCAAATACAATTTATGCGGCAAGTAAAAGTGAAGAATTTGAAATTAAAACTTGAAGAGATATGGGGATTGCTAACATTGCACAATTACACAATGTAATGCCAGTTAAAAAACCAATCGCTTATGTTACAAAAGTGCAAGAAGTTTCTAATGCGAAAGATACACTTGCAGGACACTGAGAAATGATGGGAATTAAAACTGAAATCCCATTCCCAACCTTTACCGAAAATGGTTTTCCTGACGAATTAATTAAAGAATTGGAAAAAGCTTTTGACGGACGTAAAATTGTTGGAAATAAATCAGCTTCAGGAACAGAAATTATTGATGAACTAGCACACGAAGAACGTGACAATAACGGGATTATTGTTTATACATCATTTGATTCGGTGCTTCAAATTTGTGCTCACGAAGAAATTATCGGTTTAGATAATCTTTATCGTTATGCAAAGGCTGCCCGTGCAATTTGTAGTTCACGGCCAGAGTGAAATGTAGGTCGGATTATTGCCCGCCCATATGTTGGTACACCAGGTAACTATACAAGAACTTTTAATCGTCACGATTATGCCAATAAACCTGAGCACACAATTCTAAACAAATTACAAGACAAAGGTGTTAAAGTGATTTCGGTTGGTAAAATCAACGATATTTATGTTGGAAACGGAATTGATGAGAAATATCCTACCAAATCAGACCCTGAAAATATGGATCAAACTATTGATTTGGTAATGAAAGATACCAAGAACGAACTTATTTTTACCAACTTAGTGCAATTTGATAGTCATTATGGACATCGTCGTAATGTTGATGGATACGCTAAAAATATTTCGATTTTCGATTTAAAACTTAAGAAATTAATTAGTGTTATGAAAGATGATGATTTATTAATTATTACTTCAGACCACGGAAACGATCCTTCATATCCTGGTTTTAACCACACAAGAGAACTTTTACCATTAACAATTTATTCAAAATCATTTAAAAAACCACGTGTTTTTGGAACAAATGATAAGAAAAATCAGGTAACTGGTTTAGGAACAGCAGGCAATATTATTGCTAGAAACTTTGGTGTTGATATTGTTCTTGAAACAGGTGATGATGTTTTTGACGAACTAGTTTAGAGATATAATAAAACGAGCGTAAAGGCTCGTTTTATTTTTCCTGTTTATGACTTACGCCAGCACGAATAGCGCCATTTGTTTTGTGCAAGACAACGCCAATTCCTTGTGTTTTTGCTAAGTTATTTGCATAATCATATGCTTCTTTTTGTGTTTTAAAAATAATAAGTGCTTTTTTAGCTTTGGCTTTTTTCACAATTCAACCACGGTCACTTGGAAGAACGTGATATCTTTTAATTAATTTGTTCTTTTTATTAGATACACCATCACGAATTCCGCCTGTTTTTTTGTGGATTAACATTCCCGCTTCTTGATTTTTAGATAAGATTTTAGCATATTCGATAGCTTCATTTTGTGTGTCAAAAAGTTTAATTGCACGTTGGCCTTTTGCTTTTTTAACTTGTCATTTATCATCTTTTAAGGTAACATGGTAAATGTTTGGTGTTTTGTTTTCTTTATGTGAAAACCCACTTCTAATTTGTCCTGATGTTCGATGTATTACAACGCCCGCCTTTTGGTTTTTTGCTAGTTTATCAGCAAATGAAATTGCTTCTTTTTGTGTTTTGAAAGTTTTAAGAATTTTAAGTGCGCCCACTTTTTTAACTTGTCAACGATCGTCCTTATTAAATGTAATGTGGTATGTATTTGGTTTTTTGATGATTTTTTGTACATCCTGTGTGGCGTCCGAATCATCGTGGTTATAGACAAGTACGTCAGTCTCTTGTGTTGTTTCGAATTCTTGTTTTTGTTCTTGTTCTAATGTTTCGTTATCAATAAGAATATTCATTTTGTTTTTTCCTTAAAGGTCGATATTATGGAAAACTTCTTGAACGTCTTCGTCATCTTCAAGTTTTTCAATTGAAGCGAGAATTTTTTGAGTTCGTTCTTCATCTAATTCAACATATGAATTTGGAACATAAGTGACCGCTGAGTGTTCGAATTTTTCGATTTTAAATTCTTTTTCAATACTTTCTGATAATTTTTGAAAATCGCTGGGTGCACACGTAATTGAAATAATTCCTTCTTCATTTTCAATTTCTTCAGCACCGTTTTCAATTGCGAATTCAGTCAAGGCATCTTCGTTTACTAATTTATCGCTAATTTGAATTAATCCCTTTTGGTCAAAAACGTAGGGCATTGTACCAACCTTACCGATTGTTCCGTTTTGCTTATTGAAATATGCCTTCATATTCGAGCTAAGACGATTAAAGTTATCTGATAAGCATGAGATTAAAATGGTTACTCCACCTGAAACTACGCCCGAATAAAGATATTCAACAAAGTTGGCACCATCATTATTTCCGCCTGCTGCTTTTTGAATTGCTTTTTCAATGTTTGCTTTTGGCATAGATTGTGATTTTGCTTTTGAGATCGCCAATCTTAATGCCGGATTCATATTTGGATCAGTTCCGCCATGTGCAGCGGCAACGTAAATTTCTTTAGATAGTTTTTGGAAAGCAACACCTCTTTTAGCATCTTGTGCGCCTTTGCGGTGTTGAATGTTTGCTCATTTTGAGTGTCCTGCCATATTATCCTTTCTTATTTATTACTTCAAAAATTGTTTTAGGTCTATGCGCCATTTGGCGTTTATGTTCACTAATATTGTGTAAATATTTTATTCTATTAATTTCATTTTCTGACAAATTAGTTTTTTCATCCATTAAGTATAAATCAAGTTTCTTATACGAAATTTGCATTTCTTCTTCATCGGTTTGCGAATTTCATAAATCTGCGCTTGGTTTTTTATTAATGATCGAATCAGGAACTTCAAGGTATTTTGCTAATAATCTTACTTCCGATTTTAATAGGTTGCCAAGTGGAAACATATCAGCGGCGCCATCACCATGTTTTGTAAAGTAACCTGTATATCATTCATCATAGTTATCTGTGCCGCAGACAAGATAATTATTTTCTTGAGCTATTGCGTATAAAATCATCATTCTAAGGCGAGGCATAATATTAATTTTTGCAGCATTATTTGTTAATTTTAAATTTAACAATAAATTATTGTATTCCAATGATAAGTCAATATTTTCTATTGAAATATTAAACTTTTTGCTTAGAAGATTTATGTCGTTTCCGTGCGTTTTATTAAGACTATTTATTGGCATTGAAATTGCTTTAATATTGTTTTTAAAAGCTAACTTTGCAAGGGCTAAAGTTAGTGCTGAATCAATTCCTCCCGAAATTCCAATTACTACACCTTTTGAGTTCGATGATTGAACCTTTTCTTGCATTCAATTTACAAGATAATCAATATATTTTTTTGCATATTCCATTGTCATTGGATGAAGTTGTAGATTTGTATCTAAAAGACGTGTAGTTGATTTGCTATTTACTTTCATATTATTATTAACTTTATTATACTTAATTAAATTTAAACATAAATAGCAATTTTGATTACAATATTAGCATGGAAAAGTCACAATATAGTTATGATGCTGTTGTAATTGGTGCTGGTCATGCGGGTCTAGAGGCCGCTTTTGCTTTGGCAAAATTAGGTAAAAAGACTGCGCTTGTAACGTTAGATATTACACGAATGGGTATGATGCCATGTAATCCAAGTATAGGTGGACCCGCCAAAGGAATAATTACCCGGGAAATTGATGCTCTAGGCGGAATGCAGGCTTATTGGGCTGATAAAACAAAGATTCAAATTAAGCTTCTTAACGAATCAAAAGGACCTGCTGTTCGCGCTTTACGAGCTCAAATCGATAAAGAAAAGTATAGTTTAGCGGTAGCAAACAGTGCGAAAAAACAAAAGAATCTAACTGTTATTGAAGATATGGTTGTTGATATTTTAGTAAAGAATAACGCAGTTGACGCCCTAGTTTTACAAAGCGGCAAAATTCTTAAAACGAAAGCAATTGTGGTGACAACTGGAACATACATGGACGCTCGTATTCTTCGAGGTAACGTTGTGACAATTAGTGGGCCAGACAATCAAAAAACAACTAATTTATTAAGTGCATCACTTCGCAAAATTGGCCTAGATATTCAAAGATTAAAAACAGGAACGCCACCAAGAATTTATAGCGATAGTATAGATTTTAGTCAAGTTGAAAAAGAAAATCTAGGAAATTATGAGTTTACATTTAGCGATAACCCTGACATGAAACTTGATAATCAAATATCATGCTATTTAACGTATACAACAAAAAAAACTCATGAAATTATTATGCAGAATCTTGATAAATCTGCAATGTATTCAGGTTTAATCAGAGGTATTGGTCCGCGCTATTGCCCCTCAATTGAAGATAAAATTGTTAAGTTTGCTGATAAAGATAGGCATCAAATTTTCTTCGAGCCAGAGACAGATAAACAAGATGTTATGTACATTAATGGGTTATCAACTTCTATGCCAGTTGAGGTACAAAAAGAAATAATTAAGACTATTCCTGGCCTTGCTAATGCCCGTGTACAAAAATGAGCATACGCCATTGAATATGATGCTATTAATCCACTCAACTTAAAGAAAAGTCTTGAAACTAAAAAGATAAGTAATTTATTTATGGCTGGACAAATTAATGGCACCAGTGGCTATGAGGAAGCGGCTGCACAAGGACTGATTGCTGGTATTAATGCAGCAAGAAAGCTTGATTGTAAAGAACCAATTATCATCGCTAGAAATGATGGATATATTGGTGTGCTAATTGATGATCTAACGACAAAAGGTACAAAGGAACCTTATCGCATGCTAACATCGCGTGCCGAATATCGTTTGTTATTGCGAAACGATAATGCCGATGAGCGTTTATACAAATACGCGAAAGAAATTAAAATAAAAAGTGCGCAGAAATTAAATTATATAAAAGCAAAATATTTAAAAATTCAAGAGAAAATAAAGGAATTGCAAGAAAATTTTGTTTCTACTAAATCTGAAATTGCAAAGAAATATGATGTTAAAAATGCTGTAAGTTACTTGCAACTTTTAGCTCGCCCTGAAGTGGATTATCTTGATATTTTAAGTGATTTTGAGTTTCCGTATGAAGTAATGGTTAATGTTCGTCTAAAAGGTTATATTGACAAGCAAATTAAAGAGGCACACAAAATGCAAAAGCTTGAAAGTATTAAAATACCAGAAGACATCAATTATGATGATGTTAATAATATTGCAATTGAGGCACGTATGAAATTAAAAGAAGTTATGCCTATGACTATTGGTCAAGCCTCAAGAATTAGCGGCATCAACCCAAGCGATATTCAAATGTTGATTTATTGATTAAAACTTAGGGAAGGTAACAGTGACAATTAATTTAATTTGTTTTGGAAAACTGCGCGTTGCTGATCAAGTTCTTTTTGATATGTACCATAAAAAATTGCATAATTGTAAATTTAACTTGATTGAATTAAAAGAATCAAATAATAAAAACATTGAGTTAAAAGTTAATGCCGAAACTAAAATGGTGCTTGAAAAAATACCAAAGAATTCGATGGTATATTTTTTAGATTTACGAGGAGATAAAATGGATTCGGTTGATTTTGCAAACAAACTACAGGTTGCAAATATTACTTTTGTGATTGGAGGATCAAATGGTTTTGATCAAGAGCTGATTAAATCATTTGCTAAAATCTCATTTTCAGACATGACTTTTCCTCACGAATTATTTCGTATTATGTTAATGGAACAAATTTACCGTGGAATTAAAATCAATGAAAATTCAAATTATCATAAATAATTAACTTAAATCTTAAAAAAATAAATATACTTATAGTATTAATATGAGTAATAAAAATAACAACCAAGGCCCAAGACGCTTTTGAGGCATTCGTAAAATTTCTTTTACAGCAATTCTAATATCGATTGCTGTTGTTTTTGCAATTATTGGAACTCAAATTATTCTTGTCGCTTCAATTCCAACTTTTAAAATTTCTTTTATTGGGTTACCGGTTAAAATTACGGGATTTATTTTTGGACCAATAGTGGGAATTTTGACGGGATTAATGGCTGATTTAATTTCATTTATGATTTTGCCAGTGTTTTTCCATCCTCTTTATACTTTGGCAACTGTTATGAACGGGATTGTTTCGGGTATTATCGGATGATTTTTCATTAAGTTTTTAGGATACTATTTTGGTTACGATATTCGGATTACTTTCCATAAAAAACGGATTGCAAAAGCAAAACGAAAAATTGCCTTACTTAAAAAACAAGCACTCGATGCTAATGCGGCATTAAGCGAACGTAATAAAGAAATTATTTCAAAGTTAGAGATTAAAATTTTGTATCGTGAAGCAAAAATTAAGAGATGACATATAAAAAAATATTCAACAACCCTTATGAATATTAATATGATTGTTGCATTAACAATTTTGGCTGGAATTATCTGCACCATTTCTGTTTCATTATCAATGCCACAAATTGTTAGTGATGAAATGTTAAAAGACTCAGTAATTAAAAATCGTTATGTCCTACTTGGTTTATTAGTTTTTGGATTTAGTACAATGGCTATTTTTGTTATTGTTGGTCGTTTTAAAATCAAACCAGAACGTTATACTGTGTTTGTGCCAATTATTATTTTTAGTGCATTACTCGAGTTTATTAATGTGCCATTACTTTCGATGGCTGATGCCGCCTCCTTATCAGGTCAAATGGACCGATGACCATTATTTATTGTTACCCATATTGCTACATCACCTATTAAAATTTGAGTTAATCTTACAGTTATCTACTATTCTTACTCAATTGTTTCGAATTTGATTAATCGAAACGAAAATGTTGTTTATTAGGAGGGGAGATGAGGAAACAAATTTTATTTTGTATCAACAATTTTAGTTTGTTAGATAATCAAAAAAAATATACATCTTCGCTTTTAATTAACGAGGCTTCGCATCATTTGTTTTTATGTGAAAATGAATGTGTTATAAAAAAAATGGAAGATTTTGACAGTTTTGATACCATTTATGAAAGCGATGGCAAATTTATTGAAGATAACATTAAAATTAATGTGCCTTACTTTGATGGAGATATTATTAAAGGTAATATTCCAAACGAGTATGTATTTCGTGATTTGTTAAATCAAAATCTTAATAATCGAATTATTAGTAAGCAACAAATAAAAAAAATGTATAAGTTGTTTAAACAAAAATTTTGAACTCTTTATGCTAACTTAATTGAACTTAAAAATACTCAGGAAAGAATTAAAGCTCAAAAAATGAATGAGTTTATTTTCTTTTATAACAAGGGTTTGTTTAAAGAAAATACAAAACCTAACTTTGAGCAAGTAAGCGATTTTTTGGACGAGTTTGATGAGATTGTTGATCAGATTAATGTTTTTAAAATGAAATGAATTTTTGATATTTTTAATATTTTCAAGTCAACACTTTTTAGTCAAAAAGATGACCCCGCAACGATTTTAGAAAACAAATTAAAAAATAATTATTCACAAATTAAAGTTATCAAAAATATTGTCGATAGACCTAATGTTTCATACGATAATCTATTGAAAATAACAAATTTAAAAAACGAAATAAATAGTATAAAAATTTCAATTAATAAGCGTCGTGCGTACGCGGGACTTGATTTTGATGAAATTATTTTACGGGTAAAAAATCGTTATCGTGTTAATAAAAACTCGAAAAACAATTTATTAAAATATAGAGCATTTATTTATAAACATTCAGCTCAAGAAGCGGCAAAACAAAGAAAAAATATTCTCTTACTTTCAAAAGAGCAAATCCAAAGACTGGAAAGAAAATTTTTTGATGAACTTTATTTTTTCACTATTTCAAAAACGAATTTTGCTTTATTTGAGAACAGTCAAAAGAAATTTAGAAAAACTTTGACAGAGTTTATCAGCGAAGTATTAGATGAATTTATAATTCAAAGCAAAAGAAATTTTGTTAATTTCAATAGTGATATTGCTCGTATTAAAAAAGAAATTGTCTCACTTAGTAAGTTTGTTTCATGAAATCGAAATAATCTTGATATTCATAATTTATTTATCAATAAATATTATTCGTATCAAGAAGATTTAGCAGAGAAAAAATGACTAGATAAGCATGAAAAAAATACAAACAATCAAAAAATTAAACTTAACTCATTTTTAGTAAATCGTCATCGGTTAGCGCAAAAAAGAATTTCAAGATATAATCAATTATTTATTCGAAGAATAACGTTATTCATAAAAGGAAAAGGACAGGCTTGAAATGATTTGTATCGTAAATTGGAACGCATTGAAAGCAAGTGAAAAAACAATTTGATTATCGATGATGTAGAAACAAACGTTATTAAATTATTTTCATCAAATTCAATTTGTCGTCTTAGCAAATTTACCAGATTAATGAATATTTATGAGTTGCTAAAATTAATTGATGTTTTTAAAATTGCGCCAGAAATTCTTGTTAATAAATATCGTTCAACATCTGAATTTAATATTAAGAAGATAATGTTGCTTTCGAAGATGATTAATAATGATCGTATTGTTCAATTTGATTTAACTAAAATTGAATATAACACTCCATTTGGTAACTGATTTTACACTAATATTTATCCTATTTTGTCACAGTCAAAAATTAGTAGTCTATTAACCGTGTCGAAACAAGATCCTGATTTTAAAAATAAAATTAAGGATTGAAAAATTAATTGAATTTACTTTATTAAAAATAGCTATATTTTAAATGCAATAAATGCTGAAATTCAACCAGAAATCTTGAATTTCATTGACAAAAAATGGAAAATCGCCCCCTATGATTACATTAATATAATCAAAGAATCTGATAAAAGAATCGACAACCATTTTAATTTAAAGGCAATGTTTGATATTAACAAAGGAACAAAACAAAACGTTATTGGTAAAAATACAAACGAATTTGAAATGACAAGATATGTTCATAAATAAAAAACAGTCGCTAATAACGACTGTTTTTATATATATTCTGCTTCTAAAATTGGTAAATTGTTTTTTACATCAATTTCATTAATATCGATTGCTTTTTTATTAATAAGGATGTAGAAGTTTTGTTTTGCTTTTTTTTCTAAGAAGTAAACAATACATAACTGTTTACGTGTATTTTCATCAAAGTTTGCAACGTTTTGTCCAGGTTTTAATAATGTATTTAATTCAAGATCCTCAAAGTTCATAGCGTTTTTATCATAATAAATTTTAGTTTTTTCAAATTCGTTCGGGTTGTTTGAGATGAATTGTTGATCTTTAGTGGTTTCAATGAAGTATTTTTTATGGTCATTTGTAAAGACAAATGTAGTTAGCTTAATTTTGAATTTAATACTAATTAATTTATTGTTCAAATCATATTTTTTATCAACATTAATAACTTCATATTGAGCATCATATTTGATGTATTCAAGATAATCAACGTTGGCAGGTGTTT
Organism: Mycoplasmopsis equigenitalium; assembly: GCF_024498255.1. Classification (NCBI taxonomy): domain Bacteria; kingdom Bacillati; phylum Mycoplasmatota; order Mycoplasmoidales; family Metamycoplasmataceae; genus Mycoplasmopsis; species Mycoplasmopsis equigenitalium. The sequence continues at coordinate 199,985 of NZ_CP101808.1, forward strand.
TCCTACTTAAAATTGATAAAAATAACGAATTTTGTGGGTTGACGATTTCTAATAAATAATTGTTTTCAAGCACTTTTTTTGGTACGATGTCAGAAAGCAAAATTTGCGACTTGTTTTCGGTTGATACAGGAATTACTTCATAGTTTGTATAAAAGTTTATTTTGCTACCAATAATTCCAATTTTTAAATTATTAATCACCCTTTTGCCACGGAATTCATTCATTCTTAATATTTTACTTTCTGCTTCTTTGTTACACGATGTAGCAAACAGACTTGCGCATAAAACAAGACCCGTACTACCTCAAATTAAATGTCTATATTTTTTTAAACTCATAGTAGTTATTATAAATGAAATAATAATATAATATTAAATGTTAGAAACGGAGACCAATGGATAAGATTTTCGATCATAATAAATACGAACCAATAGTTTTTAAAAAATGACAAGAAAAACGTTATTTTTCCAAACACGATACAAGTAAAAAACCTTTTACTATTCTCTTACCACCCCCAAATGTTACGGGAGTTTTACACCTGGGTCACGCACTTGATACATACATTCCCGATACCGTTAACCGTTTTTACAAATTGAATGGGTATGATGTATGGTTTATTGCTGGGATGGATCATGCAGGAATTGCGACGCAATCAAAAGTTGAACAACTTTTAGTTAAAGAAGGGAAAGATAAACATAAATTAGGCCGCGAAGCATTTTTGAAAGAGTGTTGAAATTGAAAAGCAAAATACTCACAAATTATGCGTAAACAGTGAGAGGGCTTAGGGCTTTCACTTGATTTAGAAAATGAACGCTTCACACTCGATGACGATGCTAATGAGGCAGTACTTAAGGTCTTTGTTGATTTGTATCATAAAGGATATATTTACCAAGGTTACTCACCAATTAATTGGGATTGTCAGCTCAAGACGGCGTTAAGTAATATTGAGGTTATTAATGAAGAAACTAAACAAGATATGGTTTATATTAAATATCCAGTCGTTGGTAGCAAAGAACATGTAACAATAGCTACTGTGCGTACTGAAACTTTATTTTCGGATGTGGCGGTTGTATATCATCCAAAGGATAAAAGATATAAACATCTTGCTGGTAAGAAAATTCTTCATCCTTTATTAAAAACAGAAATTCCAATTATTGCCGACGAATATATTGATCCCGCTTTTGGAACGGGACTAATGAAATTATCGGCGCATGCGACAGAGGATATCGCAATTATTAAGAAACATCAACTTGCAGTTAATGAAACCATTAATGACGATGGTGTTTTATACAACGCTAACGAGTTTTCTGGTCTTGATCGTTTAGCCGCTAGAAAAGCAATTAATAAATATCTTCTTGAACATAATTTTGTTGAAAAAGTTGAGGAAACTATATCAAATGTAGGTTATAGCGAACGAACAAAAACCCCTGTAGAAATTTTAGTTCGTAAACAATGATTTGTAAAGATGGACAAGTTTGGCCAAGATGTGCTTGCGAACTTAAAAACAAAATTTGGTTCAAAATTTTATCCTTCACGTTTTGCAAACGAATTAAAACGTTGAATGTTGAAGGTTCATGATTGGACAATTTCTCGTCAACTTTGATGAGGCCACCGAATTCCTGCTTGATATAAAAATGAAGAAGTAAAAGTACAAATAGACTCGCCTGGACCAGGATGGGTCCAAGATGAAGATGTACTTGATACTTGATTTAGTAGCGGAATTAGTTCATTTACATTCTTAGGGTGACCGCAAACTAATAAACATCTTAAACATTATTATCCAGTTAATTTACTTGTTACTGGGCGTGATTTGATTTTCTTTTGAATTGCTAGAATGTACTTTTTCAGTCTTGAATTTATTGGTAAAGCACCGTTTAAGGATATCATGATTCATGGCTTGGTTCGTGACGAGAATAATGTTAAAATGTCAAAAAGTTTAAATAATGGAATTGATCCTAATGATGTTATTGCCAAGTATGGAAGTGATACATTGAGATGGAGTATTGTTTCAAATACAAAAGCCGGCAATGATCTTAGAATTTCTAACAAAGATTTTGCAATTCATCAAGCACTAATTAATAAACTTTGAAACGTTGCGCGTTATATCAAAAACAAGAAAGAAAATGGTGTTGATGATAAACTTCATGAAGTTGACAAATGAATTAACAACAAATTATTAAATCTCAAGAAAAACATTGAAAAATTATTGAAAAAATATGAATTTTCGTTAATAGGAAAAGAGGTTGAAAAGTACATATTTAATGATTTTTCATCTTGATATATAGAATTATCAAAAACACTAAATAACAAGCAACACTCTCTAGAAATTCTTAAAAAATCACTATTAGTTTTACATCCCTTTTTACCGTTTGTTACAGATGCAATTTTTAGCGAAGTTTTTAATGAATCTTTACTTGATTTTAGCTGACCTGTTATTAAGAAATTTGCAATTACGAATCACATTGATATTACTATTGAAATTGTTACTTCAATTCGTAAATATCGTCAAAATAATAATATTAGTAATAAAGACATGATCTACTTTAACTTTGAAGGTGAAATCGATAATAAAACACTTGTAAGTATTAAAAAAATGGCTAATTGTGAAGTAATGTTAAATAAAGATTATTTAGTTGCATTGAGTATGGGTAATCTATACATTAAAATGGATGATAGCATCAAGGCGCAAATCAAAAAAGATCTTGAGGCTCAAATTAAATTTTACGAAGCCGAAATTGTAAGATCAACAAATATTCTAAACAATAAAAATTTTATGTCTAAAGCGCCTGCTGAAAAAATCGCTGAAGAAAAAGCAAAGTTCGAAGACTATAAGCAAAAATTAGCTCAGTACAAGAAGGAGCTAGCATGCAATTAATGGATGGAAAAAAACTTGCACAAAGTATTACTAACGTAATTAAAGAGCAACTTAAAAATTTAAGAATTAAACCAACATTAGCAATTGTTCAAGTTGGGGAAATTGAGTCATCAACTAAGTACGTTAATTACAAGTTAAAAAAAGCGATTGAACTTGGAATAAAAGCGGAGCTATTTAATTTTGCTGAAGACGTCTCGTTTGACGAGTTGAAAAGATTTTTTAAAAAACATCTTAACAAGTTTAGTGGGATTATGGTTCAGTTACCATTACCAGGTCACTTAGATAAGCAAAAAGTATGCGACTTGATTCCGTACAAAAAAGATATTGATGGCTTAACTTCTAAGAACAATAGTAAATTTTATTCAAATCAAGTTGCTTTTACACCTGCTACAGCTAACGCAATTCTTAATATTTTAGATTATTACGGAATTGATGTTTATAGTAAAAAATGTGGTGTGATAGGACAATCTGATTTAGTTGGTAAACCTGTTTCTTATTTACTTCGTAAAAAGGGTGCTATCGTTAACACTTATGACATATCAACAGGTATTGATAATATTGTTGAAAACGATGTTTTAATAGTTGCTGCTGGAGTTGCTCATTTAGTTGATTACACCATGGTCAAAGAAGGGTGTGTTGTAATCGATGTTGGTACCAACATCGATAAACATAGCGAGTATAAATTAATGGGTGATGTAAACCCGGAAAAATTAGAACAAAAAGCAAGTTATCTTGCGCCAGTACCTGGAGGAATAGGTCCTTTAACTGTTGTCAGTTTGTTTTATAATTTAATTTTCAATCCACACAATTCATAAAACTTATTTTTGAAAAAATCAATAAAAAAACAGTATTTATTATTGAAAAATACTGTTTTTTGTTTTGATTATCCAAGACGATTAACGATTGTTTTAGCTGCTATCGCACCATCTGATGCAGCGGTGATGATTTGTCTAATCTCCTTGTCGCGAACATCTCCTACGGCAAATATGTTTGGAATTTGCGTTTCCATTATTTCGTTAGTTTTAATAAAACCTCTATCATTAGTAATCATCAAATCTTTTAAAAAGTCTGTGGCAGGAATCATTCCAATGTATGAAAAGAATGCGTTTGCTTTTAATTCTTTATTTTTTCCTTTTTGTTCGATAATAACGCTTTCAAGTAATGATTTGCCTTTTAGTTCTTTTACATTTGTGTTGTAAAGAATTTCAACATTTTTTTTACTTAATAAATCATTAATTAAAGATTTTTCTGCAGTCAAATGGTCGATGTTAGTAATCACATAAAGTTTTGAAGCTACAGAAGCCAAGAATGTACCTTCCTCTACAGCGGAATTACCACCACCTAGAACAACCATTGGCATCCCCTTAAACATTGGGCCATCGCAGATACCACAATATGAAAAGCCTTTGTGCTTAAACTCGTTAAGATTTTTAATAAATGATGGCTCACGATTCATCATTCCTGTAGCTATAATTACCGATTTTGCTTGTAGCACTTGACCATTAGCTAGTAAAACTTCCTTGTTAAATTCATTATTTGAACGAATATTAACTACTTCACCTGCTTGGTATTTAGCACCCGCTTTCTTTGTGTGTTCTAAAAATCTAGTCGCTAATTCAAATCCAGTTACGTACTTGTCACCAATTCAGTTTTCAATTTTGTTGGTAGCAAGCATTTTGCCGCCCGGTGCTTCTTTCTCAACAATAACAACATTTAAATTGCTTCGTGCTGCGTATAACGCGGCATTAAGTGCAGCAGGTCCTGCGCCAATAATTACAATATCATACATTATTCCCCTTTAATTGTTTTGGTTAGTTTCGGCGGTTTGTTTTGGATAAATTCGAAACAGTCTTTGCATTCAATTGTGGTAATTTTCTGGTTTTACCTTTTTATTTTTTCTAACCATTTCAAATCGATTTTTTTCTTTGATTCAGATACGATCGTAAAGATCAAGGATAAATTCAAAGGTTACGAAAGCAATCATTCCAAATACAAGGAACAGTGCCGAAGTGATTTGGTAAATACCGTAGCCATGAATCCGGTATGGTTCCATTATCATTCTGACAGCGCCATATCAAACAAAGTAAAGTGCACCAGTTGAACCAGGTTTAAGTAAATTCATTCCATTACATAATCAAGCTAAAACGATATAACCTAGGAGTGTAAGGCCTGCTTCGTAAATAAATAGTGGATGACGAAAGGCGCCACTTACATTTAAGTTGTTTGATAATTCATCGGCTAGAAACATATTTGAAGCAGCACCTTCGCCCATTCAAAGTGCACTATTACCAGTTCAGTCAATGTTACCGTAAATTTCGTGGTTAGCATAGTTTCCAAATCGACCAATTACTTGCCCGATGAAAACACTTGGGAAAATAATTGTAAAGACTTTGATTAAGTCAACCTCATATGTTTTAGTTGATAAGTAAATCGCGTTGACAACAAAGGCCATCATAACTCCACCTTGGATGGCAAGCCCTCCATCTCAGATAGCGTACCAACGACTAAAGTCGAATGAATCGCGATAATAAATTAACTTTTCAGTGATAAATCATAGACGTGCCCCAATAAACGAGAACGGAATTGTCAAGATAATCATAGTTAAAAGTATTTCAAAGCTGTATTTCTCACGTTTTCAGAAGTAAGCAACGGTTAAAATGGCCGCAATCATCCCCATCATCATTGTTAATGAGTAGGTGTGAAAGTTGTAATTGCCAATTTGAAAAAGTACGTGCGCACTACCCACGTGTTTTGGTTCGAAATTAGTTGGATTAAAATCGTTATGCATTTCTAGCCCTTCTATTTAAAATATCAATTACTTTAACACCATTTTGACGCGCGATGTATGTATTAACGGCGGTTTCAATTAAGGAAGCGATACTTCCACCTTTTTTGATAGGAATTTGAATTTTATCAATATAACCTTCAAGCACGTGTTCTTTTAAGTAGTCAACACCAAGTCGATCGAGGTTAAGATCTTGGTTGACAAGTTCAACAACAAGTTTGATTTGCGCGCTATCGCTCATAACTTTAGCGCCATATGTAAATTTAACATCAATTAGCCCAATCCCTCTTACTTCTAGTAATGATTTAGTAATTTCTGGACTACGGCCAATGAAATTCATTCCTAATTGTTTAATAATAACCGCATCATCACTGACAAAGATGTGACCATTTTGAATTAATTCAAGTACAGCTTCAGATTTCCCAACTCCACTAGGACCGGTGATTAATACCCCGATGTTGCTAATTGAAACTAAACAGCCGTGAAGTTGCACTTCTTTGGCAAAAAATTCTGATAGATAAGCACCTACCGTTGAGGTAATAGTTGAAAGACTTTGGTTTTGTCAAGCAACGGGGATATCGAATTTATTAGCAACTTCTACAACCCAATCAACTGGTGTTTTCTCGAACCCTTTACTTAAAACAATAATTGGCGGGCGGTATTTAAGAACTTGTTCAAGAGCAGCGATAGTTTTCTTTTTACCTAATCTTGTAAAATAAATTGATTCACTAGTTCCTCAACCAATCAAGTTTCTAGCAAGCTTATCATTAACAAGGGCGCCTGAAAGTTCTAGACCAATTCGTTTGATTGCTGGTTCTTCAACTTCTCGTAATTCTCGAATTTTGTCGAGATTCAACATATTAAATTTGAACCGATGAATAATGCTTTGTACGTTAATTGATTTCTTCATAGTTACTATTATATATTATTAAGACATATAGCCAACTAATTAAGCATCGTTTTCAAGTAAAGACCAGTAGGACTTTCTTTTATGCAAGAAATTTGTTCAGGGGTGCCTGAAGCAATAATTTTTCCGCCACTTACGCCACCTTCTGGACCTAGCTCAATTAAATAATCACAACCTTTCAAGACATCAAGGTTATGTTCGATGACAATGACGCTATCACCATTGTCAACGATGCGGTTTAAAACCGCTACCAAATTACGAACATCGTAACTGTGCAATCCAGTGGTTGGTTCATCTAAAACATAGAGAGTACGACCTGTTGCTGGTTTTAAAAGATATGTTGCTAATTTAATTCTTTGTGCTTCACCACCAGAAAGAGTGGTTGATGATTGCCCTAGTTTTATATACCCTAATCCCACATCTTTTAGTGTTTGTAGTTTTGACTTAATTGCTGGTTGATTAGCAAAAAGTAAATAGGCTTTATCAACCGTCATATCTAAAACATCAAAAATACTATTACCTTTATAAAGTACTTCAAGTGTCTCGAGATCATAACGTTTACCTTGACAATCATCGCACTCAACATAGACATCGGGTAGGAAGTGCATTTCAATTTTAATTACCCCATCACCAGTACATTTTTCGCATCGTCCACCTTCAACATTAAAACTAAAATGTGACTTGGTAAACCCTTTTGTTTTAGCGTCGCTTGTATTGGCAAAAACTTCACGAATGTCATCGAAGACTTTGGTATAAGTAGCAGGGTTTGAACGTGGCGTACGGCCAATTGGTGATTGGTCAATATCTATCAATTTATCAATAAATTCAACATTTTCTATTGAATTATGTTCACCAGGCATTTCGTGATTAAGGTGTAATTTTTCTTTAATACTATTGACTAAGATTTTGTTGATGAGAGTTGATTTACCACTACCACTAACTCCGCATACGCCAATCAATTTTCCCAGCGGAATTTTAACATCGATGTTTTTTAAATTGTTTTCCTTAGCGCCTTTAATGGTTAAAACTTTGCCATTTCCCGAGCGGCGAAAACTAGGAATTTTGATTTCTTCCTTTTTGCTTAAAAATTGACCAGTAATTGATTCGGGTGTATTTTTAATATCTTCAAGAGTTCCTTGGGCAATAATTTTACCGCCGTTCTCGCCGGCAAAAGGGCCGATATCAACAATATGATCTGCTTGAGTAATAGTGTCTTCATCATGTTCGACAACAATTAATGTATTGCCTATTTCGACCATTTGTTTTAGTGAGTTAAGCAGTTTTTGATTATCCTTTTGGTGCAAACCAATTGAAGGTTCATCTAACACGTATAACACACCGGTTAAGTTAGTTCCAATTTGTGTAGCGAGGCGGATACGCTGTGACTCGCCACCACTAAGCGACTCGGCTTTACGATTAAGAGTTAAATAGCCTAAACCTACATTTTTTAAAAATAATAAACGGTTGGTAATTTCAGTTAAAACTAAATTTGATATTTCAATTTCCGTTTCACTTAGATTGATGTTAGTAACAAAAGTATATAAATCATCAATACTTAACTTAACTAAATCATTAATATTTTTGTCTTCAATATAAACGGCAAGGGCGTGTTTATTTAGCCGTTTGCCATTACATTCGCGACAATTAACTTCCATCATATATTTGTTTAATCATTTACGAATTCCTGAACTAGTTGTATCCATAAAAAGGCGTTCAATTTTTGGAATTAAACCTTCAATTTTCTTTTGTCGTTTATAAACGTTATGTGTTGCCGATTTAATGGTGTAGCTAAGTTCTTCTTCAGAACCATATTTGATAATATCAAGTTCGGCATTAGTAAGGCGATTAATCGGCAAGTCTAAGTTGATGTTGTATGCTTGTAAAAGAATTTGGAATTCTTGTCATTCAATATTAGTATCATTTCTAGCCTTATAGTAATCGATTCCCCCTTCACGAATTGTCATAAAATCATTGGGAACAATCGCTTTTCAGTTGGCACGTAGCTCAACCCCCAAGCCCTTACATTTTTGACACATTCCATAAGGTGCGTTAAAAGAAAAAAGTTTTGGTTCAATTGCCATCATTTCAAAATCATTGTGAATACACGAGTGGAGCTTTGAAAAGATTTTGTCTTCGTTGTCGCCGATGACACGAATTTTTAAAATATCTTTCCCGTATTCGAGAGCAACTTTAATACTTTCAAAAATACGTGAACGATTTTCTTCATTAATTACTACCCGGTCGATAACGATGTCAATATCATGTTTTTTATTTTTATCAAGTTTAATTTCCTCTTCTAAAAGATAAGTTTGTTTATCAATATCTACCCGGACAAACCCTTGTTTTCTTAGTTTCTCTAAAAGTACACTATGTGTTCCTTTTTCGCCACTAATTACAGGAGCAAGAACAATCATTTTACTGTTTTCGGGGTAACTAAAAATTGCATCGAAAATATCTTTATTTGTTTTTCCGGCAATTGGTATTTTATGGTTTGGACAATATGGTTTACCAATGCGAGCATATAAAAGACGTAAAAAATCATAAATCTCTGTTGTTGTCGCCACGGTTGAACGTGGATTATTGTGCGTTGTCTTTTGTTCTATTGCGATTGAAGGAGAAAGTCCTTCAATGCTATCAACATTTGGTTTGCTGGTACCACCCAAAAAATTTCGTGCGTATGTGCTAAGTGAATCGATATAACGGCGGCGACCTTCCTCGTAAATAGTGTTAAAAGCAAGCGAAGATTTTCCGCTGCCACTAAGTCCTGTAAAAACAATTAATTTATTTTTTGGTAATTCAAGTGAAACATTTTTTAAATTATTTTCCTTAGCACCTTTAATAATGATTTTTTCTTTACTCATATTGCCTCTTTTGTCTAATTAAAGTATATGCTAATAATGATTATTTACAAAGTAAAAAACAAGTTTATGTTTTGATATATACTGATACATTTTACCATTAAGCCTCTAGTAATTTAAAAATAAATGTGGTTTTAAGTTGGAAATAGTTATCGCAAAAACAGCGCTTTTGATATTTATTATAATAAAACAATTAAAATATATATAGACCTAAGAATAGGTCTAAACGAAAGGTAAAATTAAAAAATGAGTATTCCAAAGAAAATGAAGGCATTCGTTGTTGAATCGCCAAAAAACTGAAGCGTAAAAGAAGTTTCAGTTCCAAAACCTAAGATGAAAGAAGTTTTAATCCAAATGGAAACATCAGGTATTTGTCATACTGATTTACATGCTGCTAATTATGACTGATTAGTTGAACCAAAATATCCACTTATTCCTGGTCACGAAGGAATTGGTAAAGTTGTTGCACTTGGAGAAGGATGCAGCCGCTTAAAAGTTGGTGATCGTGTTTGTTTAGCATGATTACACGATGCTTGTGGTAGCTGTGAATTCTGTTTAACAGGACGTGAAACACTTTGTCCAAAGCAAAATATGTCAGCATATACTAAAGATGGATCATACGCTGAATATGCAATTGGTCATGAAGACTATGTTGGTATTGTGCCAGAAAAATTAGACTTAATTACCGGTGCGCCAGTTGTTTGTGCTGGGGTTACAACTTACAAAGCACTTAAACAAACTAAAGCAGTTCCAGGTAACTATGTTGCTGTAATTGGTGTTGGTGGTTTAGGCCAATTAGGTATTCAATATGCTAAAGCAATGGGATTACGCCCAATCGGAATTGATATTAGTGACGATAAAGTTGAATTAGCGAAAAAATCTGGAGCAGAATTTGCGTTCAATTCAGCAAAAGATAGTAAATATATTGAAAAAGTTCTTGAAGTTACAAACGGTGGTGTACACGCTGTTATTAACACATCGGTAGCACCAGTTGCCGCTGAACAAGCTATGAACATTCTTCGTCGTGGTGGTCGTCAAGTGCTTGTTGGTTTACCAGCAAAAGACAAACTTGGTAAAGACGATATTAAAGTATCAATTTTTTGAACAGTATTACTAGAAAGAGAATTAGCAGGTTCAATCGTTGGTACAAGACAAGACCTTGCTGAATCACTTCAATATGCTGCAGAAGGTAAGGTTAAATCAGAAGTTACTAAAGTTGTTAAACTTGATGAAGTAGCATCAATTTTTGATAAATTGCAAAAAGGCGAATTCTTAGGCCGTGCAGTTATCGACTTTAGAAAATAATACATAAAAAATCAAGCAAATTCGCAAGCGAAAAGCTTGATTTTTCTTTATAAAATATTGAAAATTTATTGATTTTTTAAGGTTTTTTAGTTCAGAAAATTAGATCATATTTAATTTTGAAAAATCGAAATTACTGATGTTGAATTCTTGTGGCGGTTGTGCATAAAATACCTTATTTTTAGAATCGAATGGGTCGTTAAATTCTAACTTAAATGCGTGTAGATACTGATTGAACTCACTGCCCTCATTGCCATATGTAGGATCGTTAAAAACAGGGTGTTTAATATAGCTTAAATGAACACGAATTTGGTGTGTGCGTCCAGTTTCTAAGGAGCATTTAATTAAGGCTAGTTTTTTATTATTATGTTCAAATTTTTTTAACACCTTAATATGGGTAATCGCTTCTTTTGCTTCAATGTTAGTAACAATCATTTTTTGCCGAGATTTTTTATCGCGACCAATCGGCAAATCAATATGATAAATATCTTGGTTTGGTCAATTTTCAACGATGGCAAGATATTCGCGTTTTACCTTGTGTTCCTTGATCATATCAGCAATCAAGTTATGGGCATTATTGTTTTTTGCTACCAGTAAAAGTCCGGTTGTATCTTTGTCAATTCGATGAACAATTCCTGGTCGCAAAAGTCCATTATTATTTGATAAATTGTTTTTAAAATAGTAAAGTAAACCATTTACAAGCGTGTTGTTAAGATGACCTGGTGAGGGGTGAACAACAAGATTATTTGGTTTGTTGATGACAATATAATTATCATTTTGAAAAACAATTTCAAAATCAATTTTTTCTGGTTGGAGTGTGATTTCTTTATCTAGTAATTTTGTAACAGTGATTATGCTATCGAGTTTGGGAATATAGTTTGGTTTTCTAACAATATCGCCATCACACTCAACCGCGCCTTGTTCAATTAATTCTTTAATGTCGTTTCTAGTAATATCCGAATTATCGCAAATATATTTATCGATTCGCTCTTTATATTTAACTTGTAATTCAAGCATTAATTTGTAGAAGTTCCTTTATCGTTGTGGTCATTATTGTTTTCAAGGGGAATTTCAACAATATTGTTTGTTTTTCCAGCAATTTGAAAAGCACCAATACTAGTAACAATTAATGAGGGAAGAATTGCAATTTCAGCAAGTGATGCCATATAGATTAGAATTGTTTCTCACACCCCAGGTTTTTCTGAGTCATAGTAAAGTAAATCAAACGCAGTTTCTTGAAAAAACATATATACGGTAAATTTAATTACACTTGAAATTGTGGCGATGATAATTCCAATTAGTACCATTGTGCAGTACTTATTAAAGAATTCGCTATATTTTTTAGATTTTACCAGTAAGACGATAGTGATTGCAGTAAGAGCAATCATTAAAGTAAAGTTAATAATTGTTGTGATTAATGAAAATTTTAGTTGACTTGAGATAATTGCGATTGGTGAAACAACCACAATTATCGATAAAATAGCGACCGTTAAAGCTAAGGTCCGGACTTGATTTGTTGATTTATTTTTCATAATACACATATTATATACGTATCTTTGGAACTTATTTATTTAGTCATTTTTTGTAAAATGTAGTAAAATAAATTAGTAATTTATTTACAAAGTTTTCTTTCCTTTGTTTTAATATCATATTATTGCTAGGGATAGAATGTAACACAAGGAGAAATTATGTTAACAAAAGATACCAAAGCTAAACTTGTACAAAAGTTTGGTAAGGATAAAAAAAACACAGGTGCAATTGAAGTACAAATTGCACTATTAACTCAAGATATCGAGACATTAAAACCACACTTTCAAGCCAACCCAAAAGATAATCATTCTAAACGTGGTTTTATGGCTAAAATTAATAAACGTAAATCATTGCTTGCATATTTAAAAAGAACAAATTATGATTCATATGCAAAATTGATTGCTGAGTTAGGTATTAGAAAATAGGCCTTTGCCTATTTTTTTAATTTTAAAATAAGGATTTTTAGTGTAAAATCAACACTTTTGTTAATTTATTTTCAAACTTATTTAATTCAATAGTTTTGTGTATGGATGTGCTGTATTGTATAAAATCAAGATGTTTTCAGTAGTGACAAACATAGATAAGAATATAGGCTTTTAAAGTTAAAAAGTGATAAAAGTATAGAAACAATTATAAAAAATGCCTCTTTTTCATATATTTTTGTTTTTTTGCGTATTTTTGTCCTTCAGAATACATATATAAGTAGAAGGAAAATAAATGAAGAAAATTCATGAAAAGAACATTAATAATAGTAATGGAAATAAAGAACCATTCTATAATAATGTAATAGAAGGTTCACCATAAATAACCAAGAAGGAGGAAACGACAATTTTAAAGAAATATTCAAACATAAAGATACATTATGTTACTTTTGATGATGTTGTTGATCGTTTTTGAATAGTCAACGAAATTGCTAAAGAAAATATGATTCAAGTTACTAAAGATAAAGGTAATAAGATTCAACAACTAGAAAACTCCATTAAATTCTTGGAAAACAAATTTGAAGTTTTTGAAGATACTTTTAATAAAAGATTCGAGAAATTAGAAAATACATTCGAAGATTTTAAAAACGTTGTTCTTGGCGCTATTAATACTATCACAACAAAAATGAACGAAGGTTTTAATGAGTTAAGTCAAAGATTAGACAAAGTTGAATAAAGACTAGACAAGGTAGAACAAAGACTAGACAAGGTAGAACAAAGACTAGACAAAGTTGAACAAAGACTAGACAAGGTAGAACAAAGACTAGATGTTTTAGAACAGGATGTTTTAATCCTTAAACAAGATGTTTCGGGTCTTAAAAAACTTCACAATTTATAGCTAGTAAACTAGTTAAAATTAAAAAACCGCCAAATGTGCGGTTTTTTGTTTAATAAGTTTGAATTTGTGTTGATCACATTAAGCAGCTATTAGTACTTTATAGTTATTGATTTTAGACAGTTAATAGTGCTTATAATCTTATCAATTGTATAAATAGCGTTAAATTGATTAAATAAAACAAATTTAAACTGTTTGAAAAAGTAAAGAAGAAGTTGAAAAGCATAAAAAAACACAAATTCAATTGAAAGTGTTGAATTTGTGTTGAAAATATATTTATTATGCTTTTCCGTTTTTACGTGTTGTGGTAGCGCTTTTTGATAAATCAAAGTAGTATTCCATATATACTTTGTATCAATCACTATTGTATTTAACTATGGGATTATTAGCAACTTTTATAGCATTATAATCTGATAATATACTTTTGTAAATTGTTTGATTCATATATGTATATTTAATATTAATTCATGCTTTAATTTTATCGTACTTTCAACCTCTATTCTTATTGTATAAAATCTCAGCACTTCGAATAAACAACAACGCAGTGCCATCAAGACGATGAAAGGCATTTTTTAAATCAATAGAACGCAACCTTTTTTGTGCATAAGTATCGTATGTTATTTTATTATTATTAATATCTCTAACTAGAAGTATTGAAGGGTATTTATCTAGATTTTCTCTATAATCAAATTCATTTATTTCATACTTAGCAATCTCATATTCAACTTTTATATTTTCTGCCCCTTTAGGAAAAGAGGGTTTAGTTATGTAGTTAACTTGAAAATCATCACTTTCTCTAGGATCGGCGGAATTTGTGGCGGTATTAAAATTATCATTTAAAGCTTGAAATGTGTGGATTTCACTATTAAAAAATCCTTTTCATGCTCTTGTGGTTTTAAAGTAACCAAAATCAGATGTATCAAATAATTTATCAACAATTGGCTTAATATCACTAGTTGGAATCTGTTTAAGCCTTTCTTGTGAAGTAAGTGAATTGCCGTTTTCGGTATAGGTTACATTATAGTAAACATCTAATAAATGATTAGTGTCATTTGCATTTTTTCGGATTAATGATACCTGGAATTTATTATCAATTGCACTGCCATCTTTATTAGTAAACAATATATCACCATTAGGTACCTGTGAAGGCAATTTTGCCCGGTAGGCTCCTTCAATCATTTCGCCGTTATTTATTAATTTAACATCGAGTTTCTTATTAATAAATTCGTTGATTTTATCTTCAAGATATTGTTTACTTTTCTTGCTGTAAAATCCAGTCATAATGACATTAAAGACTTTTGTAGTATTACCATAAATTGCTTTTAGACTAATTGTTTTGGTACCGTTATCATCATCGTCAATAACATAAACAGCATTATTAAGTTCAAGTCTTAAGGCGCGATTATTATCGTTGATTTGGTATTTAGTTGTAATTTCTTGTGCTTTAACTTCTAGTTTTTTGGCACCATCATTAATAATTTTATTAACATCGCTGTAGGATACATCTATTGGGAATGCTTTGCTATTGTTAATTGTTGTAAACTGATTATTTGTAAAGTTATTAACATACTCAAACAATACTCTTTCTTCAAACTGTACACTTGTAATAAAGCCGCGAACATTAACTTTTAGCGTTGCTTTGATTGTGCTATCTTGTTTTGATTTAACTTCTAAATTAACTTCTTTAACATCACCGTTAGTTGTTTGAGAAATTAGATTAATTAAAACATTATTAGCTGTTTCTTGTGCACTTAAGTCACAGTTAGTGTCGGTTTTAAGTTCTTCTTTGCTAAGGTAAGCAACCTCGCTTGCGTGTTTTGTGTTATTAAGTAAGGTTGTATAGTCTTTCTTAAAGCTATTAACAAAATCATTGATTCTTTTAACTTCGGTTTCACGACTAGTAGTAAAGCCAGTAATAGTAATGGCGTGACTACGTTCATAACCATTAATACTTAAAGTTAAAAACACTTTTTTGGTTGCTTTGGCATCATCATTTTGAGCTTTTCTAGTTTTATCAAAATTAATATTAACTTTTGGTGTTAGGGCGCTTAAGTTAATTCCCAAATCAGTTGCTAATTCATTAACAGTTGCATAATCTACAGTGCTTGGAATTTCGTTTTGGTGTGTTTGGGTTGGATAAGTTGTTTGTAACTGATTAATAACAGCATCAAGTTGAGCGTTAGCGCGAGCACTAGGAGTTGTAAATCCTTTTGCAACAAAGAATTCATCATAGTGTTGTGTATCAAGAACAATATCAAGGCTGATAATCATTGTTCCAGCTTCGTCATTTGCTTTTTTGTTTTTAATTGTAATTAGTGCACCGTTAGCTGTTGCTAATTGTTCAAGGTTTGTTGATAAATCGGCATCAATTTCGGCAATATCGGTGTATAAATCACTTGCTTCGCTTGGTAATTTATTGGCATATTTAGTTGTTGTATACTCTTCATTAATAGCAAGTTTGATCTTTTTAACTGTTTCATTAGTAACAACTTGGTTGGTTTTAAAGCCTTCAACTGTAATAATGATGTTGGCGCTTTCATTACCTAATTTAACATTAAATGAAACAGTTCTAGAACCATCATCATTCGAAACTGTATAAAAACTTTCAAAGCTTACACCTGGATATTTATTTTTAATATTGGCAAAATTAATTTGCACATCGTTAGCAAAAGCTTCAAAATTGTCGTAAGCAGATAAAGGATCGTTAGTTCCCTTATCGGTGTGATTTTTAGTTGTTTGGTTTTTGTTACCAATTTCGGCAACAATTTTTGGTAAGGTTTGCTTGTGTGATTCGTTGGCAGTTAAAAAACCTTCAACGATTACATCTTTGGTTTTTACTTGTCCAGCAATTTTAGCTTCAAGGGTTACTTGTTTGCTACCGTTTTGGGCAAAGACACCTTCATTATTTTGTGCTTTAACACCAAGCGTGATGTTAAAACGAGTCGCAAGCGAGCGTAAATTAGATTTGGTATCTTCATCAAGGCTTACAATGTCATAGTTTACAGTGCTTGGCACTTTATCACTATGATTATTGGTGTAAAGAATATCAGGAACTTGGTCAAAGAATTGTTTAAAGATGTAATCAGCATATTCAGCATTAGTCTTAAAGTTGGTGATTTTAATTTGTTTAGTTAGCTGCGCTGAGTTTTTAGTTAAGATGATAGTAACTAGTTTAACGCCGTCTTGGTTGGTTGAGTTACCAAGGGTGATCGTAATGCCTTTAGCTTTTGCTTCTTGGTCAAAATGTCAGTCAAGATCACTAAATAAATCTAAGTAATCACGATAGTTGTATTCGCTAGAAAGTTTATTTGTGTGTTCGCGAGTTGCAACAGGTGAATTAAAGTTTTTCATAAATTCAGCAAGTTCGCTTTGGTTATAGTTACTTAACGAACTAAAACCATTAACCTTAAATTTAAGGGTTTTAACTGCTTTATTAAGTTTGGCATCGATTTCGATGCTTAAACCGGTATCGCCGCTTATTTCATGACGTGGTTCACTTAAGACTAAGCTTGGGTAGTTTTCTTTAATACTTTTAATGTCATAAGCAATATCGCGAAAGATTTCATTAACTTCTAAGTATTCGTTTTGCATTACGGCTTCAGCAGTTTTGGTGCTGTAGTTAAGGGTAGAGTATGAATTACCAAAGTTTTCAAAGATCTTATTTAGTTCTGCTAAATCTTTTTGGTTTGCGACATAAAACCGCTAATTAAAAACTCAACATGTGATGCGTGATTACCCCGTGAAATAGTTGCAGTAATTTTAAGTTGATCGGTATCATTAGTTGCAAAATTAAAGTATGGAGTTTGGGTAATGCTAAAGTTAATTCCGTTAGCAATTTCTTTAATTGGTAAGCCAGTATCTGCTTATAAATCATAATCACTAGTATACATATATTCACTAGGCACTAAATGTCCTTTGTTTTTAGTGATTATTAATTTATCATTATTAAGCGCTTTAATCGCTTGCAAATTACCACGAAGTGTTGCCACAGCGCTAGCAACACTTAAGGCATCAAGATCGTTAGCATCAAGCTTTTTAAAACCATCAATTGTAATTGGGCTAGAGTCGACTGAGGTTCCATTTTTAGCAATTAAAGTAATGGTGGCTTGTAAGCTTCCATTTTTAGCATCAAGATTATGAATATGCGAGCTAACACTATATTCATTAGGGACAACACCAATTAACTGTAAGTCCTTATTTTGAACTGTAAAGGCTTCTTTTTCCGCTTTTTTATCAACATTTAGTGATAAATTCTTAACAATAAGCTTCATTTTTTGTAATTGATCATCATTACTTTGTTTGTTAAGGCTTAAAAAGCAATAACAACTCCAGCAGTAATTGCGACTGGCACACCAACAGCAATTACTGAGCTGATGATTCTTTTTGTCATGCTAGGTTGTTTTTGAATTAGTTGTTGGTAAGGAGCTGCTTGGGTTTGGTATGGTTGTAAATATGTAGTAGGTTGTATTTGTGGCACATTACTTGTTACATCAATCTTTTGGTTATCTTGGTTATGTTTATTATTCATTGTAGATTATTAGGTTATAAAACCTAACCTCCTTGTTTTTATTACATAATAATTTATTATTATGCCAACTTACATTGTACTATTTTTCTCTTACAAAAAAAAAAAAAAAGCAAAAAACCCCAAAATTGCGGGGAAAAAATATAAAAAATGTAAATTAAGGCGAAAGTGTTGAATTTTTGTTGAAAATTATTGATTATTTTTTGTTTTGATGTGTTGTGTTAGCGCTTTTTGATATATCAAAGTAGTATTTAATATGAGCGTAATACTTATTAGTTGTAGGAACAGGTGTAGGTTTTCCACCCATCAAAACCACGAGTTTATTAGAAAATTTTTTAGCGTTATCATCTGATAATATATTTTTGTAAATTGTAACTAAAACCTTAAAGTCACTATGAAAAAATGGCAGTCTTTCCTAAATTTTTATTTTTTGGCGTATTTTTTCCTTTCAGAATACATATATAAGTAGGAGGAAAATAAATGAAAAAAATCATGAAAGCAACATGAATAATAACAATAAAAATAAAGAACCATTCTATAATGTAATAGAAGGTTCGCCACAAATAACCAAGAAGGAGGAAGTAGCAATTTTAAAGAAATATTCAAATATCAAGATACATTATGTTACTTTTGATGATGTTACTGATTGCTTTTGAATAGTTAAAAAAATTGCTAAAGAAAATATGATTCAAGTTACTAAAGATAATAAGATTCAAAAACTAGAAAACTCCATTAAATTCTTGGAAAACAAATTTGAATATGCGAGCTAACACTATATTCATTAGGGACAACACCAATTAACTGTAAGTCCTTATTTTGAACTGTAAAGGCTTCTTTTTCCGCTTTTTTATCAACATTTAGTGATAAATTCTTAACAATAAGCTTCATTTTTTGTAATTGATCATCATTACTTTGTTTGTTAAGGCTTAAAAAAGCAATAACAACTCCAGCAGTAATTGCGACTGGCACACCAACAGCAATTACTGAGCTGATGATTCTTTTTGTCATGCTAGGTTGTTTTTGAATTAGTTGTTGGTAAGGAGCTGCTTGGGTTTGGTATGGTTGTAAATATGTAGTAGGTTGTATTTGTGGCACATTACTTGTTACATCAATCTTTTGGTTATCTTGGTTATGTTTATTATTCATTGTAGATTATTAGGTTATAAAACCTAACCTCCTTGTTTTTATTACATAATAATTTATTATTATGCCAACTTACATTGTACTATTTTTCTCTTACAAAAAAAAAAAAAAAAAGCAAAAAACCCCAAAATTTCGGGGAAAAAATATAAAAAATGTAAATTAAAGCGAAAGTGTTGAATTTTTGTTGAAAATTATTGATTTTTTTTTTGTTTTGATGTGTTGTGTTAGCGCTTTTTGATATATCAAAGTAGTATTTAATATGAGCGTAATACTTATTAGTTGTAGGAACAGGTGTAGGTTTTCCACCCATCAAAACCACGAGTTTATTAGAAAATTTTTTAGCGTTATCATCTGATAATATATTTTTGTAAATTGTAACTAAAACCTTAAAGTCACTATGAAAAAATGGCAGTCTTTCCTAAATTTTTATTTTTTGGCGTATTTTTTCCTTTCAGAATACATATATAAGTAGGAGGAAAATAAATGAAAAAAAATCATGAAAGCAACATGAATAATAACAATAAAAATAAAGAACCATTCTATAATGTAATAGAAGGTTCGCCACAAATAACCAAGAAGGAGGAAGTAGCAATTTTAAAGAAATATTCAAATATCAAGATACATTATGTTACTTTTGATGATGTTACTGATTGCTTTTGAATAGTTAAAAAAATTGCTAAAGAAAATATGATTCAAGTTACTAAAGATAATAAGATTCAAAAACTAGAAAACTCCATTAAATTCTTGGAAAACAAATTTGAACAATTTGAGAATTCGTTTAATGATCGGTTCAAACAACTAGAACAATTTCTAATAGGCGTAGAGTCTAGATTTAATAAAAGAATGGATTCATTGACAGAATATATCAATAGTGAATTTGTGAAAGTTAATGCTAGACTAGACAAAGTTGAACAAAGACTAGACAAAGTTGAACAAAGACTAGACAAAGTTGAACAAAGACTAGACAAAGTTGAACAAAGACTAGATGTTTTGGAGCAGGATGTTTTTATCCTTAAACAGGATGTTTCGGCTCTTAAAAAAATTCACGATTTGTAATTAGTGAATTAATTAAAATTAAAACCCTGCTTATTAGGCAGGGTTTTGTTATAAAGTAAAAATTATTTTTTTATCTTCATTGCATTTCTAATAGTATTCAATGTATACATCTTGGTTTTGTTCTAATTTATCAAAAGCTTTAGCGTATTTCTTGTAAAGTGATCGTGGTGCCTTGATATTTTTGATATTCACTTCATGAAACGGAGACATTCCCATTGTCTCCAAACTTTCAGGAAGTACCAAATTATTAATGTTGGCTCTTCAAAATGCGTCCTCTCCCAATTCAACTACTCCTTCTGGAATGACAAGTGAATTTATTGTTGAACGTTTAAATGCAAATTTTTTAATTATCTTCAAACTCTTAGGAAGAATTATATTTTCAATCGTTGCTTTATTAAATACACTGTCACCCAATTCAGTCATTCCTTCTTTGAATTTTAGTGTTTGGATCATTGCCATGTAAAATGTGTCTGCACCAGCTTTGATTAAACTTTTTGGCAGCACTATTTTTTTAATTTTTGCATTATAAAATGAAAAAAGCTTGAGTTCGGTTATCTCTTCAGGAACGCTTAAAACACAATCAATATTTATTTCAGATTCTTTACCATTTTTTCATTTTCTATCTAAAACCCCATTTTCAATCTTGAAATATTTTCCATTGAAACACTGTCTTTTGTATCACAGCTAATAGTAAGTGTAATACCACTAAGTGCACTAATAGCGCTTAAAGAAAGTAGTGTAAATTTATTTTTATCATAATATCCCCTTGCTTGTTATTTTTAACAATCAACTTAATTGTATAGAAATAAAAAACACCTAAAGTGTTTATTTTATAAAGATTAGTTAATATTTTTATCTTGCTGATGTATTATAATTTTACCAAGCAAAGGGTGCCAATTATGGCTGAGATTATACCTATAAGTTGATCATGGTAATGCATGCGTAACTTCGGCTAGTTTTTTAAAATTCCTTTGCTACCAAAGGAGTTTTTTTATGAAATTTACAGGTAAATTATTTACTTTACCAATTTCATTATTGCCTTTGATAGCAACAGTAAGTTGTTTTGATAATGCCAATGATGAAAACGGTGAATGAGACTCGGAAATTACTATTAAAAATGAGTGAATTAACTATGGTTTTCAAGGTACAAAACTCGAATCGGATTTTTTAGTATTTTTAGGTGATCGATTTAACGAGATTAAAAATGCTAACCCTAAGACTAGAAATAAACCAAATGTTAGTTTTGTTTTTGAAACAAATGCTGATTCTACCTCAATGTTTTTAGAGCTTGAAGCTGATAATAAAAAACAAGATGTAGCAATTCTTAACTATGGTAATTTTGCTACGGATTTTCAAGATATAAACACTAATTCGATGTGACAAAAAAATCTAAAATTTAAGCTTGTAGCGCAAACAAGTACATTAAAATTTTCTTGAAACGGAACCGATAATGTTTATTATGAATCTGGTTTAGACAACGACCCATTACGAAAATTAGCAGAAGATAATAATATTAAATGGTTTAAGGAAACTGGTCTTGAGTATCCTGAATGACAAGAACATTCTAATATTGTGCCTTTCGATGGTTCGAAATACACTTCGTTTTATTCTAATGATAAAGAATTAACATATGTTTATAGCGGGGCAATTTATATAGCCGGAAATAAAAAACAAAGAGATGAAATAATTACTGATTGAAACAATAAAGATTTTGATCGTTTTATTAGTCATAATTTAGTTTTTGAAAATAATCATCAGGCCGGAACGTATAAATATCAAGCCGCAATTTTGGCTCGTCATTTTGGTAAATCAATTAAAGAAATTAATGAAATTTTAAATAATCCTGATAAAAATAATAATTATGTAATTCGTGGACTGCCAGCTTCGAAAACGCTTGGAAAAACTGCGAACGGACAAATTGCAAGAATCGGTTTTGCACATGAAGGCGAGTTAAATTGAACTCGTGATGAAGGTGATCAAAAGCTTTTTTGTCCAGACGGTTTTTTAAGAAACAAGGATTATGATGATCCAAGCAACGCGGTAATTCGGGTTTTATGTATGACAAATCCTGCTCCTTATGATGTGGTTTTAGCACGAAAAAACTTCAATGATGAACAACTCAAAATCTTAACTCAGACACTAACATCGCTGTCTTTAGAAGAAAATATTTACGGAATTTATACGGGTTATAATAAATTTCAAAAAATTGATTTTGGTTTATTTAAGAAATTTGTTTTACTGCAAATTCAAGCGGAAACAGTAAAAAATTTAGTTAATGATATTCCTGAGATCGGAAAATAATGAAAAACATATTAGAAATTAACAATATATCGTTTCAATATAAAAAAGATGAGAGTTCTATTTTAGAAAATATTAATTTGAGTTTCAAACCTAGTGAAATGGTAGCGATTATTGGTCCAAGTGGAATTGGTAAGAGTACGTTATTTAAGTTAATTGTTAGAAATAAAAAACCTACAAGCGGGGTAATTAAAATTAACGACCAAGACATCTCGACCTTTAGCAAAAAACATTGAAAAAATCAAATGCAACAAATTGGGTTTTTGACTCAAGAACCAAATTTAATTGAAACAGAAGATGTATATACGAATATAAAACGATCTATATTCGAGTATAAAAACTGATTTTTTAAATTAGTTAATTTTTTAACTTTAGCGCAAAGAACTAAGATTTTTCAAACGTTAGATGATCTTGAGATGCTTGATAAGGCTTTTTATAAGATTATTGACTTAAGCGGTGGTCAGAAGCAACGTGTTGAAATTACCAAATTATTAATAAAAAACGCGAAAATTATCTTGGCTGATGAACCAACATCAAATCTTGATTATTTAACAGCAAAAGATGTACTTGCAGTTTTAAGACAACTAACCAAAGAAAAGAATCTTCTTACGATTGTAAACATTCATGACTTAAGTTTAGTGAAAGATTTTTTCGATCGAATTATTATTTTAAATGATAAAAATGTTATTTTGGATCGAAGTACAAAAGGAATAGAATTATGCGATATAGAAAACATGATAAAGAAAACAATATAACTTTTAATTCTAATGCTTTTGCCTATTTTGTTGAAAGTCAAAAAACAAAAACCTCAAGCAAAATTTTGCCAATTTATCGTCGTATTTTGATTTTTTTGTTAGTTGTATTAATTGTTATTATTTTCGTTTTTCAAAATTATAATTTGCGAGTAGATAATTTTTCTTTACTTTGGGAACGGATAAAAAATATTTTCGTTTTTGATACACGAAGTGATTTTTTGTCTGGGCCTCTTAGTGGCGAATATGTAAATTTGTGATCCTTAAGTTTTAAATATTTATATTACACAATTAAATATGCGCTGGTTGGCACATTTATTGGTTTTATTCTTGCTTTAGTAACCGTAACTTTATCATATAAAGAAATAAATAATAAGTATTTTGCTTATATTTTAAAAGGATTCATTTTGGTTCTAAGGGCTATTCCTGAGCTAGTATTTATCCGTGTTTTTTTAATGACATTTCGTGATGAAGTAAGTTTAATTTTTGTTTTTATTTGATTCAGTTGACTTTGACTACACAAATACTATATTGAACTTTTGGAAAAAACAAATCTTAAGTCATATCAAATTTCGGTGATGCAAGGTAACTCAAAATATGTTGCTTTTAAAAGAGAAATTTTACCTCGCGTTCAAAGCAAAATTACAGCCCTTTTCTTATATTCTTTTGAGTCAAATATTAAATGATCATCAATATTGGGGGCGCTTTCACTTCCGGGAATCGGTGCATTGATTAAAAAAGGATATTCTTCAACTGGAGAATTTAAGCAATTGGGCATTCCGCTTTTTGTGTTGGTTTGTTTTATTATTATTTTAGAAATTATTAATGTTCTTGTAAAAAAATATTTATTCGAAGGAAGAACAAAAGCACTAAAAATTGAGACTAATTTACCAAAAAATAAACTGTATACAAAACTTTCGAAGCAAAAAAATATCCGCAAAATAATTCTAATAGTATTTCTTTTACTAATTAGTGCATATGTAATTTATGTACTTGTAAGAACAAAATTTTTACTACATAATTTGGATGCAATTCGCGCATTTGCTGGAAAATTATTTCAGCCAAATTGAAAGGTTTTGAATTTTGCTTCGGGCGATTTTGCTGTTAATCCGTTACTAATGTTGATTAAATGTTTTGAGTTTAGTATTTTATCACTTGTGATTATTATTTGTCTCACACTTCTTTTTATTCGTTTTTCAAGTTTTAAAATTAGTAACAAATATTCCGCATTTTCAATTCGGATAATGTGTGTTTTAATGCGAACAGTACCCGTAATTGTTTTATTTTATGTTTTTAAACCAATATTTGTATCACCATTTTTCTTGCTAATTATTTTAATAAGTAGTTTTGAAACAGGCAACTTGGTTAAACAAATGACTGAAGCAGTTGAGAATTTAAGTCAAAATAAAATTAATAACTTACGTTTGCAAGGTTATTCTAATAATCAGATATATTGTTGTTTTGTTATCCCGATGATTAAAAAAGAATTAACTGCAATGCTAATTTTCTATTTTGAAATTGTCTTTCGTAATACATTGACCTTTAGTGTTTTTGTCGGTAAAGAACTAGAATTTGGTAATCAAATTTGAAGTACGTTAGATAATGCTAAAAGCTATCACCCGGAGATTGCAGTGGCGTATATTTGATTAGGAACTATTGCGATTATAGGGATTAATTTAGGTGGTCAGTTTATTAAAAAAATAATATAAAAACCAGCATTATTTGCTGGTTTTATTCTCTAAAACATAGTATTTTTTCTTACCACGTTTGATAATAATAAATTTATTTTCAAAAACACTAAAATCTAATTTTTCCAACAGATTTTCAACATTTTTGTTGTTAATTGTGATAGTTTTGTCTTTGAAAAATTCGTTTAATTCACGTTTAGATGAAACAATTTTAGCTTCGAGTAATGCATCTTGAATTGTTAGAGAAGAAGCAACCTTTATAAATGGAATGCTGTTTCTTAATTGTTCAATATCGTTTGCACTTAAATTAACTAACTTTTCGCTATTCGTGAATAACGCGTCAGTAATTTCAATTGCTTTTTGTGCTTCTTTTTTATTATGTACATCTTTAACAACTTCGTATGCTAACACCTTTTGTGCATGTCGCAAGGCGGGCTCTTTCTTAGATTTTTCCATCACGTTTTTAATTTCATCTAACGATAAAAATGTAAGTCACTTAAGGTATGATTCCACCTGATTATCCATTATATTAAGAAGGTATTGGTAGATGAAAAATGGTGATGCTAAATTTTTATCTATTCATAATCCACCACCACCAACAGATTTGCCAATTTTATTACCATTTTCATCAGTTAGTAGATTTGTAGTGACAACACATGCTTTATGATTGTTGTTAAAAATCTTGTTTAACATTTCTAGACCAGTTGTAATGTTTCCTCATTGGTCGCTTCCGCCAAGTTGTAAATATACGTTTTTATTTTTGTATAAATTAATAAAATCATAGCCCTGAAGTAATGAGTATGAAAACTCGGTAAAACTTAATCCCTTATCAATTCGTGATTTAATTGAATCTTTGGCAAGTAAATAGCTAATGTTAACCATTTTTCCAATATCACGCAAGAAGTCAATAATTGACATATCTTTGTATCAGTCATAGTTATCAATTACTTCTAAACCATATGATTCAAGTTGTTTTCTAATTTTTGTTTTGTTATTGTTGATTGTTTTAGCATCAAGTAAAACACGTTCGGCATTTTTGAAGCTAGGATCGCCTATCATTCCCGTTGCTCCGCCTAATAAAGCAAATGGTTTAAATCCGTATTTTTCAAATCTTTTAAGTAAAGAAATTTGGATGTAATTTCCAAGATGTAAACTAGTTGCTGTTGGATCAAAACCAATATAAATTCCTGTACCCTTAGGTAAGTTATTGAATTTTTCAATATCCGAAATATCTTTCAGGATGCCTCTTAATTTTAATTCTTCTAGTATGTTCATTAGTACCCCATTCGTTTTTCGTATTCATCCAGTTTACCTCTGAATAAAAACGATTCATTTGGTTTGATTTCGAGAATAACATTTGCTACTTTTTTAACGAACGCGCGGTTGTAAGTTGTAAAAATGCAACCGCTACGATAATTCTCTAAGCCTTCGATAACCGAGTCGATACTTTCTGTATCAAGGTGATCAAGTGGTTGATCTAATATTAAAAAGTTTGCCTCCATTAACATCATTCGTGAAAACATTAGTCTCGCTTTTTCGCCACCGGAGGTGATTTTAACTTTTTTAAATACACTGTCATTACTAAAAAGCATTCTTCCAAGGAATTGACGCATTCTGTGGTCTGAATTGTCTTTATTTTCCTTGATTTCATTTTCAAGTGGTCATTTTGAGATTCACTCTAAAATTGTTTCATCAGTTTCGTTAAAGTATTTAGCGTTATCATTTGGGAAATAAGTTTTTTTAATTGTTTGACCCCATTTAACACTGCCGCTTGTTGGTTTGAGCTCGCCTGCTAAGATTTGTAAAAATCTGGTTTTAGCAATATCATCATTACCTAAAAGTACCATTTTTTCTTTAGGGCCAAGCAGGAATGAAACATTTTCAAACAAGGTTTCACCTTTTTCGTTGATATATGTTAAGTTTTCGACTTCTAAAATTTGTTTCCCTGGTTCGCGAAACAAGTCTCAACGGATGTATGGATATTTTCGGTTTGAAGGCTTAATTTCATCAATGGTAATTTTATCAAGTAATTTTTTTCGGCTTGTTGCTTGTGCTGATTTTGACGCATTTGCTGAAAACCGTGCGATAAATTGTTTAAGTTTTTCGATCTGCGCTTCTTTTTTTACATTAGATTGTTTTTGCATTTCGAGCGCCAATTGAGAAGATTCTTTTCAAAATGAGTAATTACCATGGTATAGACGCGCTTCATTAAAATCGATATCGACAACCGAAGTGCAAATCGAATCGAGGAAGTCGCTATCGTGGCTAACTACGATCACGATATTTTTATATTCAGATAAAAAGTTTTCTAATCATTTAATCGATTTAAGATCAAGGTGGTTTGTAGGTTCGTCCATAATTAAAATGTCAGGATTACCAAAAAGTGCACGCGCTAGTAAAACTTTAACTTTCTCATTTGCCTTTAGTTCAGACATATTTAGGTTTCATTTTTCTTGTTCAATACCAAGATTTGAGAGCAATGATTGTGCGTCGTTTTCCGCCTCATAACCACCCATTTCACCAAATAATGCTTCGAGATTAGCGGCTTTAGTGTAATCAGATTCGGTCGCATCGGGATTCATGTAAATAGCATTTTTTTCCGCTTCTATTTCTTTTAGTTTTTTATTCCCGCCAATTACTACTTGTGTGACTTCTTGTGTATCAAAAGCATTGTGGTCTTGACTTAAAACAGAAATTCTTTTGTTTTTTTCGATAATGATTTGTCCACTAGAAGGTTCGATTTCGCCAGCAATCATTTTTAAAAAAGTTGATTTACCTGCGCCATTAGCACCAATAATTCCGTAGGTTTCGCCTTCGACAAAATTAAGGTTTACGTTCTCAAATAGTTTTTTATCTGCAAACACTTTTGATAAATTTATTACATTAATCATAATTTTTTCCGCCTCGAATTTTCAATACTTCTATTATATATAATTTGTTAATGAATAACAAAGTATTTTTAAGCATCGATGAACAGATTATGTTGTTTGAAAGCAGGAACTTAAAATTTCATACAAAGGAAGAAAAAGAACGTTTTAAAACTTATTTGAAAATGTATGGTTACCAGAATTTTGTGAATGGTTATAACGATTTCTTTTTCGTAAATGAAGACCGTAAAAAATTAATTTATAAAAATGAAGCAAAACCTGAAGATATGATTGCTCTTTTTAATTTTGATCGTTCAATTTCTAATTATCTTTTATCAAATATTCAAAATGTTGAACGAAGGTTTGGGACAAGTATTTTGCTAGCAATTGATGAGTGAATTAAGTTTAAAAAATTAAAAAATGAATATGGGCATGGTGTTTTTCTCAAATTAGAAAAAAATGACTGACTTGTTATTTTTGAAAAAGATACAAGTTGCGATTTTAAAAACAAGTTACGTGAAAAAATTATGACAACAATTGGTTCAAATCTGACTTCAAAATACAAGAAAGATATTAATGAAATGCCAATTTGGGCGATAATGATATTATTGCCTTTTGGTACAACTATTCGTTTCTTTGAACTGCTTAACGATGAAATTCAACAAAAAACATTAGAAATTTTTGGTTTAAAAAGCTGAAGTAAAAAAACAATGAGCATTTTTTTAACATTATTAAAAATTATAAAAATGGTACGTAATCGTATTTGCCATAATAATGTGATTTTTAATTTTAAAACCAAATCTAAGAAAATAAGAAAAACTGAAAACTGAAAATTCTTCCGAAATATTAAACTTTTTGATCTTGTGAAAATACTTGATATTTTTAACAATAAAGACGGGAATGATAAGACATCGCTTGAAAATATTTTTGTTCAGACACTTAGAAAATATATTGACAATGATTACTTTGATACTAAGGTTGCTAGTTTGATTATGAGTTGAATGAATTATAAAAAATAAAATGCGGAGGCCACAAGGGTCTCCGCCGACAGCCTCCCGTATTTAGATTGGTGAAGTCAGCCTTTACATATTTATTATACAATATTAGTACAAGAAAGGTACAAGTGATTGCAACAAATAAAAGACAAATCAGGAATTATGAACTCCTAGACTCATTTGAGTGTGGGATAGTTTTGACTGGCTCGGAAGTAAAATCAATTCGTGCTGGTAATATTGATTTGACCAATTCATATTGTACGATTTATAAGGATGAACTTTTTCTCGATGAATGTTACATTAAGGAATATATGCTTGAAAAAAGTGACCCGACTCGTCGTCGCAAGCTCTTGATGCATAAATCAGAAATTAAAAAGATTAAGCTTCAACAAGAAAAGTTTAAATTAACAATTGTTGTTAAGGGCGTATATTGAAAAAATAATAAAATTAAATTTCAAATTTGTTTAGCCCGCGGACTTAAAAAATATGATAAAAGAGAGAAAATCAGAAAAGAAGAAACAGACAAGAAAATTCAACAAAAAATAAAGAATTATCTTTAATTTCGCTTCTGATTTTTTTTCTTCAAAAATACATTATGTTTGTTAAAGTGTTGGAAAAGAATATAATTATTGTAAGGCAAATGAAGGAGGTTAAAATGGAAAAAGTTGAACGTAAATTTTCAAGCCGTAATTATTATAATTGATGCCAAATCATTAATATTATTACGATTGTCACAGATATTTTATTAATGAGTTTTGTTGTTTTGTTACTGTTTCGCCTCGAATGATTTTTTAAAGATTTAGATCAAGAAGAACTTAAAAAATTTAAAGATTCGCCAATTATGATGGTTTCGGTTGTTATATTAATTATTGCAACGATATTTTCAGTTGCAATGATAGTTGCGATTATTTTTGGATTGAAAAGTATGTGATTAGCAGATCAATCTCAAAAGCTACATAATTCAAGTATTTTATTGTGAGCGTTATTAAGTTTATTTTTTGGTAGTTTTATTGTAGCAATTTTATTATTTGTAATGTTAAGTAGAGAATATCAAAAAAGTGACCAAGCTGAGAATTAAATAAATTTTTATATTGAATCGATAACACAACACTTGGAAAAAAGATATAAAAATCCGGTAATATTAAGCCGGTTTTTTTTTAATTAAATATAATATTCAAAAAAGAAGGAAAATTATGTCAAAAAAAACAATTAGTAAAATTTAGTGACAGTAATTATAGTATTTGTAGAATTTGAATAATTATTCAAACCGTACTTTTATTTTAAACAATTATTGCTTTAATTCTTGGTATTGTTACATTGAAAAAACTAAAAAAATGTATAAAGATGACAAAGAACAAAAATTAGAAGATAGCACAATCAATACAGCGGGTATTTTGATTCTATTTTTTGTTAATTCAGTAGTCGGACTTATTGTTTTAACTCTGACAAAAGGTGAATACAAATCAGGAGAAGAATTATAGATTGATTAAAAAAACCAGCACTACGCGTGGTTTTTTATTAATATTAAGCGGAATAATGTTTGTAGTATAATTTATTAGCAAAATGCAATCGGGGGTGTAATGGCTTCGACATGTATTATGCGGTTTACAAGGCAGTAGTCTGCAGACTATAAGGCGCTAGGCAACCTAAACGGAAACCAAGAAAAAGAAGAGTTTGAATATTCAAACTTAATGATTGCTAAAAACAATCAAGCAGCAAATCTTTTATTTGCATACTAAAATAAAAGTCATTGATTAGTTTTCTCAGCTAATTATATGTGTCAGAGATCGCTTTAAACGAGGATGGCGTAGTTTGAAGTTAAATTTAGCCTTTGCAATATTTAACAATCTGTTCATCTGTGTTATTTATTAAGACTTCTAGATGGAATAAACTGTAGAATTGTGGCTTTAGTAATATTTGGACCCGGGTTCAACTCCCGGCATCTCCACCATATCAAAATGACCATTTCCACCTTTTAACAGGTGGATTTTATTTTTTATATATATAATAGTAATACTATGAGATATAAAGATTATTATGTTGCTTATGACAAAAGAAGAAAAACTCATAAATGAGTTATTTTTAAAGACAACCCTAACGGAATAGCAGATGCCTGCGCAATTTTTACCAAAAGACACAACGCAATTATTTGATTAATGGCTCAAGATATTAAGTGCCGTATCTTTTTTAAAACACCTAATTCAAGTGATGGAGTAGCAGGAATTATTGAAAAAAAAGAGAATGCTAACAAGTATAGCGTTAACTTTATTATTAATCATACTCCGCAAGAAGCAAACACCTTTATTGATTCAATTTGTTTAAATGAGGATAAAACTATTAACATCAAGAAACAACAAAAAGCACTCAAAGGTGATTTAGAGATGAAAATTGAACAAGATTTAAGTAATTATGACTTGAAAATTCTTGATAAAAACTTTGATGGAAATGTTAAGAAAGATACACAAATCCGGATTATTGATGGCGTGCAACTTTATTACAATGAATTACAAAGCGAATTTGAAAATTTCCGTACAAATTCGACATTTGTTTCTGATGACGTTATTTTTAACACCACCCCTACTAAAGATGATGAAGTTGATCCAACCAATATGCATGATATTGAACAGATTTTACAAATGAAACGAATCAGCGATATTCGTGCAAAGCGTAACGCAAAAATAATCTTGATTTTATCAATTGTTTTAGGAATTACTGTTGCCGTGATTGCAATTACACTGATTGCATTAAAAGCTCAAGGCAAGATTTAATGTATTAATTAAAGGAATATATATGAAGAAAATGAAATATTTGCTTTTTCCACTTACCCTTATAAGTTTTTCATTACCACTTTTTGCAATTTCTTGTGGTAAAGGTGAGCTTTCAGAAGCAGAAAAAAAAGAACAAGATGAAGTTGCGAAACGTGCAATTAAAACAGAAAAACCAATTGAAGATGCTAAAAATGCACTTGTTGGTCTAGAAAAAACATTAGATGCACAAATTGATGCGAATAAATCAGTTGCTGAAATTAAGACGGCAATCGAAGCAAAACTTGATGCTCTTAAAGCGCCCTTTTTATCAGCGTTTATAGCAAATTGATATTTTACAGATATTTTGCATAGTGAAAAGCATAAACCACTAGATGAAGAGAAAAAAACATTCGAAATAGAACACGATAAATTTGTTAAAGAACAAAAAGATAAGTTAAATGCGATTATAGCTGACACTAATACAGACGACGCCAAGAAAAAAGAATTGCTTTTGGCATACAATAATAATATTAGAGAAAACAGTGGCTTTAATGCCAACCAACATTCGCTAATTAATGCACTTAATTCATTACAAGGATTACACGACATTATCGAGCGTTATAAAAAGGAAAACACTACCCCATAAGGCTAGTGTTTTATATTATGATAAGAAAATCATAATAATTATTAAATTGTTACATGAAATTCTAAATAAAAAATAAGCGCAATGCTTATTTTTTCTTGTTATTTTTAGCTTGAAGCAAGCGGTTAAATCTTTCGATTCTACCAGTTGCTTTTGCTTTTGTTCTATCACCGGTATAAACAGGGTGACATCCTGAACAAACATCGACTGAAATTTTTGCTTTTGAACTTCCAAATTCAAATTTTGTGTTACATGTTGTACATGCCGCAGTAATGGTAGCGTGTTTTGGGTGAATATCTTTTTTCATAATTCTCCTATTTGTTGTAGTACTCAACAATTAATGCTTCGTTAATATCTTTGTGCATTTCGCTACGTTCTGGTAAACGATCAAAGGTAACTTGGAAGTTTTTAACTGTTAGTCATGGCGCTACATTTGTGCTTTCCATTGCTTGGGTAATTTGAACATTATTTCTTGATTTTTCTTTTAATGTAATTACTTGCTTTAAGTTAACATGCATTGAAGGAATATCAGCCTTTTTACCATCTAGTAAAAAGTGACCGTGGGTAACAAATTGACGAGCTTGACGTCTAGTTTGTGCCATTCCTGATCTAAATACAAGTGAATCGAGACGGCTTTCTAACATTTGTAAGAAGTTGGTACCACTAATCCCTTGTAATTTACTTGAACGTTCAAATGTTTTTCTAAATTGCTTTTCTGTCATCCCAAAAGCAAATTTTAATTTTTGTTTTTCGTATAAGTGCAAACCATAGTCTGATAGTTTCACTCTTCTTTGTCCGTGTTGTCCTGGTGCGTAGTTTCTTTTCTTACCTTTGGCAAATTCTTTACCACTTTCAAGAATCGAGTAACCATAACGTCTTGATTTTTTGAACACGGGTCCTGTATATCTTGACATATTTTCTCCTTTTTCGCATAAAGGGACTAATTCTTTAACTATATTTTAAGTTTAATGATTTCAATATTTCAGCAAAATCTACTTTCAACTCTATACAAACTTAACATTGCTTTTAAATATTAGTCTGCTGTATATGCCTTTTAATTTTACTAAATTTTTATTCATATTTATTAAATATTTATTAGATAAGTTTATTAATAATTTATATAATTGTAGATATGGATCAAAAACTAGTGGTAGTTATGTCAGTTTCACTTCTGACAGTGTTGATTATTTTAGGCTTAAGTACAGCAATTTTGATCTTATATTTTGATATTAAATTGCGCAAAAAATGATCTGATATTGAGCAAAACGGAGTTTTGGATGTTTCGGGGATTATTACCGAAATTGAACGAAATTCAAATTTTATTATGCGCAATTTTAATAAAAAAATTGATGATGAAATTAAAGATTTTGTTCTTATTTACAATGAATTAGTTAAAAAATATACTAAAAGTATTACGGATTTAAAAACGCTTTTTGAAGCAAAAAATTTAAAATTAAAATTGAAATCACAAAAGATTCGTGAGTACGAAAAAAATAAAGTCGATTTAGAAAAATTGCGTATTAAATTTAACGCTGTTTACGAAGAGTATTTTGAAAACGTTGAATATTTAAACGATACATATTATAAAAAACGGACACTACTTAACGGAGTACAAAAATTTATTGATTTAAATAAGTTAATTTTTCCAAGAAAAACAAGCGAATTTAAGCGCGAAATTAAATTATTAGTTAGCGAAATTTATAATATAGAAAACGCTGATAATCAATTGTCTGAAAAGCAAGAAGCAATTACAGCAGTAGCGATACGTATTGATGAGTTAATTAAAAAAATAAACGTTTATTATAATATTGATTTTATTATTTTTCATCGCTTATCGATTAATATCAATGCTATTAAAACCAAGTTAGAAAAAGAAAACATTAATGAACATTTTCACTTTGAAAATCAACAAAAAATGCTGGAAAATTGTGAAAAACGTTTATTAAAATTACAAAGAAATTTTAAACAAAATCATTTGGCTGACAATATTGATGAACTCAAAGCAATTCAGAAAACAATTAATCAAATTAATGAATCAATCATTCGTGAGAATTATTATCAAAAAATTATTGAAAATATTCACTATCACGAAGTCCAAAAAGAAATTAGTAATAACATAAAAAAAATATTAGCAACAAAACAAAATGTTGAAGACATTATTGGGCATGAAGTAATTGGAAATAAAATCGATAGCCTACAAGAATTGATTGATATGTTTGAAACTGATAAAGATATTTTTATTTGCGCTGATATGTATGAAAAGTATATTCAGCTAGCACAACAAACATCAAGCGTTGTTGATACTTTTAACAAGGTTTATGCCGCTAATGTTTTTGATAATGAGTACTACAATAAAATTTTTAAAAATGATTCGAACATTAATAATGATCCTGTTTATTTATTGGAATTAGCTGAAAAGATTCGTGCAAAGTTGTTGTATGAACTCGGCGTTCTTGTAGAGAGTGAACTTGAGAAGGAGGAAAATGTACAGTAAGATTTTAATTCGCTATGGTGAGCTAGTTTTAAAAAAGAATAATCGTCAGTTTTTTATCAATGCCCTAAAGCAAGATATTCAAAATAAATTGAAAACCAAAGTTGATGGTAGTTATGATCGTATGTTTATACCTTATGAAGAAAGATTTTTAGATGAATTACAATTTGTGTTTGGAATATCTTCATATTCGCCCGTGATTGTTTCTGAACTAGATCTTGAGAAATTAAAGCAAATAATTTTGTCATTTGTTATAAGTAAAAAAGGAGTTAAGACTTTTAAGATTTCTGCTCGTCGAAACAATAAAAATTTTGCACTTAATTCAAATGAGCTTAATAACTTATTCGGTGGTCTAGTTTTAGAAAATACGGACTGAAAAGTTGATGTTAAAGAGCCTGATTTAAACATTAATATTGAAGTTAGACAAAAAAATATTTATGTATTTTTTGATCAAATTAAGGGTCTTGGAGGTTTGCCGTGTGGTACTTCAGGGAAAGTTTTACACTTACTTTCTGGTGGGATCGATTCGCCAGTTGCGGCTTTTAATTTAATTAAACGTGGTCTTAAAGTTGATTTTATTAGTTTTGTAACACCTCCACAAACTGATGAAAAAACGATTAGTAAAATGAAACGGATTATTCAAATATTAAACAAATATCAAAACACAAGCATTTACTATTTGGTTAATTATACAAGGTTAATGAATTATATTTCGCTCGTATCAAGACAAGAATATAAGATTAATTTGATGCGTCGCAGTTTTTACCGTATAGCAGATCAAGTAGCTAAAAAGTATGGTTATCAAGCATTAGCGAATGGCGAAAACATAGGACAGGTAGCATCTCAAACATTAGAATCAATTAATGTAATTAGCAGCGTAACTAATTTACCGATTTTTCGTCCTGTCTTAACAAATGATAAAGTGGAAACAATTAACATAGCAACTAAAATTGGAACGTATGATATTTCGATTGAAAAAGCAAATGAAACATGTGAGCTTTTTGCGCCCAAAAATCCCGTCATTAAACCAAATGTTAATGAAGCATTAAAACTAGAGGCGGAATTAATTGAGCTTACTAATTTTGAACAAGAGATATTACATGAAAAAATCGAGGTTTTTAAATAGTGCTTGATTATGAGAAAAAATATTGAAATGGCAACTTTAATTTAATTTGTGGGGTTGATGAGGCTGGACGAGGATGCTGTGCTGGACCACTTGTAGCCGCAGCCGTAATTTTTCCTAAAGATTATCAAAATAATCAAATTAATGATTCAAAACAGTTATCAAACAAACAAAGAGTGTTGATATTTGATAAAATAATTGCCGATGCCCTTGCATATGAAGTTAAATTTATTCCTGCAGTCGAAGTTGATAGAATTAATCCTAAAAATGCAAGTAAACTAGCGATGAAAAACGCGATTATGGAATTGAATATAAAGCCAGACTTGATAATTACGGATTTTGAGAAAATTGATATTAATATTAAACAAGATAATTTAGTAAAAGGTGATACTAAAAGTATTAGTGTTGCTGCTGCATCGATTCTTGCAAAAGTTGCTAGAGATAAATACATGATTGAGCTTGACGGTAAGTATCCTGGGTATAAATTCGCAAAGCACAAAGGATATTGCACAAAAGAACATAATCAAGCAATAGCAAAATATGGTGTTACACCAGAGCATCGTAAAAGTTACAAAAATATTAAAAAGGCTTTATCTTTACAGAATTAAAAAAATAACAAAATTCAAGATATTTTCAACGATTTTTACTGAGAAAATCGTTTTTTTGTTTTTATTTTTGACAAGTTTTACAAAAGTATGTACC
This sequence comes from Mycoplasmopsis equigenitalium, assembly GCF_024498255.1. Classification (NCBI taxonomy): domain Bacteria; kingdom Bacillati; phylum Mycoplasmatota; order Mycoplasmoidales; family Metamycoplasmataceae; genus Mycoplasmopsis; species Mycoplasmopsis equigenitalium. Next base: position 236,585 of record NZ_CP101808.1, read on the forward strand.
ACGTCCATTAACTTTTATTTTTTCAATTAATTTATAACAATTTGGACATGATTTTTTCTCTTTGCCATGAACTTTTAAAAATGCTTGGAATTCACCTTGTTTATGGTTGAGTGATTCATAACTTGAAATGGTTGTTCCTCCTAATTCGGTAGATGCATCCATAATTCTTGTTGCCTCTTTTAAAATTGTGTTTAGTTCCTCTTTAGAAATGCTTTTCGCACTTCTAGTTGGTAAAATTTTCGCGCTTCAAAGTGACTCGTTTGCATATATATTTCCAATTCCTAAAACGAGTGTTTGATCCAGTAAAAGTGTTTTAATTGCAGTTGAACGATTTTTGATTTTATTATAAAGTTCGTCAACATTTGTTTCGCTAGGTATTCTAGCAAGTTTAGATAACGGTAATATTGATAAATAATTATCTATAGTTCGTAGGTGAAAGGTGCCAAACATTCTTGAATCGGAATACCTTAATTGTGTACCATCGCTGAAATCAAAAGTTAAATAATTATGACGATATAGTGGCTCTTTGTAAGTGAAAAACGAATATTTTCCTTCCATTCTTAAATGCGAAAGAACAACAAAATTATTGGAAAGTTTAAAAACAATAAACTTTCCAATATTGATAATGTCTTTAATGATTGCGTTTTCAAGCTTACTAATAAATTCGTCAGAAGAAATTTCTTTTATAAATTTATTATTTAAAACATTTACTTTAATAATTTTTTTGTTCAAAACTTTTTCTTTTAGACTTTTGACAACAACTCTGACTTCGGGTAATTCGGGCATAATTCTATTTTATTATATAACGTGTTATATAATGTAAAATATTAGGAATTTTAGGAATTATGGATATAACAAAGATACTAGATGATAGTAAAATTATTTTTTTAGATTTGGACGGAACGCTTTTTGATGCAAGAAAGACTCTTATATCTACCAAAAATGCATTATTTTTAGATCAGGTAGGTAAAGATAAAGAGATTGCTATTTCAACATCGCGTGGTTTTGATTATAAAGTTTACAGAATAATGAAGGAATATAATATAAACAAGCTAATCTTATATAATGGAGCAAAAATTTATAATCGTTTTTCACTTATTCGTACCAATTATATCGATGTCAAAGTACTTAACTTGCTTTTTCGTTATTTGATAAAACGAAAAATAGTTTTTGTTGTTTTTAATGAACAAATTGCGAATATTTATCTTTATAACAAACTTCAAGTAGCATTATGTAGTTTTGTAAAAGGCGTTAATCCTAATTATGCCGATAGCATAACTGTTAATAATAATACTTTTAAAATTTCACTTATTTTAAAAACACCATTTTTTACTCCTGGTTTGGTTAAACGCTTACGTTTAATGTTTCCTAGCCTAGATGTGTTTTCATCAAGTGCTAATTATGTGGTTGAAATTACTTCTAAAGATTGTAATAAAGGTAAGGCTGGTCTTCAAGTTTGTGAAATGTTAAATATTGAACCCAAAAAAGCAATTCATATAGGCGATTCGATGACGGATGCTACTTGCATTAATCAACTAGGAACAGTAATTGCGATGGGTAATGCCTCGCGTGAATTTAAAAAGCTAGCAACTTATGTTGGCCCAAAACATTCAAATGGTGGATTATATAAATTGTTTAATAGTAAATAAAAAAACTAGGCAATCTAGTTTTTCTTTAATCTGTTTTCAAAGCTTATGCTGTCAATATTTTCTTGTGATGGATCTTTAACAATATATGAACCTGCTACTAATAAATCGGCGCCGGCTTTTCATGCTAATTTTGCTGTATCTTTATTAATTCCACCATCAACTTGAATTAAGTAATGATAATTTTTTAAGGCACGTAATCTTTTTAATTCTTTTATTTTGTCTAATGATGTTTCGATAAATTTTTGCCCGCCCTTACCAGGTCAAACTGACATAACAAGAACAATATCTAAAAATTCAAGAAAAGGAACAATATCATCAACTGGTGTATCTGGGTTGATGGCTAGTCCAATTGAAAAATCGTGAGAATAACGATTGATAAATAATGCTAAATCAATTTCTTCGATTGCTTCATAATGGAATGTTACAGTGCTTACATATTTAGCAAATTTTTCTACCTGGTCAAGAGGATTTACGATCATTAAGTGGGCATCGCAAAAATGATCTGGTGATGCTTCTTTAATTGCTTTAATTTCTTCTAAACTAATAGCGGTGTTTGGCACAAACTCGCCATCCATAACATCGTAATGGATTCATTTGATATTTTTATTTGTAATTAAATCGTTTACAAAAGCTGCTCGATATTCTTGTTTAACATCAAGAATACTTGGACTAATATGTTTTCAGCGCACGGCTCTCCTTTAATAATTTTAAGTAATTTTTATATCGAAATTCGTCAATAATATTTTCGGCTACTAGTTGTTTAATGTAGCAATCTTTGATATCTTCGATATCATGAAGGCAAGAACTAAATTTACATTTAATTGCATTCTCCTTAAATATTTTATAACTATGAGAAAGTTCAAGTGGTAATAAATTTAATATTAAATTTGAAAATCCTGGTGTGTCAATAATCTCTGTTTCGTCGTATTTATAAAGCGTTACAACTCGAGTTGTATGCTTGCCTCTATTTAGCGACTTTGAGATTTCTTGTGTAAGTAAATCTTGATTAGTTAATTTGTTAATTAATGATGTTTTTCCGACACCTGATTGACCCATAAAAACGCATACTTTGTTTTTGATTATTTTCTTTATATTTTCAATGTTTTTTGTTGAATTTATTGAAAAGTTGTAACATTGATATCCTAGTTTTTCATAGCGTTTTTTTCATGAAAAGTTATTTGTTAAATCGCTTTTGGTGAAGATTAAAATAGGTTTGATATTACTAAATTCAATCATTGCCAAGTAAGTATCAATCATAATTGGACTTAGTTCTGGCTCCTTGTAGCTATAAATAACAAATGCGTAATCTACATTAGCAACCTTAGGTCGAATTAATTGATTTTTACGTTCTAGAACATCTTCAACAAAGCCTTCGCTAATTTCAACATAGTCACCAACTACTGGTGTGATGTTATTAGCGCGAAGCTTGCCCGCTCCGCGCAGTGTGTAAAATTTATTATTAAAATAAACTTCGTAAAAGCCTGCGTTGACTTGGTGAATTTTCGCTTTTTTTATACCCCGAATTTCCAAATTAAAACTCCTATAACTATTGCTAATATTAAAACTACAAATAAAATAGCACAAATAATAAAAGCGGGTGTTGTAATAACAGAAGATGCGGTTTTCTTAGGTCGAAGATTATTTGGGTTAAGTAGTGGTTCATTTACCCGACGATCATTTAAACATGTTTGTAAATCTTTTGCAAATTCAAGCATCGTGCTGTAGCGTGATTTTGGATTACGCGCTGTTGCACGAGCGATTACGTTTGCAAGTCCATTCGAACTTGTTGGTAGCGTTTTTTTGATGCTTGGAATTGATTGGTGTTTAATTTGTGAAATGATTTCTCGGTTGTCATTTCGTTGTGATTTGTAAGGTAATTTACCACACACCATTTCGTATAAAAGCAGACCTAAAGCATAGATGTCAGACTGAACTGTAGCCGCTTCTCCGTTAACTAATTCTGGCGCGATTCATGATGGGCTGCCGATAATGTAGTTGATTTTCGTGACACGGCTCGAGTCTTTTCTTAATGAAATTCCCAGGTCAATGATCTTAGGATTATCATATTTATCAATCATAATATTGGAACTTTTAATATCGCGATGGATAATTCCGTTCCGGTGTATTTCACTAAAACCATGACATAGTTTTATAGCAATATCTACTGCTAAACGTTCTCTAATTCGACCCATTGATTTAATTTTTTCTGACAAAATTTTGCCATCAATAAATTCAACAAGCATAAACTGTGAACCATCACGTAACTTTTCGGCATAGTTAAGTGATGATTCGTAAAAACGACAAACATAGGGCGAGTTTACAAGGCGATGACTATTGACTTCATTGTAAAAACGTTGCGAAATAGTAAAACTATCATCTTTACGATTACTTTGTTTTATTAGTTTTAGGGCGTAGAGATTTTTGTCATTCGAATTTACTCTTTTCACTTTGTAAACGCGAGCCATCCCGCCTTTACCGATTTCCTTTACAACTTTATATAAATCCCATCAATTCATTTATATCTCCACGATGATAATTGATAAATTATCAAGTGAGTTATTACGTTTAGCAAGGTCGATTAGTTCAAGTGCTTTTTCGTGTAAATCTTTTTGTCGACTTTTAAGAGTTTCTTCAAAAACAGGGAGGGAAACATGATCGTGAATTCCGTCTGATGTTAAAACAACAAGTTTTGATTCTTTACTTGGCTCAACGATAAACACTTCCATTTGTGTACGCTTGGTTGGACCAAGTGCTGAAACAAGTCCTTTGGCATTTGGTAGTTTACTTGCCTTGCGGAGAGAGTAATTAAATTCGTGAATGTAGTAGTTTTGAAGGTTGTGGTCATAAGTAATTTGTTTGAGGTTGTTACCAAAAACATAGGTGCGTGAGTCACCAATATTAATAATATAAATATACTTAGTTTTGTGGTTAATGATGGCAGCGGTTAATGTTGTTCCCATATCTTTAAACAATTCATTTTGTTGCGTTTTAAGCATCATTAAATCTTTAGCTTTTTTAACAGCAATATAAAATCAATTTTGAATGTCGTTTTGGTCGGTTCATTCTACATTGTAGTTTGCAAATTCTTTTTCAAAAGCTAAAACAACAAGGCTTGATGCCTCTTTTCCACCGTAGTGGCCACCCATTCCATCACACAAAATAGCTAATGTGATGTGTTCTTTGTCTCAAACCCCAACCTTATCTTGGTTTTCGTTTCTGACTAATCCAATATCTGAAGCATATGTGTGCATTACTCTTCCTTCCCGTGACTTAAAATAATTTTTTCAATTTCAGTAGCTGCTTGTTCTGGTGTATGGTTAATAACATGATATTGAAAAATGATTGATTCTCCAATTTCTTTTTTTGCTTTTTCAAGGCGTTGAAGAATAACCTCATCTGTTTCGGTATTACGTCCCCGAATGCGGCGTTCAAGTTCTTTCATATCTGGCGCATGTAAAAAAATCGTAATTAAATCGAAATCGCCGGTTGCATTATTAATATCAATAACTTGTTTAGCGCCATTGGTTTCGATTTCTAGAAAAGGAATAAAACCAGCATTTGAAATTTCTCGAATTTGTGATTTAAGTGTTCCGTAGTAATTTTCAAAATGTTTACTTCATTCTAAAAATTCGTTATTTTTGATTTTCTTCTTAAAATCTTCTTGCGAAATAAAGAAATAATGAACACCATTTTTTTCCCGATCGCGGGGACTGCGACTAGTCGCAGAAACCGAAAGTTTTAATTTTAATTCAGGTTTTTTGAATAAAATAGACTCAATTGTCCCTTTTCCTACGCCACTAGGGCCGCAAAATACTACTACTTTTCTCGTCATAATCTTATTACTAATTATATATTTATAATTTAATATTGCTTATTAAAATTGCATTTTTAGTTTTATAATATTGCAATGAGATTACGAAATAACCCAGAAGCGCAAACAATTTTGGAAAATAGTGGTTTTTTAATCAAAGAGTTTCCCATTGTTTTAAATAAAAACGACGTGATTGAATTAGGGGCAGGAAAAGGCGAGATGATTGCTAAACTTGCTTTAGCAAACCAAAACCAAATGTTCTATGCAGTTGAAAAATACCATACAGTTGCTCTACAAATTTTGAAGAAAATAAAGGAATTTAATCTTAAAAATTTATGAATTGTGTGCGAGGATATTGATCGACTTGAAGAAATATTTAGTGGTAAAGTATCCTTAATTTGGATCACTTTTAGTGACCCGTGACCTAAAAAACGACATGCAAAACGACGCTTAACACATCCATATTTTTTAGAAAAATATGAAAAACTATTACTTAGTGATGGTATTATTAAGTTCAAGACAGATAATGATGGTTTGTTTGAATTTAGCATTAATTCGTTAAAGGGGTATAATTGTGATATCTTATTTATGACAAAAGATCTTCACACTTCGGATCGTTCCGAAGGCAATATTATGACAGAATATGAAAAGAAATGATCGTCATTAAATAAAAACATTAATTATGTTGAATTCAAATTCAAACAAGAAGGAGAAAAAAATGGAAATCATTAAAGTCAAAGATTATAAGGAAATGTCGAAACAAGCGGCAAAGATTTTAATTGAGCAAATTACATTCAAACAAAATTCTAGTGTGTGTTTTGCAACTGGTTCAACACCAATTGGAATGTATAAAGAATTAATTAAAAGTAAAACTGATTTTTCAGAAATACAAACTTTTAATCTTGATGAGTACATCGGTTTAGAACAAACTCACCCACAATCATATTTTTATTTTATGCAAGAAAATCTTTTCAAGCATATCAATGTTAAACCAGAAAAGATTAATTTTCCACTTGGAACAGGTGATATAGCTAAAAATATAGCTACCTATAATAAACTTTTACACGATAATGCGCCACTTGATTTTGTGATTTTGGGGATTGGGGAAAATGGCCACATCGCCTTTAACGAACCAGGGTGTTCATTCGAAGATGAAACACGTGAAGTGAAATTAACTAAAAATACAATTGAAGCAAACTCGCGTTTTTTCAAAAGTATGAATGAAGTTCCTAAAACAGCGGTTTCAATGGGAATCAAATCAATTTTAAATTCAAAGAAAATTATTTTATTAGCTTCGGGAGTTAAAAAAGCACAAGCAATTTACGAAACAGTTAAAGGGCAATATACTAACGCATGTCCAGCATCATCATTGCAATTACACGGAAATGTAACAATTATTGTTGATGAAGAAGCGGGTTCGAAAATTTAAGAAAAACAGCACGTCTGGTGCTGTTTTTAAATAAAAAAAATGACCGCCAAACACGATCCGAGGCAATGTGGCTGCTTTGTTTCCAACCTGACCAGGTTATGCTGTAATCATTTTAGCGGCTTAAGTATTATAGTATAAAATATTCATATGAAGAAAAATGTTTCACTATACTGAGATGGATATTTTATGTCACTCGCCAAAATTTCGGCAATGCGAAGTAAAGACCCAGTAACAAAGGTTGGTGCTTGTATTGTTAATGAAGATAATATTATTGTTTCGCTTGGTTATAATGGTATGCCAAAAGGAAACGATGTTGCTTTTCCTTGAGGCAAGGATGAAAATGACAAAATGAATACTAAATATTCATATGTTGTTCATGCTGAGATTAATGCTATTTTAAATACTAGAGCAAACCTTAAAAACTGCACGTTATATGTTTCACTTTTTCCTTGCGATAATTGTGCTAAGGTTATAGCACAAACAGGAATTAAGGAAATCGTTTATCAAGAAGATAAATATCATGACACAGTTGAGTTCGCAATTTCAAGAAAAATTTTAAAGGAAAGCAACATTCAAACTCGGAAAATAGCAATTGATACACACGTTAATGTCAGAGTGGGAGATAAGGAATATAGTAATTAAAAAATGGTGCGTTATTGCATCATTTTTAATAAATCTTCTTCGGTAATTATTGCTATTCCTAAAGCATTTGCTTTGTCTTTTTTGCTGCCTCCATTTTCTCCTAACAATAAATAGTTAGTTATTTTAGAAATGCTTGATGCAACTTTTCCACCATTGTCTTCGATTAATTTTTTATAGTATTCACGAGGATTTGATAAGGTTCCACTAATAACAAAGGTTTGATTTTCAAAGATATTAGAAACTTTTTTATTTTGTTTATAAGTAAGGTGTTCATCAAGGAAATAAATTAGTTTTTGATTTTTTTCATTGTTAATAAATTCAATAATTTCAGCAGCAGTTTTTGTTCCCAAATCTTTAAGTGTTGTTAAATCTTCATAGGTAAAGTTATATAAATCTGATAGTTTCGTTAAGACATTTCCAAGTGTTTTTGAAGCCTGTAATCCAACGTATTTAATACCAAGTCCATTAAGCGCTTGGTAAACAAAACAATGCGAACTGTTTTCAATATTTTTCAAGATATTTTCAACACTTTTCTTGCCAAATCTATGTATTTTTGTAATTTCATTTTTATGGTCTTTAAGGTAGAAAATATCTTGAATATTTTTAATTAAACCAAACTCAAAGAATATTTCAAGCGCTCTTTCACCAAGTGCTTCAATATTCATTGCTTCACGCGAACAAAAGTAAATTAAGCTTCTTACTTGTTTTTCTTTACAATTTTCATTTAAACAATATTGATCAACATTTTCATCAATTTTTCCCAGTAAAGAATTGCAACTTGGGCAGTTGGTAGCAGGTGTAAAATATGTTCGATCTTTTGGCTCAACCGGCGCTATTACTCGTGGAATAATTTCCCCTGCTTTAATTACGTAAACATCATCCCCAATATTGATTTTATTATCAGCAATATAATCATAATTGTGTAACGTTGCGGCGGAAACTGTTGTTTGGTTTAATTCAACCGGTTCTAAAACAGCGTTATATGTGATTTTCCCAGTTCGACCAACCGACGGAAAGATGTTAACAAGTTTTGTAATTGCTTTTTCAATTTCGTATTTATAAGCAATTGAATGGTGCGGAAATTTGGCAGTTTTTCCTAGTAAATCGTATTTGCTAAAATCGTTAAATTTAATTACAAGGCCATCACACTCATATGAAAAAGTATTTTTTAAGTCTTTGTAGTCGTGGATCATTTTTTCTAAAAGATTAAGATTATTTGTTTTAAAATTTCACTCCTGTGTTTTAAATTTATTTTTTTTCAAAAATGCAAAAAGTTCATCACCGTTTGCGATCCCGTGTTTTGTAGCATCGGGAATAAAATACATAATTGCCTGTAATTTTCGTTCCTTAACATTACTTGATTCGAGTTGTCTAAGACTTCCGCTCGCGGCATTTCGAGCATTTGCGAACGGTTTTTGACCATTTGCTTTTGCGATTTTGTTAAGTGTTTCAAAATCGCTTTTACTGATAAAAACTTCGCCACGAATTTCGATATCCTGACTATAATTAATTTTTTTTGGCACCGAATCTATTACTAAAATGTTATGGGTAACATCTTCCCCAACAACACCATTACCTCTAGTTACGGCTTGTGTCAGTTTTCCATTTTTGTATTTTACTGAAATTGAAAGTCCATCAATTTTTGGTTCTAAGAAAAATTCTGGCTGTTCAATTTCTAATTTCTTTTTAATGTTATCAATATATTTTTTAACTTCATTGAAACTGTATGCCTTATTAAGTGAAAGCATTTGTTTATCGTGAACAACTTTTTGGAAGCGATTATCAACACTTGCGCCAATGCGGTTTGTTGGTGAATTAGGTAGTTTGAATTCAGGAAATGCCGCTTCAAGGGCTTCGAGCTCGATAAAAGCTTCATCATACTCAAAATCTGAGACGGTCGGCGCATCTAAATCGTAATATTCTTGATTTCATTTATCAATTAAATCTGTTAATTTTTTAATTTTTTCTTTAGCTTTGTTATCGGGCATAGTAAAAATATTATAGTTAAAAATAGATTATTATATATAATAAAGAATATATTTCATTTGAAACTTTTTTCTAGGATTAATAATATAGGAGAACTTATGGCACATATTAAGATTTCATCACTCGGTGGAGTTGATGAAAACGGTAAAAATTCATACTTAATTGATATTGATAATGACTTATTTGTAATTAATGCAGGAGCAAAAATTCCCGTAAATTCAAAAAATGGAATTGATACGGTAATTCCTGATTACACTTACTTGGTTAAAAACCATAAACGTATCAAAGGGATTTTTATTACTGACACAAAAAATGATTCATTTTCATCATTACCTTGACTTTTAATGGATATTAAAAAAGTAGATATTTATTCAAGTCCATTTAACTGTTTGATCATTAAAAACCGGATCGAAAAATATAAAATCGGTCACGCTGATTATACAATTAATAAAATTACTAAACCAGTTAAGATTGGTAAAGTTTTAGTTAAACCAATTCCGCTTGCCGGCTCTATGCCTGGACTTAATGGTTTTGACTTTGAGACTGAAGATGGCCACATTATATTTATGTTTAACTATGTTAATGCCAATTTAGGTGTTTATGGTGAAACAAATCTTGAAAATATTAAAAAATATATTGGTACAAAGAAAGTACTTGCGCTTGTTTTAGACTCGGGAAAAGCAAATATTACCGGCTATGGTCGCGACAAAATTAAGTTGCCTGCTCAGGTAGCGAAAGTTTTTGAAAAAGCCAGAGATAATCAACGGATTATTGTTGGTGCTTACGACGAGGAAATGTATTCAATTTCTGAAATTCTTGACCTAGCAATTAAATACAAACGTCCTGTTATTACTTATGGAAAATCATATGGACAATTAATTTATTTAATTTCTAAAATTAATAAAGAACAAGAATTTCCTACTTTTATCGATTATAAAGAAGCAAATAAAACTGAAAACGCTGTGATTTTAGTTACAAGTACGGTTGAGCGTCTTTATCAAAGATTTTTGAGAATTGCCGATAAAAAAGATGTTTATTTACGATTAAAACGTAGCGATAACGTAATTATGTTAGCGCCACCAATTAATGGAATTGAGTCGCTTGCTGCCTACACATTAGATGAGGTGGCACGAATTAGTCCTAAATTAACTGATATTCCTGATAGTGAATTTCACTTACATCGTCCTTATGAAAAAGATATACTTGATACCGTTAATGTTCTTAATCCAACATATGTAATTCCAGTTATGGGATTGTATCGTTATATGATTGTGACGCAAAATAAAATTGTTGAAAACACTAAACTAAAACACAACAATGTTTTAATTTCGCAAAATGGAAAAATTCATCATTTTATTAATGGTGTTTTATCAAGTAGTAAGGGTAAAATTCCAGATATTGGCGATGCTATTATTGATGGTTTTGGAATTGGTGATGTTTCCACTGAAGTTATTAAAGAACGGGAAGTAATTGGTCAAAATGGTGTGATTGCAATTGCTTTACTATTTTCGAATGCAACTAAAGAAATTGTGGGCGATATTAATATTAATTACTATGGTGTAATTTCAAAATCACAAAAGAAAACAATAGATGAATTTATTAAGTCGATTATCATCCAAACTTTAACAGAAGAAACATTTTTAGGAATTAAGGAAGCGCAAGAGCGAATTCGTCGAATCGTCCGTAAAAAGATTTTTAAAATCACTGATAAAGAACCAATGGTTGTGGTTACATTTTATGGCGCCTAACAAATTTAATATATAATAGGTTACGTAATTATGAGAACAGAAAATAATAAATTTCTCACTTTCATTCAAAGTGTAGTTAATAGTAGATTTGTTAAAAGTCGAATTGTCCGCTTTATCTTTTTTGTGACGCTAAGTACCTTTTTATTGGTCTCGGCAATCGGAAAAAACGTTGAAGGTTTAGGTGTATTTCACGCATATACATTCGGCATGGTCTTTGGATATACTTCGTATCTTTGATATTTCATTATGTTTAGTTATGGAATTTGACTATTAATAGAAGTAAAAGTTTCACGTCACAAACGATTTTATTATGAATTTACAGGGCGGATCAAATTCGTAAGTATTGTACTATTTGTTTTAATGGTTGCACTATTTATCCAATTTGGTTTTGATGCACACGTTCGTAAAATGTGGTTTGGATTTGATCATGGTTTCTTTGTTAATACTAAAAAATGACACGCAACTTTTACCAATACAACAAATAGTATGTTTCCAAACACAAATATTTATGGAATGTTTTGAGCCGTTATTTATGATTTATTATGTCTAACAGGTAGCAACATTACCCCACTTATTGTAGCTTTACTTCTTGTTGCATATTTAGTTTTAATTGGAGTTTTTAAAAAACCATTTACATTATTATTTAATAAAGAATATAAACTTTTTAATAAATGATTGGCAAACACAAAAGTTAAAAAATCAACACAAAATAAACAAAAAGTATTGAAAAATGAAGAAAATGCTATTAATGAAATCAGCCAAAAAGAGGAAGCGATTACTGAAAATAAAGTAAGCAACTTAAACGAAGAACAACTTTCAATTACTAAAGAAGTTCTAAGAACAGAAGTTGATATTGACGATGAATCGGCAATTTCAGAAGAACCCGAAAAAAGTTATACATCCACTTTTTCATTTACTCAAGAAATTTCGAATGCGCAAAATACTGAAGATCAATACAGCGTCGAGTTCGAATTAACAAATAATCCATTTTGAGAAAAGAAAAAGGAAAAGAAATAAAGGAGAGTTATGAAGATAATTGAGAAAGAAAAATTTTCAGAATTTGTAGATCAAAATTTAAAAGAAAGAATTAGAAATGATGTATCAAAATTCTGAGACACCAACACCAAGCGAAAGAAATTCTTTTTTTCTATTTGACAATGATTTCTTTATGTTGCAATAGGCTTGGTGTCAGGTTTATTAATAGCTACAATTTCGTGGTTTGTTATTCAAAATTTTGATATTTTATTATTATGCGTATTTATAGTTTCGTTTGTTCTTTTTTCTGGCATATTGATACTAATTGCAATTCTTAAACGAAGAAGTTACTTACACGAATTAAGGAAATTAATTAATGAAAGAGAACTAGTTAAAGAAACATTTTGTTCTGATCCATTGATAGAACCTATTGTTCCAGAAGATGGGTTTGAAGAGTCGCGTGATATTCATGAGTTGTACGATTTTGAATTATCAAAATATGGTATTCCTTCAGATGCTATAGTATCAAAAAGCTGAGGGCACTACGAATTTAAATTAGGCTTTAAATTTGCAGATTTTATCGAGCTAAAAATTATGCAATATCGATGAGAAGAAAGCGATGGACAACGCACTCGCGAAGTATATTGTAATGTTGGGATTTTACAACATACCATTAATCTGAAAAATATTGATCAAGCAAATGATATTAATTATGCAATGTTTAGTAATTGAAAAACAAATATTAATCTTGAATCAAGCGAATTCAATAAGAAAGTTAAACTTAACGTTCCTGACGAAATTAAAGCAAGACTACTATTTACCCCAGTTATACAAGCAGAAATTTTAGATGGAATGAAAAATTCGCTTTTAAAACGAATTGCTGTTCGTAAATTTGACAATGTTGTGCGTGTTACATTCGCGCCATTAAATAAAAAACATTTAATTATTGAAGGTAAAAATTTTAATGATTTAGAATCATATGTTAAAACTACAGTGACAGATCTTAAAAGGGATGTTTATAGCATTATTGAGCTATTAAGATATTCAATTTATAACGGAAACCAAAAGAAATTTTCGTATAAATATCAAGAATAAAAAACAGCCAAATGGCTGTTTTTATATTCCTAAATAATCTTTTAAAATTTTGCGTTTTGACGAATTGTTTTTAAGTTTTCTTAAAATTTTGGTTTCAATTTGACGAATTCGTTCTTTTGTAACATTTTTTTCTTCCGCTAATTCATCAAGTGAGTGAATTCGGAAACGATTACCAAAGTCATCTACACCAACCCCATAACGTTTTTTAATTAATTCTTGTTCGTCATAATCAAGTGTTTCACTTAGTAATTCTTCAAGAATTACCGCTAATTCTTTTTTAGCAGAATAATCGATTGGATTAACTACATTTTCATCTTTAACAAAGTCGCTAAAGCTGGTGTCGTTTTCTTTACCAACATTTTTATCAAGACTAATTGGGTCGATGTTAATTTTTCGAATGTATTGTACTTTTTCTTCATCAAAGTCTTCGCCAATTGATTCGGCAATTTGTTTGTCGGTAGGTTGATAACCTAACTCTTGTTGTAATTCACGTTCGTGACGAATTACTTTGTTAATGGTTTCGACCATATGTACTGGTACCCGAATTGTTCTAGCTTGGTCGGCTACGGCACGAGTAATAGCTTGTCTAATTCATCATGTAGCGTAAGTTGAGAATTTATAACCACGAGTAAAGTCATATTTACTTACAGCTTTAATAATTCCGGCATTACCTTCAGAAATTAAATCGATAAAGCTTAGTCCCCGGTTTTTATATTTTTTGGCAATATTAATTACAAGTCTTAAGTTACGTTTAATTAAGGTTTCACGAGCACGTTTTCCACGAAGCCCACCTTTTTGAATGCGTTTTGATAATTCCTTTTCTTCTTCGGCAGTTAAAAGCTTTCCATACTTACCAATTCAACGCATATATCATTTAACAATATCGTTGGTTTCGGTAAGTTTATTAGTTAATTTATCGTTTTTAAACTTTTCTTCTTCATCGTCTTCGAGATTGATTCTTTCAGCATCGAAGTCATCAAAGTTATAGACTTCATCATCTTCTTCGTCTAATTCATCTAATTCTTCGCTTAGGCTGATTTCGTCGGTGTCGGGGTTGTAATCATCATTTGTTACTTCTTCTTCAAAATCTTCTTCGCTGACTTCTTTATCATCATCTTCATCAGTATATGGTTCAATAATTTTTTCCTTGATTAATTCATCAAAAAAACTATCTAGATGGTCATCATCTAGCTCAAGTTTTTTCTTATCAAGATATTCTATAACTGCTTCGTGACTTAGAAATTTAGCCTTCTTTTTGCCTTGAAGGTCTTTTTTCAAGTCAGTAATTAAGCCTTTAAATTCGTTTTTTGCCATTTTATCCTTTCGTTATTCCGAGAATATTTTAATATATCGGTTTGCTTGCTCTTGTTTTGCCTTTAAATCATTAATTTTTTTATGAATATTTTGTTTTAGTTGGGCGGTTGCTCCGCTTTTGATTGAGTTTTCGTATGCTATTTCAATTTGGTCGGTAATTGATTCAAGTAAGGCGCGCGAGTAAAGTTGTCAAAATTCTTTGTGAAGGTTATTGTCGGTATCCCCGTCGATAGCCTTTCAAAAAATACTGAAAATGTTTTGAATATCCTTTTTAGCGCCGTAAGTTTCTTCTATTTCTTCTAATTGATTTCTAGCTTCGATTCGCTCACTTGTTATTCCATCGCTTTGGTTGTTTAGGGTAATATTCGCCTTTATATTATCATAAAGTTTCATATAATCTTCTAAATATTCACCGGAAAAGGGATAACTAAGTGTATTATCATCAATTGTTTTTGCCAACAGGTTCATAAATTTAGGATTAAGTTTTAGAAATAACATTAATATTTTTTGAATTTTTATGTTGGTTTTTTTGATTATTTTCGCCCTAAATGGTTCAATATCAATGTATGTTGGGTAAACAACTTCCTTGGGTTTGGTAAATAAATTACGCGAGATTTTATATTCGTTTTCAATTAAAGCAACATAAAAATTAAAGATTTCTTTGGGTTCAAATTTTAAATAATTACCAAATTGTTTAACAAAATCGGTGATAGCGTATGAAACAATATTATCCTTGGAAATTTTGTGATAATCAAGTAAATACTTATAAAGTCAATCAATCGCTGTGCTGCGATTTTGGGTAAGTTCGATAAATTTTTCTTGTCCGATTTGATTAAGCAATTCATCAGGATCTAAATTTGTTGTATTGTTAACAATTTCAACCTTAAAGTTGTTTTTGACTAAAAAATCAACTGATTTGAATGTTGCTTTTCTTCCTGCTTCATCCCCATCAAGGAATAAAACAATTTTTGGAATGTGTTTTAAAAGGCGAAAATGATTTTCGGTTAATGCAGTACCCATTAGGGCAACGGCATTTTTAATGCCGGCACGGTGTAAGGCGATAACATCCATAAAACCTTCGGTCAAATACATTTCTTTTTCTTCAATTCCGATGATGTGTGCCCGTTCATAATTAAAAAGAATCCTATTTTTTTGAAAAACAGCACTTTCTTTAGAATTTATATATTTGGTTTGACCTTCTTCTAGACTTCTTGCACTATAACCAACGATATAACCAAATTCGTCTTTAATAGGGAAGAAAATCCGGTTTCAAAGAATGGCATTTCCTTTTTCATTCATTAATGAAGCTGCTTCTAAAAGATAGTCTTCATATTTTAGTTTTTCTTTTAACTCTTTAATAACATCATTACCATCGGCATAACCAATTTTAAAATAGTTAATAATTTGGTCGTCAATATGACGCGAGTATAAATAAGCTTTTGCTTGCTCATTGTTATGCAATTTAAAACGGAAAAATCTTGTTGCATCAATTAAACTATTGATCAATTCATATTGTTCTCTTGAGTAGTTATCAACTTCGATATTATCGTCTATTTGACTAAAATCTGCTGTAATATTTGCGCGTTGCGCTAATTTTTTAAGTGCAGCTACAAAGCTTATTTTGTCATATAACTCAACGAATTTAATTACATTTCCACCTGTGTTGCAAGCAAAACACTTAAAGATTTGTTTTGCTTCATTAATTGAAAGTGAAGGTTTCGAATCATCATGAAACGGACAAATTCCTAAATAATTACTTCCACTTTTTGATAATGAAATATTCTCGCTGACGACCTCAACAATATTATTTTTATCCTTAATTTCTTGAATTAATTGATTAGAATATTTCATTAATTTAGTCCCTTCTATTTGATGTATTGCAAAATATCTTTAATTGCGATTCGTTCTTGTTTCATCGAATCACGTTCACGAATGGTAACGCAATTATCATCTTTTGTATCATAATCGATTGTTATACAGTAGTAGGTTCCAATTGCATCTTGTCTGCGATAACGTTTACCAATGCTACCTGTTTCATCATAAGTAACACTAATATCATTTTTAGCAAGTAAATCGTAAATTGCTTGTGATTCTTGCGCTTGTTTTTTAACAAGTGGTAAAACTGCTACCCTGTAAGGAGCAAGTTTTTTATTGAATTTTAGAACAATTCGATCATCATTTGCTTGCTCTTTTTCAAATGCGTCGCAAATAATAGCGAGCATTAAACGATCAAGTCCCATTGATGGTTCGATTACAAAAGGTGTAATTTTTTGATTTTGTTCGTTAAGATAAGTTAAGTCTTCGCCAGTCGCTTTCATATGACTTGATAAGTCAAAATCACTCCGGTTGGCAACGCCTAAAAGTTCACCTCAACCAAATGGAAAATTATATTCAATATCAGTTGTGCCAAGTGAGTAGTGTGCTAATTCCTCTTTTGCGTGCGCTCTTAATCGAAAGTTTTTTTCGTTTACTCCCAAGTATTTTAGAAAAGCAACAGATTTATCAAGGTATTTCTTAAAAATTTGTTTTGCATCTGCTTTTTCACAAAAGACTTCGAGTTCTAATTGTTCAAATTCACGAGTACGGAAAATAAAGTTTCCTGGTGTGACTTCGTTACGGAACGACTTACCAAGTTGGGCTATCCCCATTGGTAATTTACTTCTGGTTGCGCGAAGCATATTTTTAAAATTAATAAAAATCCCTTGCGCTGTTTCTGGACGAAGGTAAACAAGTGATTTTTTATCTTCAACTACCCCTTGTTTTGTTTCGAACATTAAATTGAATTTGCGAATTGGTAGTCATTCACATTTGCTGCCATCATATTCTTTAATATGTGTTTTAATTCAATTGAACATTTCAGTTTCACTCATTGCTTCAGCGTTAATTTTGTCATCGAATTCACCAATTAGTTTATCTGCTCGATAACGTTTATTGTTAATTTTGTTTTCAATCAATGGATCATTAAAGTTCGAAACATGACCAGATGTTACTCAAACATCTTTGTGCATTAAAATTTTTGAGTCGAGTAAATAATTATTTGGTTCACTTAAAACATAGAATTTTTTTCATTCATTATAAATGTTTTGCTTAAGTAAGACACCAAGGTGTCCGTAATCTCATGTATTAGCTAGACCGCCATAAATTTGTGAGCCTTGAAAAACAAATCCTTGTACTTTTAAGTGACTAATTATTTCATTAATATCTTTGGTTTGTGCCATAACTACCACCTTCAAATCTATGTATTATTATATTATATTAACAATATTATTATTTAATTATATATGTGTATAATTTTTACTATATGGAAGTAAACACAAATGCGTATGGCTGAATTTATGAAATTGGTAACAATTTTATTAAAGTAAAATCAGGTGATTGGAAAGGAATTATCAAATATTGCGATATTACTGATTACAGCGAAATAAACATTGGTAAAATTTTTTCAGTGAATGAAAAAATTACTTTTCGTGTTTTAGAAGTGAAAGAAGCAGAAAAACGTTTTTTAGCTTCTTTCAAAGATTTACATATGAATTTTCAAAAAGATTTTGGAAGTTTTGAACTTAAGGAAACAGATAATGCGTTTAAGAATTTGTTAACATCAATCATTAAGGAGTATGATGAGTAACATTTTAATTAATTATCATAATGTTCCAGTTGCTTCAATTTTAGAAGCGAACGCCCCCAAGGTTTTAGAAGTGGCGAACGCAATTGAAAATTATACAATTGATGGTTTTGAATATTTATCGTTTAAAGATGTTATTTACGGTTACAACAAAAAAACATTCTTGATGTTAGCAGAAGAAGTTAAAAAAATTAATGAATTACAGATTAAAGATATTGTTGTAATTTGTTCTCCAATTGTTTGTAAGCAATTAGCTGCTGCGCTTGATTTTTTAATGAATAAGCATGTTCACAGTAAAAATACGATTAAAACGCATTTCATTTCTAATGGTGATTCAATTGATAAAATTAACGAAATTTCCAAGAAAATTCAACAAAAGCCATTCATTTTGATCAATTTTATGTTTTCAAAAAACAACTATCAAAAACACGTTTTTGAAATTTTTAATAATTTGTTAATTGCCTCACAAGGTAAATATAATTCAAAGAAATACATCTATTTTGCTGTTAAAACATCTGATCGCGAAAACTTTTATTTTGCTAAATATAAGAAGTTTAATGTTTTAGTTATTAACGAAAAATTTATGGAAAACTTTTCGTTTTTTTCCTATCCATCATTACTTATTTTGGCATTAAATCGTGTTAACGTCGAAGAGATTATTAAATCGGCAATTGAAGCAGATGCTGAATTTAATGAGCTAGATATTGATTTTAATGAATTGTTAAAATATGTCACTATTGTAAACGCTTTAAACCGTCAAACATTATCTTTTGGATATTTCGAAAACAAGAACGAACAGCTAATTGAATTCACTACGTCATTACTTTTAAATGTTTCTAAAAAGATTGTTATTCAACAAAAATATCCATTAGCATTTTATACAAATGTTAATTTAATGCGTAATGGTCTTTCAACCCTAGATCATATTTTTTCATTCAAAAATAAAATGTATGACTACGATGTTTACGATGATATTTATAACGAAGATAATTTAGCAAACATTAATACTTTAAGTATGAATAATATTCAAGACAGTATTAAAGAATCTACGATTGAAGTTAAAAGCAATTTTGGCAACACGCCAATTATTGAGTTTATTTTTGAGGATACAAGCAATAAAACATTGTCACATTTTATGGTTTTAATGCAACGAATTTGCATTTTACTAAGATATTTAGATGCAAAGAACCCATTTATTTAAAGGGTTGCATATTTTTTAATTTCTTTGTATTCAGGACAGTATTTTAAGACAACATTTCAAAATTTAGTTGAGTGATTTTGATGGAAATGGTGTGCTAGCTCATGAATGATTGTGGCATCAATAAATGCTATTTTTTGCTTACTTAAATTAAATGAATAAGCAATTTCGCGTCGATTAAACCAGTTTTTACCCCACAAGGTATTGGCGTTCATTAACTTGATTTTGTAGGCGGGTGTATTCATTATTGCTTCAAGTTCGCTTTGTCTTTTTGTAAGATACATCAATAGTTGATTAGCAATGTATTTATCAAGAACGGCGCGAATATTTGTGTTTTTACGCACGATACTAATGATTTTTTTATCATCAATTATTAATTTATTATCAATAACCTTAAAGGTATGAATTTCATCAAACAATGCAAATTCATTTTCTTTTAAATTAAGGAATTTTAATTTTTCCTGAGGAATTTTTTGTTGTCGTTTGATTAATTTTGGCGCATTTTTAAGAATCATTTGTGCCAGAAATTCTGGCGTATGCAAGCGATTATTGTATGAAACAACAAAATAATTTTCTTTAAATAATCTTAAGGTAATTTGTCAGACATTTTTATCTTTAAAATATATTGGAAAAGATAGCGAGTTTTCGCTATTTGATGACTGATAAATTAATTCAGATGGCAAAGGATTTAAGTGTTTGCTTGTATTGATATTGGTTAGAAGTCTAATTGAATCTTTTGGTAATTTCATAAAATCTCATTAAATCTTCATGGTTTGCAACTTGGTTTTTAATTTTTGTAATCACTTCTTTATATTTTTGGTCACCAATTTTTTTGAATTTGGTGTCAACAGCAGCATAAAAACTATCAAGTTCTTCTTTTAATTTTGATTCTTTAGCAAGAATTACGTGGTCTGGTTTGAATTTAATGTTTTCTCTTGTGATCTCGCAAAGCACAATAACTGAAAAAATAGGAAATGAATCATTTATGATTTTTTCAATATGTTCAATATGAACATCATTTTGTACAATAGGGTTTTTAATTGTGTAACTTAAACTGTTTTTAACGTTAAGTTTTTCAGCACTGGCATCGCCATAAATTGTGCCATTTATGCTTTTGATTTCAACAACTAACATTAAATCATTACCAATTAAAATTCCATCAATTTCAAAGTATTTCTTTTTCCCTTCATATTCGTACGCATAAACATTTGAAGGAATAAATGTCATATTGTGTTTCGATGCATAATCACTTAAAAATTGATTCACCCTTTTTTCGGCAACAATTCCCTTTTTGCGACGTGAATTAACGTTTTTCTTGTTAATAATCGCAAAAGCAATGATGCAAATTACAAATAAAAAGGTAATAATTGATCCAATAATAATTCCGGCTAACATATGAATATTATAATTGATGTTATTTAAATTAAACCAAAATAAATTATCAGATTAAAAGCAAAAAATAAAAAACATCAATATGATGTTTAATATTTAAAATCATTAATTCCTGGGAAGATTTGTTCACCTGGTTTATTGATGTTTCAGTAGTTTGTTTTTTTACGTTTTTCAATTCCCTTTTGTCTTCATGTTTCAAGACGATATCAAACTTGTGAAGCGATAAAGATTGAAGAATATGTTCCAACAGTTAATCCAATTAACATCGCAATGTTAAAAGTTAATCCGGTTGCATCTTTAAAGGCAAGAAGAACTAATACTGTAAGAATTGTTGTAAAAGATGTAAATAGTGAACGTTTGATTGTTTCGCCAATCGATTTATTAATGATTGTTTTAAGATCTTGTTTATTAATTATTTTTGTTGCATACTCGGTGTTTAGTGTTTCGCGAATCCGGTCAAAGATAACAATTGTGTCATTAATTGAAAACGCAACAATCGATAACATTGCGGCAATAATGATCGGTGAAAGCTCAAGTCTTAACACAACAAAACTACCAGCTACAAATAAGATGTCATGAAGTAGTGCGATAATTGCGGCGATTGAGTATGTTCAGCGCATTCTAATTAAGGTATAGATAATAATTCCAATAAATGAAATCCCAATCGATAGCATTACATTATTAACAATTTTAATTGATTCAGCTTGTGAAATTGAGTAGTTTGCAACTTTCAAATCAATAAATTTGTTGCCTAATATTTTTTCAAAACCATTGTTTGTCTTATCATTAAGGAATTCAATAATATCTTTTGCGGTTCTAATTTCAATTGCGTAGTTTGTTCCAGCCACATCTTTTTGGACAATTTTGGTATCGTTGGCAATATCAATACCACGACTTGCGAAAATTTTAATAACCTCATTTTTGATGTTTGTAGCGTTGCGGATGTTTAAATTATCATTTAATGGGATTTCGCCACCAGATGATTCGATTGAAACGATGCTTCCACCGCTAAAATCAACCGATAATTCGAATGCTCCAAATACATTCTTGTTAATAATGCTTAATACTACAAAGGCGACAATGGCAATTGCGATAATTGAAAATGAAACGATAAACATATAGTTTGAAACCTTAACATAATCAATTTTTTTGTAAAATGGTGTCTTTGGATTTTCGACTTGATGTTTTTGTTTTTTTCAAATTCCAAAGAGTCATGGACGTTTGTTGATAGTGGTAATGTTCACAAGTAATGTTGCTAGTAACTTGTTAAAAACAAGCATCACAAATAACGTAAACATAATTGAAATCATTAATGAAATTGAAAAACTTTTAACATTAATTGATCCAAAGAAGAAGAGTACGACAGTAATGATTAAGGTTGTGATATTAGCGTCTAAAATTGAAGACAAGGAGAAGCGATGCGAGTTCCTTGTTGCTTTGACTAAACTATCACCATTATAATGCTCGTTTTTGAGCCGCTCATATGTAATGATGTTAGCATCAACGCTTAATCCAATTCCAATAACTAAAGAAGCAATTGTGGCCGGTGAATATTCACCATTCAGTGCCGAGAATAGTAAAAGCGTTAGGAAAATGTATAAGGACATCGATAGGGTTGATAATACACCTAGTAAGCCATAGTTAGCAATCATAAAGACAGCAATTAAAATCAAAACTACAACACCAGCAATAATTGCGTGGTCAAAATTTGAAACGTTTGAACTATTAGGTGCAATAATTGAACTTGATATGAATTTTAAATCATATTTTGCCGTTCCATAGTTGATGTTAAGAGCAAGTTGGTTGGCTTCTTGGTTTGTAAATGAACCGGAAATGGTAAATGATTTACCGTGAAGTGGTTGGGAAACAGTGGCGCTTGAAATTAAGAAATTTTTAGCATTAAAAGCATTTTCTTTTAATAGTGGACGAATTACTTGTGAATAATCTTGTGCACCAGGCGGTGCTGTAATGGTTGGTGTCTCATTGACGTATACAAAGTTATATGGATTTTCTTTGGCATTTTTTCATTCTTTAGGAAAACTTGTTTTAGCGATTTGAACAAGGGTATCCAAATTAATTCACATTAAAATTGTTCGATCTTGTGTTTGCGACATATACTCGGTTGCCTTGGTTCATTCAACTTCATATCCGCCTTGACCATCATCTTTTAAATCAAGCGAAAGGTAGTTGCTACCATCTTGATTTAGTAGAGCTTTAACACTTCCTGATTGGATTGGTGGAGTATATTTTGATAAATTTTTATAGTCAATCTTGTTAGCAGGATCGCTAGAATCCTTAATTCTGTAATTGAATACTCCATCAATAAACAATGGTTGCATTTTCGTATCAGTCATTGTTAGTTGTGGTTTACTAATAATTTGATTAATAAATTCTTGGATTTGACTTTCGGAAATTGAACCATTTTTAGTAACACGAATTTTGCCATCACTACCAATTGTTGTTTTAATTCCGTTTAATCCATTACCACCATTTAGACGTGTATTAATAGATTCTGAAACAGTTTCAACTAAGGCTGGATCTACATCTTCAGGGTTAGCAGATTCTTTATTAACTACTTGTACAATTGCCTGAATTCCACCACCATATTCAATTGATTTATTAATGTTTTTTGAAACAAAAAACACACTGCCAAAGACAATCGAGATAATTGTGGTAATGAATGTTAATGATAGAATTACTCATCTTTTTCACGAGTTTAGACTAAAAAATTTCTTAATTTTATTCATGTACAAAATATTTTAACACATATATATAATAATTAATTCTTTATATGTTTTTAATATCCAATTCTGGCTTTACTAGTTATACAACCACAAAATTTTAATGATAAATTTTAGCTGTAAAAGTTTATTAAAATATCTTTCACAAACTGATGAGAGTAATTGTGTTTTAATATTGTTTAACGTTTTTAAGTATTTGGTATATTCATTATTTACGATGCATGTGTATATCGTTTTAATTGTATTTTTAGTGTTGTTTGCCATGTATTAAATTTAGAGCAATGTGAGCTGCACATTTTGATAATTACAAAATATAATTGAGTATTATGAAATTTTGGAACAGTAATTAATAAGAGTTAATTATTCACCATACATATATGGTTTATAAAATAGCAATAAAAAGCAAAATTCTAGATAAAATCAACAAATTATAAACAATATTTATTAAAAACGGTTTATAAAAAACTACATAAAAGCAGTTTTATTTTAATGTTTTAGGATGTTTTATATTATGACAATCTTATCTCATGATGCTGAATCGGGTTCGCCAGGAATGAAGTATGTTCATTTGCTTTATATATAGTCGTATACCTTTTTGCGAAGTGTGAATGTACCAAATTTAGCATCTGCAAATGCGGTTGGATCAGGAAATTTCACAGCATCAGGAATTCTGAAGTTTTCAATTTTTGCGTTATCAAATCATCATTCTGAAATGACATCCGAGTCGTCAGGCAAGGTTAATATTCCAATTTTTGCCTCTTTAAATAAGTAGGTTGTTGGTCAATATTTGCTTGTATCAGGATCTTGTCATCTTAATTTTACACCATCTTGAAAAGTAAGATTCTTAATTTGAGCACCGTTTTCCTCAGATCCAGGATCAGCAAAAGCGTAATTACTCATCGTTTTTACTGTACTCGGAATAACAAGTTTTCTAACTCAGTATTCATTTTCACGTCTAGACATATTAAAAGCTGTACGTTTGATTTCGGTAATTTCTGGTTCAATTACAATTTCATCAACTTCTGATTGTAAGTCATAGAATAAATAACCACCAAGCGCTGTTACTTTTTTGCCATTAAGTGTGTTTGGAATAATAATTTTTTGATGTGTTTTGGAAATTTAGTGTAAGAAATTTGCTTGTTAATTGGTACTGATACACCATCTTCATCAACCTCGGCAATTTTTTCAATATACTTTGTTCCTTCCGCTTCTCAATTTCGATTCCCTTGGTTTTCATTCCCCTGGTTTTCACTGTTATTACTGTTATTGCAGCTAACTGCAGCAATTGCTGTTGCGATTGCTGATACAGTGCATAATCCAAATAAAATTAGTTTAGTCTTTTTCTTTATTAAAATGTAATAAACAGTTGCAAATGTAACTCTTATCACGCGTTAATTATCTTATTTTGTAAAAAAGAGTAATAACTTTCGGTATTTTCTTAAAAAATAAGTAAAAATGTTCAATTTTGTAA
Organism: Mycoplasmopsis equigenitalium; assembly: GCF_024498255.1. Taxonomy (NCBI): domain Bacteria; kingdom Bacillati; phylum Mycoplasmatota; order Mycoplasmoidales; family Metamycoplasmataceae; genus Mycoplasmopsis; species Mycoplasmopsis equigenitalium. Next base: position 261,658 of record NZ_CP101808.1, read on the forward strand.
AGGTTTCATTAATGTTTTTACGTAAAAATTTATTTATATATAGTGGTTGTAGATTTCATTAATATAAAGGATATCAATATATTTTGTGTACATCACTTTGCGTTTTAATAATATTGTAAAGAACCGTTAGTGGGTTTTGGTATTTAATTTGATATAAAGATTTTCTGTGCATGTTGTTTTTTTATTAAAAATAAAAATTAAGAAAAATTAATTTAGTGTTTTAAAAGAAAAAAACACACAACTATGTGGTTTTTGCTGGTTAATGTTTATTATTTAGATGTACATCAATTGATTTTGACGCGCTCCGCTAATGCAGGGATTTTATCTTTGCGATTAATAAATTTTTTGAATAATTACTTTAATTTCACCACTATATTCAATTAATATATTATTTTTAGAAACAAAAATAAAGCACTAAAGACAATTGAGTTAATTGCAGCAACGAACGACAACAATAAAATTACTAATTATTTTTATGAATCTGACTATTTATATATCTAATGTTTTAGTACACACATATAAAAATTAATTTATTATATGTTTTTAAAGCTATTGATGTATTCAATTCCGGCCTTTGTAATTCTTCTCCCGCGGGAAGTTTTGATGATAAATTTTAGTTGTAATAAAATTGGTTCAATTTCCATTAAGATATTTTCTTTGTCATAGTTTGTAATTCCGGCAATTAAATCTAATGAGAAGTAATTGTATTTATTATCTTCATTTAATACTTTTAGATATTCAATATGTTCATCGTTCAAACCATATTTATAAATACCCATAATTGTTAAATATTTTTTAATATTGTTAATTGTGATTTTTTGCGTATTGTTAGCAACGCTAAAATCGATGATTCTTTCTATTAAATTTAAGGCAATTCGGGGTGTATATTTTGCAAATTGTGCAATATAAATTATTTCTTTATCACTAATATCTAGTTGTCGATCGGTAATATAATTAGTAATAATTTGCGCAATATCATCGATATTGTATGGTTGAAATTTGGCGATATAGCCAAACCGATCCCGTAATGGCTGCGCAATTTGGTGTAATTTTGTTGTGGCGCCAATTAATGTGAATGGTTTGATATTAATTCTTACCATTTTCGAGTTTGCATCTTTACCAATAACAATATCAATTTTAAAATCTTGCATGATTGAGTAAAGTAATTCTTCAATATTTTTATTGATGCCATGAATTTCATCAATAAAAACAACATCATTTTCTTTAATGTTGTTAAATAAAGTAATGATGTCCGATTTTCTATCAAGCATAGGCCCTTGCGCGTAATGTACTTTTGTATTTATTTGTTGACTAATAATATTTGCTAGTGTAGTTTTTCCAGTTCCTGGCATTCCGTAAAACAAAATATGATCAAGGGTTTTATTTTGTTTTAGTTTGGAATTAATCATGGTCTTGATTGTTTTTTTAACACTTTCCTGACCAATGAAACGTTTGAAAGAATTAATCTGTTGCATTTAATTGTGGTCTTAATGTCAACAATTCAATTGCTTCTTCTACCATTGCTTCTGTATCTTTAGCAGTTAGTTTGTCAATAACAGAATTAATTTCGTTTCGTTTAAAACCAAGCATCTTGAGAGTTTCAATTACCTCGTTTGTATTTAAAACTTTCGAGCTTTCTGTATATTCTAAATTGTTTGTTAGTTTTTGTCACTTATCTTGGTATTCGAAAACAATTTGTCGTGCAGTTTTGTGACCTACATATTTAAATTTTGCTAGTTCATCGACATTACCTTGGGCAACTAGGGTAGCAATTTGTTTTCAACCTGAGTTAAGCATTTCAAGTGCCGTCTTTGGTCCGACGCCGTTTAAACTTAAAAGATCTTCAAATAACATTTTTTCTTTAAAATCTAAAAACCCAAATGTTGAACTTGAGTATTCGTTTTTATGTTCATATAAATAAAGACGAAAAGCCTTGTCTTCATCGTATCGTGCAATATCAGCTACAAAGATTTTGTAACCCGTTAAATTTGAATCAAAGATAATGTAATTCTTTGATTTGTATTGAATTTTTCCAATTTTGTAAATAACCATTTTTTTCACCTCGCTTATATTTAGTGAAAAATGGCTAAAAAACATTGATAAAAAAACTATTTTATGAAAAAATGCTGTTTTTTCATAGCGGCATCGGTAAAAACTGCCCTGATTTGCAAGCAGTTTGAATGATTAATTTATTCTCAGTAACAAAAACAAGGTTGCGGTATTTTAATACGCTATTTTTAGTAATGGTAAGTGTGTCACTAATGCATCTTTTTTCTTTATTTTTTGTTACCTGATTGTTTTTAATAATTGCAAATTGCAAATAAAACATTAAAGTCACTATGAAAAAATAACAGTTTTTCCTAAATTTTTATTTTTTGGCGTATTTTTTCCTTTCAGAATACATATATAAGTAGGAGGAAAACAAATGAAGAAAATTCATAAAAAAAACATGAATAATAGTAATGAAAATAAAGAACCATTCTATAATGTAATAGAAGGTTCACCACAAATAACCAAGAAGGAGGAAGCAGCAATTTTAAAGAAATATTCAAATATAAAGATACATTATGTTACTTTTAATGATGTTAATGATCGTTTTTGAATAGTTAATGAAATTGCTAAAGAAAATATGATTCAAGTTACTAAAGATAAAGATAATAAGATTCAACAACTAGAAAACTCCATCAAATTCTTGGAAAACAAATTTGAAGTTTTTGAAGGTACTTTTAATAAAAAGTTTGAGAAATTAGAAAATACATTCGAAGATTTTAAAAACGTTGTTCTTGGCGCTATTAATACTATCACAACAAAAATGAATGAAGGTTTTAATGAGTTAAGTCAAAGATTAGACAAAGTAGAACAAAGACTTGACAAAGTTGAACAAAGACTAGACAAGGTAGAACAAAGACTAGATGTTTTAGAACAGGATGTTTTAATCCTTAAACAAGATGTTTCGGGTCTTAAAAAACTTCACAATTTATAAGCTAGTAAACTAGTTAAAATTAAAAAACCGCCAAATGTGCGGTTTTTTGTTTAATAAGTTTGAATTTGTGTTGATCACATTAAGCAACTATTAGTACTTTATAGTTATTGATTTTAGATAGTTAATAGCACTTATAATCTTATCGATTGCATAAATAGCGTTAAATTGATTAAATAAACAAATTTAAACTGTTTTAAAAGTAAAGAAGAAGTCGAATAAAGTATAAAAAAACACAAATTCAATTAAAAGTGTTGAATTTGTGTTGAAAATATATTTATTATGCTTTTCCGTCTTTACGTGTTATGGTAGCGCTTTTCGATAAATCAAAGTAGTATTCCATATATACATGACATAAAGAATCACCTTTTTTACTAAAATCTATGGGATTATTAGCAACTTTTATAGCATTATAATCTGATAATATACTTTTGTAAATTGTTTGATTCATATATGTATATTTAATATTAATTCATGCTTTAATTTTATCGTACTTTGTATCTCAATTCTTATTGTATAAAATCGCAGCAGCATGAATAGGATGTGCATAATTATACTTATCATTAAGACGATTAAAGGCATCTTTTAATTCCTTAGAAACCAACGATGTTTTTGCATGAGTATCGTATCTTATTTTATTATTATTAATATCCTTAACTAGAAGTATTGGAGGGTATTCATCTAGATTTTCTCTATAATCAAATTCATTTATTTCATACTTAGCAATCTCATATTCAACCTTTATATTTTCTGCCCCTTTAGGAAAAGAAGGTTTAGTTATGTAGTTAACTTGAAAATCATCACTTTCTCTAGGATAGGCGGAATTTGCGGCGGTATTAAATTTACTATTTACAGCGTGAAATAAGTAATGTTCGTATTGATTATATAATTCTCCTTTTCATGCTCTTGTGGTTTTAAAGTAACCAAAATCAGATGCATCAAATAATTTATCAACAATTGGCTTAATATCACTAGTTGGAATCTGTTTAAGCTTTTCCTGTGAAGTAAATGAATTGCCGTTTTCGGTATAGGTTACTTTATAGTAAACATCCAATAAATGGTTTGTGTCATTTGGGACCTTTCGAGCTATTGATACCTGGAATTTATTATCAATTGCACTGCCATCTTTAGTAGTAAACAATATATCACCATTAGGTACCTGTGAAGGCAATTTTGCCCGGTAGGCTCCTTCAATCATTTCGCCGTTATTTATTAATTTAACATCGAGTTTCTTATTAATAAATTCGTTGATTTTATCTTCAAGATATTGTTTACTTTTCTTGCTGTAAAATCCAGTTATAATGACATTAAAGACTTTTGTAGTATTACCATAAATTGCTTTTAGACTAATTGTTTTGGTACCGTTATCATCATCGTCAATAACATTAACAGCATTATTAAGTTCAAGTCTTAAGGCACGATTATTATTGTTGACTTGGTATTTAGCAGTGATTTCTTGTGCTTTAAATTCTAGTTTTTTGGCACCATCATTAATAATTTTATTAACATCGCTGTAGGATACATCTTTTGGGAATGCTTTGCTATTGTTCATTGTTGTAAACTGATTATTTGTAAAGTTATTAACATACTCAAACAATACTTTTTCTTCAAACTGTGTACTAGTAATAAAGCCGCGAACATTAATTTTTAGCGTTGCTTTGATTGTGCTATCTTGTTTTGATTTAACTTCTAAATTAACTTCTTTAACATCACCGTTAGTTGTTTGAGAAATTAGATTAATTAAAACATTATTAGCTGTTTCTTGTGCATTTAAGTCACAGTTAGTATCGGCTTTAAGCTCTTCTTTGCTAAGGTAAGCGACTTCGCTTGCGTGTTTTGTGTTGTTAAGTAAGGTTGTATAGTCTTTCTTAAAGCTATTAACAAAATCATTGATTCTTTTAACTTCGGTTTCGTGACTAGTAGTAAAGCCAGTAATAGTAATGGCATGACTACGTTCATAACCATTAATACTTAAAGTTAAAAATACTTTTTTGGTTGCTTTAGCATCATCATTTTGAGCTACTCTAGTTTTATCAAAATCAATATTAACTTTTGGTGTTAGGGCGCTTAAGTTAATTCCTAAATCAGTTGCTAATTCATTAACAGATGCATAACTTACGGCGCTTGGAATTTTATTTTGGTGTGTTTGGGTTGGATAAGTTGTTTGCAACTGATTAATAACAGCATCAAGTTGAGCGTTAGCACGAGCACTAGGAGTTGTAAATCCTTTTGCAACAAAGAATTCATCATAGTGTTGGGCACCAAGAACAATATCAAGGCTGATAATCATTGTTCCAGCTTCGTCATTTACTTTTTTGTTTTTGATTGCAATTAGTGCACCGTTATCTGCTGCTAATTGTTCAAGGTTTGTTGATAAATCGGCATCAATTTCGGCAGTGTCGGTGTATAAATCACTTGCTTCGCTTGGTAATTTATTAGCATATTTAGTTGTTGTGTACTCTTCATTAATAGCAAGTTTGATCTTTTTAACTGTTTCAATAATAACAACTTTGTTGGTTTTAAAGCCTTCAACTGTAATAATGATGTTGACGCTTTCATTACCTAATTTAACATTAAATGAAACAGTTCTAAAACCATCATCATTAGAAACAGTGTAAAAGTTTTCAAAGCTTACACCTGGATATTTATTTTTAATATTGCCAAAATTAATTTGCACATCGTTAGCAAAGGCTTCAAAATTGTCGTAAGCAGATAAAGGATCGTTAGTTCCCTTATCGGTGTGATTTTTAGTTGTTTGGTTTTCGTTGCCAATTTCAGCAACAATTTTTGGTAAGGTTTGCTTGTGTGATTCGTTGGCAGTTAAGAAACCTTCAACGATTACATCTTTGGTTTTTACTTGTCCAGCAATTTTAGCTTCAAGGGTTACTTGTTTGCTACCGTTTTGGGCAAAGACACCTTCATTATTTTGTGCTTTAACACCAAGCGTGATGTTAAAACGAGCCGCAAGCGAGCGTAAATTAGATTTGGTATCTTCATCAAGGCTTACAATGTCATAGTTTACAGCGCTTGGCACTTTATCACTATGATTATTGGTGTAAAGAATATCAGGAACTTGGTCAAAGAATTGTTTAAAGATGTAATCAGCATATTCAGCATTAGTCTTAAAGTTGGTGATTTTAATTTGTTTAGTTAGCTGCGCTGAGTTTTTAGTTAAGATGATAGTAACTAGTTTAACGCCGTCTTGGTTGGTTGAGTTACCAAGGGTGATCGTAATGCCTTTAGCTTTTGCTTCTTGGTCAAAATGTCAGTCAAGATCACTAAATAAATCTAAGTAATCACGATAGTTGTATTCGCTAGAAAGTTTATTTGTGTGTTCGCGAGTTGCAACAGGTGAATTAAAGTTTTTCATAAATTCAGCAAGTTCGCTTTGGTTATAGTTACTTAACGAACTAAAACCATTAACCTTAAATTTAAGGGTTTTAACTGCTTTATTAAGTTTGGCATCGATTTCGATGCTTAAACCGGTATCGCCGCTTATTTCATGACGTGGTTCACTTAAGACTATGCTTGGGTATTTTTCTTTAATACTTTTAATGTCATAAGCAATATCACGAAAGATTTCATTAACTTCTAAGTATTCGTTTTGCATTACGGCTTCAGCAGTTTTGGCGCTGTAGTTAAGGGTAGAGTATGAATTACCAAAGTTTTCAAAGATCTTATTTAGTTCTGCTAAATCTTTTTGGTTTGCGACATAAAACCGCTAATTAAAAACTCAACATGTGATGCGTGATTACCCCGTGAAATAGTTGCAGTAATTTTAAGTTGATCGGTATCATTAGTTGCAAAATTAAAGTATGGAGTTTGGGTAATGCTAAAGTTAATTCCGTTAGCAATTTCTTTAATTGGTAAGCCAGTATCTGCTTCTAAATCATAATCACTAGTATACATATATTCACTAGGCACTAAATGTCCTTTGTTTTTAGTGATTATTAATTTATCATTATTAAGCGCTTTAATCGCTTGCAAATTACCACGAAGTGTTGCCACAGCACTAGCAACACTTAAGGCATCAAGATCGTTAGCATCAAGCTTTTAAAACCATCAATTGTAATTGGGCTAGAGTCGACTGAGGTTCCATTTTTAGCAATTAAAGTAATGGTGGCTTGTAAGCTTCCATTTTTAGCATCAAGATTATGAATATGCGAGCTAACACTATATTCATTAGGGACAACACCAATTAACTGTAAGTCCTTATTTTGAACTGTAAGGGCTTCTTTTTCCGCCTTTTTATCAACATTTAGTGATAAATTCTTAACAATAAGCTTCATTTTTTGTAATTGATCATCATTGCTTTGTTTGTTAAGGCTTAAAAAAGCAATAACAACTCCAGCAGTAATTGCGATTGGCACACCAACAGCAATTACTGAGCTGATGATTTTTTTTGTCATGCTAGGTTGTTTTTGAATTGGTTGTTGATTATATTGTGTGTAGTATTCAGGCAAATTTGTTGTCTGTGTTGGTTGCGGTGTCAATTGATTTGGGTTTGAGTTTTGAGTTGGCTGAAGGTCTTTGTTTTCGGTATGACTATCAGCGTTTTGATTATGTTCTTTTTTAATCATTTTTTTAACACTCCTATTTAGTGAAAGAAGTCATAGTTATGCTTGCATATCTATTAATATGTAACATAGTTACAATCTTACTTCCTACTTAAATATACAACTTTGCAAAAAAAAAAAAAAAAGCAAAAAAATGGCCAAATATCGCCCTAAAATGAAATAAATCATTTTTTAATAGTGGTTTCAAGTAACAAAAATTTTCAGTAAGTTTTTGCGCTATTTGAGGGGATATTTTTAACAAATTGATTAAAAAAACTTATAACATTTACAAAAATCAATGAAGTGTAAATCTTTGCATTTAACCGAAAAATGTTTTAAAACAGACATAGACATTAATGTGAAAAAAGAACATTTTGCAAGCGAGAAAAAAGATAAAAAAATACGCTAAATTAGGAAAATGAACGCATTTTTATTCTCAGTAAATTGCAATAAGTATCCAAGTTGCTATGAAAAAACAACAGCTTTTCATATTTTTTTTATTTTTTTAGTATTTTTTATCCCTCCAGAATACATATATAAGTGGTTATAAAAAAAGAAAAGGGGTGATCTATGCCCAAAAATGAATTTAATTAAAGATGCAACCAAACTAAGCAATAAGGAGGTAATGTTTATTTTAAAACGTTACTCGGATGTTGATATGTTTCAAATGATGTTAATGATCGTTTTTGAATAGTCAATGAAATTGCTAAAGAAAATATGATTCAAGTTACTAAAGATAAAGATAATAAGATTCAACAACTAGAAAACTCCATTAAATTCTTGGAAAACAAATTTGAAGTTTTTGAAGATACTTTTAATAAAAAGTTTGAGAAATTAGAAAATACATTCGAAGATTTTAAAAACATTGTTATTGGCGCTATTAATACTATCACAACAAAAATGAATGAAGGTTTTAATGAGTTAAGTCAAAGATTAGACAAAGTAGAACAAAGACTTGACAAAGTAGAACAAAGACTTGACAAAGTTGAACAAAGACTAGACAAGGAAGAACAAAGACTAGACAAGGTAGAACAAAGACTAGGTGTTTTAGAACAGGATGTTTTAATCCTTAAACAAGATGTTTCGGGTCTTAAAAAACTTCACAATTTATAAGCTAGTAAACTAGTTAAAATTAAAAAACCGCCAAATGTGCGGTTTTTTGTTTAATAAGTTTGAATTTGTGTTGATCACATTAAGCAACTATTAGTACTTTATAGTTATTGATTTTAGATAGTTAATAGCGCTTATAATCTTATCGATTGCATAAATAGCGTTAAATTGATTAAATAAACAAATTTAAACTGTTTAAAAAGTAAAGAAGAAGTTGAAAAGCATAAAAAAACACAAATTCAAGTGAAAGTGTTGAATTTGTGTTGAAAATATATTCATTATGCTTTTCCGTTTTTACGTGTTGTGGCAGCGCTTTTTGATAAAACAAAGTAGTATTCAATATATACTTTGTATGGAAAATCACCTTTTTTTATAAAAACTATGGGATTATTAGCAACTTTTATAGTATTATAATCTGATAATATATTTTTGTAAATTGTTTGATTCATATATGTATATTTAATATTGATTAATGCTTTAATTTTATCGTACATTGGACCATAATTCTTATTGTAAAAAATCTCACCACGATTAACATATAATAGGTTCTTAAGATTAGCAGCGGCTTTTCTTAAACTAGGAGAAAGCAACCTTGTTTTTGCATAAGTATCGTATGTTATTTTATTATTAATAATATCCTTAACTAGAAGTATTGGAGGGTATTTATTAAGATTTGTACTTTCATCAAATTCATTTATTTCATACTTAGCAATCTCATATTCAACCTTTATATTTTCTGCTCCTTTAGGAAAAGAAGGTTTAATTATGTAGTTAACTTGAAAATCGTCACTTTCTCTAGGATCGCCGGAATTTGCGGAGGTATTAAAATTATTATTTACAGCTTGAAATGAGAAATCGCTATTATCATACACTCCTCTTCATGCTCTTGTGGTTTTAAAGTAACCAAAATCAGATGCATCAAATAATTTATCAACAATTGGCTTAATATCACTAGTTGGAATCTGTTTAAGCTTTTCTTGTGAAGTAAGTGAATTGCCGTTTTCGGTATAGGTTACATTATAGTAAACATCTAATAAATGATTAGTGTCATTTGCATTTTTTCGGATTAATGATACCTGGAATTTATTATCAATTGCACCGCTATCTTTAGTAGTAAACAATATATCACCATCAGGTACCTGTGAAGGCAATTTTGCCCGGTAGGCTCCTTCAATCATTTCGCCGTTATTTATTAACTTAACATCGAGTTTCTTATTAATAAATTCGTTGATTTTATCTTCAAGATATCGTTTACTTTTCTTGCTGTAAAATCCAGTCATAATGACATTAAAGACTTTTGTAGTATTACCATAAATTGCTTTTAGACTAATTGTTTTGGTACCGTTATCATCATCGTCAATAACATAAACAGCATTATTAAGTTCAAGTCTTAAGGCGCGATTATTATTGTTGACTTGGTATTTAGTAGTGATTTCTTGTGCTTTAACTTCTAGTTTTTTGGCACCATCATTAATAATTTTATTAACATCGCTGTAGGATACATCTATTGGGAATGCTTTGCTATTGTTCATTGTTGTAAACTGATTATTTGTAAAGTTATTAACATACTCAAACAATACTTTTTCTTCAAACTGTGTACTAGTAATAAAACCGCGAACATTAATTTTTAGCGTTGCTTTGATTGTGCTATCTTGTTTTGATTTAACTTCTAAATTAACTTCTTTAACATCACCGTTAGTTGTTTGAGAAATTAGATTAATTAAAACATTATTAGCTGTTTCTTGTGCGCTTAAGTCACAGTTAGTATCGGCTTTAAGCTCTTCTTTGCTAAGGTAATCGACTTCGCTTGCGTGTTTTGTGTTGTTAAGTAAGGTTGTATAGTCTTTCTTAAAGCTATTAACAAAATCATTGATTCTTTTAACTTCGGTTTCGCGACTAGTAGTAAAGCCGGTAATAGTAATGGCATGACTACGTTCATAACCATTAATACTTAAAGTTAAAAATACTTTTTTGGTTGCTTTAGCATCATCATTTTGAGCTACTCTATTTTTATCAAAATTAATATTAACTTTTGGTGTTAGGGCGCTTAAGTTAATTCCCAAATCAGTTGCTAATTCATTAACAGTTGCATAATCTACAGTGCTAGGAATTTCGTTTTGGTGTGTTTGGGTTGGATAAGTTGTTTGCAACTGATTAATAACAGCATCAAGTTGAGCGTTAGCACGAGCGCTAGGAGTTGTAAATCCTTTTGCAACAAAGAATTCATCATAGTGTTGGGCACCAAGAACAATATCAAGGCTGATAATCATTGTTCCAGCTTCGTCATTTGCTTTTTTGTTTTTGATTGCAATTAGTGCACCGTTAGCTGTTGCTAATTGTTCAAGGTTTGTTGATAAATCGGCATCAATTTCGGCAATATCGGTGTATAAATCACTTGCTTCGCTTGGTAATTTATTGGCATATTTAGTTGTTGTATACTCTTCATTAATAGCAAGTTTGATCTTTTTAACTGTTTCATTAGTAACAACTTGGTTGGTTTTAAAGCCTTCAACTGTAATAATGATGTTGGCGCTTTCATTACCTAATTTAACATTAAATGAAACAGTTCTAGAACCATCATCATTCGAAACTGTATAAAAACTTTCAAAGCTTACACCTGGATATTTACTTTTAATATTGGCAAAATTAATTTGCACATCGTTAGCAAAAGCTTCAAAATTGTCGTAAGCAGATAAAGGATCGTTAGTTCCCTTATCGGTGTGATTTTTAGTTGTTTGGTTTTTGTTACCAATTTCAGCAACAATTTTTGGTAAGGTTTGCTTGTGTGATTCGTTGGCAGTTAAAAAACCTTCAACGATTACATCTTTGGTTTTTACTTGTCCAGCAATTTTAGCTTCAAGGGTTACTTGTTTGCTACCGTTTTGGGCAAAGACACCTTCATTATTTTGTGCTTTAACACCAAGCGTGATGTTAAAACGAGCCGCAAGCGAGCGTAAATTAGATTTGGTATCTTCATCAAGGCTTACAATGTCATAGTTTACAGCGCTTGGCACTTTATCACTATGATTATTGGTGTAAAGAATATCAGGAACTTGGTCAAAGAATTGTTTAAAGATGTAATCAGCATATTCAGCATTAGTCTTAAAGTTGGTGATTTTAATTTGTTTAGTTAGCTGCGCTGAGTTTTTAGTTAAGATGATAGTAACTAGTTTAACGCCGTCTTGGTTGGTTGAGTTACCAAGGGTGATCGTAATGCCTTTAGCTTTTGCTTCTTGGTCAAAATGTCAGTCAAGATCACTAAATAAATCTAAGTAATCACGATAGTTGTATTCGCTAGAAAGTTTATTTGTGTGTTCGCGAGTTGCAACAGGTGAATTAAAGTTTTTCATAAATTCAGCAAGTTCGCTTTGGTTATAGTTACTCAATGAACTAAAACCATTAACCTTAAATTTAAGGGTTTTAACTGCTTTATTAAGTTTGGCATCGATTTCGATGCTTAAACCGGTATCGCCGCTTATTTCATGACGTGGTTCACTTAAGACTATGCTTGGGTATTTTTCTTTAATACTTTTAATGTCATAAGCAATATCACGAAAGATTTCATTAACTTCTAAGTATTCGTTTTGCATTACGGCTTCAGCAGTTTTGGCGCTGTAGTTAAGGGTAGAGTATGAATTACCAAAGTTTTCAAAGATCTTATTTAGTTCTGCTAAATCTTTTTTGGTTTGCGACATAAAACCGCTAATTAAAAACTCAACATGTGATGCGTGTTTACCCCGTGAAATAGTTGCGGTAATTTTAAGTTGGTCGGTGTCATTAGTTGCAAAATTAAAGTATGGAGTTTGGGTAATGCTAAAGTTAATTCCGTTAGCAATTTCTTTAATTGGTAAGCCAGTATCTGCTTCTAAATCATAATCACTAGTATACATATATTCACTAGGCACTAAATGTCCTTTGTTTTTAGTGATTATTAATTTATCATTATTAAGCGCTTTAATCGCTTGCAAATTACCACGAAGTGTTGCCACAGCGCTAGCAACACTTAAGGCATCAAGATCGTTAGCATCAAGCTTTTTAAAACCATCAATTGTAATTGGGCTAGAGTCGACTGAGGTTCCATTTTTAGCAATTAAAGTAATGGTGGCTTGTAAGCTTCCATTTTTAGCATCAAGATTATGAATATGCGAGCTAAAACTATATTCATTAGGGACAACACCAATTAACTGTAAGTCCTTATTTTGAACTGTAAGGGCTTCTTTTTCCGCCTTTTTTTCAACATTTAGTGATAAATTCTTAACAATAAGCTTCATTTTTTGTAATTGATCATCATTGCTTTGTTTGTTAAGGTTTAAAAAAGCAATAACAACTCCGGCAGTAATTGCAACTGGTACACCAACAGCGATTACTGAACTAATGATTCTTTTTGTCATGCTAGGTTGTTTTTGAATTGGTTGTTGGTAAGGAGCGGCTTGGGTTTGGTATGGTTGTAAATATGTAGTAGGTTGTATTTGTGGCACATTACTTGTTACATCAATATTTTGGTTATCTTGGTTATGTTTATTATTCATTTTTATAGGTTATGAGACCTAACCTCCTTGTTTTTATTAAATAATAATTTATTATTATGACAATTTGATTATATTATTTTCTCTTACAAAAAAAAAAAAAAAAAGCAAAAAACCCGAAAATTGCGGGCAAAAAATATAAAAAAACACAAATTCAAGCGAAAGTGTTGAATTTGTGTTGGAATTACTGCTAATTACTTCTTTTATTTTTTGCCGTCTTCACGTGCTATTGCATTTTCTTTAGAAATGTCGAAGTAATAGTTAATGTAGAATTTATTATTTTGTTTTGTAAAGACTCCTATATTTGTATCTAAATCAACTACCGGCGTTGATGAACGAATAGATTTATAGTATTTTTTACCTAAAAAATCAAATGTTACATTAATTCAAAGGGTTGGTTCGTCATGGATGTAGCCCTTGCCTTTTACGTTAATTTGAGCTTGGTAAAAAACGTCTGCCATACCGTCGTGGTCCAAACCAGGGATAGGATTATTTTCAACAGCAAAACGTCCTAGTCTTACACCATGACAAGCGCCATACAACGCTTGGTCAGAAGTGCTGCTATATGATTTGTATCTCGTTTTTAATTCGCCACCACTGGTATTACCAGGCTCAAAATCTGTTGCATAGGCAACACCAACATGTTCTAAAGAACTCGATATGTCACCGTTGTAATAATAAGGAATAAGTTTGTTGTTTTGAATTTCGCTCAACACACCACGATACGCACCATAATTAATTTTATCAAGTAAATATATCATATCCCCCGCCATTCCTGGCTCGGTTACTATAGTATTTTCCATTTCATATGCAGTATAGGTAGTATCCGTTTTATATTCTACTTTTGCAATATCAAAGGAAATATTCATTGTGTTTGGTTTTCAAGTACTCGTAATATAATTTATGCTCAAATCATTTGCTTCCAAATTATCTTTTAGATTTATAAAATCGGTATGTCTTGGTATTGCGACCTCGAATAAATTCATTTTTGTTTCGTAATCACCACGGACGTCATAACCTCTTGTTAGTTTTACATAACCAAAATTAGAATTTTCAAAGAAATCATTTACTACTTTTTGAGGATCGCCTGTTTTAATTATTTGCGTTACTTTTTGTGTCGCAGAGTCGCCATCTTTGGAAATTGTTACGTTTAGATCAACACTGATTTGTAGGGTATGGTCATCACGAACAATGTTGGACAAACTAACGTTAAATCAAGACTCGATTGCCGAACCATTTTTTTTCCCAAAAATAATATCTTCATTACGCACTGCGCTAGGAAGATTTTGCATATAACGATCATCAACAGGGTTGCCGTTATTTTTTAACATTGCTTTTAATTCATTATTAATGAAGTCGTTAAGTTGTTTCTTTAATAATGTATTATGTGTTGCTGCATTGCTGTAGCCAGTAAAAGTGATTGAAAAATCTTTGGTACTTTGTCCATAACTTACTCGTAAGTGAATATTTTTTGTTCCCGAATTTTTATCGTCAATATCTGTTTTTGTATTATCAAGCGCAAGTGAGATTTGGCGGGCATTATTTGCTTTATATTTTTCTGTTATTTCATGCGCTTTTGTTTTAAGTGTGTTGGCACCATCATTAAAAATAGCATTGATGTTGTTATATTTAACACTGGCTGGTAAATTATTTTTATTGTTAATTGTTGTAAATTGGGTATTACGGAAAATAGACAAGTATTCATCAAGAACTTTTTCTTCAAATTTAGCTTGTGACAAGTAACCTGCGAATGTAATTGTGAATTCTTTAACCTCATTACCATATCTGGCTTTTAAGTGAATTACCTTGGTTGCGGCATCGATATCATCGATATCAGCAATGCCGTTATTAAGCTCAAGTGTAATTTGACGATTATTATCGTTATTTTGGTATTTAGTCGAAGTTTCCTCTGCTTTTACTTCAAGGCCTTTAGCGCCATCATTATAGATTTCATTTAGAGTATTATATTTAACGTTTTTTACATAGGTTTGCGTGTACTTAAGGGTTGTGAAGTTGCTCGTAAAGTTAGCAATATATTCATTAAGCACATTGCGTTCAAAGATATTTGTTGCTAAAAAGCCTTGAATGGTAATTGTGGCACTGCGACTAATAGTTGGCTTTGCTGCTGACTTAACATTTAAATTAAATTCAATAAATCCCTCGCCGATTGTCCCTTTACTAAAATCAATTAATAAACCTAGCTCCGATTCTTTTTGACTTAAATCAAGACCGATATCATTTTTAATATCAGCTTTAGTTTGGTATAAGACTTGGGTGTTGTGAGTGTTTTTGTAAAGTGTAGTTGTGTATTCTTTTGTCAAGCCATTGACAAAATCATCAACAACCTTGTTATGTAATTGTTCCTCATTACTAAAACCAGTAATTAGAATGCGATGACTTCGTACATGACCATCTTTGGCTATGTTTAGATAAATTTGTTTGGTTCCATTAGTATCATCATTAACTTCTGGTTTGGTGTTATCGATTTCGATTGTAATATCGTTATTACCATTGTTTCTGGTAATGCCAGCATAATCAATTCCTAAATCAGCGCATAAGTCTGCTGCATTGGCGTATTTAACTTTGCTAGGTATTTTTTTAGTATGGGTAGTTGTTGCGTAGGTTGAGTTTAGTTTAGCAATTACTGAATCAAGAACCTTATTGATGTAAATATCTCTGGTTCAGAAACCGGTAATGGTAAAGCGTTCTTCGTAATCTTTACCATTATAATTAATGTTTAAGGTAATAATCATTAAACCATTGTTTTGATCGGTTGTTTCATTTTTAGCGCTAATGGTTGCGTGGTATGTTTGTCCTAAGGTACTAAGGGTTGTGCCTAAATCAGCATCATATTTTGCAAGATTCTTACTATATAAGGTGGTTGCTGGTAACTGTTTTGTGTGTTTTGTTGTTACATAAGTATCATTAATAGCGTTTCTAATTCGTTTAACGTTTTCTTCAACTGCTACAGCATCGTTAAGGAAACCGTTAATGCGAATTGTGCGAACAGAGTGTTCTTTTCCTAAACGTACAGTAAACGAAACGGTACGGAAACCATCTTCGTTGTTTAGAGTGTGGAAACTTTCGAATTTTAAATCAGGGTATCTGCTTTTAAGACTAGCAAAATTGATTTGCACATCATTGGCAAAATCATCAAAAGTATTGTATTGTGAATCAGGTTCGCTAGCACCACGGTTAGTGTATTTTTTGGTTGTTTGTGGCGCATTGCCAATTGCGGCCAAAATCTTTGGAAAATCAATTTTATTCGCTTCGCCTTTAGTTAAAAAGCCTTCAACAACAATGTCTTTGGTTTTTGTTAGTGAACCTAACTGTACTTCTAAGGTAACTTGTTTAAATCCGTTTTCAGCAAATGTACCACTATTATTTTGCGCTTTAATACTAATGGTTAAACCATAATCTTTAGCAACATTAGTAAAGTTAAAGTGGGTATCAGATTCAAGCTCATTAAGGTTATAGTCAACATCTTTTGGCTGTTGCTTTGTGTGTTTTGTGGTAAATAAAGGACTAGGGATTTGCTCAAAGAAAGTATTAAAGTTATCTTCGGCAAACTGTGTTAAAGTTTTAAAACCAGTAACACGTAATAAAACTTTAACTTCGGCTTGGTTTTTGCCTAAGATAATTTCAACAATCTTTTCACCAGCATCGTCATTGTTTTGTTGCGACTTTAAATCAATTGTGATATTTCTTGTTTGTGCTTCAGCCTCAAAGTGTCAGTCAAGATCACTAAATAAATCTAAGTAATCACGGTAAGTATATGCTTTTGGTAAACGGTTAGTGTAGTATCTTGTTGCAACCGGACTAATGAATTTTTTGGCAAATTCATTAAGTTCAGTCCGGTTGTATTGTTTAAGAGAACTAAAGCCACTAACTTCAAAAACAAGTGCTTTTGTTGCATTACCTAGTTTAGCATTAATGCTGACTTCAAGCGCAGTGTCGCCACTAATTTTGAATTGTGGTGCTTCAAATGAAAGTTCAGGGTTTGCTGTTTTTACACTAGCGATATCAAAGTTAATATCAGCAAAGATCTTGTTTAAGTCCAAGTATTCATTTTGTGAAACTTGTTCGTTAGTTTTGGTGTCGTAGTGAATTGTTGTGTATGATTTACCAAGCGAACTAAAGATTGAATCAAGGGTTTGCAGATCCATTTTGGTTTGTGACATAAAGCCATCAATGTAGAAAATAACTTGTGATTTTACACTTCCGCTACTAATTGTTGCGATGATTTGTAATTGATCAACTTCTTTGGTTACGGGATTGTAGTGTGGACGTTGAATAATCTCAATTACCACATTGTTATCAGCCTCAATTTTGGTAATTGGCAACTGTGTATCGTTTTCAAGTTCAGTGGAATTGTTATAAACAAGGTCGTTAACAACAGTGTTTTTGTGGTTAGCGGTAATGATCTTTTTATCAGTATTTTTGTTTTTTGTAGCTTTAATATTGTTTCTTAATGAGGTTACAGCACTAAGCGCTGCCATTACATTGGCATCATCATATTTGATTTCTTTAAACCCGCCAATACTAATTTCTTTTTCAAAGACGCGGCCTTCTTTGGTCACAATTCGTACAGAAACAAGCATTGTGTTATTTTTATAATCAAGTTCGGTAATGTTGCAGTGTGCACTACAATCTTTAGGAACAATCCCTTTTAATTTAAGATCGCTATCATTAATATCAAGTAGATATTTATCTTGTTTATCTTCAATTTCAACATTTAATCCATTCAAGCTAGAACTCATTTGATTAGCTAGTTTAGGATCGCTTTGTTCTTTTTTCTTGCTTGCTCCTAAAAATCCACCAACAATCGCGGCTGTAATGACAACCGGAATCCCAATAGCAATTACTGAGCTAACAATTTTCTTAGTAAGACTAGATCTAGGTGCCGGTTGGGGAGATAGTGGCGGCTGGTGAAGCGGCACTATTTGGGTTGGTTGTTGAAAATATTGAGTAGGTTGTTGCGGTTGTTGTTCGGCAACGCTTGGAATATTATTTGGTTTTTGATTCATGTTTTCCTTTCTTTATATATAAAGCAACAAACTAAATTGCTTTACCATCTTTTCTTACAACAGCTTTATTTGCTTTTGAAAAATCAAATATGTAACATATTGTTCCATTACCAAGCTCTCCTGTACTTTGGTCGGGATATTGTTCTACAGGAGTTGGGGCAGGGAAATATGCGTCTGTGTTATCGTCTTCTGGAATATAAATTGCCGCCTCTGCAGATGTGATATTTTTGTAATAAACTTTTCCGTAATAGGTATATTCAATTTGAATTACAAGGTTGTGTGTAAAAGTTGTACCAGTTTTTTTATTAATAGCTGAAGAATATGTTTGAATTTGTGCTGGTAAATGAGTCAATGGAATTGATATATGACTATATTTTTCGTGATATAAAACTAGATCCTTAAAAATATATTTTAACGCGGGGTGTTTTGCTAAATTTTGTGAATAGCAATGAATGGAACGTTCAATAACTCCATTAGTAGGTTTTTTTACTACTAATCAACGTTTATGACCAATGTTATGTTCTTCATCAACCGTAGATATCATTCCATCTATACGTGCAAGTGTTATTTTTACATTTGTTAAACCGGTAGGATATTGTGGTTTTTCAAAATATTGCATTTGTGACCATTTATTTACGGTGTCTGGTTTTCCTGAATTATCCACTTCACGTTGAAGATCGCGAGCAGTTAATGTGCCAGGGGAAGAACAATTAATTACCACCTTTGTATCAGCAGGATGCATACGGAATTCAGCGTGCTCGCTTCGAATCATATATCCAAAATCTGTTGCATCAAACACTCTATTAATCACTGTTTGCGGGTTTGCTGTGTAAATTTTTTGGATTGCTTGAGTATCTTCGATATATCACTTACCATTTTCTTCTGCCATAAGTTTATATTTAATTTCGATGTAATCGTCGAAATTTTTTCTTATTGTCTCGCGAATTTTATAAGGGGCAGGAAGTGAGGCGCCATCCTCTGATCTGAGGACAATATCTTCATTTTTAACCTTATCTGGGTCATTTTGATGATAACTGCCATCTTGTTCTAAACCATTATTAAGTAATACGAATTTTAGTTTACGTGTATTTTTTCAGTAATTAAGTCCGTCTATCATTTTCTTTTTTCATTTATGTGAGCAGAAGTTTGTAATGACTAACGGTACTCGTTTTTGAAGATTTCCATATGTAATCAAAATATATATTTTTTTTGTACCATTTTCATCATCGTTCTCATTACCAACAGTTTCATCGATAGCAAACGTAAAATCTCGGGTATTATCGTGAATTTTATATTTGCTTGTAATTTGTCTTGCTAATTGTTGCAGTTTCGATGGTTTTGGTTTGCAAAATGACATTGTTAGGTCAAAATCGGTAAATCGAATCATTGATGGTAAGTTACTGTACGCTCTTATGATCTCGACAGATTCAGAGCCCCATTGTGTAATGAGTTCTTGAACAAGAACTTTTTCTTCAAACTGTTTAGCAGTAAGGTATCCAGTAATATTAATGATTTTTTCTGCAAAAATTGTTGGATCCTCTTTTGATTTAATTAGAAGTGTTATTTCTTTTTTATCACCAACGGTTGCAACTTTTTGCATATTAATTAAAACTTCATGACTAGCCTCAAGTGCTGCTAAATCAATTGGAGTATCATTTTTTAGTGCATCTCTTGTTTGGTATGGAACAATACTTGCGTGTTTATCAATATTGTTTTTAGTGGTTACTTCATTAGGAAGTTTATTAATTAAGTTATCTACCATTCTTTTTAATGCTACTTTTTTTGTTAAGAAGCCAGTAACTGTAATTCTGTGAACGATTGATTCACCATGAAAACTTAGTTTTAAGTCACATTGTACATAACCTGATAGCGAACTGTAAGTATGAGTTGCTGAAGCAAAGCTAACATCAATCCTTGGTACTAGCGCTGCAAAGCTTACTTTAATATCATTTTCTAATTCAGTAATAGTTTTATAGATCGCTGCACTAGGGTCAGTACTTGGAATTAAGTCTTTATACATGCTAGTTGTATAACTACTTTTAATTTTTGCTTTAGCTTCATTAAGTATTTTTAGTCTTCATTGTGCCGAAGTTAAAAAGCCTTTAATTAGGAAAATTTCTTCATAATCAGTTCCACGCAAGTTAATGTTTAAGGTAACTTTAACATACCCGAGTGGATCATTATTTAATCGTTGTTTAATTGTGATTGTAGCACCGTACTGACTTGCTAAGTCAACTAATGATGTTTTGCAATCATTATCAAGATCGCCGATCACATTATATTTATCATAAGTTGCTGAAGCAACATCATCATTGTAAAGCGTTGTTTGGTACTCATCATTAATCGCGGCTTTAATTGCAGCTATATCTTTGTTAAGTGATGCGGCATCACTTAAAAAGCCTTTAATTTTCATGGTAATTAGTTCGGTTTCGTTACCAATTTGTGCAATAAAACTAACGGTTCTTACTCCATCTCCATTAGCAAGCAAGGTGTAATCTTTTACAGTTAAACCTTGGTAGTTTAGCATAATGGTTTTAATTGGTACGGCAACATCAGCGGTAAAGTCATCAAAATTAGCATATGCTGAAGCTGGTGAACTTACTCCTTTATCGGTGTGATTTTTGGTTACTGTTTCTTTACCTACTTCATTTACAAAGTGCATTAAGTTACGACGATCAATATTGTTTTTAGTTAAAAAGCCATGAACTATAATGTCTTTTGTTTTAGTAATATTGTTGAATTCTGCTTCAATTGTTACTAATTTTTCACCGCGTTCATAGTACACGCCATCATTAACTTCGTGTACAACTCTTAAGTTAACTTTGTAAGGTTGTGTTTTTGCTTCAAAATCATATCCGGTATCAGTTGCCAGTTTTTGAATGGTATCAAATGTAACTTCTGATGCTTCATTATTAACATGTTTGGTATTAAAAT
Organism: Mycoplasmopsis equigenitalium; assembly: GCF_024498255.1. NCBI lineage: Bacteria > Bacillati > Mycoplasmatota > Mycoplasmoidales > Metamycoplasmataceae > Mycoplasmopsis > Mycoplasmopsis equigenitalium. The sequence goes on from NZ_CP101808.1 coordinate 282,791, forward strand.
GGTACTCATCCATTTCTCTAAAGATTTGACTAAATGCATACTCTGCTCAAGCGTTTTCATCCATAAAGCCAGTGACTGTAATGTTTTTACGTAACTTAGCTTTTTGTTTGCTAAGCACTAAAACTAAGAGTTTTTCACCACGAGTATCATTAGGTGCTTGTGATTCGAGTGTAAAGCTAATATTTTTTTTCTTTGCCTCGTCATCAAAGTGTCAGTCAACATCGTTAAAGAAATCAATGTAGTCAACGTATTTGTGAAGACTTGGTAATTTATTAGTGTTTTGTCTTGTAACAGTGCTGTTAGCGATTTCTAAAGCAACGTTTTCTAATTCTTTTTGGTGTGAAAATTGTAAAGGCGCAAAACCTTCAACATTAAATTTAATATTTTTGGTTGTTTTGCGTAACTTAGCAACAATACTTACATCTATAGAGTCGTTTGATTTTAATTCAAAGGTTGGTGTATCAAAACTTGATTCAGGAATTTTAGATTTTAGACTTGCAAAATCAAAATGGATATCTTGGAAAATATTTTCAACATTAAGATAATCGCTAGCAATTACTTCTTCTGTTGTTTTGGCTTTGTAATTGCTTGTTAAAAAACTTTTACCTAAACCAGCAAAAGCTTCATCAAGGGTTTGCGAATCTTTAACACTTTGTGGTAGATAACCTTCGATAATGAATTTAACACTTGCACTTTCTTGGTCACAAGTAAGATTAAGTGTTACTTCCATCGCATCAACTTCTTGTGTACCTGGTCTTAGGAATGGTGTATAACTAAACGTTAACTCAATTGGTATACTACCAAGAGTTGGATCGCTATTAGCAAGTTCGGTTAGTGGTAAGCCAGTATCTGCTGCTAAATCACTAAGTTCAGGGTAAAGGACGTTAGTTACAACTTTATCTTTATTGTTTAAGGTTACAACTTTGTTTTTGTTTAGTGGGATTTTACGAATAGCATTTAGGTTACCACGTAAACTTGAAACTGCCCCAATTAAGGCTATTAGTTCCTTATTATTTCAATCAGGGGCTTTAAAACCGGTAATAGTTATTTCGTCACTAACTTCGGTATGACCATTTTTGTCAATTAAAAAAATGCAAGCCGTAAGCTTGTTATTGTTTTTATCGATGTTAATAATATCGTAACTCACGGTATAGTCGCTTGGCACGCTTCCAATTAGTTGCAAGTTGTCATATGAAACATCTATCACACTTTTGCTTTCTTTATTTTCAACATCAAGCGATAAACTTCTTAGTGTAGTTTTCATTTGTTGAATGTCACTTTTGCTTTCTTGTTGTTTTTTTGCGACATTTAACAATACAGCTATTGTGCCTACCGAAACAATAACGGGAGCAGCAACGGCAATTAAAGCGCCAACAATATTCTTTACATTAAGTGGACGTCTAGCATTAGCAATTTGCTGTGGATGGATAGAGGTTGGTTGTTGGTTGTATTGTGTGTAGTATTCGGGCAAATTTGTTGTCTGTGTTGGTTGCGGTGTCAATTGATTTGGGTTTGAGTTTTGAGTTAGCTGAAGGTCTTTGTTTTCGGTATGACTATCAGCGTTTTGATTATGTTCTTTTTTACTCATTTTTTTAACACTCCTATTTAGTGAAAGAAGTTATAGTTATGTTTGTATATCTATTAATATGTAACATAGTTACAATCTTACTTCCTCCCTAAATATACAACTTTGCAAAAAAAAAAAAAAAAGCAAAAAAATGGCCAAATATCGCCCTAAAATGAAATAAATCATTTTTTAATAGTGGTTTCAACTAACAAAATTTTTCAGTAAGTTTTTGCGCTATTTGAGGGGATATTTTTAACAAATTGATTAAAAAAAACTTATAACATTTACAAAAATCAATGAAGTGTAAATCTTTGCATTTAACCGAAAAATGTTTTAAAACAGACATAGACATTAATGTGAAAAAAAACATTTTTGCAAGCGAGAAAAAAGATAAAAAAATACGCTAAATTAGGGAAATGAACGCATTTTTATTCTCAGTAAATTGCAATAAGTACCCAAGTTGCTATGAAAAAATAACAGCTTTTCATATTTTTTTATTTTTTTAGTATTTTTTATCCCTCCAGAATACATATATAAGTGGTTATAAAAAAAGAAAGGGGGTGATCTATGCCCAAAAATGAAAATGCACTTTATAATTTAATTAAAGATGCAACCAAACTAACCAATAAGGAGGTAATGTCTATTTTAAAACGTTACTCGGATGTTGATATGTTTCAAATGATGTTTGAAAATGAACCCAATATCCTTTGATTAATTGCAAAAATAGATCAAAATAATATGAAACAAAAAACAGAAAATGACAAATTCAAACAAATAGATCAGAAATTTGATCAAATTGATAAGAGATTTGATAGCTTTGAAACGAGATTTGAAGAAAAGTTTGAGACACTTACTAAAACCCTCCTTGGCGCAATTGCTGACGTAAAAAAAGAAATGTATATTGAATTTAACAAGGTTAATTCTAGACTCGATATACTAGAACAAGATGTCGCGCAACTCAAAACAGATGTTACACAACTCAAAACAGATGTCACACAACTCAAAACAGATGTCACACAACTCAAAACAGATGTTGCACAACTCAAAACAGATGTCGCGCAACTCAAAACAGATGTTGCAGTTCTTCAATCTGATGTGTTAATACTTAAGTCATTTCATAACATTAACTAATTTTGAGAATAAAAAACGTTTGTAAGACGTTTTTTATTTACTTAAAACTATATTTTGAAGAAGTTGAAAATCGCATAAGGTTACTGTGCAAAAAACAGTTTTAGCAATGATAAGTATAAAGCAATAAAAAAAGCAGCAGCGCTGCTTTTAATTAATCGTTTAAAGGTTTAAAACCTGCAACCTTTTTATTTTTATAAAATCCACAAAACTGACATGCAACATGAGGTTCAATTTGTTTTGAACAATTAGAACACGCTCTTGTACCTGTTGCTGTTAAAGAATCATGGGTTCTTCTTAAATGTTTACGTTGCTTTGAAGTTTTACGCTTGGGAACAATTGCCACTTTCTCCTCCTTATGTGATGTTGCTATTAATCGTAATGAATATTATAAATCATTCTTTTCAATTTTATCAAATAATTTTTAAAATAAAAGTGCAAATTTATATAATAAAAATATGCGAAAACCACGATTAGGTATTGTAGTTGAATATAATCCGTTTCATAACGGACATATTTTTCAATTAGAATATGCGAAAAAACACTTTCCATGCCATGATATTTATCTTTTTATGTCAGGCAAATATACTCAGCGTGCAGAAATAAATATTTTACCGTTTCGCACACGTGTTAAAATTGCAAAGAAATTTGGTGTGAAAAAAGTAATCAAATTGAAACAAAAATATGTTATTCAAGCAGCGCACATTTTTGCAAAACACGCAATTTTAATGATGAAGAAACACCATATTAATTCTTTATTATTTGGCAGCGAAACTAATGACATTGATGTTTTTAAAAAGACGGCGAATGTAATTTGTAGCGAAGATTCGAATTTTCGTGCGACTTTAAAATCATATTTGAAGCAAGGCTTCTCTTTTCCACGCGCTAATAATGAGGCATTAAAAGAAATTTTTGGTCGTGAATTTATTATGCCAAATGATATTTTAGGTCTCGAATATGTCAAAGCAATTTATAAACATAAGTTATCGATCGAACCATTTTGTCATAAAAGAACAAATGACTTTCACGCTAAGATTCCAAATGGAGTTTATGCATCAGCAACGTATATACGAGAACAATTAGTACAAGGTAATTATGAAGAAGCAAGTAAATATACGCCTGTAAAATTAAAAACAAAATTTCCTAAAATTCAAGACAAATTCAAGAGATTTAAAGAAATTTTACGTAAAACAGATAATACTGATTTAGCGCAAATTCCACTTGTCAGCGAAGGAATTGAGAACTTATTTAAAAAACATATTGATGCAAAAACATATGAAGAATTTATCGATCGTTGTAACTCAAAACGTTATACTAGCTCGAGAATTAAGCGAGTAATGCTTGCGATTCTTTTGAAACAGTTTCCCTTACGACTTAAAATTCGTAAGTTCTGAATCAATTTTTATTAAAAAAGCCATGAAAACACACGAAATTACATTGAAACTTTTTATTTTCAAAAATGGTAAAATATTTCTGAAGTGATATTGTGGAAATAATTACTTATAGAAGGAGAAAAAATGAAAGAAGAAAAAATTATTGTTGTTGGTGCCAACCACGCGGGAACAAGTTTTTTAAGAACAATTAAAACTTTGAATTCAAACGCTAACATCACAGCATATGATCGTAATACTAACACATCATTTTTAGGATGTGGTATTGCATTATGAGTAGGGGGAGAATTTAAAGAACCAACCGGTTTATTCTACTCTTCGCCCGCATCATTAATTAAGGATTATGGGATTAATCTTCATATTGAACACGAAGTAATTGGTGTTGATCGAGAAAATAAAACTGTTACTGTTTTAAATCTTAGAACCAAGAAAGAATTTAAGGATAGTTATGACAAACTAGTGTTTGCTGGTGGAACATGACCTGTTGAAATTAACATTCCAGGCGCAAACTTAAACAACATTGTGTTATCAAAATTATTCCAGCACGGTGAATATATTCAACAAAAAGCAAACGATAAAAGCATTAAAAATGTTGTTGTTGTTGGTGCTGGTTACATTGGTGTTGAGCTAGTTGAGGCATTCCATATTAAAGGTAAAAATGTTACTTTAATTGATATGGAAAGTCGTGTGCTTCCAAATTACTTTGATGCCGAATTTACAGATGAGCTTGAAAAAAGAATGAAGACACACAAAATTAACATGGCGTTGGGTCAAATTGTTCAAGAATTTAAATCAAAAGATGGTAAAAACGTATCAAGCGTTGTAACTAATAAAGGTGAATACCCAGCTGATCTTGTAATTATGTCAATTGGCTTTAAACCTCGTACAGATTGTATTGATGTTGAAAAATTACCAAATGGTGCAATTAAAGTTGACGAATTCCAAAGAACAATTTCGGATCCTAACATTTATGCATTAGGTGACTCAGCTGCTTTAAAATCAATGGTTAATGGTGAATACCAACACGTTGCCCTTGCAACAAACGCTGTTAAAACTGGTGTTGTGGCTGCTACTCACCTTGCTGGTGTTAATGCTCCATTCCCTGGTGTAGCAGGAACAAACGCAATTAATGTTTTTGGTTGCTCGTACGCATCAACAGGATTTACACTTAAGGCTGCGAAAGAAAATGGTTTCAAAAACGCTGCTGTTGAATATTGAATTGACAATGACAGACCAGAATTCATGAGAAGTGTAGAAAAAGTGGGAATTAAAGTGACCTATGATAAAGATTCTTTAAGAATTTTAGGTGCTCAATTAGGTACTTGAGGAAAAGTAAGACACACAGAAGCAATTTATATGTTTTCTGTAGCAATTCAAAACAAAATGACATTACTAGATCTTGCTTTAAGTGATGTTTACTTCCTACCTCACTTTAACAAGCCATTTAACTTCATGTTAATGCCATTACTTAACGCATTAGGTATTAAATACAAAAAATAAATATGTCAAAATCAACTAAATTATTTGAAACTGATTGAATTTCTGTACACAAATCTGAAAAAGGGTTTATTTATTGTCAGCGCAAAAGCGTAAACTCAATTGCGGCGTTACTTTATAAAAAAGTTGATAATGAAAAGTTATTTTTAGTTCATTATCAACCTTTGCCAGAAGTAGAGGAGAAAACAAAATTCGATGATTGTTTTCCTTCAACAGTAACGGGCGCAATTGAAGAGGGAGAAAAACCAGTTGAGTGTGTAATCCGGGAAATTCAAGAAGAAACTGGCTTTAAAGTTACTAAAAAGCATATTAAAGCAAGTTCTGTGTCAATCGCAACGACACAAATGAATGAAAAGGTTTTCAATTTTTTAGTTGATGTAACAAATTTGGAACAAGGCGAGATTATGAATGATGGTTCCTTATTCGAAGCTGTTTCTTATAATGAGTGAAAAACTGCTGCTGAATTAGAAACAATTTTTGAAAGAGAACTTTATCTTTCTAGCCTAACGTCTTGTTATTTACTAACTAAAAAAATCTAGTCATTGTACTAGATTTTTTTTCGGTTTTCAAATGCTTGTTTCAAGGTTATTTCATCAATATAATCAATTTGCGAACCAAAAGGTAAACCGATTGCGAGTTTGGAAATATTTTTATTTTTCAATTTGTTAATTAAAAATTCTGATTTGATTTCGCCTTGTAAATTTGGACTCAACGCCAAAATAATATTAGTGTGAGTATTAATATAATCTCAATCGTTACTTTTTAACTCAAGCGGAGCATTTTGTTTTTTATCAATTGCTTGTTCTCAAACAAAATACTCGCCATTATAAAATTCACCTTGTTCAATTTTGTCAACATCGTTAATTGTTTCAACAATCATTAGTTGATTTTTATTGCGGTTATTATCTAAACAAATATTGCATAAATAATCAGTGGCAATATAATGACAGTGGTCACAGATAAAAACATAATTTTTAACTTTTTCAATTGCTTTGATTAAATTAGCAACTTCTTGTGGTTCCATCTTTAATAGATGTTGCGAAATTTTTGCTGCTGTTTTTTTAGTGATGCCAGGCAAATTACTTAAAGCCTGATTAAGTTCGTTAATAATGTGATTTTCCATAACTAAAATGGCATATTTTTTGGCATTTTTGGTGCCGATGCTTCGTATTCTGTATCAATATTATCAACTGCTTCATTAATTGAAAGTGCGATCATATCTTCTAGCAACTCGATATCATCTTCATCAATTAAAATTGGGTCAATTTTCAATGATTTAATCTTTTTATTACCAGTCATAACAAGGCTAAGCCCTTGTTTTTCGATGGTAAATTCTTTTTTAATAAATTCTTTTTCTCTTAATTCGAGTTCGGCTTGCATTTTCTTTGCTTGTTTCATCATTTCATTAATGTTCATCTTTTCTCCTTTGAAATTTTTTTAAAAGCATAGTATTACTAAATATTTCATCCATTTCTTTTTTCTCTTTTTCTAAGAATTTTATTACAAAATCTGCTTTTAAAATTTCATGTTTTTTTGGTTTAGGAACTTTTCCATTAGCTACATCTTTAATATAGTCTAGTAATTGTTGTTGGAATTCACGATCAATTAAGTAGATATAACGGTATTCCTTGAATACTTTATAGATTAGTAAATTAATACATAATTTTTTAACTTGTTCATCTACGTGACTAAGCGCCCTTTCGCTATCAGAAGTTAGTAACAAGAATTTTTCTGATGAAAAGACTATTTTACATTTTGCTAGTGATTGTTGTACTAAATGAAGTTCGTTTTCAGTAAATTGTGCTTGGTCAGTTGCTGTAAAGTCGGAATACACTATATATTCAATTGAAGAAAATTTTGCTTCATCAGATGTTTTAAGATTTTTATCTCTTTGCAAGAATAAGCTTGTGTAATCTTCAAGAGAGTATTTGTTAATATCGCTTTTTTTATTGCGTGACACAAACTTTGTTTTAGGTTTTGATTCGGTTGTGCTTTGTGTTGGTTTTTGTTCTTCATCAACTAAGGGTTTGGTTTTTTTAGAATTGCTTTCTTTAAGTAAATTTGGTATTTTTACGTTTGGAATTTCAGGCATTTCTGGTGGTTCAGGAAAATTAATTGATCCCTGAATATTAATTGATTTTTCAATATCTGTATTTTTATATTTTTCAGTAATTTTTGTAGATTTTTCTTGAATAATATCATTTTTTTGTTCTGTATTATTTATGAATTTTTTTAGTGAATCAACTGATTTTGATACCTCTTGTTTTTCTGGCAAACCAAGAGAAATTTCAAGCAACTTCATTTCAAGATACTCAAATGTATTTTCAATGTAGTAAAGTTTTTTTAAAATTGAATATAACTCGAAGACATATGTTCTAGCTTCATCAAAATCAATTTTAAAAGTTTCAAGTTGTTCTTTTAATAGGACATTTAATAATCCTGTACGGTTAGTAGCCTTGTAAACAACAAAATCTTTTAGCACATCGATTAGGTTATAAATAAGTTTTTCAGTTTCGATTCCAGCCTGATGCAAATCTTCGAGTAGGGCAATCAATTCTTTTTTGTTTTTTTCTTTAATGTGGTTAATAATTGCGATTAAGTTATCGTTTGAAACAATACTGAATGCATGAACCAATTCATCAAGTTTAATGTTGCGATTACCTAAACTAATCGCATGATCGGCAATTGAAAGCGCATCCCGCATCCCACCAGTTGAAAGTCGAGCAATATGTTCTAGGACTTGATTTTCATATGTAATTTTTTCTTTATCAAAAATGTATTTTAATTGCGAAACAATTACTTTTTGACTCATTAATTTGAAGTTGAAACGAATTAATCGTGAAAGAATTGTTGAAGGGATTTTTTGTGGGTCGGTTGTTGCTAAAATAAAAACAATGTGTTTTGGTGGTTCCTCTAAAATTTTTAATAAACTGTTAAATGCATGATTTGATAGCATGTGCATTTCATCAATAATATAAATTTTATAATCGCCTTCAAAAGGGGCGTTTGAGGCCTTTTCAATTAAATCACGCATATCATCAACCGTGTTATTAGAAGCGCCATCAAACTCGACAATATTTAATGAATTATTAACGTTTTCAATACAGTTTTCACAAGGTTCAGGATCATCACTATTGCGATGAATGCAATTAAGAGCGCTTGCAAAAATTTTAGCTACTGAAGTTTTTCCCACACCACGGGGTCCTGAAAATAAATAAGCATGTCCGTGTTTTTTATTAATTAATGAGTTGGTTAAAGCGGTAACAATATTATCTTGCCCCTTTACTTCTTTAAATTTACGCGGACGATATTTTCGATATAAATTGATGTGTTCAGTGTTTTGATTGTTATCAGTTTTATTTTTAACCATTTTGCTCCTTCCTACAATTCTAGATTACTTAAAATTATTTTATCATTTAACACCATATTTAGTTATTAATCAATATAATATAAAAGGTCTTATTGGAGGCAAAATGAAAATGTTAAATTTAGATTTGAGTACCGCAATTGATGAAGATAAAGTTTTAGAACATCAAGAACAGGTTAATCAAATTCACAAACAAATTGTAAATAAAACAGGTAAAGGCAATGCTTTTTTAGGCTGATGCGAACTTGTTAATAACTATGATAATGATGAATTTAAGAAAATAAAAGCAAAAGCCAAAGAGTGGCAAAAAAATGGTGTTGAAGTTATTGTTTCCATCGGAATCGGTGGTTCTTATTTAGGAATCAAGGCTGCATACGAATATCTTTATGGACAATATGCAACTCAAAAACCAAAAATTGAGCTTTTATTTGCCGGAAATAGTATTAGTAGTTATGATTTAATCAATAAACTTAAATATGTTGAGGATAAAAAGTTTGCAATTAATGTTATTTCGAAATCAGGAACTACACTTGAGCCATCAATTGCTTTTCGTGAATTTCGTAAATTATTAGAAGCTAAAATTGGTGAGGAAGAAGCAAAAGATTTTATTGTCGCAACCACTGATAAAGCAAAAGGTGTTTTATTTGACTTGGCAACAAAAAAAGGATATACAAAATTTGTTATTCCTGATGATGTTGGTGGTAGATTTAGTATCTTAACACCTGTTGGGTTATTCCCATTAGCCTGTGCCGGTGTTGATATTGATGCGTTAATGCAAGGAGCAAAAGAAGCACAAAAAGTTTTTTCAAATCCCGATCTTAAACTTAATGATTCATATAAATATGCAGTAACAAGATTTTTACTAGGTAAAAAATATAAGCTAGAAACACTTGTTACTTATGAACCAAATTGAAGCTTTTTAAGCGAGTGATGAAAACAACTTTTCGCGGAATCAGAAGGTAAAGAAGGCAAAGGGCTTTTACCATACAGTCTTGTTTATTCGACTGATTTACACTCACTTGGTCAATTTGTTCAAGAAGGAAGTCCGATTTTATTTGAAACAATTTTTTGATTGGAAAAACCACGCTTAAATTTTGAAGTTAAAATTAAGGAATCAGAAGATATTGACAAACTTTTCTACTTGAATATGAACAATATTCATAATATTAATAAAGCAGCATACGAAGCAACAAGAATGGCGCACTACAAAAATGCGGGAATTCCAAACCTTGTAATTAATATTAAAGAAGCAAATGAGGCATCACTAGGATGAATTTTTATGTTCTTTGAATGAGCCTTAGCAATGAGCGCGTATATGCTTGGGGTCAATCCATTTGACCAACCAGGTGTGGAAGTTTATAAAACAAATATGTTTAAAATTTTGAAAGGGAATAAATAATGCAAAAATATAAAATAATGGTTGAAATTCCTCGTCACTCAGAGATTAAATATGAATACAACCGTGCAACAAATGCGATTGAAGTTGATCGAATCTTACGGGATGGATTTAAATATCCTGCAACTTATGGTTTTTTACCACAAGCACTTGACTGAGATGGAGACGAACTTGATGTTTTAGTTTACAGCGATCGTGATTTTTTACCAGGTACATTTCTTAATGTTCGAATTGTAGGAGCGATGCGAATGATTGACAGTGGTGAAACTGACACAAAATTAATTGGGGTTCATGCTGATGATTATTTACTTGATGGCATTAACTCACTTAAGGACATACCAAGCAAATGACTAGAAAATGTAAAATATTTCTTTAGTCATTATAAAGATTGAAAAGGTAAAGATCTTACTAAAGTGCCAGGTTTCGAAGATGAAAAGTGAGCGTTGGCTGAAATTAATGAATGCATTGAATTAATGAATAAATATGGTAAATTACCTAAAAAAGAATTTGTTAAAAAAATGCAAAAAGAACACCCTGAAAAATATACAATCTAAAAAAACAGCAAAAACGGCTGTTTTTTTAATAAAAAATAACTTTTTGCACAGTTTGGCAAAAAGTTATTGCAAGTGTCACAAAGTGATATGGTGCCATCTACAAGACTTGAACTTGCGACCCCATCCTTACCATGGATGTGCTCTACCTGCTGAGCTAAGACGGCGTTTATAAGTTTTATTATATAAAAAAATATAATAATTGATGTAAATATTTTTTAGCACTTAAAGTGATAGTGTGCTAAAATTAGGATATGAGTAAACAAAAAAGAGACTTTTATGAGGTTTTAGGAGTTAGCAAAGATGCGTCGGCGCGTGAAATCAAAACCGCTTACCGTAAACTTGCTAATTTATATCACCCCGATAAATCAAAAGACCCTGATGCTGAAGAAAAAATGAAGGAAATTAATGAGGCTTATGATACCTTAATTGATGAAAACAAACGCGCTAATTATGATCGTTTTGGTGACCCAAATGCACAATCAGGTTTTGGCGGTTTTGATGGTTTTGAAGGGTTTGGTAATTTTGGTGGATTTAGTGGCTTTGGTGATATTTTCGAGAGCTTTTTTAATCAGGCAAATAGTGGGAGCTGAAATAAATCAGGTGCTCGAAATTTTGGCGAAGAAATAAGTATCAGTTTTGTTGATTCGATCTTGGGAACTAATATTAAAAAGAAACTTAAAAAATATGAACACTGTAGTGGATGTAATGCAACTGGTTATAATTTAAAATCTGAACGTAAAGATTGTTATGAATGTAATGGTAGCGGCGAGATTTTAAAACAGGTTAATTCAATTTTTGGCGTTCAAACAAAAACATATATTTGTTCAAAATGTGATGGAAATGGTTATCGTTACGAAGAAAAATGTAATATCTGTCACGGTAAAAAATATAGTATTGTTGAAAAAGAAGTTAATGTTAAAATTCCAGCCGGTGTAAATGATGGAACAAAATTAAGGGTTATTGGTTTTGGCGAATTTAGTCCAGCCGGCAATGGTGATTACATTATGATTGTTAATGTAAGAGAACATAAATTTTTCAAACGTAAAAACAACGATATTTATGTTGAACTGAAGGTTTCGTTAAAAGATGTATTAACCGAAAAAAATGTTAAGGTTCCTACTCCACACGGTATTGTTGAAATTAAAATGAAGCGCAATTATACAAACGGAATGGCCGTAACCTTACGTGGTAAAGGGGTAATTACTAATAAAGGCGATGGTAATTTAATTGCTATTTTAGAAATTATTCACCCCAAATATGACGATAAAACTGAAAGTTTATTGAGATCAGTGCTTGAAAAAGCGCATGATGATGTAAATGAAAAATACGCAAAAGACGTTTTAAAAAATAACTAATTAATATATGCAAAATCCAATTGCATATATTTTTTTACTTTATAATTAATTTTATGAAATATAACAAGGATAACATCAAAGATCACTGACTTGTTCGTGATAACCCTGCATTACAAGTTAAAATCTCACATTTACTCGCAAAAAACAATCAAAATATTGATGATTTTTTAGTGGAACATGAGTTAGAAAATTTACTAAATATTAAACAATTCGAAGGTTTAAAATGAGCAAAAACTAATCACTTTTTACATTTATTTGATGAGATCCGAGTAAATACAAATAGTGAGAATTTGGATTATTTAAGCGAAATTTCTAATGATATTTATGATTTTTTAAAAAGTGAAGAAATCGAATTTGAAAACACTGGTGATAATAAGCTTGAAAATAATTATGATACAGTTATATACAATGTAAATTACATTCCTTCTGAGGATGAAGAATAGGAGCAAGATGGGTAAGATTAATATTGCAATTGATGGACCAAGCGGTGTAGGGAAGTCGACAATTAGTAAACATATTAGTGAAAATTTGGGTTATAACTTTATTAACAGTGGTAGTGTTTATCGAGCAGTTGCGCTTTATTTATATCTTAAAAAAATTGATTATAAAAATCAAGAATTAGTAATTCAAAATCTTCCAAATATCAAAATCGAACTAGAAAAAGATCGAGTTTTTTTAAATGGTAAAGAAGTAGAAAATCAATTACGTGAACAACATATCTCTCAAATTGCCTCAGTTTCTAGTTCATATCCTAAAGTACGTGAATTCGTAGTTCGACTAATTCAAAACATTGTAAAAAATAAAAAAGGCTATATTATGGATGGCCGTGATACCACTTTCCGCTTAATGCCAAATGCTGAGCTTAAAATATTTTTATGGGCTGATGCTAGTGAGCGTGCTAAAAGACGTTTATTACAAGATAAGGAAATGGGTTTTGTTTCAAATTATGACGAAGTTTTAAAAAATATTATTGCGCGCGATGAGCAAGATATGAATCGTGAAGTTGACCCATTACATCAGACAAAAGATGCCATTAAAATTGATTGTACTAATTTAAATAAAGCACAAGTAATTGAAGTTATTACCGAATTAGTAAGGAGCAAGGAAAGTGAAAACAAATAATACGATTGCTTTAATTGGGAAACCAAATGTTGGTAAAAGTACGCTTTTTAACCGTATTATCGGCAAAAGAAAATCAATTGTTCATGATGAGCCAGGTGTAACAAGGGATCGTTTATATCACAAAGCATCTTGAACTAATCATCATTTTTATATTATTGATACTGGTGGAATTCATATTCAAAACGCCGTTTTTCAAAAAGAAATTTTAGCCCAAGCACAAATTGCAATTAATGATGCCGCAGTTATTATTTTTGTTTGTGATGCGCGAAGCGAAATTTCGAGTGATGATATTTTTATTATTAATTTATTGCGTAAGTCTGGTAAAAAAATAATTTTAGCCCTTAACAAAATGGAAGACGAAAACAATCTTGATTATTCATGATACGGACTTGGTATTGAAGATGTTTTTAAAATATCAGCATTACATGGCCAAGGAATTGGCGATATGTTAGATTTGGCATGTTCGTTTTTGAGTAATAAAAAAGATGAAGAAGATAATGAATTCAAACTAGCAATTTTAGGAAAACCTAACACTGGTAAATCAACACTTTTTAATTTACTTTCACAAAAGGAACGTTCAATTGTTTCTGATGTTGCCGGAACAACAAGAGATAGTGTTGAAGAAACGATTGTTATCAATAAACAAAAGTATCAAATAATCGATACTGCTGGTTTAATAAAAAAATCAAAGTTAGTTGAGAGTGTTGATCATTACGCTTGATTAAGGGCACAAGATTCGCTCGAAGACTCTAATTTGTCAATTATTGTTCTTGATGCTACTCAGGAGTTGAGTAATTTTGACTCGCGAATTATTGGTTATGCACTTGAAAATCAGAAACCAATTATTATTGTCATTAACAAGTGAGATTTAATTGAAAAAGACACGAACACATTACGTGATTTTGAGAAAAAAGTACGAAATAAAATTCACTTTGTACCTTGGGTGCCAATCGTTTTTATTTCTGCAAAGGAAAATAAAAATGTTAATAAACTAATTGAAAAATTACACCAAGTTCGTACTAATTTGACCCAGGAAATCGCGCCACGAATCCTTACTAGTTTAATGGTTGAAATGCAAGTTTTTCGTCAACCGAAAGCATTTCAAGGCGGTGTTTTAAGTATTAGTTTGGTCAAACAGATCAAAGCTAATATTCCAACTTTTAATTTCTATGTCAATAACAAAAAATACCTACACTTTACCTATGAACGTTCAATTGAAAATGAATTGAGAAATTCAATTAATCTTGAAGGTTGTCCAATCAAACTCAATTTTATTGACAAGAAATAATTTTAGCAATAACTGGTATAAAATCAAGAAAACCGGGCAAGATTATTTGTAATTTATAACCGTTTTTTTGAATATATTTATAACTAAAACGAGAAGACATAAAATTCAATTTTTCAGCAGAAATTCAGTAAAATTCATTGAAATTTAAAAAACCAATGATATAAAAACCTAGCCCCTTATGATTAATAATATCCAGCAAATATTCATGTTGGTGTTTTTTAATATTTTTCATTTCAAAATAACTTTTGGTTGTTGATTTAGCGTCGAATGCGAAAAATTTCCCTTGATATATTCCGTAGTAATCTACAGTACTTTTAGCGCGAATTTTCGCTTTATTTAGTTTGTGATTTTCTTGCACATTGCCAAAGGAAATATCTAAAAATACACGATGTACAATTGCGAGATTATTGATTTTGTAGTACGTTAAACTGTTGTCAATTATACTTTCTAAAAATTTGCCATTATTTTTCATTCCACTATATAATGTCTTAAAAATATACTTTTATTTACTAAAACGAAAAAAAATAGGAAATATCAAATAAAATTATTAGTATATTAGGAGGAATATGACACCAAGAGCAAAATTAATTTTGACTTTCCCACTTTGAATTTGAAGAATGACACGGATTAATAAACGGGCAAGAAAATATCGTAAAGCACCTGACCTCCACCCACTTCAAAGTCGTCAAGATTTTATTGTTAAGTACGTAACGAAAATGCTAAAAACACTTAATGTTGAAGTTGAAACAAAAGGGTTGGAAAATTTACATAAATCACCTTGCTTATTAATTCCAAACCATACATCAAATATAGATGTTTTAGCAATTATTTACGCCCTAAGAAAACAATCGTTTGAACAGGATGAAGCGAATCGTTTAACTACTTTTATTGCTAAGAAAGAGCTAACCAAAAAACACGTAGTGCGCAATGCGATGTCTTTACTAGATACGTTTGTAATTGATCGTAACAAAGCAAAAGAATCGTATGAAATTTCAAAGAATTTTGGGGCCTTTGTCAAAGCAAATAAAACATATGGCGTTATTTTCCCTGAAGGTACTAGAAGTAAAGATGGCAAAATGAATGAATTTAAATCTGGTGCCTTCGATATTGCAAAAGCCTATTTTTTACCAATTGTGCCAGTGTCAATTATTAATGGATTTGGCGCTGATAAATTAAGTCGTCGTGGTAAGCAAAAAATTACAATTATTTTTCATTCAGTAATTAAACCAATGACCTTTGTTTCACAAGACCGCAAAAAACTAGCGCAAAGCGTTCAACAAATTGTACAAAACGGAGTTGAAAATTATGATCGAAACTAAGTCAATCAAAATCGAAATCGATGACGACAAAAAAATTAGTCCTAATAGCGTCTATACTGATAACCCATACAACATTGAAATTAAGAATTTTAATGGTCCGCTTGATTTATTACTTAATCTAGTTAAAGATAAAAATATCGATATTATGGAAGTCGATCTTGTTGAGTTGGCAGAAAATTATTTAAGAATTATTAAAAGCGTTCAGGATCGTGACATTAACTTGGCTAGTGAATATCTAGTTATGGCCGCTACTCTTTTACAAATTAAGGCGCGGAGCTTACTTGAAGAAGACGAAGAAGAAGATGAAGAATTGGCCCAAGACAAAAAAGAGATTCTTCTCCAAGTGGCTATGTACAAACAGTTCAAAGAACTTACCCCTGTCTTACAAGAGCATGAACTTTCAAGACGCGATATTTTTATTAAAAAACCAAGCAATGTTGATGAATTTAAAAAACCAATTGATCGAACAGCGCTAGATGGTAATGGGAATCCAATGACCTTAATCAAAGCGTTGCGTTTAATGTTTGAACGTGTGCACGCTGTAGCGTTACGTCGTTCAAAAGTAAAAACACTTAAAATTACTGCTAGTGATCAAATTGAACACATCAGAAAACTTTTTCGCGAAAAAGAAAATGTTACCTTTGAAGATATTTTCTACTTACCAAGTCTCGAGCACTTCGTTATTACTTTAATGGCGCTACTAGAACTTGTTAAAATCCAAGAAATTGTTCTTTTTCAAGAAGAAGAATATGGACCAATAACCATTGCTAAAGGAGAAGCGTATGCGGAATAAAATCATTGAAGCACTTTTATATATTCAAGGTGATCAAGGTTTAAGTCTTGAACAAATTAAAGAAGTTTTTGATTTAATGACAATTGAAGAAGCTAAAAAAGTTATTAAAGACTTTATTTCATTCTTTAATCAACAAGACCGTGGACTTAAGGTTGTTAATTTTAACGACGTTTATAAACTTGCGACTCGTGAAACTGTTCGGGAAGCAGTTGAAAAACTTGTTTCGATTAAAAGACGAGGAAAACTTACTGCCGGAATGATGGAAGTTGTAGGGATTGTTGCTTACAAACAACCAATTACTCGGGGCGGAATTAGTAAAATTCGTGGGGTTGACTCAAACAGTTTGGTACAATCGTTAATTGATAAAAAACTAATTGAAGAAGTTGGTAAATCACCAACACCTGGAACGCCGGCATTATTTGGTGTAACTAATAAGTTTTACGATTATTTTAAACTTAAAACATTGTCGGAATTACCTAAATTAGCAGAATTTGAATTTGATGATAATCCTGAAGCAAATGAAGGCATTGATTTATTTAGTTCGCAACGTCATGACCAATAAAAAAACGCAAGACGCGTTTTTTATTTTCAAACTTCGTATTTACCTTTGTGAATTAATCTATAATTGTAGTTTTCTTGATCAAGAAAATTTTCTAACGCGGTGCTTAAAGCACCTGTTCCGTGACCTGTAATAAAGATGGCACCATTAAGGCCAATTAGTTTTGTTGCGACAAAACTAATCATTTCATCAATATACATTCCGTGTAAATCATATTCTGGTAAACCAAAGTTGTATTCGGCGGTAATGTTGGGTTCGTAATAACTAGATTTTTTTATTTTTCTTTTTGACATGTTAAACACACAAACGAACTTTCATTGTGGCGAGTAATGAGTTTAATTTTATCATTGCAAATTTGACATTTTTCGCCTTCACGATTGTAAACTTTTAATTCTTTTTTGTAAAGTCCGATTTTAAAATCTTTATCAATAACTGATTTAGTATCGCTACCAAATTTTTGGGTTGCTTCTTCTAAAATTTGTTGTGCGTTAATAACTATTTGGCGAATTTCTTCTTTACCTACGCGTTTACAGCTAGTAAAGGGATGAACTTTTGATTTATAAAGAATTTCATCAGCATAAACATCGCCAATTCCCATGATGTAATCATTACTTTTAAGTGCTCATTTAATTGATTTATTCTTTTTGTATAAGTTTGAGTAAAGAATTTCGTGGTTAACAATTTTTGCGGTAGCACCCTTACATAAAACTGGCGCTTTGCAGTCGTATGTTTTGCACGAACTAATGTGGAAACACCCTAGTTGACTTGGATCGGCAAAGTGTAATTCGCTTGTGTCAGTAAAACGAAAGATCACTAAAGTGTGTTTTGAAGGGGTGGTTGGTTCAGCAAAATACATATAACTTCCGTGTTGTTTTGGGGTGGAAATTAAAATCTTATTGTTTGTTAATTCAAGCAATAAGCAGGTATTTTTTGAGCTTATTTTTAGGATAGTTTCACCCTTAATTGTTTTCTCAAAATCAGTCATTTCAATATTTTTAATTAAGGTCGCTTTTCTAATTTCGGCTGAACTAAATGTCTTACCAACTAAGACGTTTTTCATCGCTTGTTTGATGGTTAGGATTTCTGGTAATTCTGGCATACTATATATTATAATAGATTAAATATGCATTTTAATGAAAACATCGATAAAATTTGGCTTATGACTACCGATACCGTTTGTGGTATAGGTGCGTTTGTAAAAGATGACTTAGAACAAACACTTAATCGTTTAAAAGGGCGCGCTCAAGACCAAAAAATTATCATTCTTGTTGGTTCAATTGCCCAAGCAGAAACCTTTGCTGTTTGAAATAAAAAAGCAACAAATTGAGCAAAAAAACACTGACCTGGCGCACGATCGATTATTGTTAACGGGGTCGGTTTTCGTATGCCAGATTGTCCTAAACTCTGTGAGTTTTTTCTAGCAAATGGGGCCATGCATGTTACGAGCGCTAACAAAACCAAAGAGTTGCCGTTAAGTTTTGAAGCAGCAAAAAAAAAATTCCCTCAAGTAAAAAAATATCTTAATTATTGCACCCCAAATGGTAAACCAAGTTCAATTTTCGTCTTGGAAACAAAGACATATTTGCGTAATTAAGCAAGAAAACATAAAAACAGTGTGATTTTTTGGTAAAAAAGTATATACTATTATAAGCACGGTCGCGTAGCTCAGATGGACAGAGCACGAGCCTTCTAAGCTTGTGGTCACAGGTTCGAATCCTGTCGTGATCGCCATTTTTTTATGCCTTTTTTGGCATAAAAACACTTAAATTTACTGATTAACTCATTAGAAATATCGCTTAATATAATTATCAAGTAAGAGTATATTGTGTTAAAATAAATGTTATGAGCCAATTAGATTATTATTACATTTTACAGGTTGATAAGACAGCAACGACTGCTGAAATAAAAAGTGCCTATCGAAAACTTGCTAATCTATATCATCCAGATAAATCAAGCGACGCCAATTCAGAAGAAAAAATGCGTGAGTTAAATGAGGCTTACAGCGTTTTAAGTGACGAGTCTCGTCGTGAAGAATATGATAATTCACTAAAAAACAAAGCAAAATTTGCAACCCAACAAAAACAACAATTTGAACAAGGGTTTGAATACACAAACACCGCTAAAGTTAAACCTCAATACGTTGATCCTGGTCGGGTTGGTGAAGATATTTATGCAAGTATGAATGTAAGTTTTGCTGAATCGTTAAGTGGAGTTGTTATTCAAAAGAAATTAACTCGTCAAGAAGGATGTAAATACTGTGAAATGTCTGGCTATGATTTGAGTTATAAAACACAATGTGATTTGTGTAAAGGACAAGGAAAATTAGTTCAACAACTGGGTGGTAAATTCTCATCTATTGTCTGCGCCCAATGTTATGGAAATGGTTATATTTTAAGCAAGAAGTGTCAAGCATGTAATGGCCGTCAATATACTGAAATTAGTTCGTTAGTTAATATTCGGATTCCAAGTGGAATTCATAATAAAGGTAAATTAAAACTTAAGGGTCTAGGTAAGTTTGGCCGTAAGGGTAATGGTGATTATATTATTGTCGTTACTGTTGAAGAACACAAATATTTCAAAAGATATGATAGCAATGATTTATTATTAACAATGCCAGTTTCAATTAACTCAATTTTAAATGAAGAAAAAGTTGTTGTTCCAACACCAACGGGAACAATCACAATTCAACTTAAAGAAACATATACAACTGATACCGTTGTTGTCTTTAAAAAACAAGGTGTTAATATCAATGGTGAAGTCGGTAATTTGCGGGTAAGATTAAAGGTTGTTGTTCCTGAATATGATAAGTTGCTTAAACAAGAGTTAAAACGTTTACTTTCAGTAGCTTATGATCCAACAAACAAAAACTTTGTTAAAGAAGTAAAAGAAGCAAAATAGAGGCAAAATGCCTCTATTTTTTTATTTTATAAAAAAATCAAGGCTTAGCCTTGATTAATTCCAAGTTCAATTAATGTTTTTACCATTACACCAACAGGTTCTTCAGCAGATTTTGCGGTACCAGCAATATCAAGGTGAATGTGTGGTAATTTTTCGTTAAATTCGTTTAAGAACATAAAGGCTGAAATACTACCGCCCATCCCTGTAGTTGAAGAGTTTTTTAAATCGGCAACTTTTGATGTTTTAATGTCCTTAGCAAAGTCTTCATGATATGGCATTTGTCAAATGAGTTCGTTAGCATCTTTGGCTGCTTTTTTGAATTCGATTGCAAATTTTGATTCGGTTGCTCACATCCCGGTAAAAGTTTGTCCAAGAGCAACTTTAATTGCACCAGTTAAGGTTGCAATATCAAGAATTTTTGTCGCCTTTAGTTCACGAATGGCGTAGGTTATACCATCTGCTAAAACAAGACGGCCCTCAGCATCAGTGTTGTTGATTTCAACTGTTTTACCGTTCATTGATTTTCAAACCGCATCTGGCAAGTTAGCATCACCATCAATTCTATTATCAGTAATAACCATTACACATGAAATGTTTTTCTTGGTATTTAGTTTGGCAATCCCTAGCATTGCGCTTGCCACGATCACTGAACCAGACATATCATATTTCATTCCTAGAATATAACCGCCAGTTTTAAGGTTATAACCACCAGAGTCGAAAGTGATTCCTTTACCAACATAAACAGTTTTGTCGCTATTATTTTTATCACCAGTGTATTCCAAAATTACGACACGTGGTTCGTATTTACTGCCCCGGTTAACAGCAAGTAGTAAATTCATTCCTAGTTTTGTAATTTCTTCTTTTCCTAAGACTTTAACACTTAGATTAGGGTTTTTAATTTCTTTAGCTTTGTTTTCAATGTAGCTAGCAAGAAATTCTGAATTACAAATATTTGGTGGCATGATTTGTAAATCACGCGCCATATTTACTTGTTCAGCAACGATTAGTGTTTTGTTAATTAAATCACTAAATTTATTGGTATCTTCTTCAGATAGCAGTAATTCAACTGTAAATTCCTTGTTTTTTACTGTTGTTTTTTCGTTTCATAAAATGTGTTTTTCAAAGATGTAAGTATCAAGAAAAGTCTTGATAATTTCATGAATTTTAAGGTTTTCAAAGATAAAGCTTTTAGCATCAATTACACATGAGCGTTTATTGGCAACTAATTTTGTTACTAACTCCTTAAAATCTTTAGCACTATATTTTTTTGCATTTTCAATGTATACGTAAGATACATTTTCACTAAGAAAATCATTTAAATAGTTATTTTCTTTTACGATCTTATTTTGTTTAGCATCTTTAGTTATAGTTCGTAAAACTAAGTTATTGTTTTCAACTGATTTTTTAATGTACATAATTTCTCCTTTAATCTATTATTTTGCGTTTTGCATTGAACGCATCACTTGTTTAATTTGTGCTTCACTAGCTTTGCGACCCATTTGCATAAACATAACACGAATCATTTTTTCGGTAATTGGTGGATTTTCACGAATTTGTTTTTCAAACATTCTTTTAGCAATGAAAAACCCGGCAAACCCACCACCTAAAAAGAACAAAATAGGTAAGACAACTAGTAGTGCAATTCCTCATCCTGGCATTATTTTCCCTCCTTAACTAATGCATCAATTAATGCGATATGTTTAGCAAACGCATCAATCTGTTGTTGTGGTATTTGTGTTTTGATTGTTTCTACTTCTTTGTTGTATTGAAGTGCGATATATTCTCAAACCAAATCAATTGTTTTTTGACTTGCTTTGATTTTAAGTTGGTTGTTTAGAAGCGATTCTAATGTGTTAATTGTCACACTTTCAGTAGCATTCTTTGTCATTGCTTCTTCAAAATCTTGACTTGTTGTATTGGTTGCTTTGTAATAATCTTCTAAGGTTTGACCTTGTTGATCCAATTGAGCAAGTGCTTTTTGTTTGATGTTTTCTTTAACAAAGTTAACTAATTGATCGCTCATTTTAATTTTATTTTTTTCTTGTAATTCGAGTAAACATTGTTCAAAAAATTGATTTTTTGTTCGCATTTCGAGTGATAACTCGTGTTTTCTTGATAATTTATCTTGTAATTCCTTAACGGTGTTAGTGCCCATTTCTAAACTTTTAACAAATTCATCATCGAGTTTTGGTTGTTCTTTGGTTGCAACTTTTTTCACATTAATGTTAAACACTGTTTTTTTACCAGCTAATTCTTTAGCGTGATAATTATCTGGGAATGTGACATCAAGATCAACATTATCTCCCTTTTTAAGACCAACAAGTTGGCTTTCAAGCGATGCGATAAATTGTTTACTTCCTAGTTGTAATTCATAGTCGTTAGCGCTGCCGTTTTCAAATGGTTTGCCATCAATTTTGCCAACAAAGTCAAATGTCATAAAGTCGCCGTTTTTCGCTTTTCTTTTAACTTCTTTTTCTTTTGTGTGACTTGCTAACAGTTGTTTTAATTCTTGTTCGGCATTAAGACGAACAAACAACGGATTAATTTTTTCAAGCGTTGTTTCGTGTTTAAGTTTTAGCTTAGTATCTTGATCGTAGTAAACAAAACTTAATTCAATTTCTAGTTCGCTTTCGCTAATTTTTGGTGTTTTGAAAATATCTGATTCAATTAAAATAATTTTATTTTTCTTTTCATAGTTTTTAATAATTGCCTCAGCATTTTCCTGTAGGTAGATTTGAACTGCGGGATTTCAAACTTCTTTTTTTACATCTTTAACTTCGTGGTTTAACGATTTTAAAAAAGACTCTACATTTTTAATTGTTTCGCTTCATTTTCCTTCATCAGCAACAATTTTTATTGTCGCTGTTTGGTTCTTCTTGTCAATATTAATCATAATTCTCCTTTTCTAAAAAATCAAATATTGTTTCCGGTTCCTTATCAAAGTAAAGTATATCAATGATTGAACTAATAAATGGGACATTTATTTTTTCGTTTTTAATAATGTTATCAATAAATTTTGCATTCACATAACCTTCGATGGTTGCCTTGTTAGTGGCAAGCGCTTGTTTGACACCTAGTTTTGCAACGTTGTAGCCAAACTGTGTGTTTCTACTTTTGAAGGAACTACAGGTTAGAAAGGCGTCACCAATTGCCGCTAAATCATAACCAATCGCATCAGATTCAAGTGGATAAAGTGTTTTGTAAATTAAATACATTTCTTTAAACCCGATTGCAAATAAGGCTGAAATTGGATTCATTGATGAAGAATAATAAAATTTAGCAATTCCAATTCCGATCGCAAGAACATTTTTCATTGCCGAAAACATTTCTAAACCATGTTCTTTTGTGCTTGGGATTAAAATAAATTTATCGGTTTGAAAAATATTTTTTAATTCTTTTAAGTAGTCGTAATTATTACCAACAACGTTAATTGCAGTTAGTTGTTCATCGTATACTTCATGAGCATATGAGGGGCCAATAATTGTAGCAAGCATATTAAGGTTTTTTGAAAAGTTTTTACGAATTAAAACTGAGTAAAAACTAGTACTTTTTCCATCCAAACCTTTAGCTACATTAACGATATTTATTTTTTTATTTTTTAATACATCGGCAAGTTGTGATAAAACATTAATGATCTGCTGACTAGGAATTGCTAAGACAACTAATTTTGTGTCTTTTAGTGCTGTTTCTAAATTATTGGTCGCATTAATATTTTTATATTTGAATGGCTCTGAAAAATATTCAGGGTTTTTGCCTGAATTAATGTTTTTTATTTCTTCTTCGTCAATTCCATACATTGTTATTTGGTGTTTGTTTTTAGCAAGCACCGTTGCTAGCGCTGTAGCCCATGCGCCAGTTCCACAAATTGTTATTTTCATTTAATCTCCATTTTTAAGCTTATACCTTTTGTTTTTTGAATATTTTAGATACAATATTAATTATTATAAATAATTATTATAATAACAATTAATTATTTTAGTGAAACAATTTATTTAGAAGGTTTCAATTCCACAAAGGCAAAAGGTAGAATAATGTATATTAGTTACGATGAATTTATAAAGAAAATAAAATCCAAAATTAAAGAAGATGAGGAATTTTATTCGAAGCTTTTAAAGAATATAATAAATAATCCTAAAAGATATGTCGGGATTTTTAGATTATCTAATGCAAAAACAAAACTTTTACAAAACATTACACAAAGTATTGAGATTAAATTCG
This sequence comes from Mycoplasmopsis equigenitalium, assembly GCF_024498255.1. Lineage (NCBI taxonomy): Bacteria > Bacillati > Mycoplasmatota > Mycoplasmoidales > Metamycoplasmataceae > Mycoplasmopsis > Mycoplasmopsis equigenitalium. Next base: position 307,243 of record NZ_CP101808.1, read on the forward strand.
GAGATTTACTAGAAGACATTACGAGAGATTATATAAAACATTTAGGGTATAAAAACCTTGATAAAAGACTCGAGGCAAAAAACAGCGACGGGAGACGCGAAATTTTAAATATCGATCAATATTTTACAGACGGTCAAACTGTTTACATGGTTGAAATGAAAGTCAGAGATGATCATGACAGTTCAAAAAAACGAGGTCAGTTAGATAATTTTAAACGCAAACTCGAAGCAATTCAAAGACAAAATAAATGTCGAAACATCGTGGCCTCAATGTGATTTGTAGATGGTGGAATGGTAAAAAATAAAAAATTTTATGTTGATGAATTAGATAAAGTGATTATTCCAAATACAGAATTGCACTTGTTTTATGGTAGCGAGTTTTTTAATTCGTTAAAAAATGGTAACGAAGCTTGGAAGGAATTAATATTTCTATTAGAAAATTATCATAAATTAAATAAAAATGAAAATGTAGAAATTCCTAATTTCGGGAATAGCAACGAAGTTCTTAATGCTCTTATTAAATTACCAAATAAAGAATGAAAAAAGTTGCTTTCTAATGAAGATGATTATATTCAAATACGAGAAGAATTATTTTCATCGGGTGATAATTTAGAAAAAGCAAAAGAATCGCGAGAATATGAAAAAGGACTTGAAAGATAAACAAATTATTTATTTAGTTATGTTTTTTATAAAATTATTATGTAAAACAGGAGGAAAAGAAGGAAAAATGGAATTCAAAAATAGTATTTTAAATGGTGAATGTATAGAAGAAATGAAAAAGTTACCGCCAAAAACTTTTGATTTTTGTTTTGCTGATCCTCCCTATTTTATGCAAATTGAAGAAGGTAAAAAATTATTTAGAGTTGAAGGAACAGAATTTGATGGTTGTGATGATGAATGAGATAAATTTCCTTCAATGGCCGCATACAAGGAATTTACAAGAAATTGATTAATAGAAGTTAAAAGATTACTTAAAGACAACGGAACAATTTGCGTAATATCGGGTATGCAATCGGTTTACGAAATAGGAAATATTTTGCGTGAACTCGGTTTTTGAATTATTAATGACATTATTTGAGAAAAAAGTAATCCAACACCAAATTTTTCAGGAAGTCGCTTGAACAATTCGCACGAGACAATACTTTGAGCCTCAAAATCAAAGAAAAGCAAATTTATTTTTAATTACAAAACCGGTAAACATTTAAATAGCGGTAAACAGATGGGTTCAATTTGAAAATTTCCAGTATGTAATGGTAATGAAAGACTAAAAGATGAAAACAACAAGAAACTACATAACACTCAAAAACCAGAAGCATTATTGCATCGAATAATTACATTATTTACTAATAAGAACGCCTTAATTTTAGATCCATTTGGCGGTACTATGACTACCGCTGCAGTCGCTAAAATGACAGGTAGATCGTTTACAATGATTGAAAGAGATGAAAAATATATTAAATTTGGACAAAAGCGAATTGATAATATTACACCGGTAATTGGTGCAGTTGAATCAGCGGAATTTGATATAAAACCTTCTAAAGCACCATTTAATAAAATGGTTGCTGCAGGCTTTTTTGTTGTTGGTGAAAAGTTTATACACAAAAACGGTAAAGTTGCATATTTAAATGATGAAAACGGGTCATTAAAATATAATGAAATAATTGATTCTATGCATGAAATTGCGGGATTAATGATGAATTCCCCTCGACGTAAAAATGCATTTAGTTATTTCTTTGTTGAGCGCAATAATAAATTAATTTCTATTGATGAAATTAGAAATGAGTATCGTTTACGATTACAAAACGACATATAAAACATTGCAATTATTATTTGCTAAACACTTACATTTGTTAGCGAAATTGTAGTGCTATTTTTTAATTATTCAATTGCTTTTTAACTTCTTATTATTTATTTAAAAAAATATCAAAAATATATTATTTTCAACAATATTTCAGTATTTTTTATTGAAAACAAGTTAAAAATGTATTCTAAAATTTATAGTTATGCATACATTATACTTTAATGTAGTTTTCAATATTTTAGTATCAAAGTGTTTTAAAATTAAAAGGCGATAAAATATTTGCATTATAATATAACAAATACTTACATATTTATTCTAGGAGTTGAGGAAGTTATGAATTATTTATTGATTGGTGGAGCCGGTTACATTGGTTCTCATATTAAAGAAGAATTACTAAAAGATAAAAAAAATAACATAATTATTTTCGATAATTTTTCAACGGGTTTTAAAGAATTTACAACAGGCGCTAAAGTTGTTCAAGGCGATTTTGTAAATTATGAAGAATTAAAATCTGTTTTTGTTAAAAATAAAATAGATGTCGTTATTTTACTTGCCGCTAAAATTGCAGTCGGCGAATCCGTTTTAAAACCTATCGAATATTACGATAACAATGTAAAAGGTGCGATTAATACTCTTAAATGTATCAAAGAATTTAATGTACCAAAGTTAATCTTTTCTTCAACTGCTGCAACATATGGTTTGGGAGAAAATAAACCATTAAAAGAAGATGATCCCAAATCGCCAATTAATCCATATGGTGCAGGAAAATTAATGGTTGAAAGAATGATTCAAGACCTTGCTAATGTTGCTGAATTTAAGTATGTAATTTTACGTTATTTCAATGTAGCTGGTGCTAGCGAAAGTGATAAAATTGGTTATTTAACTAAGGATCAAACAAAAGTCTCGCACATTGTACCGGTAATTAGTTCTAGTTATTTTAATATAACTCCGGAATTAAAAGTTTTTGGTGATGATTATAAAACTAAAGATGGTACATGTGTTCGCGATTATGTGCATGTTGTTGATCTAGCAAGAGCGCATATTGAATCTGTTAAATATTTAGATAAAAATAATTCCAACATTTTTAATGTAGGTTCTAAAAACGGATATTCTGTGTTAGAAATAATTAAATCATTCGAAAAAGTAAATGGAATTAAACTCAAATATAAAATCGGCCCTCGAAGAGCGGGAGATCCTGATTTTCTTGTAGCTGATTCAACAAAAATAAGAAAATTAATGAACTTCAGCAATATTTATTCTTTAGATGATATAGTAGCCAGTGAATTTAGATGAAGAAAAAATGTTGTAAAGAAAAATATGAAAAATTAAGGGAAAGATGAATGAACCATTAGTAACAATTTTAATGCCTGTTTACAATGCAAGCGAATATATTGATTACACTATTGAGTCTGTTTTAAAGCAAACAGACCCAAATTTTAAGGTTTTAATTATTGATGATTGTAGTAGTGATAATACATATGAACATGTAAAGGAAAAAGTAAAAAATGACCCTCGTTTTGTAGTTGAAAAATTAGAACAAAATATCGGGTTAGGAGCAATGCGAGATTTGCTTATTAGCAAGTGCAATACAAAGTACTTTTTCTTTCTTGATGATGACGATTTTCTTTACAAAAATGCAATGAAAAAAATGATTAAAACTGCGAAGAAAACAGATGCAGATTTGGTTACTTCTAAAACTAAGTATCGTTTTGGTTCACCACAATGAGGTATTACCATTTATCCGCCATTTTATAAGTATCATAGAGTTTTGCATGCAAGAGATTTTATGATTAATAACATTGTATATTTTTGAGGACATTTTATTAAAAAATCTTATTATGATTCGTTAAACTTAACGATAGGAAGCGCACTTTATGAGGATATTGGTCCTGTTACTGAGTTGTTTTTAAAGGCAAAGTCATTTGCCCATGCTAATGTTAATGGAATTAGATATTTACGTCGTAAACAATCGCTCTCATCGTTTGAACACAACAACCTTAATATGAAATTAAAACATCTTATTTTAGGTTATGCAAGATCATTTGATTATATCAATAAAAGTAACGCAACTAATTTGGAAAAACAACAAATGATTGATTCTAAAATGTATAGTTTCTTAGCAATTTTGGTTCTTTTTTATAAAAAGCTAAAAGGTGTTCATAAAAAACAAATTGTTAGCTATGTAAAAGAAAAGGTAAAACCACTTGCTAAAAAAGTTAATTTTAAGCCCAAGTTTTCAATGGCTAGTTGAAAGATTTTTGTTAACAGTCATTCTAAGATAGTAAAACCACTAAAAGAGTAAAAAAACATTTTTAACCGGATTTTTTGTTAAAAAACCAATTTTTTATAAAAAGAAGGATAAGTATGGATAACCCAATTGTAACTATATTAATGCCAGTTTATAACGCTATGTCATCCATTGATAAAACGATTGATGCTATTTTAAAACAGACTAATCCTAATTTTAAAGTGTTAATTATTGACGATTGTAGTACGGATGGAACATACACTTATTTAAAAGAAAAAATTAAAAACGATAAGCGATTCACGATTTTGAAATCGCCACAAAACATAGGTATAGGGGCAATGCGTGATTTGCTTATTAGTAAGTGTGATACAAAGTACTTTTTCTTTTTAGATGATGACGATTTTATTTACAAAAATGCGATGAAAAAAATGATTAAAGTTGCTGAAAAAACTGATGCTGATATGATTACATCAAAGTACAAAATTAAATTTGTATGAAAGAAGCTTTTTATAGTTATTATGCCGCCTTTTTACAAATGGTGTGGTATTAAAGGAGCAAGCGATTTTCTTCTACATAATATGACTTTTTTCTGAGGTTATTTTGTAAAAAAAGAGTATTATGATAGTTTAAATTTAATAATAGGCGCAACGTTTTATGAAGATGTTTTCCCACCTGTTAAAATGTTTTTAAATGCAAGAAGTTACGCTCATGCAAATGTTTATTCAATTAGATATTTACGAAGAAAAAACTCGCTTTCAAGTTATAATCCATCGTGATTAGAAGAGCGTTTACAAGGTGCATATGAGGGTTACAAAAAAGCGTGTGAATTTATTTATCATAGTGATGAAAAACCAAAGTATAAAGCAGCATTAATTTCGCATAAAATGTACCAATATTTTGGTGTTTTATTTATGTTTTATGATCGATTAGATGCAAAAGATAAATTAAAGATTATTGAACATGCTAGAAACTACTTTAAACCACTTGGTGAGAGCGTGGGTTGACGGCCTAAGTTTAGTTTAGCACCTTGAAAAATGTATATGAATTGCTATAAAAAGATTGTTAATGTTTTTAAAGAGCGAGCCTAGCTCGTTTTATTTTGCATAAAAGTGGAAACAATTACACATTGAATATATTTTATGCTTGGAATGTGATATCATTATCATATATTATAAAGGCATAGACTTAATATATATTATTAAGAATATGGAAGAAAGAAAGTAGGAGTGATGAAAAAATTTAGATATTTAAGCAAGCCAATCGTGATGTCTAAACCTGACGAAATGATTCGCTTTTTAGATCTTGATGGTAATTTGATTAACAAAAAAGAACCAATCGAATTAACCAAAGCCCAAATTCTTGAAGGTTATAAATTCATGGTGCTATCGCGTCAACAAGATACATACATGTTACAACTTCAAAGACAAGGCAGAATGCTTACTTTTCCACCTAACCTAGGAGAAGAAGCGTTACAAATTGCCACAAGTTTAGCAATGGAAAAACAAGACTGACTTGTACCAGCATTCCGTTCAAATGCTGCTATGCTACATTTGGGAGTGCCAATGGTTAACCAAATGATGTACTGAAACGGGAATGAAAACGGTTCATTTATGCCTGAAGGCGTTAATGTTTTACCAGTTAATATTCCAATTGCAACCCAATGTTCGCACGCGGCGGGAATTGCATATGCATCAAAAGAGCTAGGCACAAAAGCAGTTGCTGTTTCATTTATCGGTAACGGGGGAACAACCGAAGGTGAATTTTTTGAAGCGATGAATATGGCCGCAGTACAAAAATGACCTGCAGTTTTCTGCGTAAACAATAACCAGTGAGCAATTTCAACACCAAACCATTTTGAAACGGTTTCTTTAACCATTGCTGCTAAAGCACATGCGGTGGGAATTAATGGTTTAAGAGTTGATGGCAACGACTTACTTGCCAGTTACTCGGTTATCAAAGATGCAGTTGAATTTGCCCGTGAAAAAAATGAACCAGTTTTAGTGGAATTTGTTACTTGAAGACAAGGTTCGCACACTACAAGTGATAACCCACGGATCTACCGAACCGAAGAAGAAGAAAAAGAGCATGAAAAATGAGAACCAATGCACCGGATTGAAAAATATATGCTGGACAATAAAATTATTACCAAGGATCAAATCAAGAAAATTTGAAACGATGCTATGGAAACTGCTAAAGCAGCTTATCAAGAATCGCTTACCAAAGTGAATACAAAAATCGAAGAAATTTTTGATTACACATACGAAAAACTTGATGATGATTTATTAGAACAAAGAACAAAAGCTATTGAGTACTGATCAAAAGCGAAAGGAGCGAAATAATGGCTAATATTACCTTAAATAATATCGGCGCAATCACCCACGCGCTTGAGCTAGCAATGAAGAAAGACAAACGTGTTGTTTCTTATGGTCAAGATGCCGGGTTTGAAGGTGGAGTGTTTCGTGCTACTGAAGGTTTACAAGCTAAATTTGGTGTAACACGTAGCTGGGATGCCCCAATTTCTGAAGCATCAATTGCTGGGGTAGCGGTTGGTGCGGCAGTTGCCGGACTTCGTCCTGTTGCTGAAATCCAATTTAGCGGCTTCTCGTATCCAGCAATGCAACAAATTTTTACTCATGCGGCAAGAATGAGAAACCGTTCACGTGGTCGTTTCCACTGTCCACTTGTGATGCGGATTCCAATGTCGGGAGGGATTAGAGCGCTCGAACATCACTCAGAAGCGCTCGAAGCAATTTATGCACATGTGCCTGGTGTTAAAGTGGTATTACCAGCCTTTCCATATGACACAAAAGGACTTTTATTAGCAGCAATTGAAGATAATGATCCAGTTATTTTCTTTGAACCTAAGAAAATTTACCGTTCAGGAAAACAAGAAATTCCAGAAGAATACTATACAGTTGAAATCGGTAAAGCAAATGTTCTTGCACAAGGTGATTCAATTACCCTTGTAACTTATGGTGTACAAGTTCACGATTCAATTCAAGCAATTCAACAATTAAAGGCAACAAACCCTGAAATTAGTGTTGAATTAATTGATTTAAGAACAATTAAACCACTTGATTATAAAACTGTGATTGAATCAGTTAAGAAAACTGGTCGTTTACTTGTTGTTCATGAAGCGGTTAAGTCATTTTCAGTTTCTGCGGAAATTATGGCCCAAGTAAATGAAAAAGCATTTGAATATTTAAAAGCACCACTTGCTCGTTTGACGGGTTATGATGTTACCGTGCCGCTTGCTAAGGGCGAAGGGTTCCACGCTATTAATGCTGACAAAATTGTAGCCAAAATTAAAGAAGTTGTTGGGTTTCAATTTTAATTAGAAAGGAAGTAGAGATGCAAATAAAATCAACGCCATTAGCTCGGGCAATGGCTAAAAAACTTAATATTAATATTGTAGACGTTAAAGGTTCTGGAATAGGTGGCAGAATTCTAGTTGAAGATGTTAAAAACTTCAATCCTGCCGCTAGTGCTCCTGCAAGTGCACCAAGTGCAAAACCAGCCGTTTCTGCGCCACAAGTAACCTTTAATTCTAACCCATTACAATCACGTCAAGAACCAATTACCCCAATTCGTAAAGCAATCGCTAAAGCGATGACTAATTCATGAAATAATGTGGCTTATGTTAACCTAATTCACCGTGTTAACATGACAAAGTTATGAGATTTGCGCGCAAGTATTAAGGATACAGTTCTTAAGACAACCGGTGTTAAACTAACTTTCTTACCTTATATCGCTAAAGCGGTTGCAATTGCTCTTAAAGAATTCCCTATTTTTACTGCTAAATATAACGAAGCAGCTGGCACAATTGATTATCCAGATACTGTTAATTTAGGAATTGCCGTTGATACACCTGCAGGTTTAATGGTGCCAGTTGTTAAACACGCGCATACTCTTGGTGTTTTAGAATTAGCAAACCAAATTTCAACTTTAGCAAAAGCTGCACGTGAAAGAACTATCAAATCTGCTGATATGCAAGGTGCTGGATTTAGTATTACCAACTATGGTAGCGTTGGATCATTGTATGGTGTACCAGTTATTAACTGACCAGAATTAGGTATTCTTGGTATTGGTGCAATTGTTGATGAAGCATTTGTTAAAAATGGTGCGGTTGTTGCTGGAAAAGCAATGTACTTAACTGTTGCTGCTGATCATCGCTGAATCGATGGAGCAACAATTGGCCGTTTTGCTTCAAGAATTGCTGAATTACTTGAAAATCCCGAAATTTTAGGAGTGTACTAAGATGTATAAATTTAAATTTGCTGACATTGGTGAAGGACTACATGAGGGTGTAGTTGGCGACATTTATGTTAAAGAAGGCCAAAAAGTAAATGAGGGCGATTCTTTATTTAGTGTGGAAACTGATAAAGTAACAAGTGATATTCCTAGTCCTGTGACAGGAACTGTGAAACAAATTTTAATGAAAAAAGGTGACACTATTCATGTTGGCCAAGAAATTTTCTTAATTGATGATGGTAGCAAAGGCAATGAGAGTGCAGCGCCACAAGCACAACCAAGTGTTTCAAGTACAGGTGGTGGCAGTTCATTCTATGAATTTAAATTTGCCGACATTGGTGAAGGACTACATGAGGGTGTAGTTGCTGAAATTTATAAAAAAGAAAACGATAAAGTAAATGAGGGCGATTCTTTATTTAGTGTAGAAACCGATAAAGTAACAAGCGATATTCCTAGTCCGGTTAGCGGAACCATTAAAAAGGTATTAATGAATAAGGGTGACACCATTCATGTTGGCCAAGTTATTTATCATATTGATGATGGAAAAAAACATGAAAATGCTGCTGTTACCAAGTCACAAACTGCTGGCGAATCAGGTGGTGCAAGTGTTGTTGGCGAAGTTAAAGTTTCTGATGAGTTATTTGATTTAAGCGTACTTTCAGCACCTGCTAAAAAATTTGTACAAAGTGCACCAGTAGCAAACGAAGTAAACCCCCAAGAAACCGATAGTTATGTCGGTGAACCAGGTAAAGCTTATACCGGTGCTGTTGAAAAAGAATACGATGTAATTGTTGTAGGTTCTGGTCCTGGTGGTTATTTAGCTGCTGAAGAATCAGGTAAACAAGGACTTAAAACCTTAATTATTGAGAAAGAACACTGAGGTGGTGTTTGTCTTAATGTTGGTTGCATTCCAACCAAAGAATTACTTAAATCAAGTGAAGTAATTGATTATATTAATCATGCTCCTGAGTATGGTATTGCCGGTAACTTTAAAGATTTAAAAATAGATGCTGATAAGACTTGAAAAGGAATGCACAGCAAGAAAAAAGCTGTTGTTGATAAAATTTCTGCTTCGGTTAAAAATCTGATGAAAATGTCAAAATGTGACATTATTGAAGGCGAAGCAACATTTGTAGGTTCGCACGAAGTTAAAGTAAATGGTAAGGTTTATCGTGCTAAAAACCTCATTATTGCAACTGGTAGTGTTAACCGCCTTCTTAATCTTAAAGGTTTTGACAAAGGTTACAAAACAGGTAAAATTATTACTTCAAGACAAGCGATTAATTATGACAAGAAATTACCTAAATCATTAACTATTATTGGTGGTGGTGTAATCGGGGTTGAATTTGCGCAAGTTTACGCAACCGCTGGAACAAAAGTCACAATTTTACAAAACGCAGATCGTCTTTTACCAACCCTTGATGCAGAAATTGTTAAAGTTTTAGAACAATCATTAATTGAACGTAAAGTTAAAATTCTTTACAATGTCGATACTAAAGAATTCAATGAAAAAACTTCGGAATTAATTTACGAAATTGATGGTAAAAAGCAAAAGATTAAATCTGATGTTATTCTTACATCAATTGGTCGTGTTCCAGTTTCTCTTGGTTTAGCAGAAGCCGGTTTCAAACTTGGCTCGCGTGGTGAATTAATTGTTGATGAACACCAAAAAACAAATGTAGCAGGAGTATATGGGATTGGTGATGTAACTAATCAAAATATGCTTGCCCACGTTGCTTATAAACATGCGCTTGTTGCGGTTGATAACATCTTGGGTAGAAAAAATGTAAAAACCTCACTCAAAGCAACACCAGGATGCATTTATACACACCCTGAAATTGCAACAGTTGGTTTAACAGAGCAAGAAGCTAAAAAACAAGGTTACAAAGCCTTCAGTAGTAAATATGCTTTTGAATATTTAGGAAAAGGTCTTGCGGCCCACGCAACACAAGGATTTATTAAACTTGTTGTCGATGAAGAATTTGGAGAAGTGCTAGGTTGCCATATTATTGGTGCTCATGCAACCGATTTTATTTCAGAGATTGCATTAGCAATTGAACTTGAAGCGACTGTGTTTGAGTTGACAAATACAATTCACCCACACCCTACTTTCGCTGAAATTATCTGAGAAGCTGCTCGTAGCGCTGCTCTTAAATTACATTTAAAACACAAAAAATAATTAGTTTTTAACCAACAACCCCGCGGTTGTTGGTTTTTTATATGAAACAAAAAAATTAAATTATAAAAAATTTAATAACTTTTTCTAAAAAGTGCTATATGACAAAAACTCAATAAATTGACATTTTTTTTCGGAAAAATACAAGTTTTTTAACATAATTTATCATTTCGGAATATAAAAACGCTGAAAACGTTTGCTTAAATTCTGAAAATTTCTGTTTTTATTTTTCCATATTTTGATAATTTTTTTCAATTATTTGCTTTTTGCGGGTCATAAATTAGTAAAATTAGATTAGAACATTATGTTTTATATGTTCTAGAAATTATGCGTAATATAAAGGAGAAAAATGAGTAAAAAATTTGTTAGAACCGTTTTAGGTGATGTTCCTGCAGATTCAATCGGAATTACCGACTGTCACGACCACCTTATTAAAAACGGTGGTCCAGAAATGGAAGAACACATTGACTTTTTAATGTTAAGTACCGATGCTGCAGTTAAAGAATTAATTGAATATGCAAAGCATAACGGTAAAACAATGGTAACAATGGATCCACCTAATGTTGGACGTGATGTTATCAGAATGCTTGAAATTGCAAACCACAAAGACATCAAAGGTAAAATTAACATCGTGATGTCAACAGGTTTCCACAAAGCTAAATTCTATGACAAATATTGTTCATGATTAGCATGTGTGCCAACTGACGAAATCGTTAAAATGACAGTGGCTGAAATTGAAGAAGGTATGGACGAATACAATTACAATGGTCCAGTTGTTAAACGTTCAAAAGCTAAAGCTGGAATTATTAAAGCAGGTACAGGATACGCTGCAATTGACCGTCTTGAATTAAAAGCGCTTGAAATTGCTGCTCGTACCAGTATTTTAACTGGATGTCCAATTCTAGTTCATACACAATTAGGTACAATGGCACTTGAAGTTGCACAACACCTTATTGGATTTGGTGCTAACCCAGATAAAATTCAACTTTCACACTTAAATAAAAACCCAGACAAGTACTACTACGAAAAAATTATCAAAGAAACCGGAGTAACAATTTGTTTTGATGGTCCAGACCGTGTTAAATACTACCCAGACTCAACACTTGCTGAAAACATTAAGTATTTAGTTGACAAAGGTTTACAAAAACACATTACATTAGCATTAGATGCTGGTAGAATTCTATACCAAAGAAATTATGGTCTTACTAAAGGTAAAGAAACATTTGGTTTTGCTTACCTATTTGAAAGATTTATCCCACTTCTTAAACAAGTCGGTGTTAGCGATGAAGCAATTAAAGACATTCTTGTTAACAACCCTGCGCGGGTACTTGCTTTCGATGAACCTCGTAAATGAGAGCCAAAGAAAGTATCAAAAGAAGTTTTAGAACTTAAAAAAGAATTAAAATTAGACTAAAATCTTGCGTTAGTTCTTATATAAAATATGAAGGAGAAAAAATGTCAGAAAATAAGACGACAAGAAAATTTAACTGAAAAGCATTAGTTGTCGGCCTAGTTATTCTTGCCTTATTTGTTGGTGGATGATTGCTCACTGTTGGTCTTAAAAAATGAGACTTTGCAGCAGGTACAACCTACTTTATGAAGAACATCCTTATCGACAACTTTCTAGGTGTTAATGCGATTCTAATTGGATTACTTGTACTTATTGGATATTTAGTGCTTGGTAGAAGTATTTCAGATTCCTTAATTGGTACAATTAAAGCCATTATCGGGGTACTTGTCCTATCAATTGGTTCAGGTGTCCTAATTAATATGGCGAAACCAATCTTCGTGGGGATTAGTAAACTAGGTTCAAACGTTACCCCACTTGACCCATACATGGGATGAGTTTCGGGAGAAACATTCCTTAAAGGGATTGATGGTGCATTCGTGTCATGAATCTCATTTGCTCTTCTAATTGGTTTTGCAATTAACATTATTTTAGTTGCTCTTAGAAGATGAACAAACGTGCACTCACTTATGATTACAGGTCACGTTATGTTCCAACAATCAGCACTTGTAGTAACCACAGTATTCTTTACAATGTTTAGTGGTGCACAATTCTTAACAAGCGCAAAATTACCTACAGCAGCCGCACAAGCCGGAGTTGTTATTCTTTCAGGATTAATTCTTGGTGCTTACTGAGCTGTTGCATCAACTGCAACTATTAAAGGTAGTGATATTGTAACTGAAGATGCTGGTTTTGCTGTTGGTCACCAACAAATGATTGGGGCAGCAGTTGCTTACGGTGTAGGTAAATTCTTTGGTAAAAAAGAAGATTCAGCTGAAACCAAAAAACTATCAAACAAAATTAAGGTTTTTGAAGATAACATCTTTACTCAATCAGTAATCATTCTTATCTTATTCTTAATTTTAGTGCTAATTTTACAATTCGCACCACTTCCAAATTCTGTTACTGCTGAAAAGGTTAGATTTTCAATTAATAACGTTGTACTAAATAGTAAAGAATATGGTACATGAAATGTTGCTGGTGGAGCATTTTGATTAACAAACTTGGTTCTTGGATCACTTAAAGTTGTTGGTTCAATCCTTGTTATTCAAATGGGTGTTCGTATGTTCGTTACAGAATTACAACAATCATTCCAAGGAATTAGTGAAAAATTAGTTCCTGGTGCTGTGGTTGCTGTTGACTGTGCTGCAACATATGGTTTCTCACCTAACTCAGTAACTTATGGTTTCGTGTCAGGTACTATTGCGCAATTTGCTGCAATGGGACTTGTACTTGGGTTATCATTTGCACCTTTAGGTGACTTCAAATTGGTAACTCCAATTCCATTATTTATTACTTTATTCTTTAACTCGGGTACACTTGGTGTATTTGCTAACGCTTCAGGTGGTTTCAAAGCATCATTAATTGTTCCTGCAATCTTTGGTTTTGTTGAAATTCTAGTAGTTGCATTTGGTCTTTCAATTCTTCAAACATACGGTGGTAATAACGCAGGATGAGCAAGTCCATATGCAACCGGTTATAATGGTATGTTTGACTGAACATTAGTATGAGGTCTTCTATTAATTATTGCTTCATACAATATGTATGTGTCATTTATTGTCTTCTCGTTAGTGCCTGTACTCCTTATTTTATCAGCACAAATCGTTGACTCAAACAGACAAGAAAAAGCTACATTCTTCCAAAAACTATTCAGAATTAAACCAAACTTAAGAGAAGAAGCTAAAGCCGAAGCGGTCGCAGCGGAATAATCTAAAAAAATAACTTAAAATAAAAACGGGCATCCGTTTTTATTTCTTATGTGTCAATTATTCAAAGGAGATTAAAATGAAAATTCTATGTCTATGTGGTTCAGGAATGGGAACCAGTATGATTATTAAAGTTAAAGTAACCAACGCCATGAAAGAACTAGGAATTGCTGGTAGCGTTGAAGCGATGGGATTAGGCCAAGGAAAAGGTCTTATCAACGCTGTTGATGTTGTGTTATGTACTCAAAACTTCTTAAGTGAAGTATCAAAAGGTAAAGCATTAGCTTATGGTTTAAAAAACATTATGAATGCTGAAGAAATTAAAGCGGCATTGGCTGATGCACAAAGTAAAGGAATCAAATAAATGAGCCAAAAGTTAAATTTACTTGACAATTTAGTATTAAACGATTCAATCATTTGTCATTACGATGCCAAAGATTGAAAAGATGCTATTCATAAAGCTCTTGAACCACTTGTTGATAAAAAAATTATTAACTGAAAATACTACGATGCTATTTTAGAATCAACAAAAAAACACGGGCCTTATTACATTATTACTGAAGGTCTTGCAATGCCTCATGCCAGTGCAACTACTGATTCAGTGTTTGGTAATGGTTTTTCACTATTAACCTTAACTAAACCTGTTGCTTTTGAAAATGATGAACGTCGTGTCAGCATTTTGGTTGCGCTTGCCGCTAAAGACGGTGAAACCCACACCGCTGTAGCGATTCCTCAAATCATTGCCGTTTTTGAAAACGAAGAAAACATTAAAAAAATTGCTGATGCTAAATCAAAACAAGAAATTATTGATATCATCAAGGCAATTGACTATACAAAATATTTAAGTTAGGAGAAAGATGAAACCAATGTTACAAATTGCGCTTGACAATTTAACAATTGAAGATGCGATTGCAAGTGCAAAAAAAGTAGAAAAATATATTGATGTAATTGAAGTTGGAACTATTTTAATTGCTAGCGAAGGTAAAAAAGCAGTTAAAGCATTAAGAGAAGCCTTCCCAAGTAAAATTATTGTCGCTGATGGTAAAATTGCCGACGCTGGTAAAGTGTTTGGTAAGATGTTCTTTGAAAACGGAGCAGATTTTACTACCTGTATTTGTGCCGCAGAAGTTCCAACCATTTCAGAAACAATGAAAATTGCTAAAGAATATGGTCAAGATAAAGAAGTACAAATTGAATTAACCAGCAATTTTACTTGAGACCAAGTAAAAGCATGAAAAGAAGCTGGTGTGCCACAAGTTGTTTGACACCGTTCACGTGACTCGCAAGCTAGTGGTGTTAAATGAGGACAAAAAGATATCGATGCTGTAAGTCGTTTGGCCAAAGATGGTTTTAAAGTAACTATTACTGGTGGTGTTGAACTTGAAGATATTAAATTATTCAAAGATATTCCTGTTTTTATCTTTATCGCTGGCCGTGCTTTAAGAGATGCTGCTAATCCAGAAAAAGCCGCTAAGGAATTCAAGGATGAATTTGCAAAATACTGAAAATAGATTAGTTGGTATTTACGAAAAGGGAATCAACAATAAATGAAGTCTTGAAGATAAAATCAAAATTGCTAAAGCAGCAGGTTTTGATTTTATGGAGTTTTCAGTTGATGAAACCGATGAGCGTTTAGCGCGGCTAGACTGAAGCGACGCACAAATTAAAGAAGTGCAAAAATTGTTAATTAAGCACGAATTTAATTTTAATTCGATGACTTTAAGTGGACACCGTAAATATCCATTTGGTTCAAAAGATGCTAAAATTCGTCAAAAAGCCTATGAAATTATGGAAAAGGCGATCATTTTAGCAAAAAAATTAGGAATTAGAACCGTTCAGCTAGCAGGTTATGATGTTTATTATGAACCAAGCGATCAAGAAACGATTGATAATTTTATCGTTGGAATCAAATGAGCAACTCGTTTGGCGCAAAAACATTCAGTGATGTTAGCGTTCGAGATTATGGATACACCATTTATGGGACTTAATTCGCGGGCAATGAAGTTTGTTAAAATTGTTGATTCGCCATTTTTACAAATTTACCCTGACTTAGGAAATATTTTCCAATGAGCTAAAAAAGAAGATTTATATCACGAATTTGATTTAGCTAAAAACCACATTGTTGCTTTTCACTTTAAAGATACAGTTCCAGGCAAGTTCCGTGATACCCCATTTGGGACCGGAAGTGTTGATTTTCCTTATCTTTTAACAATTTTAAAAGACTTAGAATTAAATCAACCAATTATGATTGAAATGTGATCGTTAAATGATAAAAACGAAACCAAAGCCGCATCGATTAAATATATTAAAGATGCCAAAGATTTTTATGAAGCACAATGAGCTAAAGTGAAAGGTGATAATTAATGCTTGATAAGTCATATAAAAAAGAAATTATAGAACTTAAAAATGAAGTTTATGCAGCAAATATGTTGCTTGTAAAATACAATCTTGTAATTCACACCTGAGGAAACGTTTCAGGAATTACTAAAGATCGTAAATATATGGTGATTAAACCTAGTGGTGTTTCATATGAAACACTTAAACCCGAAGATATGGTTGTCACCGATCTTGAAAACAATGTTGTTGAAGGTAAATATAATCCTTCAAGCGACACACCAACACATACTCTTTTATATAAAAACAATCCCCACATTCAAGCGATTGTGCACACACATAGCCCAAACGCTGTTGCGTTTGCGCAAGCTGGTAAGGATATTCCTTGCTTAGGTACCACCCATGCAGATAATTTCTATGGTCCAGTACCTTGCGCTCGTTCTTTAACCAAAGCAGAGATTGATGGTGTGTATGAACACAATACAGGTTTAGTAATTCTTGAAGAAATTGCTAGACGTGGCATCGACCCAAAAGCCTGCAGTGCAATTTTAGTTAAAGAACATGGTCCATTTGCCTGAAGTTACAATAATCCAAAACACGCTGTCGATACTGCATTAACCCTAGAAGAAGTGGCTAAAATGGCGATAAAAACATTTATCGTTTATAATAATAATGCAACAAGTGCGCAAGACGCACTTATTAAAAAACACTACGACAGAAAACACGGAGAAAAGGCATATTATGGACAAAAAACTAAGTAATTTTGAATATTTTGTTTTTGATTTAGACGGCACTTTATATACACCAGATAAGCGTGTTAGTCCAAAAACAGTTAAAACGTTAAATGATTTACGGGCTAAAGGCAAAAAGATTGTTATTGCTACTGGACGTCCATTTTATCGTAACTATGAGCTTATTGATCAACTAAAATTAACATCGTCAATGATTTCATCAAATGGCTCATTAGTTTATGATATCGATAACAAAAAAGTTGAGTATATCGATACTATTAGTACAAAAACAGGATTTGAAATTTCGAGTTATCTTGAAGCAAATCAAATAAATCATTTAGTTTATACTAGCGATACAATGATCGTGGCACAATACTCGCCATCTGAATTTTGTAACCGAATCGTTTTACCCTTTATTGACAAAAACTATAAATATCCATTTAAGAATATTGTTACTCATGATTTTACAAAAATGATTAACGATTTTCAAATTGTTAAGTATTTGATTTTATTAGAAGATACTAACAAAGAAAAGATTGAAAAACTAAACAAATTAATCACTAAATTTGATGATATTTACGGAATTAATTCTCAAAGAGATGTTCTTGATATTATGCCTAAAAATGCATCAAAAGGTCATGCGTTAGCGGCATTTATTAAAAATCATAACATTGATAAAAATAAAGTAATTGCTTTTGGTGACGCTGATAATGATTTGTCAATGCAAGAAGCAGCGGGATATTTTGTAGCCATGGGAAATGCCAACGAACGGGTTAAAGCGAATGCAAACTTCGTTACAAAAAGTAATACAGAAGATGGTATTAGTTACTTTGTTGATTTATTAGGCAAAAATGAGTAGTAGTCTTAATAATTTACGCATTAACTATGTTGATGGTCGTTATTGGATTGTCCCTAGTATTTTTACTTTTAGTCGTCGTAAATGAGCATCATTTCCATTTAAAAATTTAGATTTATTGTTTGAAAAACTAGATTTAAATATTATGCCTACCGCCTTTAATTTTAATGGCGATAAAACATTTAAACATTTTAATGATATTCAAAAAAAACTTGGTTATTTGATAAAACTAGAAAACCAAAATTTCAGTGAAAAATCAACAATTTTATTGAAAATATTCGAAAATTTGTTTATTAAATTAGATGAAAAAAGCATTAAATTAATTCGAAGCGGCCGGATCTTCGGCTGTCCAAAACATTACTTTGAACATCTTTTAATAACAGAGAAAGTAACACCAGAAGAGAAGCTAATTTTAACTTGACGGAAAAATTATTTTATTATCAATAAGGAAGCAATTTAACATGAAATTCTTTGTTAACGAAGTAGAGAAATTAACAAACACCGAACGCAAAGCGCTAGAATATATTAACAATTATCCTGATGTTTTTGCGTCTAGTTCGATTGAAGAGTGTGCTAATAATAGTAAAACATCGACCGGTGTCTTAACTAGACTCTATAAAAAATTAGATTTTACTTCTTTTAAAGATTTACAATTTTACATTAAACACCGTTTATTATCAACGGAAAACATATATGTTAAAAACGAAATCTTTGAAAAAATTTCCAAAAGTTATATTCATGCTATCAATTCTACAAACAATTTAATCGATCCAGATATTTTAGACTATGTAACCAAAGCCATTTTATCTTCTAATAATGTGCTAGTCTTTGGAACTGGATCAAGTAGTGTGGCCGCAAGAGAATTATCGCTTAATTTACAAAAAATCAACGTTGGTTCTTACTTTGATACTGACTATCACGCGGTGCTTTTGTGGCTCGGGAATTATATTTTTAAAAACAATAAAAAACCTTTTGTCATTTTACTTTCTAAAGCTGCTAAAACTAGAGAATTCAATCACTTATTAAAAGTGGTGACTGATAATGAGGTGCCACATCTAATTATTACTGCCAATCGTTTAATTAAAAATAAATATAAATACTCCATTTTACATGAAATTACTGAACGCGAACTTGGCTTTACCTCCCTTAGTGCAAAAATTGTTCAACATTACATTTGCGATGTGATTCTTGGCAGCGTGATTGAAAACTTACCAAATAAAAATAATATTACGCAATGAAACAAGTTAATTAAAGACTGAAATGAGTCTTAGAATGAAAAAAAGTTGAAGAACAAAGCTTCAACTTTTTGTTTTAAAAAAATGCTGTGATGGTCAGCATTTTTTTGATCAAATATGATATGGTGCCCAGAACAGGACTTGAACCTGCACGGATTGCTCCACTAGATCCTTAGTCTAGCGTGTCTGCCAATTCCACCATCTAGGCATGGTGCCCGAAACAGGACTTGAACCTGCACGCCAGAGGCAAATGATTTTGAGTCATTCGTGTCTGCCATTCCACCATTCGGGCTAAGATAAGTAATAATATTTTATAACAAAACACCTTACTTACATTTTATTTTTTTTAACATTTTCATTGATCCGACGAAGGATTTCGTCGATGTCCATATTATCACTTAATTCAATAAGTTTTTTTTCAGCAATTTCAAATTGACGATCATCATCCCTGTCAACTTCTTCTTTAGATTTGCTGATTGATGTAAACATTTTATTGTTAGCATTAACAATTTGGTTTACTCAGATTGTAATCCCTTCCATTTTGGTCTCTTTTAGGTTGCGGAAGCCATCGTTTACATTTGTGAGCGGGATTTCAGTAACTAATTTTTGTTCGATAATTTCGTTATGTTTAAGTAAGAATTTATCGGTTTTTGATACGGCGGCAACAATTTCTGGTAAATATGGTTTAGTTAATTTTTGGCTAAATAATTGTTTACCAACATTTTTCTTGTTTGTGTAGCTAATATCTGAATACTTAATCCGTTTACCGGCAAAATCTTTGGTGAACATCAATAGCTCTTCATTTTCATTGATACAACAAAATGATGTTAGATAGTCTTTGCTACCAATATTAAAGGCTTTAACACCTTGTGTTCTTGTTCCGTAGATTGGAATTTCGGTTTCTGAGTATTTGGCTGCAAGTCCATTTTTAGTAATAAAGATAACATCTTGTTTATTATTTGAAATTTGTGCGTTAATTACCATGTCGCCTTCTTTAATTTTCATGGCAATTAGAAAGCTATTGTATCTTGAAGTTACTAGATCTTCTAAAGCGATACGTTTGACAAGACCAGATTTAGTAGCAATAATTACATATGCATTTAAATCAAAGTCATCAACCCCAATTACACTAACAATACTTTCATCTGATTTGTAATCAACAAATTCGGTAATGTGTACCCCTAAGTCTTTTCATTTACTTTCTTGAATTTTGTAGGCTGGAATTAGTGCATAACGCCCCAAATCAGTAAATATCAAAAGATTTGTTGTACTTTTAACTTTCATTAGCGCTAACAAGTAATCGTAAGGCTTCAATTTATATGTTTGTAGTTCATTGCCTTTGTATGTTTTTTTCGACAACTTTTTAAGATAACCATCATTGGTTACACCAACAAAAACTTCTTCTTCTTTAACAAGGTCAATTTCGTTGTAGCTGGTTGTAAATTCTTTTTGTTCAATTTGGGTTTTCCGCGGTTCGGCAAAATCTTTTCGAATACCTTTTAAAATCTCGATTAATCATTTATTAAAATCATCTTTATTTTGAATTAAGTTATTAAGGAAAGCGATTTTTGCTTTTAACTCATCACGTTCTTTGATGTAAAGTTCACGGTCGGTTTGACTTAATCTGTAAAGACGCATATCAGCGATTGCTGCTGATTGATTTGGTGTAAAGTTAAAGTTGCTGATTAAAGCATCGATTACCCCTTGACGTGAGTTTTCGGCGTTTCTAATCACCTTAATTACTTTGTCAAGCATTTCAGCAACTCGGATGAAACCTTCAACGATTTCAAGACGAGCGTAGAATTTTTCTAAATCAAATTGAATGGTACGGTATTTAACATCAGTAATGTGATTAATGAATTCATCTAATAATTGTGTTAAATTAAGTACCTTTGGTGTATTGTTAACGATTGCTACATTGTTGTATGAATAGTAAACTTGTAATTCGGTTTTCGAGAGCAAGAATTTTCAAATTGTTTCTTCCGAAGCGTTTTTATCAAGTTTGATCATAATTGAAATTCCATTACGATCACTTTGATCTTTAACTTCAAGAAGTCCATCAATGCTTTGGTTTTGAATGATTGAGTCAATATCATAAACTAATTTTGATTTAACTACGCCGTAAGGAATTTCGGTAACTTCAATGTATTTAAATTCATCTTTTTCATTGTCGATGATATGTTTCTTGCTAACAAGGATAATTCTAGCGTTTCCACGTTCAAACGCTTTGATAATACCATCGCCACCATAGATAACACCGCCCGTTGGGAAATCGGGTCCTTGCACAAATTTACGGAGTTGGTTTAGTGTGATTGAAGGGTTTTTAATTTTGGCGATTGTTGCATCAATAATTTCGCCAAGATTGTGTGGTGGCATTTCGGTGGCATAACCAGCAGCGATTCCTCGTGTACCATTAACTAATAAGTTTGGGATTAGTGAAGGTAAAACAACTGGCTCTTTTTCCGAGTCATCAAAGTTTGGTGCATAATTAACGCCATTTTTTTTCAAATCTTCGAGCATATGACTTGTAATTTTAGCAAGTCTTGCTTCTGTATAACGCATCGCAGCAGCAGGGTCATCATCAATACTTCCGACGTTTCCGTGCATCTCAACAAGTGGGATATTCATCTTTCAGTCTTGTGACATTCTGACCATTGCTTCGTAAATTGAGCTGTCTCCGTGTGGGTGATATTTACCAATAACATCACCAACTACACGAGCTGATTTTTTAAATGGTTTATCGTGCGTTAAATTAAGTTCGTACATTGAGTATAAAATCCGACGTTGTACTGGTTTAAGACCATCGCGTGCATCTGGTAGAGCACGTTGTTGAATAATATATTTGGCATAACGGCCAAATTTTTCATCCATAACTTGGTCAATACTTTGGACGATAACATTTTCTTGTATTGGCTTATTTTCGGTGGTTACGTTTTTAGTATTTTTGGCCATATTCCTCCATTTTTTATACTATTATTATACTATTAATATTTAAGTTAAAATTGATAAAATATTTCGTGCTTAAGCAGTTAATTTCATATTCGTTTTTATTATATTTTGAACGAAAAACGCTGAATATTTATTGATTTTTAGTCATTAATGTTTTTTGAAAATAAGGTTAAAAATTAACTTTATTAGTGTTGATTTCGAATGAGTCTTCTAGACTAAATTCAACGTTATTATTAATTCATTCTTTTCGTTTTTCGACGGCATCTCCCATCAAGGTTGAAACCCGTCTTTCAGCGATTGCGGCATCAGTAATAGAGACTTGAATAAGTGTTCTTGTTTCAGGGTTCATTGTTGTTTCTCAAAGTTGTTCGGCATTCATTTCACCAAGCCCTTTGTAACGTTGAATTTCATAACCTTTCATTTTAGCAATTTTTTCTCTTAATTCTTCTTCGGTTCAAGCATACTCAAAAGCACCTTTTTTAATAATTTTAAATAACGGTGGTAAGGCTATATAAACGTTTCCATTTTCAACAAGTGGACGCATAAATCTAAAGAAGAAAGTTAGCAGTAAAGTTTGAATGTGGGCACCATCGGTGTCGGCATCGGTCATAATAATAATTTTTTTGTACTGAGCATTTTTAATATCAAAATCTTTTCCAACTCCGGCATTAATGATATTGATAATTGTGGCTAGTTCTTCATTTTTTAGGATATCGATTAATTTTGCTTTTTCAGTATTAAGAACTTTTCCTCTTAACGGTAAAATTGCTTGTGTTCGGCGATCACGTCCTGATTTTGCGCTACCGCCGGCCGAGTCACCTTCAACTAAGAATAATTCACGTTCATTGGGGTTATTTGTTTGTGCTGGGGTTAATTTCCCACTTAAAATTTGTTTTTCTTTTAATTTGCTTTTTGTTTGCTTATTAGCATCACGTTCTTGGCGTGATGCAATTCTGGCATCAAATGCGTGTTTGATTTTTTCGAAAATGACTTGAGCATCTTTATTGTTTTCGTTGAGTCAAATTTTTAAAAAGCGCGAAACAATGTCTTCAACAGCACCCTTAGCAGCAGGCGTTCCTAATTTATCTTTTGTTTGACCAACAAATTCTAAAATCTTTTCTGGCACTTTTAAAGAAATAATAAATGTGATACCTTCTCTGATATCTTCGCCCTCAAACGACTTTTTACCTCTTAAAATGTTTTTTTCGGTTGCATATTCATTAAAAGTTTTGGTTAGCGCAGTTTTTAATGCCGTTTCGTGCGTACCACCATCACGAGTTTTGATGTTGTTAACAAAAGAAACGATTGTTTCGTTGTATCCATCGGTATATTGAAAACCAAACTCGACTTCGATGTCGCGTTTTTTATCCATTTCTTTGTGAGTTACAACAGGCGAAATTGTTTTTTTTGAGTTATTGATAAATTCGATGAAAGCAGCCACCCCGTTTTCAAAATGGAATGTTTCGCTTTTTTTATTAATTTCATCAATTAATTCAATTTTTAAACCAGCAATTAAAAATGATTGCTCTCTTAAACGCTCGCTAATACGATCATAACTAAAACTTGCCTTTTTAAAAATTTCATAATCAGGCATGAATTGTACTTTTGTTCCGCGTTTATTGGTGTCGCCAATAATCTTGGTTCTTGTTACGATATTATCCCCATTTTCGAATTCGGTTAAGTATATTTTTTTATCACGAAAGACGGTAACCGCTAGATTTGTTGAAAGGGCATTAACAACACTACTACCTACCCCGTGTAAACCACCTGATGTTTTATAGGCGCTGTCATCAAATTTACCACCAGCGTGTAATTCGGTAAAGACAACTTCGACAGCTGTTTTTCCTTTTGAGTGTTTACCAACTGGAATGCCCCGACCATTATCTTCAACAATAACGCTTTTATCAGCGCATAATGTAACAGTAATTTTATTGGCAAAACCCGCTAACGCCTCATCGATTGAGTTATCAACAATTTCTCAAATTAAGTGGTGCAAACCATTTACATCAGTTGAGCCAATGTACATCCCTGGTCTTTTACGTACGGCCTCTAATCCTTCTAATTTTTTTATGCTCGATGCTTCATATTTTTCCATAATTTTAATTATAAATAATATGTAAAAAATTTATATAAAATAAAAAGCACTATATGTGCTTATTAAGTTTCTTATCTTCGAGATACCCGCTTAAAAAATTAAGTGGGATCGCAATTAAGACACAGCCAATCATGATTAAGACTCTTGCTCACATTGGTAATGGGTGACTATATGTCAAAGCGAGCATCGCTAAGGCAAAAGGTGCTACATATACGATTGTGTTTAGATTTATTAATTTGAGTAATATGAATAGTATTTGTAGCAACAAAATTCCAATAACTACGGCAATTGAGATATAAATACTTTTTTTTCATTGCATTACAGGTTTATTGATATCGCCCCCAAAAAAGATCCAGATTATGAACAAAGGCGTAATAACACAAATTAAATAAAACGCAAGAAAAATGTATATTTTTTGTTGATTATTCATAATTTTTAATTTTGTTTAAAACGAGTTTAGCAAATTCATTTTTGGGTATGGTGATAGTTTTATCGTTTCCATATTCACGATATGAAATGGTATTACTTTTCATTTCGTTTTCACCTAAGATGATTTGGTATTTGTATTTTTCAAAGTGCGCTTCACGCACTTTTTTTGGTAATCTTTCATCTTTTAAATTGATGTTTGCATCAATGTCTTTTGACGCTAAAAAGTCTTTAATTTTGTTAGCGTATTTAATTAATTTGTGATCAAGAACTACAGGAATAATTTGAATTTTGTTAGGTGCTAATCATAGAGGTAAGTTACCTTTATATTGCTCTAAAATGACCGAGATAAAACGTTCATAAGTTCCAATTAATCCTCTGTGAATCATAACCGGAATTTGTTTTTCATTATTCTTGTCAATGTATGAAATATCAAATTTTCTAGGGAGTAAAAAATCAAGTTGAATTGTTGAAACTGTGATTTCGTGATTTAGCAATGTTTTAATCTGAATATCAATTTTTGGGCCATAGAAAGCAGCTTCGCCAACCTTCTTTTCGTACTTGATATTAAGGTTATTCATCATTCTTTCAAGCATTGCTTCAGAGTCGTCTCACATCTTGTCATCTGGGAAGAATTTTTCTTTGTTTTCTTTGTCGCGAAGCGAAAGTGAAATGTAGTCAATTTGAATTTTAAAGACACTTAAAATTTCATTTATTTGTTTATACATTGATTCAACTTCTTGTTCGATTTGTTCTGGAGTTACAAACAAGTGGCCTTCCGTTAAATCCATTGATCTTACCCGTTCTAAACCGGTTAATGCTCCTGATTTTTCATAACGGTAAAGACGTGATTGTTCACTAAAACGAATTGGTAAGTCACGGTATGAATGTAAGTCGTTTTGATAAATTAAAATATGGTGTGGACAAGTCATTGGACGAGGGATTAGTTTTTCATTTTCTACTTCTAGTGGTTTGAACATATCATCTTTATAGTGTGATAAGTGGCCTGATTTTTTATAAAGCTCGATGCTTCCAAAGTGTGGAGTTAGAACTTCTGTGAAGCCATATTTTTTATCTAACTTAAGAACGTAATCGCGAATTGCATTTCTGATTTTCATTCCGTTTTGGTATCAGAATGGAAAGCCCTGTCCAGCCATATTATCAAAACCAAAAACATTAAGAGTTTTATTGAGTTGACGATGGTCATTTTCCCGGCGGTTTTTAAGAATTTCTTCGTATTCCTTTAATTCTTCTGCTTTGTATCAGCTGGTTCCATAAATTCTTGTTAACTGAATGCTATTTGAGTCGCCTAATCAATATGCGCCCGCTAGTGAAAGTAATTTGAAATATTTAATAGGTTTAACGTTTTCAATGTGACCGCCTGCACATAAATCTACAAAAACATGTTTTTTTGTTTGTTTATCATAAAGTGAATAAAAAGTAATATCCTTGCCTTCGTTTTGTAATTTATCAAGCATATACTCTTTGTAAGGTTGTTTTGTTTTAAAGAATTCATCAAATTCTTTCTTAGTTACTTTAATCATTTCAATGTCACGTTTAGCAAGTTGTTTAACTCTTTTTTCGATTTCAACTAATTTTTCGTCACTAAGTGGTTCGCTAAATTCGAAATCATAATAAAACCCTTCATCAATTGCTGGGCCAAAGGCGAATTTAGTATTTGGAAACATTTCGAAAATCGCCGCTGCTAGTAAGTGACTGGTGGTGTGGTTTAAAAATTTATCTGCTTTCATATTAATCTCCTAAACCAATTTTCTTGGTTATTTTTTTCATTGTACGGCCGGCTACAGCGCTGGCTTTTTGTGCACCTGCTTTTGCGTAAAAATCAATTTTTGAGTAAAAACCCTTGAATTTTTCTTGAATTTTTTCTAAAAATGTTTTTACATTTTCAGCCACTGCTTCTTTGAATTCAAGATAATTTGCATTTTTAAATTTCTCAGCAGCTTCTTTGATATCGATGTCATTAAGCGCAGAATAAATTGTTAAAAGGTTTTTAATTCCAGGTTTGTTATCATCTAAATAAACTTTGTTTTCACTATCCGTCACTGCTTTTAAGATTTTGTTATATGCCTCTTTTGGATTATCTAATAAGTAGATTGAAGCCTTAGGATTTGGGTCAGATTTAGACATTTTTTTACTTGGGTCAACAAGTGACATAATTTTTGCGCCAATTTCTGGAATACGCGCAACAGGTTCGTTGATATTTAAGTTGTATTTGTTATTGATACGGTTGATAATAGTCCGTGTTAATTCAACGTGTTGTGTTTGATCAATGCCAACAGGAACAACATCTGGTTCGTACAAAATAATGTCAGCAGCCATTAAAATTGGGTACATAAAAAGACCGGTTGGGATAGTTTCGGTATTATTAGCAGTTTTGATTCTACTTGATTTATCTTTAAATTGTGTCATTCTTGAAAGCTCGCCCATTGTCGAATTGTTAGTTAAAATTCAGTTTAAATATGTATGTTCTAAAACATCTGATTGGAAGAAAATGCAGCATTTTTCTGGGTCTAGACCACAGGCCAAATAAAGTGCGAAAATGTCCTTACGATTTTGTTTTAAATCAAGTTTAGAAATATCACCAGTTAGAGCGTGTAAGTCAGCAACGAAAAAATACGAATCATATTCATCTTGTAGTTTGATAAATTGTTTGATTGCACCCAAATAATTACCAAGCGTAAGCTTGCCGGTTGCTGTTATTCCACTTACTAGTTTCTTTTTTTTGTCGTTGTTAATCATGATGTTTTAATTATACAATTTTTATATTTTTGTGACTATAATAAATAATATATATTGCCCTGGGCACGTTAAGGAATTTATGAGTAAAAAACACAAAGCATTAGTTATCTTTTTAGTGATTATTACATTCGGTCTTTTTCTAATTGTTTTGAAGAAAAAACGTGTAGTGAAAGAAAATAACATCGACAAAGAACAAAAATTACCAATTAAACCCGATTATTTAATTTCGCTTTTTGGCGGAAAAGATAATATTTCAAATGTTGAAGCAACTTTATCGAAAATAAAGGTTTTTTTCAAAGATAAAAAACAAATTGATTTAGAAGCTATCAAACAAATCAAAGCAGCAAGCGGATTAGTTTTATCTTCATCTTCACTCAGCTTAATTGTTGGTTATGGTGCAGAGAATCTTAAAAATGCAATTATGGAGGTTGTAAATGGCAATTAAAATTACCAAAGATGATGAAACATACAACGTAATTCTTGATAATTTACTTGATATTTCAAGCAATGATGCATCAATTTTTTGTCGTAAAGATAACAAAGAATATTTTGATGTAATGAGTACATTTGGGCCAGAATTAATGAACAAAATTTATAATGAGGTTACATTAGATATTCCGGTTATCGAGTATGAAACCTCGCGTTTGATCGAAAACTTAAAGACGTGCGAAAATGTTGATGATGTGCTTAGAGTAATGCAAAAACGTAAAGATTTAGTTAACCAACAATTAAAAAATCTTCGAACTGATTTTACTTTTGCGAAAGAAAAATTAGTTGATTTGCTTGAGGTTGAAAAACAAAAATCATCATCAAAATGAAAATTATTTTTGAATAAAGCAGAAAACATTAATTCAGAATCAAACATCTGAAGTATGTACATTGGTTTTATGTTCATTACTTTATCAACACCAAATGATGATAAGAAAATTTATGCACCATTATTTTTAAAAGAAGTTAATATTGATTTTCGTAATTCTAACCCATTCCTTGTTTCAGATGGAACTATCCGTAAAAACGAAAAATTATTTTACTTCTTGCAAAATGAAGGTTTTAATTTAGACGTTAATGTTAAGCATGAAGATATGTCAATTGCGCAAGTAATTCACAGTGTTAAAGTAACTTGAAGTTCAAGATTTGACATTGAAGAAAATATTGTGGCAAAACACAAGAAATTTGCTTATGAAGATATTAAAAACGAAAAAGTAGCTTTTCATAAAGGAATGATTCTTGGAATTTTTCAACCTCTAGGTGGATACCTTCGTAACCGAATGATTGAAATTATTGAAAATGATCATATTAACAAAATTCTTGATGTAGAAATCGATAAAAATGTTTATAAAAAATGTATTGATGAAACGATTAGTAAGAAGAATTTTGGTTTCCTAAAAATTACGCCAACTAATTTTTCACAGGATAAAGCCATTGTTAGTGCGCTTAATCAAAACACAATTATTTGAGGCCCACCAGGAACGGGTAAATCACAAACAATTGTTAATATCTTAGCTAATGTTTTAGCCTATGAAAAAACTGCACTTGTTGTTTCGCAAAAGCGTGCCGCACTTGAGGTTATTCAAAAGCGTCTTGGTAGTCTTTCGAAGTTTGGATTATTTTTACTAAATAGTAATTCAATTAACAAAGAAGATTTCTATGAACCTCTTAAAAAATATATTGATTTAATTGAACACTCTAACAAACGAAAACCAATCAATACTGTCAATATTATTTCTGACGAAGAAAACAAATATGTGCAGTTAATTAATCAGGTTGCAAAAAACCCAAATTCATTTGAGTTATTTGAATTAAATGGTATTTTAGAAGCTAACCACATTAAATATAGCGAACAGTTGTTTAATGATTTAAGAGAACATACTTCTAATTTACATTTTCCAGAAAATATTAAATGAAATGGCAACTTTATAAAACAAATTAAGAAGGAAAATAAGCGCTATAAATCACAAGTTGATAAGCTAGTAAATTCATTAACAGAAATTAAAGGATTTCAAGGAAATATCAACAAATTTGTTGAATTAGTTAAAAAATTCGATAACCACCAAATCTTATTAATTATAAAATTATGAGAACTAAAACAACGGATTGAAAATGCAGATTTCGTTAATTTAGATAAAGATATTGAGTCATTTATTGTTCATAAAACATTGTCAAAAATCAAAAATTTTGACCAAGAAAAAACTAATCAATATAAGAAATTTGCCGCCGTTGTACGTTTGGCATCAATGAATATTTCTCGTTTTCTTAAAAACTTTTCAGCAATTATTAAAGAGTTATTTCCAATTATTATTACAACTCCTGATACTGATTTAAGTGAGTGAAAACGTGAAGAGTTTGATTATGCAATTATCGATGAATGTAGTCAAATGTTCATTGAAAAAGGATTGCCAGTTTTATACTTGGCGAAAATTAAAATTTTAGCCGGCGATGACCAACAAATGCGTCCTTCAAGATGATTTACTGCTAGAAATCAAAGTGATTCAATTTTTGGTCAATCAGAGTCACTATTAGAATATGCTAAGTCACTAGGAATTTATAAGATTCTACTTGATAAAAACTATCGATCGAATTATGCATCGTTAATGACATTTAGTTCGAAACATTTCTACGATTCAAAACTTGATATTATTGATTTAAACACTCCTGAAAAAGAATTCTCAATTGAAGTAGTTGAGGCCGAAGGTGTCTGAGAAAACTCGAAAAACGAGCAAGAAATCGAAATCGTAATTCGTTTAGCGCAAGAAAATTTAGCAAAATATAAAAAGATTATTATTTTAACTTTTAACTCGCCACAAATGAACTTCATTCAAGATTTAATTTTTGAAAAATATCCTGATCTCGAAGAAGCAATTCTTAATAAACAATTAATGTTAAAAAATATTGAAAATATTCAAGGTGAGGAAGCGGACCTTGTGATTGTTTCTGTAGTTTATGATAAAAATGCTAAGCTACACTCAACATACATTGGTCGTGACTCGGGAAAACATGCGCTTAATGTCGCTATTAGTCGGGCAAAAGATAAAATGATTGTTGTTAAGTCAATTAAGGCTGATGATATTGCTAATACTATTAATAATTCGGACGCTCGTGTTTTCAAATACTGACTTCGTTTTCTTGAATTAACCAAAGAAGAAAAAGATTCATATATTGATTTTAAAGAGACGGAAGAAGTTTTACTAGAAAAAACAGCTGAATATAGTCAATTGGCAATTACGATTACTGAGGCATTAAAAAATGAATTTGGAAATTCGGAAGTTAATGTTGTTTCTGATTATGTGGTTGGAACACAAAAGATTGATTTAGCCATTTTTGATGGTGAAAAATATGTTTGTGGCATCAAGATTGATGATAATGACTATAAAGATAATGTTGAAAATTATATAACCCTTAAAGATAAAGTAAAATTCCTTAATGCTAAAAACTACAACACATTTATTATCGATAACTTAGCTTGATATACCCAAAAACAAGAAGTGATTAATAAAATTAAAGAATTGTTAGAACAAAAATAGCCGTTTGGCTATTTTTTATTTTTATAAATTATAATTTATGAGACAAAGACAGAAAAAAGGGGAAATATGCAGAACGAGAATATTATTCAGGTGAAAAATTTAACTAAATCTTTTCAAAATTTACGTGCACTTGATGATTTAAGTTTTAAAGTGCAAAAGGGACAATTGTATGGTTTTTTAGGCCTTAATGGAGCAGGAAAATCAACAACATTGAATATTATTTTAGGTTTAGTAGACAGTGACAGCGGTCAAGTTGAAGTTGATGGACTCAATGCTTTTGAAGACATAAAAAGAGTTCGCCAAAAAATTGGTGTTGTTTTTCAAGAATCAGTTCTTGATCCTGAACTTAGTGTCGAAGAAAATTTAAAAATTCGCTTAACGCTATATAAAAAATACTTAGGGTCAAAAAACTTAAACGAACGTCTTGATGAAATTGTTAAAAAATTTGAACTTGAAAAGTTTTTAAAGCGTCGTTATGGTAAGTTGTCGGGTGGTGAAAGACGAAGGGTGGATATTGCCAGATCTTTAATTCATCAACCTAAAATTCTGTTTTTGGATGAGCCAACTACAGGTTTAGATCCTAGTTCACGTAAATTAGTTTGAAGTATTCTTAATAAGATTCGTGATGAAGACAAGCTAACAATTTTGTTAACGACACATTATATGGAAGAAGCTAATAATTGTGACTTTATTACGATTATTGAAAATGGCAAATGCGTGGCCGAAGGAACACCATTTGATTTGAAAACAAAATATTCGCAAGCGTTTTTATATTGTTACAAAGTAAATCATCCTGATTTTGTAGGTTTGCTTAATAAGAAAGGTTTGCAATATCACTTAAAAGGTGATACATATCAAATCTTGTTTAAAAATTTTGCTTCACTAGATGAATTTTTTAAAGAAAATAAGGAATTTATTAGTGATTATGAAGTACAAAAAGGAAATATGGACGATGTTTTTCTAAGGGTAACACGTAACTGAAAGGAGCAAGATGTCAGAAATTAATGTCCTTTTAAAACGTAATGTAATTCGGTTTTTTAGAAATAAAGCAGCTGTTTTCTTTACCTTTTTAGCGCCAATCATTTTTGTTATGGTTTTCTTACTGTTTGCACGTCGTCAGTTTGTATCATCGGTTGAACATATTCCGGGTTTTACTCCTGAAAGAGCTGCTTCGTATGCAGACTTATTATTGCTTTCAAGTATTTGTGCGGTTTCAACATTTACAAATGCTTTATCACTTAGTGGTTCATTAGTTTATGACAAACAAAACAAAGTGCTAACTGATTTTGGGATTACACCAACCAACTCGGCATTTGTACGCTTTAGTTATGTAATTTTTAACTACTTAATGAATGTTATATTAACAGCGTTAGTTTATGTTATTGTTGTAGTTTATATGGCGATTGTGGGAACGATAGTTGGTAATCCAATTTATTATGTATACTGTTTCTTATTCATTTTTTTTGCAGCGCTAGTTAATACATTAATTGTTTCGTTTGCGCTCAGTTTTATCAGCAACGTTAATGTGTTTTCAGCAATTACCGCAGTACTTTCAAGTGTGATTGGGTTTTTAATTGGCGCATATATTCCTTGAGGAGCAATGCCTGAAGGATTAAAGTTCGCCGCATCAGTTTTACCACAAACGCAGATTGTAAATATTTTCCAAAATATTATGATTTCTAATATTAGCGAAATTAAATTTGCCTATCAACCACAACACGTTGTTTTAATTAATAAACAAATTGATATTTGAGTAGCATATGTTTATATAGCAGCTTGATTAGCGCTGATGTTAACGATTAATTTAACAGTAAATTTTAAAATTAAAAAACAATAATATTCAACAAAAAAACAATGTTTTTTACTGAAAAAGTTGTTTTTTGTCTACACAAGGAAGAGGTTAATATGGATCGGAAGAAGTTGTTATTAGATAATAAAAACACAATTATAAAATTGTTTTTTGTTCATTATTGTTTACCCTATAATCAAATGCATTTTGAGGATGTTATTAAAAAACTAGTTGCCAACAAAGAGGATGATAATTTTTTTGTTAGCAAGGATCTTTTTAACTTAAGATCGCAACAAGAATTAAAAAACTTCGCTTTTAATCTCGAAGATATTTGTCGTGAAGA
The DNA here is from genome assembly GCF_024498255.1 of Mycoplasmopsis equigenitalium. Taxonomy (NCBI): domain Bacteria; kingdom Bacillati; phylum Mycoplasmatota; order Mycoplasmoidales; family Metamycoplasmataceae; genus Mycoplasmopsis; species Mycoplasmopsis equigenitalium. The sequence goes on from NZ_CP101808.1 coordinate 339,970, forward strand.
AAATAATTTGAAATTAGAAAAAATTAAACCAGAAGATATTTTAAAAAGAGCAATTGCCCTTAATACGAAAGTTTTTAATAATATTAACGAACTTAAGGACAATGCCGGAATTTTGCGGACAAAAAAAGATATGATCGTTTTAACTGATGAAATTAGCAATAAACAAAAATCTGAACCACCACTTCTACTCGATTATAAAGGCTTACTGACTGATTTAGATTTAATGCTTACAAAGCCAAAACACAAACTATCTAAAATTATTTTAATTTCTAGTTATTTATTAAAAAATCAGTTGTTTTTTAACGGCAACAAACGCACTACTTTTTTTCTTACTAACCAGTTATTAATTAATAATGATTTAGGACCATATTTTGATCGTATTCTCGCTGACCAACAAACAAGTTTAGCATCGAGCAAGCGTTTACTTGATGAGTGAAATATAATTCCTTATATCAATAATATTTACAAAAAATACCAAGGTGATAAGTCAGATTTTAGTCATGATATTCGTCTTGACATTGATAATTTTTTACAAAATAATCGTTTTGTTAATGGCGCTGAATTTAATCCGTTCTTAAATCGTAGCAAAGAAGAAGTAACGCAATATATGGAAGAAGTTGAAGCAAAGAACGATGAGTATGAAACAGAAATTACTTCCCTCTATAAAATTCGTTAAAAATGTTTATTTTTAGTAAAATATAATGTATTATTAAATTACTGTATGTAAAAGGAGAAGTTATGCCAAGAGAAGGATATACACTTGCTTGCACCGAATGTAAGATGGAAAATTACATTAGCAAGAAAAACAAGAAAACTCAAACAGAAAAAATCGAATTATCTAAATACTGTGCAAAATGCAATAAACACACTAACCATAGAGAGAAAAAATAGTCTCTCTTTTTTTGTTTGGAAAGGTAAAAAATGAATCGCACAAAACTAAATGAAAAATTTAATGAACTCCACTTTGATGCTTTAATTTCAGAAGCGCCACAAACTCGTCTTTGATATGCTGAAGTTGCAACTAGTGATGGTTATATTATTATTGAAAAGGAAAAAGCATATTTATTTGTTGATGCTAGATATATCGAATATTGTCAAAAGAACGCCAAAAATGTCGAAGTTATTTTACTTAAACCAGGTGTTCTAAAGGAATTTTTAGCTAAGAAAAAATATCAAACAATTGCTTATGAAGATGATTATCTCAAAGTTGAAACACTTAAATCACTAGAAAGCTTAAGTCCAAATGCCAAAAGCGTTTTTTTAAAAGGACAAGAGTTAAGAATTGTTAAATCAGATGATGAAATTGAAAAAATGCAAAAAGCAATTGACATTTCAATGCGTGCATATAATCGCATTGTTTCATGATTAAAAGAAGGAATGAGTGAAAAGGAAGTTGATCGTAAATTAAACTTCTTCATGAAACAAGAAGGCGCAGACAAAGAATCATTTGATAACATTATTGCTTTTGGACCTAATGCTGCCGAACCACACCACCACCCAACTGACCGTAAATTAGTTTATGGCGACATTGTTAAAATTGATTTTGGTGCCCTTTACAAAGGTTATTCTGCCGATATTACAAGAACCCATATTTTTGGTGGCAAGGAAAATGCAAGCAATCCTAAATTAGTTGAAATTATGACTATTGTTGAGGAAGCAGCTAAAAAAGGACGTGATGCTGTTAAACCAGGTATGACTGGTGCGCAGATTGATCAAATTTGCCGTGACTACATTACTGAAAAAGGATATGGCGAATACTTTGCTCACTCAACAGGACATGGTTTAGGAATTGATGTTCATGAACTTCCTTATGTATCATCACGTAGTCATATTGTGTTTGAACCAGGAATGGTTGTAACTGTTGAACCCGGAATTTATATTGAAGGTTTAGGCGGAGCACGTGATGAAAACGATGTCCTAGTAACCGCTGAAGGACACCGTGTTCTTAGCTACAACATCAAAACAAAAATCGTTAAAGCAGAAAAAAAATAACCGCGATGGTTATTTTTTTATATTTTCAATAATCTTACTAATAAGTTCTTCGTGACTCATATCTTTGTAACCAAAGATGTTTAATTTTTCAGCGATTGCATAAAGTTTTGCATTAGGTAATGATTCGAGTGTGGCACGAACATTGTTTTTGTCATGTTCTATTTCTTTAACAGCATCGCTTTCTGTTACTTCAGCAACTTGCATTTTTTCGCCAGTTGGGGCGGTTTGAATGGCGCTAGCAATATCGCCATTTTTGATTTTTTCAAGAAAATTGTTCATATCTCTTCGAATGGTTACGGTTGCAAAGATTTGGCGAATTAAGTTGATTTCACCTAGTAAAAATGCGGTGATTGGTGTAGCAATATAAAGCATTGTAAAAGGGATAAAATATACCGATTTCATTGTATTAACGATTACATTATTTTCATTAAATCCAAAAAATAAAAAGCTAAGAATAATTAAAAATGAGAAAGTAGTAAAGAAAACACGGAAGTTACGGCTCAAGTATTGAAAATCTTTGACTTTGTATGATTTAACAACTGATTGGATATAAAAACACAAACTAACAATTGCGCCAATAAAGAAGATACCGGGAATAAAAACACTTGATAAGTTAAAAATTCCTTGTGCATATGCTTCTTTTTCTTTTGCTTCATTTCTATCAGCAATTGTTTGCATTACATTATTTACTTGTTCTTTAAAAAGAACGTGACTAAAAAGTAATTGAAGAAATGACAAGATAATAAGAAAGACAATTGCGGCAATTGTGCCAAATATTCAGTAACGATACACTGTTTTTTCATTTTTTCAAAGTTTTTCTACACTATCGTTTTCTTGTGGTAATTTTAAAAACATTAATCCTCCTTTGGATGAATAGTTTACTATTTAATTTTACTATATTCAATGTATAATTGCAATATGAATAAAAATATTATTTTCCTAGATTTAGATGGTACCACACTTAATGATAAACATGGTAAAAAATTGTTTGTTTCCGATGCTAATATTAAAGCAATTAAAGCAGCTAAAAAGCACTTTCGGTTTGTAATTTCAACTGGTCGTCCCTTTCGCGACCTTTCGGTTCGGGTAATGAAGGCGCTTGAGCTTGATGATATTATCTACTGAAATGGTGCCAGCGCCGTTGTGGATAATAAGGTTATTGTAGATAAACCAATGGCCGCAAATGATGCTAACGCTTTTATTAAATACGCAAAAGCTAATAAGTTAAATATTGTGTTTGAAAGTAATAAAAAGGACACATATTTCCGTAGTAATTGACTTAAAATGTTTTCAGTTTTTGTCAAGGGTGCTTATGTTCGTCACATTAAACGCCTTGATGAAGATAAGATTTTTTACAAGGCGCTTGTTTTTGGTCATACTCGCAAAAAGTTACAACAAATTTATGATTTTGTTAATTCACTACCAAATACAATTTGTGTTTTTTCAGGTAGTCGATCACATTATTTAGAGATCACTCATAAGGAAGCAACAAAAGGACTTGCGGAGGTTGCTGTCGCTAATTACTATCAAGTTGATCCAAAGGACTGTATTCATATTGGCGATACAATGAATGACGGAACTTGCAAGGGGTATGTTGGTAAGTTAATAGCGGTTGGTAATGCCTCAAGCGCATTAAAAGAAATTGCTGATGAAGTTTACGATGTCTGTGCTAAAGATGATGCAATTAAATATATACTAAAAGATTTGATAAACAAAAAAAACAAGCAAATTTCGTAGCTTGTTTTTTTTATTTTACTGATTGCGTAATACATCACTTTTTACATAATAGTATATAATTTTAATGTTTATATAATATATATAACTTATATATATAATAAGGAGAAATATGGCAAAAAATAATAATGAATATGGCGCAAGTAATATTCAGGTTCTAGAAGGACTAGAAGCGGTTCGTAAAAGACCTGGGATGTACATCGGGAGTGTTGGTAAAAGAGGTCTTCACCACTTAATTTGAGAAATTGTTGACAACTCAGTCGATGAAGCAATGGCGGGCGAAGCGACAAAAGTAATTATTACTATTGGTAATGATGGTTCGATTAAAATAGAAGACGATGGACGGGGCATTCCAGTCGATATCCATCCAAAAACAAGAAGATCAACTGTTGAAACTGTATTAACAGTTTTACATGCTGGTGGTAAATTCGACAGTTCATCTTATAAAGTTTCTGGTGGTTTACACGGTGTTGGTGCTTCAGTAGTTAATGCCTTAAGTAGTCATCTTGAAGTATGAGTAAAACGTCAAGGTAAAATTCATTATATGGAATTTAAAAATGGTGGTAAGCCAGTTAAGGCATTAAGTGTAATCGGTGATGTTGGAGTTAGCGATACGGGAACAACCATCAAATTTACACCTGATTTTACTATTATGGATAATAATGAATTTGATCTCTCAGTTATCTTAGACCACGCTAAGCAAATCGCCTATCTTAATAAAGGAATTCATATTGCTGTTATTGATGAACGTGTAAACTTTGAAAAAGAATTCTTATTTGCTGGTGGAATTGTTGATTATATTAACGAATTAAACAAAAACCGTAAAGTACTACACCCTGAACCAATTTATGCTGAAGGCGAATACAGCGATGGCAAAGATACAATTCAAGTTGAAGTTGCAATCCAATATAATGAAAACTACCAAAATAATATTATTTCTTATGCTAACAACATTATTACTGCCGAAGGCGGAACACACGAAACCGGGTTCTTTGATGCCCTTTTAAGAATTATTAATAATTATTCAATGGCAAATGGGTTAATTAAAACTGAAAAAGAAAAATTAACTCGTGATGATATTAAAGAAGGCTTAACTGCTATCGTTTCGATTAAACATACCGATCCATTGTTTGAGGGTCAAACCAAAGGTAAATTAGCAAATAAAGATGCGCGGAAAGCAGTTAATAGTGTTTTTAGCGAAGTGCTAGAACGTTTCCTAAATGAAAACCCAACTGAAGCAAAACTAATTTGCTCTAAAGCATTAATTAGTAAAAAAGCGCGTGAAGCCGGAATTGCGGCGCGTGAAGCAACAAGAAAAAAATCTCCTTTTGAAATTGGTGCTTTACCAGGTAAATTAGCTGATTGTACAACACGAAATGCAGAATTTGGCGAATTATACATTGTCGAAGGGAACTCAGCTGGCGGTAGCGCTAAGATGGGGCGTGATCGTCAAACCCAAGCGATTTTGCCACTGCGTGGGAAAGTTATTAATGCTGAAAAAAACCAGTTCCACAAAGTGTTGGCAAACGAAGAAATCAGAACCCTGATTACCGCGATTGGAACCGGAATTGGTGATGAGTTTAACATTAACAAAATTAGATATCACAAAATTATTATTATGACCGATGCCGATGTCGATGGCGCACACATTCGAACCTTATTATTAACATTCTTGTATCGTTTCTTTAGACCAATTATTGAGTATGGTTTTGTGTATATAGCACAACCACCACTTTACAAAATTACTAAAGGGAAACAAATTTGATATGCATATAGTGATGCACAAAAAGAACAAATTATTAAAGCAAATTTAAATGACCAAAAATATACAATTCAACGTTACAAAGGGCTTGGAGAAATGGATCCAGAACAACTTTGAGAAACAACAATGAATCCTGAAACTAGAATGATGTATCAAGTCCAAATTAGTGATTTTAGTGAAGCAAATAACATCTTTAGTACATTAATGGGGAGTGATGTTCTTCCACGTCGTGAATTCATTGAACAAAATGCTAAATTTGTTAAAAATATTGATGCTTAAGAACAACGCAAGTTGTTCTTTTTTATATAATTAAAATACAATGTTTAAACAAGGACAAATTATTGAAAATGTAAATATTAATGAAATAACTTATGAAGGGTATGGAGCCGTACGATTTGATAAACATTTACTGTTAGTGGAAAATGCTTTAATTAATGAAAACGTAGATATTAAGGTGTATAAGACAACTAGCAAAATATCTTATGCCAGGGTTATAAGATTTAATAAGATCTCAAATGACCGTGTCGTTGATGCCGATAGCGCTTTGTTAGCGTCAGGAGCAGCGCCTTTAAGTAATATTTCATATGATAAACAATTAGCATTCAAACAAAATTTTGTTAAAATGCTTTTTAGACGTCAACTTGGATATGAGAATGTTAGTCAAATAGTACCATCACCAAAAGAATGAAATTACCGAAATAAAATAACCATTTTTCTGCAAAATTCAATAAAAAATACTGAATTTGGCTTGAAAATGAAGAATTCTAATATTGTCGTTTCTCAGCAAGGTTTTAAACTTGCAGACACCTTAATTAGTGATTTTATTAATTATTTAAAAACATTTAAAATTTCAGATTTTAGTGGTGTTGAGTCTTTAACGATTCGAACAGGAAATGATGAAATTCAACTTATTTTAAATACTGAAAATTTGAATAAAATTAATAACAATTTTGCTGAAAAAATTTTATTAAATTATAAGAAAGTTAAATCTCTAGTTTTGAAAAAAGAAAATAAAATTTTAGACTATAAAAATCAGTTATCTTTGTTTGATCAATTTGGACACATTACATTTGAAATTAATCCTAATTCGTTTTATCAAGTAAACAAAGAACAAACGCAAAATATATACAATAAAATTAAAGAATTTATTAGTAGGTTAAACTCAAAAAGCGTGCTGGATTTATATTGCGGTATTGGGACAATAGGGTTATATGTTGCCGAAAAAGTTGATAAAATACTTGGGATCGAAGTTGTACCCGAAGCAATAAATAACGCTAAAACTAATGCTAATTTAAATAAGATAACTAATGCTAATTTCATTTGTAAAAACGCTTCAAAAATAACTAGTCAGACACTCGAAGGTATTGATACAATAATTGTTGATCCCCCTCGTAGCGGTTTAAGTAGTGCTGAGATTAATATACTTAACAAATCAAGTATCAAAAATATTATTTATTTAAGTTGTAATCCCCATACTTTAGTTAGGGATTTGCAATTGTTTAAAGAAATTAAAATTAAAGAAGTAATTCCTTTTGATATGTTTCCACAAACGCCACACATAGAAACTCTCGTTTTACTTGAAAGAAAAGCATAGAAGTTGGCTTAGATGCAGCAAATTTAAAAAATGAAAATGATGAACTTAGAGTGACGCAATTATGGTTATTTTGTAATTCGTCAATTTTTGATATAGATTTCTTGTCTAACTAATAGCAATATTATTTTTAAAATCTAAGAATAGTTTTGATACATAAAATTTAAAAATAGTAAGAAATGAAAGGATTTTAAGTTAGATTTTATGAAAATCTATAAACTAATTTAAGCCAAGAACCAATACATTTTTGTAAAAAATGTTAACATGTATATGTTAAATATTTAAAAAATAGCAATTTTATGAATTGGACAAAGTCTATAAAAGAACTAAAGAAATTAACGTCTTAATTTGCGAATAATTTGCTAAAAAAAACTGTCTTTTTTGCGTTGAAGCAATAGATTAAAAAAGCGAGTAACAGCCAGTGAAAAGAGAATTAAGGAAAAATATTGAAATAGTAGAAGATAGAAAGAAACAAAGAATTGTTAAAACTAAGAAAGTCTATCCACCAGATATAGATGCTTGTAAATATTTTTTGATGATTAAGTTTGGTAGAGATTACTCACCTAGAAAGTTTGAATTAGAGATTCTAGAAAAGAAAACTGCTGAAGCTGTAGAACTTTGGCCAGAAGATAAATAATTTACTCCCCCCGGTCTCGATTTTATTTTTAAAGCCTTTGGTATCGTGCGCAAGGCCTCCAATATACGTGACCTAAATTTTTCAAAAATCAGGTATTTATTTTGAGATTATGAGAAAATATAAGACTTTAGTGGGAATAACTGAGAAAATAATGAGAATTTTTCTAAATTATGTTTATTTGGTTTCGTGGACAAAAGATCATAAAAGTGATATACTAATCACATAAAGAAATAAACAAATTGGAGGCGGTAATATGAAATACTCTGAAGCAATTAAAAAGTTGAGAAAAAAGATGATTTTAACTCAGACTGAATTTGCTAATATGTTTGAAGTTTCTTTTGGTACTGTAAATAGATGGGAATCTGGTAAGTATAGACCAACTACTAAAGTTAAAAGAAAATTACAACCTTACTTTGAAAAATATAATATCGATGTAGATGTGGAGGAGGAGTAAACAATGTCACAAATCATTAATGAAGATATCTTATGGGGTGCTGCTGAAAAGCTTAGAGATAAATGCGATCCTGCAGATTATAAAAATGTTGTTTTAGGATTAGTTTTCTTAAAATACGTAAGTGACAAGTTTTCTGCTAAATATAAAGAATTAGCAAAAGTTGGTGACGGAAGAGAAAAAGACGATGATTATTACATCTCAGATCACGTTTTTATCGTCCCTAAAGAAGCTTTATGGGATACTGTAGCTTCTCATTCAAAACAAGAAGATTTAGGCCAAATAATCGATAATGCATTTATTTGTCTTGAAAGGAGCAATAATCAATTAAAGGGTATTTTACCTAAAACATATTCAAAGAGTGATCTAGATAAAACAGCATTGGGTGAACTTGTAGATTTTTTCTCAAATAACTTAAATATGGAAGATGCCGATGGTGACTTCTTCGGACAAGTATATGAATATTACATTGGCGCATTCGCTAAATATATTCCAACAAAAGGCGGAGAGTTCTTTACTCCTAAATCTGTTGTTGAATTGATGGTTGATATTCTAGAACCATATCAAGGTAGAGTTTATGATCCTTGTTGTGGATCTGGTGGTATGTTCGTTCAATGTTCTAAATTCGTAAAAGAACATCAAGGTAATGTTGATGATATTTCCATCTTCGGTCAAGAATCAAATCCAGGAACATGGAAGATGGCCAAGATGAATTTAGCTATCAGAGGATTAGAAGGTAATCTTGGTGAAAGAAATGGTGATTCATTTACTGATGATTTGCATAAAGCATTAAGAGCAGATTTCATCATCGCAAATCCACCATATAACCTAAAACAATATTGGAAACCATCTCTTGAAGGAGATCCTAGATGGTTATTTGGTAGACCAGATGATAAGAATGGTAACTATGCATGGTTATCCTTAATGTATGCAAAATTAGCTCCTAGAGGAAAAGCAGCAATTCTTATGCCTAATGGTGCAACAACAAGCAATACACATGATGATTATAAAATTAGAAAGGCTATGATTGAATCTGGAAAAGTAGAAGCAATTTTAGCGTTACCTAATAAATTATTCTCTAATGTTTCTATTTCTGTCCAATGTTGGATTTTAAATAGAGCTAAAACAGATAGAAGCGTGTTATTTATTAATGCTGATGAAATGGGGACTTTAATTTCTAGAAAGATTAGAGTTTTAGAACAAAAAGACATTAATAAAATTGTAAAAGCCTATAAAGATTTCACAAACGGAAATCTTGAAGATATACCTGGTTTCTGTAAAGGAGCGTCTTATGATGAAATTCAATCAAAAGATTATTCTTTAAATCCGGGAAGATATGTAGGAGCTGATGAGTCTAACAAAATGACTCAAGAAGAAATTCAAGAGGAGTTAAGAAAGACTACAGCCGAATTATTAGAATTAATGAAGGAGGGAAAGGAACTAGAAGATAAAGTTAAAGAGATTTTAGAAGAAGAATTGAGATAGTGTTAACTATGTTGTTTTAGAAAATTTTAATTTATAAATATATTAAGACATTTTTTGATATTTCCTTTTCGCAAAACCAAGACAAAACTGGTATAAATGTGATATTCTTTTAGAAAGAGAGGTGAATTCAATGGTATACGAAAGTGTAATAGAAGAAACAATCATATCTTTATTACAAAATAAAGGTTATGAACTAATTGATGAAAATGACCATTGGGTTGCAAATAGAAGTCTTGATGAGTTTATTAATAAAGACTTGCTTTTAGAATGCCTAAGAAAAATTAATAAAGTTAAAAACGATGGTGTATTAGTAGATGCTATTAATGCTATTACCAGATTAGAAAATCCTTCTTTATTTGAAAGAAACTTCGCTTTTCATAAATATTTAGTTGACGGAATTACAATTGAATCTAAGGTCTATAAAGTTAATCCGTTAATTAAGTTTATTGATTTCAACAATCCAGAAAACAACGTTTTTCAGGTTTGCCACCAAGTAAAATTTAAAGAAGGTAAAAACACAAGAATACCTGATGTAATTATATATGTAAATGGTCTTCCATTGGTTGTTATGGAACTCAAATCTTTTGATGAAGATGCAACTAATGCGACATTAGATCATGCATATGCTCAATTAGGTTCTCATAGTGAATCTAATGGATACCGCTATGATATTCCTACATTATTTAACTATAATGCATTTTTAGTTATTTCTGATGGAGTAACAACTAAAGTTGGAACACTAACATCTAAGATTGATAGATATAATGAATGGAAGAGTGTATCTGGTGAAAAAGGATATGATAGCTCATGTGTTACTAAGCTAAATATATTAATTGATGGTTTATTCGATACTTCTATATTATTAGATGTCATTAAGAACAATCTTTTCTTTATTCAAGACAAGAATGATAAACCTATCAAAATCATGTCTCAATATCACCAATATTTCGGTGTAAACAAAGCATTAGATTCTATTCTTAAAACAGTTAAACCTAATGGTGATGGTAAAGCTGGTATTGTATGGCATACACAAGGTAGTGGTAAGTCATTCTCAATGGTTATGCTTGCTCATAGATTATTAATTGAAAAATCACTTAATGTACCAACTATTGTTTTGTTAACAGATAGAATTGATCTTGACGATCAACTATATAAGACATTCTATAGTGCTAGACAATATTTAAAATGCGAACCAGTTATTGCTAGATCAAGAGAAGACTTAGTTAAGAAATTAAATAAGATTAAACAAGGCGGAGTTATCTTAACTACCGTTGGAAAGTTTGATAAAGAGAACCTTCCAAAGAATGAAAGAAATAACATTATTGTTATGACCGATGAAGCTCATAGAGGGCATTATGGAATTTATGAGACTGTTCATTATGAAAAGAATAAAGAAACTGACGAAATGGAAGCAGTATTTAAATATGGTGTAGAAAAATATATTAGAGAAGCCATGCCTAATGCTACATTTATTGGTTTTACTGGTACTCCAGTTTCTACAAAAGATAAACAAACTACTGATATTTTTGGAGATATCATTGATGTTTATGATATGACTCAATCTGTTATAGATGGTTCTACAGTCAAACTTTATTATGAATCTAGACTTACTAAGGTATGGACTAATGATGAAGTTCTAAAACAAATTGACGAATATTATGATGACCTAGAAAAAAACGAGAGAGCTGATTTTAAATCAATTGAAAGATCTAAAGCAGAAATGTCTAAGATTAAAGTTATCTTAGAAGATGATGATATGATTGATTTGTTTGCTAAAGATATTTTAGCTCATTATGATGACAGAAAGAATTTCTTAAATGGTAAGGCAATGATAGTATGTCAGACTAGAGTTGCTGCAGCTAAACTTTATAGAAAAATAGTAGAAAAGCTAGGACCTGATATGAAGGATCAAGTCATCTTAGTTGCTACCGAATCTAATAAAGATACTGAAGAAGAAAGAGAACTATTTAAGAATAGTGATTATAGAAAAGAACTAGGTGAGGAGTTTAAGAAAGACAATTCAAAATATAAGATAGCTATTGTATGTGATATGTGGCTAACTGGATTTGACGTTCCAGATCTTGATGTAATGTACTTTATTAAGAGATTAAAATCATATAACTTAATGCAAGCTATCGCTAGAGTAAACAGAGTTTATCCTGGAAAGTTCTATGGTTTAATTGTTGATTATATTGGTTTAGGTAAAGCTTTAGATGATGCTTTAACTCAATATACAGATAGAGACAGAGAAAATAACTGCCAAGATATTAAGAAAGAAATTTATAACATTCTAAAAGAAAAGCTTTCTATTCTTAATGAATGGTTCTATAAGATTGATAAATCTAAATTCTATAGTAAAGACTCATTAACTAGATTTACTGCTATCCAAGAAGGAACTCAATTTATCTTAAGTGATAAAAAGAGAGAGGATACATTCATCCAAGATTTATCTTTAACAATCAAACAAGCCTTTGTTGTATGTGGTAGTATTGCTACAGAAGATGAAAAGAATGATGTTTATTATTATTTGGCTATTAGAAGCTATATTTTAAAGTTAAGAACTAAGACTGGCTCAGTAACTACTAAAGAGATGAATGAATATGTTTCAAATCTTTTAGCAGATGCTATTAAGGGCGATGAAGTAAAAGTATTAACTTTTGGTAAAGATGATTCAATCAACGCTATTGATTTATTAAGTGCTGAAAAGATAGAAGAGTTAAGAAAGAAAAATCCTCCTCTAGTATTTGTTGAGATAGTTAAGAAATTACTTGAAAGAGCTATTGCTGAATCAAGAAAGAATAACTTCTTTAAATCGCAAGAATATTCTAAACGTTTAAGAAAAATACTTGAAAAATACAACGATAGAGACGGCACATTTGCGCCAGAATCAACTATTATTGATTTGGTGAGCTTTGCTGGGGAGATGGTTTCTGATGAAAAAGAAGCCAATAAACTAGGTATCTTTGGTAGAGAAAGAGCATTCTATGATGCTTTGATTAGAGACAAGTCTGCTCAAGAATTATTAAATGATGAAACATTAAAATTAATTGCTAGAGAATTAAAAGAAGTAGTAGAAGAATATGCTTCAACTGACTGGTCTAATAAAGAATCTACTCGCGCAAAGATGAGAACAAAGATTAAAGAGTGCTTAAAGAAATATAATTATCCACCTAAGTATCAAAAACAAGCTGTGGATGAAGTAATTAAACAAGCTGAATACATCATGAACGAAAATTAAGAGAGCTCGCGAGTTAATCTCGCGAGTTTTTTCAAAATGGAGGGAATATGAAGAAACAATTAGTGCCCGTTATTTCTATATTAGTTATATTGTTTATCGCAGGAGGATTTACTGCGGTTTTTCAGGGTCTAGATGTAATCTGGCAAACCATAAAAGGTATATTTCCTATTTTTGTTCCAGCAATTAAACAAGGAATTAAAGATTACTTATCTTCAGCTTACTTTATTGTTGGAGTTATAATTGCTATTGCTTTAGCGTTCGGTATTATCTTGAGCGTTAAAAGCAGAAAGTTATTATATGTTATTATTTCTATAATAATAGAAGTTATTTCGTTGCTTAGTATTTTTAGTAATTTGGCGGTGTGTAGTTAATGAAAAAGAATTCAATTCAGCTTCTTATTGATGAAGTTAATTCTTCTCTGAATAGTGAAAATTATATCTCCGCTTTAATTGTTGCATTAGTCATTCCAGATGTCTGTGGTAAAATTTTATATCCTTCTGCAAGCACAACTGAAAGATATAAAAAATGGTTTGATAAGTATATTGGTGATTATGAGCAATCTCCACTTGCTAAAAAAGATTCAAAATGGAATCTACCTTATATGGACGGTTATGCTTGTTACAAACTTAGATGTGCCATGCTCCATGAAGGAGCTGAAGATATATCAAAAGATATAAAAATAGATAAATTCAAACTTCTTATAGGAAAGGATGCTTTGTGTGAATGTTCATCAAAAACACAAACATGCGATGAAACTGAAGTAACCGAGTGGTATGTTAATGTAGAAAATTTATGTAACAAGATTGTATGGTCTGCAGAAGCTTTTCTTAAAAAAGAAAATATAGATTCTGGTTCTATTCCTACGATAGATATCTCTGATAGATATTAACGTAAAATAAGGTCTCAAAGCACTAACAAAACAGATTTTGTGTTGCTTTTATTTAACGTCTATTTGTTCCAAAATATATCTTTATAGATATATGTTAGGTAGCACTGTGGGTTGTCTTGCACATAGAAACTCTCGTTTTACTTGAAAGAAAAGCATAGAAGTTGGCTTAGATGCAGCAAATTTAAAAAATGAAAATGATGAACTTAGAGTGACGCAATTATGGTTATTTTGTAATTCGTCAATTTTTGATATAGATTTCTTGTCTAACTAATAGCAATATTATTTCTAAAATCTAAGAATAGTTTTGATACATAAAATTTAAAAATAGTAAGAAATGAAAGGATTTTAAGTTAGATTTTATGAAAATCTATAAACTAATTTAAGCCAAGAACCAATACATTTTTGTAAAAAATGTTAACATATATATGTTAAATATTTAAAAAATAGCAATTTTATGAATTGGACAAAGTCTATAAAAGAACTAAAGAAATAAACGTCTTAATTTGCGAATAATTTGCTAAAAAAACTGTCTTTTTTGCGTTGAAGCAATAGACTAAAAAAGCACTTAACAGGTATTAAGAAGAGAATTAACGAAAAATATAATGTAGTGGAGGAATAATATATGCCAAATATTAATGGTGAACAAACCGAATTAGAACTTGAAAATGAATTAATTAAACAATTAAGTGCGCAATTTCGCTCATCGGGTTATGAGGATACTTTTGTTGCTGTTCACGATGATGAATCATTACATAGAAATTTAAGAAAGCAAATTAATAGGTTGAATAATATACAATTTTCTGATACAGAATTCAGACGTTTTATTAATGAACTAGAAGGACATAATACGGTTTTTGAGTGTGCTAAAAACTTAAGACAAATGCAAACCATTGAAATGGATGATGGTACAAAGAAAAATATCAAAATATTTGAAAAGAATGATTGACACAAAAATATATTTCAAGTCGCACATCAAATTAAGCAAAAAAGAGAATTTGAAGGAAGATTTGATGTAACAATCCTTGTTAATGGATTACCTCTAGTTCAAATTGAACTTAAAAAGAACGGCATCGATGTTAATGAGGCATTTGGTCAGATCGAAAGATATCGAAGAACTGTTTATAGTGGACTATTTAATTATATTCAATATTTTGTTATTTCTAATGGTTCGATGACTAGATACTTTGCTAATAGTGATAGAAATTTTAAGAGACAAAATTTATTTACTTGACTTGATCCAAACAATGTGGTTATAAACAGATTGTTTGATTTTGTTTCAGATAGATTAACAAAGTACAACATTTGTAAAACAATTACCAACTATGTTGTTATTAATCATTTGGAAAAAGATTTATGGATTTTAAGACCTTATCAAGTATGGGCTGTAGAGAAATTGCTTGATAGAGCTTTGAATACTAAAAACAATGGGTTTGTATGGCACACAACTGGTAGTGGAAAAACACTGACTAGTTTTAAGCTTGCTCAATGTTTAAGAGATACGGGCAAGTTCTCAAAAGTAGTTTTTTTAGTCGATAGAAGGGATTTAGACAGACAAACAGTTAGAAGCTTTAATTCTTTTGAAAAAGGATCGGTTGTTAATGTTAATAAAACACATAAATTATTTAATCTTTTTACTGATTCATCAATTAAGATGATTACAACAACTATCCAAAAAATGTCTAATTTATGTAAAGGACCTGAATTTGAAAAAGCAGTTAAAACTAATAAAGATTCGATAATTTTTATTATTGATGAATGCCATAGAAGTAATTTTGGTGAGATGAGAAAAGATATTTTAAGAGCATTTCCTGAAGCACAAATGCTTGGTTTTACAGGTACACCTATATTTGCAGAAAATATGAACGTTACTGGATTAACTACAGAAACGATATTTGGTGGAGCACCAGTTCACTCTTATAAGATAAAAGATGCGATTAACGCTAAGATGGTTTTAGGTTTTAATGTTCAATATTTCAAGACTATAGATATAGTCGAAAAACCAGGAGAAGAAGAACAAGTAGAAGAAATTGATAAAAAAGAATTAATTTTCTCTGATACTAGAATTACGAACGTTACTCAGCATATTATTGATAATTTTGATAAATTAACTGTAAACAGAAAATATAATGCAATTTTTGCGCTTTCTGAAATTAATTTATTAACAGCTTATTATGAAAAATTTAAAGAGTTAAATAGCAAATTAGAAGCCGATAAAAAACTTAAGATCGCAACTATTTTTACATATGCCCCTAATGAAATAGACGCAGAAGAAACTGGTGTAAATGAAAAAATAGCGCAACAAAAACTTCAATCTGCAATGAACGATTACGGCGCTCTTACCGGGAAAAAATATTCTATTTCAAATTGCGCTGAGTATTTTGAAGATGTTAGAGAAGACTTTAGAGAAGGAAAAATAGATCTAATTTTAGTAGTTAATATGATGTTAACCGGTTATGACTCGAAAAGAATTAATACGTTATTTTTAGATAAATCATTAAAGTATCACAATTTGATTCAAGCTTTTTCACGAACTAATAGGTTAGATTCTTCATCTAAACAATTTGGAAATATTGTTTGTTATAGAACAACTTGTGAAGATGTCGAAAAAGCAGTAGCCTTATATTCAAAAGAAGATCATGATGTAGTTATAATGAAATCTTTTGAAGAATATTTAGAATCATTTAGAGACGCATTAAAGAATCTAAGAGCTTACACTCCAACTCCAGAGGATGTAGATGCTCTTGAAGGGGATAAGAAAAAACTTGAATTTGTTAATCTATTTAGAGTAGTAGCTAAGTCTTTATTATGCTTACAAAATTTTTGTGAGTTTTCGTTCCCTATAACATTAAAGAATGATATTTCTGTTGACGAATATAATTCATTTAAAAGTAAATATCTTGATTTATATAACGAATTCAGAAAACAACGAGATAAAGTATCGGTTATTGGTTATGTTGAATTTGATATTGAATTAGTACAAACAGATAGAGTCGATGTTGAATATATTTTAGATTTATTAAGAAAGGGCGCTGAAAGCGGCAGAGGTATTAAAGTTGTTGAAATATCGATAGCGATTAATAAATTAAAATGCTCTGCAGATCCTATATTAGTTAGCAAGGGAGAGCTATTAGAAGCATTTGTTAATAAAGTAATTCCAACCCTTCCAAATAAAGTCTCTATCGATCAAGAATTAGATAAGTTTGTTAAAGAGGAGATAAAAGAATCCTTAATGAATTTCTCTAAGGAACGTGAATTAAAATATGAAGATTTGAATCATTTATTTGAAAAATATCAGTATCATACAACAGTCGATAATGCCGATGTTAATTCAATTATAAGCAAGAAAGCTAAAGACAAATTTAAAAAAGCGCATCCAGAGCTTAATCCAATTAAGGCTACT
This sequence comes from Mycoplasmopsis equigenitalium, assembly GCF_024498255.1. Lineage (NCBI taxonomy): Bacteria > Bacillati > Mycoplasmatota > Mycoplasmoidales > Metamycoplasmataceae > Mycoplasmopsis > Mycoplasmopsis equigenitalium. The sequence goes on from NZ_CP101808.1 coordinate 357,149, forward strand.
AACGAGTTAATAACTTTGATAAAGGATAATATTATTGAATTAGCAAACAAATATTCAATTTACTATTAGGAGAAATTGCAATGTCACAAAATAAAGACGAATTATTAGCGAAGCAACAATCAGATGTTGATGCTAAATTATGAGCTATGGCCAACGAACTTAGAGGTTCAATGGAAGCAAGTGAATTCAAGAATTATATTCTTGGATTAATTTTCTATAAATTTCTTTCAAATAAGATTATTAAGACATTAAATGATGAATTAAAAGATGAAAATTTAAGCTTTGATCAGGCTTGGAAAGACGAATCAATGCGAAATGATATTAAGGAATTATCAGTTAGAATAATTGGTTATTTCTTAGATCCTGTTTATTTATTTGATAGTTTTGTCAATAAAATTAATGTTAATCAATTTTCGGTTGAAGATTTAAAGGAAGGAATTAAAGCCATTACATCATCAACAATAGGTACAGAATCACAAGAAGATTTCGCCGATCTATTTGATGATATGGATTTAGATAACAATAAGCTTGGAAAAGGTGAAGCCGAAAGAAGTAAATTAATCGGGAAGATTATTTTAAAAATTAATGACTTGAATTTAGATATCTCTGAAACTAATTTTGATATCTTAGGTCACGCTTACGAATACCTTATTGGTAAGTTTGCTGCATCCGCAGGAAAGAAAGCGGGTGAGTTTTATACTCCCGCGCAAGTATCAGAACTTTTAGCAAGAATTGTCACCTTAGAAAATAAGAATTTAAAATCTGCATATGATCCAACTTGTGGTTCTGGTTCACTACTTTTAAGAGTGAGAAATAATGTTCAAGATCAAAATGCAATTAAGTTATACGGCCAAGAAATGGTGACTACAACTTATAACTTAGCAAGAATGAATATGCTTTTACATGGTGTTGATTATGAGAAGTTTGATATAGCTAATGATGACACTTTGGAAAAACCATCAGAAAGACACAAAGCTCTAAAATTTGATGCTGTTGTCGCAAATCCGCCTTACTCTGCAAAATGAGATCCGGAAGGAAAAGATAAAGATTCGAGATTTAATAGCTATGATGGAAAATATGCTCCTTCATCAAAAGCAGATTATGCGTTTGTTGAACACATGATTTATCATTTATCGAACGCTGGAACTTTAGCAGTTGTGCTTCCGCACGGTGTGTTATTTAGAAGATCATCAGAAGAAATAATTAGAACTAAAATTATCAAAGATTATAACTATTTAGATGCTGTTATTGGATTACCGGCAAATTTATTCTTTGGAACAAGTATTCCTACTTGTATTTTAGTGATGAAGAAAACTAGAACAAATCCAGATGATGTTGTTTTCATAGATGCATCTAAGTATTTTGAAAATGGTAAGAATCAGAATTATTTAAGAGAAGAAGATGTTGTAAGAATTCTTGATGCATACAAAGCAAGAAAAGATATTGATAAATATATGCATGTCGCTTCATTAGATGAAATTAAAGAAAATGAATATAACTTGAATATTCCTCGATATGTCGATACATTTGAAGAAGAAGAACCAATTGATATTCATCAAGTTATGGCCGAAATAAAAGAACTCGAAGCTAAAAGAGATGAATTAGATAAAGAAATAGAAAAATATCTTGAGGAGTTAGGGCTATGTGTAAGGGCGTAGATAAAGGTAAAAAGGTCCCTAATGTTCCTAATTTAAGATTTAAAAAATTCAACACTGAAATTAGTCGTTGTGAACTAAAGAGTATTTTCAATATATCAGTCGGTGGAGACATAAATAAATCAAAAGTTAAGCATGTAAAAGATGATGTCAATAAATACCCTATCATAGCTAATGCTTTAATAAACAATGGATTTTATGGATATACAGATTCATTTAAACAAGAGAATTGCGTGACTGTGTCAGGTAGAGGAGACATTGGTATTGCGGTTGCAAGGCCTTATAAGTTTTATCCAATAGTGAGATTGTTATCGTTAAAACCTATATATAAAAGCGATTTAAAATATTTTGAGTCATTATTAAATTCAAAGAAAATGCTTATTGAAAGTACTGGAGTACCACAATTAACCTCTCCACAAATATCAAAAATAAAAATCAGTTTTTGTGATTATGATGAACAACTAGAAATTGGAAATTTCTTAACAAAAATCGATCAAAGAATCGAAACTCAAAACAAAATCATTAGTAAATATGAATCTCTAATAAAAATAATAAGAAAGAACATTATATTACGAAATAAATGAGAATGAATTAAGCTTAAACATTTCGTTGATAATGAATTTATAAAATTACAAAGGGGGAATATAATTCCTAAGTTCAGCAAGGATAATGAAAAATTTATATACCCTGTTTATTCATCTTCTGTTCATAACGATGGGCTAATGGGATATTATGATTCATTTATGTTTGATGAAAAATTAATAACATGATCTATTGATGGTGGCGGAAATTTCTTTTTACGGAATAAACATCAATATAATGTTACAAATGTTTGTGGTATTTTAAAAATAATCAAGCCAGAATTTGATTATGCATTTTTATATGAAATGCTAACTTATCAACATTTACAAATGACTTTTAACTATCAAAACAAAGCACATCCTAGTGTAATTAAAACTTTATACTCATTACCTATAGTGCCGATAAAACAACAAAAGAAAATAGCGGAAATGTTTAGCTTTTTCCACGAAAAAACAAAATTAGAAGAAGAAATATTATGCAAATATAAATCACAAAAAGAATATTTACTTACAAATATGTTTATATAAAAAGATTGTTTAATAGATATTTTTTTTGAATAAAGTATAACTCTTTTTCTCTTCTCATTCTTTTTAATTTTCAATCAATTAATTCAACTACTTTTCCTATTCTATTTTGAATATCAAAAGAACAATACGGGATTTTAATACCCTCCATTACAGATTGAATCAGCTGAGGCTGTCCGGAACCAGTGATGTATTTTTCTCATTTGATGGTTAGTAGCGATTGTTTCAAAAATAATTTATTTATAGGTCTTATTGGGCGTATAACCATTGCATTGCCATTAATCCACGACATTGGCTCGGTTATAAAAACAGTTCCGCTGTTCGATCCTCTACAAGTTATGCACACTTCAGATTCTTCATGATTATATTCTGAATGCTGGCCAATTTTTCCATTAGCTCCATATACAGAATAAGCACCATTCCGGTCAATTGCCTGTCGCGAAAGAGTTTGAGGTTGATATAACTTGCATATTTCACCTAGTTTCTTTTTTTACATATTATGAAAAATCCTATCATAAATGTATTTCTTTTGAGAAATAAGATTATCAATGATTTTGTTTTGAGTTTCGATTCTGCTATCGATTAAATTTAAAAAAATAGCAATTTTTCTTTGTTCTTTTGAGCTAGGAATAAAATGCTTTGTGAGCAAAAAATCATTGGTAAATATATTTAATAATCCGTGATTTCTGGCGCCTTCAACAGCAATGTTTGATATTTCTTTATGCCATTTGTTTGTTTCAAAATAATGCTCTAAAAAATCGGAATTTGCATTATAAGGATTGAAACAAATATACAAATTTGAAACAACGCCTATGTCAAATTTATTCAGTCTTTTGATAGTACCTCATGGATAATCTTTTGAATAGCTTTTGTTATAAGCGAAATCCCCCTTGAGTAATAAATAGTAATTAGACAGATCTTTACTAGCTACAGTTTTATTGAAAAATGTTTTTTGATTTATTATGCCATATTGCGCAGATAATGTAAGAGGGAGTAAAGAATTGTTTGTTTTGTTTTTTCTTGTAACTCTATATACGAATTCAGACAAAGGCACTTTTATTCAATGATCATGAAATTTTCTAAATCTTAAATTAGGAACCTTCAGGTTATTTTATTTGTTAAGTTCCTAATTTAAGATTTAAAAACTTTGAAGACTCCCGACTCCTTCTAAAGTTACATTCTTGCTGTAATTTTTTCTCGGGTGGTACACCTTTATCTTCAAATAGGAAATTTTATAAGGGTACAATCCCCTTTATTAGATCTGGTGAAATTAATTCTGATAAAACAACATTATTTATTAATAACGACGCTTTAAAAAACTCTTCAGCAAAAATAGTTAAAAAAGGAGATTTGTTACTCGCATTATATGGAGCAACAAGTGGTGAAATTGGTATTTCAAAGATAGATGGTGCAATTAATCAAGCGATTCTATGTATTCGTACCGAACAAGACAAGAACTTTATTAAATATCAGTGACAGAAGAATAAAACAAAAATTCTTGATACTTATTTGCAAGGTGGTCAAGGTAACTTATCTAGTCAATTAGTTGGTTCTTTAGTTTTTGGTTTTCCGAACTTAGACGAACAAAGAAAAATTGCTATTTTTTTAAATTTAATCGACGACAGAATTGAAACCCAAAACAAAATCATTAGTAAATATGAATCTCTAATAAAATCAATTATGCAGAAAATTTTTACTAATCAAGCTGTACTTAAAACAACAACTAAATTGCACAATCTTATAAATATTTTTACTGGAAAAAGAAATGCAAATGAAGCAGTTGAAGGCGGTTCTTTTCCCTTCTTTACCTGCGGAAAAGAAATTTTAAGAATAGATAAATACTCATTCGAAGGCGAAAGTTTGTTGATTTCCGGAAACGGAGAAATAGGACAAATCAAATATTTCAACGGAAAATTTGATGCATATCAAAGAACTTATGTTTTGCAAAATTCTAAAATTCCTATGTTGTATTTAAAAGCTTATTTGAGTTTTATATTACCTATGGTTATTGGAAAAAACAAGCAGCAAAGCGCTATGCCTTATATAGTTCTTGAAACTTTAAAAAATATTGATATTCCTATAATAGATGATATAAATACAAATTTGATTATTGACTTGTTTAAAATTCTTGATAAAAAAGCAGAAAACGAAAAAAGGTATAGTGAACTCTTACTAAAAGAAAGGGCTTATCTAATGAATAATATGTTTATATAAACAAATTATTCAGCAAATACTGTCTCTCTTTTTTATGCTGTTCTAGTATACTTTTTTCGATAAATAATCTAGATAAATATTTAAGTACAAGATTTGTAATTTTTAATTTTGTTTCAGTTGGGCATGGAATTTTATAATTTTCAACATCGCTTTTTCCAATGTTAAGTTGTGCAGCGCCTTGCGCTTTTTTTATCATTGATTTTTCAAAATTAAATGAATTTAAAACGATAAACAAATATTCTTGAAGCTTTATATCTTTCGAAAGTATCAATCCAACCCTCTGGTTTAATAGACAATTTTCAGCATCAACCATAGATACTCTTCCAACATTTCCGGTTAATGATACAAGAATATCTCCTTTTCTTAATAATTGATGGCTTTGTATATCGTAAGGGATTATGTCAATTTTATTCGCTTTTCTAGAAATGTATTGATTTCCAGTAACATTGCTAATTGTAATAATTTTGTAGCGACCATTTTCGAGATAGTCTTCAGATTTAAAAGCATATCCATTCTTTAATGAGGCATATTTTTTTAATGCTTTTTTATCACTAAATGGATCATAAATTTTTAAATCAATAATTATTTTTATTAGAGATTCATATTTATTAATGATTTTGTTTTGGGTTTCGATTCTTTCGTCTATTAAGGATAGAAATTTTAAGATTTTAAGTTGTTCTTTTAATGATGGAATATACATTTTTGTTTTTTCTAATTTATCATAGAAAAAATATGTTCTTACTCCACCTTCCTGAGTTCTTAATATTTTTTTGTTAAATTTCTCGGATTTTAAATAAATGTACAAATAATCATTAATAATTGATGGTTTCGTTTCAAAACATACATATAAAGAACTAACAATACATGGAGTATTTTCTTTATATAAACCAATAGAACCAACATTGATTCTAGCAGGGTTATATGCAAAATCACCTTTTTCTATATATTTATAGCCTTCTTTTGACAATTTTGTATAAGAAGCATCTCCCCATTGATCTTTTTGAAGGGCAAAGCCAACAGAATTATTTATGGAATATGCGGGTAAATTTCATTCGCTTGATTTTGCTTTTCTACCTTTCTGAATTATGTGTGTTCCAATTGTAATTTCATTATAAGTATTAGAAAAAGAATTAAATCTTAAATTAGGAACATTGCGGAACATTAATCATAAAAAACTTCATTTTATAATTGTTTATAACCATAAAAGGAGGTAAATATATGGTAATAAAAGAAGTTGCTGAATTATGGAATGCGGATAAAAAACAATATGTTAAAGAATCAACATATTCTGCATATTCCTTAATTATTGTTAATCACATCATCCCTTATTTTGGCGAAAAGGAAATGTTTGTTGAAGATGATGTGCAAAAGTTTGTGTTAGATTCTTTAAAAAAGGGGCTTAGCGAAAAAACGGTAAAAGATGTTGTAGTCGTGATTAAGATGATTCAAAAGTTTGCTATAAAAAAGAATTTGATGGCATTAATGCCAATAGATATAAAATATCCCAAAAACTCAGCTAAAAAAGAGTTAAAAGTAATGTCTAAAGAAAACCAAAAAATGCTTTTAAGTTATTTAAATGATAATTTTTCATTTAAAAATTTAGGGATCGTAATTTGTTTATGCTCGGGGTTAAGGATTGGAGAATTATGCGCTTTAAAATGGGAGAATTTTGATATTGGAAATAAAGTTGTTAAAATCAACCATTCACTACAGCGAATTTATGTGGTTGATGGTGAAAGTAAATATACAAAAATAAAAGAAGATATGCCTAAAACAAAGGAATCAAATAGAGACATACCCTTAACTAATTATCTTTATTCGATTATCAGACCATTAAAGAAAGTATGCAAGGATACATTTTATGTTTTAAGTAATGACGAAAAACCGATTGAGCCTAGAACTTATAGAAATTATTATAAGAGGATATTATTAAAACTAGGAATTCCGTATTTAAAATTTCATGGGTTAAGACACAGTTTTGCTACTAGATGTATAGAATCTAAAAACAACGTTAAAACTGTTAGTGTTATTCTTGGACATGCAAATGTAACTACCACTTTAAATCTCTATGTTCATCCTAATAATGACGAAAAAAAGAGATGTATAGAAAAAATGTTAAAAGATATTTTATAAATTTAATTATTTAAACACCCGTTTTTAAAAACTAAGAATTATTTTATTTTAGATTTCATCACGTAGCGAAGTTATCGACGCACTTGATAACGACAACTTTTAATTTAGGTAATTATCGATATTTATAGTGTTATAAATCCTTAAATAAATCATATATAAGGATTACAAAAATAACAGTTTAGATATAAAAGCTCCTCATTAATGCTATACTATAATATAAAAATATTATAGAAATAAGGGAAAGAGGAGAAATGGCAAAAATTTTAAAGGAGCCATCTAGAACATTTAGTGAATATTTATTAGTGCCAGGGTATTCATCAAAAGAATGTCGTGTTGAAAATGTAAATCTTAAAACACCAATTGTTAAATTTAAAAAAGGGACCAAGCCTATATTAAGTACAAATATTCCACTTGTTTCGGCAATTATGCAAGCTGTTAGCGATGATAAACTAGCAATTGCACTTGCTAAAGAAGGTGGAGTTGCTTTTATTTTTGGTTCGCAAACCATTACTGACCAAGCAGCAATGGTTAAGCGTGTTAAAGAATATAAAATTACTCAAAGTATAATTGATAGCAATCCACAAATTCTTTTAGATAATAAAAATGAATTGGTTGTCGGTGCCGGTATTAATACTAGAGATTATAAAGAACGAATTCCGGCATTAGTTGCCGCCGGTGTCAATGTTTTATGTATCGATTCGTCTGAAGGGTTTTCAGAGTGGCAAGCCGAAACGCTTAAATGAACTCATAAAAAATATGGCGATGAAGTAAAGATAGGCGCAGGAAATATAGTAGATAAAGAAGGGTTTTTATTTTTATCAGAAGCCGGCGCAGATTTTGTAAAAATTGGAATTGGTGGTGGCTCAATTTGTATTACTAGAGAGCAAAAAGGAATAGGTAGAGGACAAGCAACAGCTGTGATTGAAGTTGCTAAAGCACGCGATGAATATTTTAAAAAGAGTGGTATTTATGTTCCTGTTTGTGCTGATGGCGGGATTGTTTATGATTATCATATGACGCTTGCTTTAGCTATGGGCGCTGATTTTATTATGCTTGGACGCTACTTTGCTCGTTTTGATGAATCACCTTCAAAAAAACTAATTGTAAATGATAAAGAAGTAAAAGAATATTGAGGAGAAGGATCTAGTCGTGCTCGTAACTGACAGCGCTATGATTTAGGCGGAGATGCTAAATTAAAATTTGAAGAAGGCGTTGATTCTTATGTTCCTTATGCTGGAAGTTTACATGATAATTTGGCGCTTTCGCTTAATAAAATTAAAGCAACAATGTGCAATTGTGGCTTATTAAATTTAGCTGACTTTCGACAAAATGCAAAAATCACGCTTGTCTCACCAGCTAGTATTACTGAGGGCGGCGCTCACGATGTAATACTAAAACCCAAAAAATAACACAAGGAGTTTTATGGAAAAAGAATTTATTCTTGTTTTAGACTTTGGCGGTCAATATAACCAATTAATAGCTCGTCGTGTTCGTGAAAATGGGGTTTATTGTATTGTGAAATCATATAAAACGTCGATTTCTGAAATTAAAAAACTTAATCCTAAAGGAATTATTTTAACTGGTGGTCCTAATAGTGTTTATGATCAAAGTTCTCCACATGCAGATAAGGAACTTTTTGAATTAGAGATTCCGATTTTAGGTATTTGCTATGGAGCCCAATTAATGGCTTACACGCTTGGCGGTAAAGTAGCTACTGCACCAATTAGTGAATATGGTAAAACGATAGTTAAAACTAATAATAAAGCTAAGCTTTTTACTAATGTATCACAAGAAACAAATACTTGAATGAGTCATACTGACTATATTAAAGAAATGCCACAGGGTTTTATTAAAACAGCTCAAAGTAGTAATTGTCCTGTTGTTGCGATGGAAAATAACAAGTTAAATTTGTATGCAGTACAATTTCATCCTGAAGTTACCCATACAAAAGAAGGTAATAAAATGTTTAAAGCATTTCTTTTTGATATTTGTAAATGTAAGAAAGATTGAAAAATGAAAGCATTTGTTAAAGATCAAGTTTTAAGCATTCGCAAGAAAGTAGGAAACGGTAAAGCACTTTGTGCTCTTTCTGGTGGTGTGGATTCTTCAGTGGCCGCTGTAATAATGGCCAAGGCAATCGGTAAACAATTGACGTGTGTTTTTGTCGATCATGGGCTATTAAGAAAAAACGAGGCTGAAGAAGTTACTAAAGTGTTTGGAAAAGAGGGGAGTTATGATATCAACTTTGTTAAGGTTGATGCTCGAGAACGATTTTACACAAAACTAAAAGGTGTTACCGACCCTGAAATCAAGCGTAAAGTGATTGGTGAAGAATTTATACGTGTCTTTGAAGAAGAAGCTAAAAGAATTGGGGCGGTAGATTTTTTAGTTCAAGGAACAATTTATCCTGACGTCATTGAAAGTGGTTTGGGTGATTCAGCGGTAATTAAATCGCACCATAATGTTGGTGGATTACCAGAATATGTTGATTTTAAAGAAATTATTGAACCGCTAAGAGATTTATTTAAAGATGAAGTAAGAAAAGTTGGTCTAGAACTAGGGCTATCAGATGATCTTGTTTATCGTCAACCATTTCCGGGACCAGGATTAGGAATTAGAATTATCGGCGAGGTCACAGCTGAAAAAGTAAATATTGTTCAAGAAGCCGATTATATTTTTCGTGAGGAAATTACAAAGGCAGGTTTAAATAAAAAAGTCAGCCAATATTTTGCAGCTTTAAGCAATATGAAATCGGTTGGTGTTAAAGGTGATTTTCGAACTTATGATTACGCAATTGTTTTAAGAGCGATTAGTACAGAGGATTTTATGACAGCAGAAGCGATTCATTTACCTTGAAATTTGTTAGAGAAAGTGACTAGCCGAATCGTTAACGAAGTTAAACATATTAATCGTGTCTTCTACGATTGCACTGGTAAGCCTCCTGGTACAGTTGAGTTTGAATAAAAAAACCCGTAAACTCGGGTTTTTTTATTTTGTGTAATTAAACGCCAGGTTTGATTTGTTCAACGTTGTCTTTAGTAATAATAACTGGTTCAATAATAACTGATTTAATGAATTTTTTACTTTTACCATCAGCACTTGTTACTTGATATGCTGGATCTGTTGACACAATTCTGAATTTGTATTTAAGGTCAGGTGCGTATTTTTTAATAGCTGCTTCCATTTCTTCAGGAGTTAAGTCAACATCTTTGCCTGCTTCTTTTGATTTTTCATATAATGCTTTAATCATTAATGAAGCAATTTCTGTAGTACGTGAGTCAGGTTTGTCAATGGTTATCATTTGTTTACCATTTTTAATGTGATTGTATGCTGTTTCGTTAGCGTCTAATCCGGTAAGGATAACGTTGTTAATTTCTGCATCTGCTAGTGCTTCCACCATTACGTTTGCCATACCATCGTTAGGTACTAAAATACCCACAACATTATCTTTGTCTTCTACTTTGAGTTTTTCTAGTTCAGTAGCAATTCTATTTTTTGCTAGCGCATAGTTTCAATCTGGTGTACCAGCGATACTAAAACTGTCATTAAGGATACCATTAACAAGGTTAGGGTCGATTTCTTGAGCTTTTTTAATTAAGGCAACAGCAGGGTCGTAGAATAATCTCGCATTGTTATCGGCAGGGTCACCACCAACGGTGTAGAAAATACCCTTTTCTGCTAATTTGTGAGCTTTTACTCATTCAAGCATTGTTGTTTCGTCATCAAAGATGTTATCTTTGCCTTCTCCTGGTTCTTGATATTTGTAAATACCCGACAAGAATGCTAGACCTTGTAATTCACCAACACGTTCATTATCGAATGATACATATCAGTTGTAGTTATCACTAATTGCAGGAATTAATTTGTCGTATGCAATAACAGTCACATTACGTTCTTTAGCATTTTGAACAGCTGTTGCTGCACCAGTATCGGTTGGAGCTAGCAATAAGTATTTAATTGTGCTGTGTGCATCAAGTTGTGTTTGAATTCATGAGTTTTGATCTGATTGACTTTTAATAATATTAGCAACAGTTGGTAAACCTTGTTTTTCTAATGCAGCTTCAGCTGCTGATTTTGCTTTTACTCATATTGGGTTTTCAGGGTCGGTCATTACGACTGCAACAAGTTTTCCGTCTTCACTTCCACCACCTGTTGGTCCACATGATGTTGCAACTGCTGTAGTAATCGCAGCACCAACACCGAAAATTGACATTAAAATTTTCTTAGTTTTAGACATTTAAATCTCCTCTCTTTTCTTATTTATTTGTCATATAGAAATTATATATAAAAACGTTTCCACGTTACAAAAAGCAGAACAAAACGTCCAAAAAATGTGAAATATTTCCATATTTTATTGCCTTGTCATCTAAGTAAAAAATTAGCATTTTTTGATATATGAAAGTTGATGGAAAAAATCAAGGATTTTGCTTGGTTTTTAATTCTATGTATGGTAAACTTAATTTGCTACAAAATAAAAAGGAGATATGTATGTTAATTAATACAACTAAAGAGGGGATTGGAAACGGTCTTGACAAAGGCCTAAAAATCTTAAATTTTCACGCTGTATGATGTCCACCATGTAAAATGTTAAAGCCTGTTTTAGAAGAACTTGCTGAAAAACAAAATCTAGATATTTATCGAATTGATATTGATGAAAATAAAGCATTCGCGATTGAAAGACAAATCGCTTCAATTCCAACTACTTTTATTTACAAAGATGGTAAAGAAGTTGCAAAACTAATGGGATATATGTCATACGAAGATTTGCTTGTACAAATCGAAAAATTTAAATAAAAAACAACCGCCTATTGTGGTTGTTTTTTAATACTAATTGTTTCAAGTAAATCGTAGTCCGTAATTCTAAGTTTAAGAATAATGAGTTTAGAAATAAAGAATAAGAATTCTTTTCGTAATAATTTGATGTGGAGGTTATAGATATCAATTAAAACATTTAGCTCATCAATATAAGTTTGTACATTATCTCTTAATTTATAATTGTCAAAAAACTCGTGCGAGTTATAAATATTTAACTCGGGTGAAATTTGCAACATTAAGTTACTGATTTTTTCGAGTGATGTTTTAATTAAATTAACCTCGTAATAAATTTGTTTCTTTTTAAAAACGTAAATAATAATTGGAATAATTAGAACAAAACTAAGATAAAACATTACCAAACAGAAGCGATAGAAGACATCAAAGCGCGAGGTAAAAGGTTTTGTATTGATCATTATTTTTTCGTTGTAAATAGGTCGTTAAAAATTTCTTTATAGTCAGTTACAGGAACATATTTAATGCTTGCTGAAACTTCTTTAGGAATTTCACTCAAATGCTTTTTATTAGCAAAAGGAATATAAACTTTTGTAATTCCCTTTTGGTAAGCAGCAAATGATTTTTCTTTAAGACCACCGATTTCTAAAACTTTTCCCCGTAAGGTAATTTCACCAGTCATACCAATGTTAGTAGGAACTTCTTTTTTAGCTAAAGCGGAAATAATAGCTGTTGTAAAGGTGACGCCAGCGCTAGGGCCATCTTTAGGTGTTGCTCCTTCAGGAACGTGAATATGAATGGTATTTTCTTCGAAATTGAAATCGATTCCGAATTTCTTCGCATTTGCCCGAACATATGTCGCGGCAATTTGCGCCGATTCTTGCATCACATCTTTTAATTGACCAGTAAGTTTAAGCTCGCCTTTGCCTGGATAAGTAGTAACCTCGATTTCTAGCGTACTACCACCATAAGAAGTGTAGGCAAGGCCATTAACGGCACCAATTCGTGGTTTTTTCTCGTTTTCTTCTTCATCAATTTTCTTAACACCTAAAAGCTGTGTGATTTGTTTTTTGGTTAACTCGAGCGTTTTAATATCACCCTTTTTCTTTTTAAGGTTAAGAACAGTGATTTTACGAACAATTTTATCTAGTTGACGATAAAGCCCTCTGACACCAGATTCTAAGGTATAGTGTTTGATGATATATTTAAGCATCTCATCACTAATGCTAAATAGATCCTTATTTGCAAAGTTTTGTTTTAATACTCGATCAATTAAGTATTCACGGGCAATCTTAATTTTTTCACTAATTGTATAACTATTTAATTCAATAATTTCTACCCGGTCAATAAGAGCAGGTGGAATATTTTCGTAGTAGTTAGCGGTTGCAACGAACATAACTTCTGATAAGTCATACTCAAGTTCGATGTAGTTATCTTGGAAATGTGAGTTTTGTTCAGGATCAAGTACTTCAAGGAGTGCACTTGTAGGGTCGCCACGACGATCATTTGACATCTTGTCAATTTCATCAAGTAAAATAACAGGGTTTGATACGCCAGCTTTGTTGATTGCTTGGATAATTTTACCTGGCATAGCACCAACATAAGTTCTTCTGTGGCCACGGATTTCTGCTTCATCGTGTACCCCACCAAGCGAAATTTTAATCATTTTTCGACCTAAAGCATTTGCGATTGATTTTGCAAGCGATGTCTTACCAGTTCCAGGAGGCCCAACAAGAGTTAGAATTGGTGAGTAATTTTCGGTATTTTTGCTTGAATCAGTATCTTTAAATAACTCAAGATTGATTTCTTCTTTATCGTTAATTTTAATGTTCTCGTGTTTTTTGGTTTCTTTAAGGTATTCGTTACGACGAATTGCGATTGCGATATATTCAACAATCCGTTTTTTAACTTCTTCTAAACCATAGTGATTTTTTTCTAATACTTTTTGAGCATTAGCAATTGTTGTGTTAAAGACACTAGTTTTTCTTCAAGGTAGGCTTTTAAGGTTATCAATATAGGTTTTGGTAATATCAGCATTTGGGCTTGAAGGCATCATATTACGAAGCTTTTCTTGTTCTTCGTTAATAACTTTTAAGACATTGTCAGGATATCTTTTATTTTTGTTTTGGATTTCACCTTTGTTGTTGCTAATATCTTCACTATCATTATTGTCGTCGATTAAATCCTTAATAATTCGCATTTTTTCCCGTAAAATGAAGTCTTTTTGTTGTTTATCAAGGTCGTTACGTAATTTGGTTTCGATTTGATTATCGATTTCGGCTGATAATTTATCATCATTTTTATCAAGGAAAATTTTATGTAAATTTGTAAATAAGGTAAGCGAATTAATTTTTAGTTTGTTAGTAATTGTGAACTGTCTTTGGATTTGTTTTAGTGATTTTGATTCCGGTTTCTTTCAGAATAAAAACTCAATTGTTGCAAGAATTGCGTTTTTGTGTGTGATGATCACTGAATCTTGTTCGTTAATACTAATTAATGATCCATAAAGGGCTTTTGCTTGTTCGAAATCGTCGTAAATTAAAGATGAGGGGTTGGTTTTAGCTTCGTTAATTAATTCATCAAATTGTGCTTTACTAAAGTTTATTTCATCTTTAATGTTTGGTGTTTTACCTTCTTCAAAGGTTTCAAATGCGCTAACTACTGTCCCGGTGATTTTACTAATATAAGGAACATTATATTTGTTGATCATTTCGGTTGTAACATCATGAATTTTAACTAAATTGGTGGCAAAGTATTCAACGTTAATTCCACCGGTTTTGGTGTGTGAAAAACCAAGGATATCAACTAAATATCCATATTCACGAATTTGTTTTTTATCAACAAGAATTTCAGCACCTTTCTTGCTATTGCTTGCTTTTGAAAAGTAAATAATGATTTGTGGTTTGTATTCTTCAAGATTTGCTTGTTTCTTGAGTTCGTCGTCAATTTTGCAAGCATCGATAATTTGATTAACGACATTTTCTTCTTCAATTCTAACATTAGAAAAAAGACCAAAAGGCGCATCATCAATATTAACAGCGGGTAAAGTAACTATTTTTTCATTGACTTGTTTTTCTTTTTCGCTAGAAAGGTTCTTTCTTCTTAAGTAATTTAAACTTGTTATAAAAGATTTGGTTGTTTCACTCATTTTTCTCCTTTGTGTTTAATGTTATGAGTATTATATTACATTATTGTAATATATCAAAGGCTAGAACTTAGTTTTTAATTACAAAGTTAACTAGTTTGCCAGGGATAAATATTTCTTTTAAAATTTCTTTACCTTCAAGTCACTTTGCTGCGATTTCTTTAGCTTTAGCAAGGACAAGTTCTTTACCGGTGCTACGATCAACTTGCATTTCGCCGCGGACTTTCCCGTTAATCGTTACCGCATATTTAACATAGTCAAGCACTAGCGCATTTTGATCTAAAATTAGATGTCTTAAATTAGAAGAAAGAAATAATTCTTGCGAAAGTTCGCTGGCAATATGGGGAATGAATGGTTCTAAAACATTTAGCATAATGTAATATGCTTCAGTTCAGACTTCGTAATTCCTTGTTTTTGCTAAGTCGTTTAAAACTTCCATCGCTAAGGCAATGATCGTATTAAAACTGTAAGTGGTGTTTTCATCCATAAAAGTTGTGTAGTATTTTTCAAGTAGTTTATGGATTTTAAAACGAATTTCCTTATCAGTATCACTAAGATCTTTAGGAGTGATTTGTTTATCTACTTTGATTACATTGCCTATATTTGCGATTAGCTTTTTAATAAATTTAAATGAACCTTCAACACCAGCGCTTGATCACTCTAAATCATTTTCCGGTGGTGCTGCAAAAAGAATAAATAAACGTGCTGTGTCGGCGCCATACTTGCTAATTAACTCGCTTGGATCAACAACATTACCTTTTGATTTTGACATTTTTGCACCATCTTTTAAAACCATTCCTTGTGTAAGGAGTTTTTTAAATGGTTCTTTAAATTTAACAATCTTCATTTTATAAAGTAGTTTTGTGAAGAAACGAGCATAAAGCAAGTGAAGGATTGCGTGTTCAATTCCGCCGATGTATTGATCAACTTGATTAAAGTAGTCTAGCTCTTTGGTGAACATTTTTTCAATACGATCTTTTTTAGGTGTGGTAAAGCGTAAAAAGTATCATGACGATTCCATAAAGGTATCTAAAGTGTCCGTTTCACGAGTTGCGAATTCATGACATTTAGGACAAGTTGTATGAAGTCATTCTTTGTTTTCTTTAAGTGCTTCTTTTGAAGATTTTAAAACTTTAATTTTAGGCAATTTGATTGGTAAGTTTTTAATATCTTCAGGCACTATTCCACATTTTTCGCAGTGTACTAAAGGAATAGGTGTACCTCAAAATCTTTGGCGACTTATTCCTCAATCTTTAAGGTTAAAATGTGTTTCTTTTTTAATGATTTTATCCTTGATTAGTTTGTTAATATCGTACTCAATTTCTGGCATTTTATGAATTTTTAGTTCGCTAATAATTTGATTATCGCGGTCAGTTTTTTCTTCGCTAAACAAACCAAAAATTACATCATTTTTATATTTTAAATGAGCATAATTTGTTACAACAATTTTTAATTCGCCTGATGGGTTTAATGGATTTTTAGCGCTGACAGGCAACTCATAATAACTAAAGTTTTGGTTAGTTAAATCGTTAGTTAATAGTTTGATTTTTTCAAGTTTTTTAGCATCAATTTTATTATTTTCAATTAACTCTTTAACTAATGGATGATCGTATGAAAGATTGATAAATGCCAATGTGTTAAAATCGATATTTTCAGTAGTAAATATTGAAATTTTACTGATTTTTGTTAATTTTTGTTTATCAATAATTGGGCAATCAATAAGGTATCCATTGCTTTTTCCAATTCAATTTTGTTGCATTTTAATAACTTGATCCGGCCAGTTATTTTTTAGTAATTCCAAGTCTTCTAAAAGCTCGTTTTGGTATTTTTTAATATTGAAATAATATTGATTTAATTCTTTTAAAACAATGGGTTCATCACATCTTCAACAACGGTTGTTCACAACTTGTTCATTGGCTAAAACAGTTTGGTCTTTTTCGCAGTAATTAAGACTTGCTTTCTTTCTGTAAATTAAACCTTCGTTATAAAATTTAATAAACAAATCTTGCTCTCATTTTGTATAGTCATAATCACAAGTAGCTAATTCGCGTTCGTATGCAAAACTAAATCCAAGTTCTTGTAATTGGTCTCGCATTGTATTAATATTTGAACGGGTTCAAGCACTAGGTTCGCTTTTATTTTTGATTGCGGCGTTTTCAGCGGGTAAACCAAAAGCATCCCAACCAATTGGGTGTAAAACATTGTAATTTTCTTTGCGTCAAAAACGAGCAATTGCATCAGAAATTGCGTAATTACGTACATGTCCCATATGTAGTCTTCCGCTTGGGTAAGGGAACATTGAAAGGATGTATTTTTTTGGTAATTTAAAATTATTTTTTGTTTCAAAACTACCATTACGCTTTCACTTTAATTGTCATTTTTTTTCGATTTTTTCAAAATCATATTCCATATGTACCTTCTTTATATCTTAAAGATGTGTGTTGCAATAGTATTATTATATATTTAATAATGACAAGATTTCAAAGAAAAATAAAATATGAAAAGTTAGTAATTTTTAATAATAATAATTAATAATTAATTGATTTTTTCTTTGAAAATTGTCGGTTTAATAATATTTGATTTGCTAAAAGCAATTTCAAGTAAAATGCTCGCTAGGGCATTAAGGCCATACGAAAGTAAGTTGAAGGCGCTATAAAGTACAAACATACCTAATCAGTAATTCTCAATTCCAAGCGTCATTCATTTCATATTTTCTCAGTTAGCAGCAAGCGGTCTAAAATCAATGCTTTTGACACTATTAAATAAGTACAAGTATGCTGGTGTAAAAAGTAAAGCATTTAAAATGAACATTATGAGCGAACAAATAATTACGCTTACGCTGTAAACTAAAACTTGTTTTTTGATAAAAGATGTATTTACTTTTTTAATTAAAAACATCATTAATCATAAAAGAAGAACTAAGATAATTGTTGTTATTAATAAAATTGAATGACCTAGCACCGAAACGGGATCATATCCTAAATGAGAGTAACTAGGACCAATTCCAAATCGAATTAATGCTAAACTAATGGCTCCTATTTTAGAAATATAGATAAAGCTAATGATAATAAAAATACTAGATAAGTCTAGTTTTAAAAACTGAAAAACAGTCATAAAATTTGACAAATAATTAAAAAGAATTACCAAAGCCAACATCATACTTAGGTAAGCAATTTTGATTGTCACAGGATTGTATCGGTAGTTGGTATTCATATAAATATGATTATAGAACATTAAGGATAAAAAACGGGAAAAAGTTAGGAAAAATCACATCTTGCCTCTTGGTAGTATTAGGGTATGGAAAAAACAAATTTAACAACATTAACGCCAATTACATTGGATAAAAAATTTAAAGATAAGTATAGTATCGAAAATTTTATCGATACGATTTTCATTATCACTAAGGACCAAGATTATTATTACTATTGTCTTGCCTCTAAAATGGACCAAAAAACACAAATGACTAACGGAATATGAATCGAAAAAGAAGATGGAATGGACAAGGAGCAAGAACCACAAAAATTCGATTCATTTTACTTTTTAAGTTTAAATTCAATTTTTCGTATTCGTCGCAGTGAACTTGAAAGTTTTGTTGCTGCGGAAAGCAAAACACGAATTAAATGAGAAACCCAGCTTGATATTGTTGTCAAGATTGATGAACTTGTTAATAGCAAAAACAAAATCCATATTGTCGTCGTTGATAATATTAGAAAAAACATCTTAACTATCAACTAATTGATTATAATTAAAGACATAATGGACATTTACAAGTATGGTAGCGATTATGAATTTAAAAACCCAGTATTTATACTGGGTTCTTTTGAATCGCTTCACATTGGTCATTATGAGTTAATTTTAGCTGCTAAAAAATTTGGCAAACAAACTGTAATGATGATTTTTGACGATCCGGATGTAATGCCTAATAAGTCGAAAGAAAAGTTTATACAACTTGAAGTTCGTTTGCAACAAATTGCTGATTTAGGAATTGACAATGTTATTTTGGTTGAGTTTAGTAAGGTTAAACATCTACCTGGACAAGTGTTTCTAGATATGTTATTTAAAAAACAAAAACCAGTTATTGTTTGTGGTGCTGATTTTAAATTTGGCAGCGACTTACTAGATGTTAATTATTTAAAAAAATATTATGAAACAGTTGTTTGCGATCTTCAGTTAGTTAAAGGACATAAAATTTCTACATCAATTATTAAGGAACAAATTCCAATGGGTTTTGTTGAATTTGCCAACAAATTACTGGTTAAAGATTATGCAATTAAAATTAGGCTTGAAAGTGGTTTTAGTTTTAAATGAAGTGATATTTTAAAACTGCACTATGGGATTTACGCCGCGACTATCGAGATTAATGATTTTATGTATTACTGTGTTTTACATGTTGATATGAATCAAAATCAACATCTTAAGTTTCTTGATTTTGATGCCAAAGAAGAAGCGATTATTAATGCTGATTACATTTTAAATATTCACCAAGAAATTCGACTCATTTCTAATCAAAGATTAGATAAAATTAGTAGTGTAGATTTACAAAATGCCAAAGCATATTTTGTTGCAAAAATAAAGGAGAACAATGCTTAATTCAAAACAAATTCGTACAATGTGACTAGAATTTTTTAAATCAAAAGATCACTTGATTGTGGAACCTAAAAGTTTGATTCCGAT
Source organism: Mycoplasmopsis equigenitalium (assembly GCF_024498255.1). Taxonomy (NCBI): domain Bacteria; kingdom Bacillati; phylum Mycoplasmatota; order Mycoplasmoidales; family Metamycoplasmataceae; genus Mycoplasmopsis; species Mycoplasmopsis equigenitalium. Next base: position 376,843 of record NZ_CP101808.1, read on the forward strand.
CAAAGATAATTCGCTTTTATGAATTAACTCTGGTGTTGCCACATTAAAAGATTATTTTTCAGGTAAGAAAAAACCACCACATCCTCGTTTGACAAACTCGCAAAAAGCGATTCGTACTAACGATATTGAAAATGTGGGGGTAACAACTAGACACCACACATTTTTTGAAATGCTTGGTAATTTTTCAATTGGTGACTATTTTAAAAAAGAAGCAATTGCTTGAGGTGCCGAATTTGTTATTAAGCACTTAAAGTTATCGCCAGAAAAGATTTATGTAACATACTTTAAAGAAGATTTAGAAACACGCGATCTTTGAATTAAGCACGGAATCGATCCAATTCATATGGTACCAGGTGATAAAAAAACTAACTTTTGGGAACATGGCTTAGGCCCTTGCGGACCAAACACCGAGATCTTTTACGACCGTGGTGAAAAATTTGACAAACGGGGTGTTGAGTTAATTGCACATGATATTGATAATGATCGTTTTATTGAAATTTGAAACATTGTTTTTTCAACTTTTAATCATTTAGGTGATGGTAAATATACCGAACTTAAGCAAAAAAATATCGATACAGGCGCTGGTTTAGAACGGATTGTTTCGATTATGCAAGATGCTCCAACTAACTACGATACTGATTTGTTTATTCCGATTATTAAAGAAATTGAAAAGCTCACACCTTATAAATACGATATAAATAATTACTTTACCAAGGAAAAAGAACAAGCTCAAATTAATACCTCATTTAAGATTATTGCTGATCATATGCGAACCGTGGCTAATGCTATAGGTGATGGCGCTAGTGTAAGCAACATAGGTCGTGGTTACATTATTCGTCGTTTAATTCGTCGTAGTTATTACCAATCATTTATTTTAAAAATTAAAGATAAAACATTCCTTTATAAGTTGATTAAAACAATTAAAGAAACACTGCCATTTGAGTATGATGTAAAAAAGGTTGAAAGTGTTGTTAAAAATGAAGAATTACTTTTTGCCAAGACAATCGAGAAAGGCCGTAAGTTGCTTCTTGATTTAATTGCAGCAAAGAAGGTTATCAATGAAAAAACTGTTTTTCAACTTTACGAAACTTATGGTTTTCCTTTTGAGTTAACTATTGAAATTTTAAAAGAATATAACATCGAAGTTGATGCTAAAAAGCTGGAAAATGAAAAAGCAATCCACGCTGACAAGTCACGTAATAAACAAGTTAGTGGTATGACAAAAGCGATTAATTCACTTGCTTTAGTAAGTCGAAAAATATCAGAATTTACTGGTTATGAAACTATGGAAGGCAAGGCTAAAATTTTATTTATGGCTGACGCTGAAAAAGAAATTTCTAGCTCAAAAGACAAGTGTTATTTAATTCTTGATCGAACACCATTTTATGCAACAAGTGGTGGACAAAATCATGACAATGGTTATATGCTGCAAGCTGACAATAAAATTCAGATTCTTGATGTGTTTAAGGATAAGAATAATAATCATGTTCACTTTGTTAAAGGAGTTGTTAAAAAAGACCTACCGCTTGAGTGTTTTGTAGATAAAGAACGTCGTTATGGGATGATGCGAAATCACTCATCAACCCACATTGTTTTTTCAATTATGCGTCAAGTTTTAGGCAATCACATTGTGCAACTTGGAAGTGATATAACTGACGAAAGATTTACATTTGACTTTCCGAGTGAACGTAAATTAACGAAAGCAGAAATTGATAAAATTGAAGAAAAATTCAAGGAATTTATTGAAAAAGATATTAAACGTGATTACCATGTAATAACGCTTAATGAGGCTAAAAAACAAAATGTCTATATGACACTTGAAGAGATGGAATATATGAATCCTAACGCTGTACGGATGGTTGATTTCAAGGAAATTACTAAAGATTTATGTGGCGGAACACACGTACCTAATACAGGTTTTATTGAAGCATTTAAGATTGTTTCGGTTGAGAAAAAACAAGCGGGCGTATATCGTTTAAGAGCAATAACTACTAACAAACTTGTTGATAAATACTATAAAGACTCGCTTCAAAATGTAAATCAAGAACTAGATGTTTTAAAAGAAAAAATTACAAAGTTTGATAGTAAATTTAAATTTAAAAATTTCAATAACAAGGATCAAAAACAACAACTTTTAGCCTTGGAAAATTACTTAGAAGAACTAAAAAATGAACTCGTTAAGCTAAGTAAATTAGAAGCTAAAAAACACGAAAATCTTGAACTAGAATTTAAGACTAAAAATATCGGCGGTAAAGAAGTTGTTTATAGCTTTGAAGTACCAGCGCAAGTTCTAAACGTACAAGCCGCAACCCAACGCGAAAAACACAAAAATAGTATTGTTATTTTAGGAAGTAAACAAGAATCAGGAATGATTTTATGCGTTGGCTCGCATCTTGTTGATTCAAATAAATTACTTCAAAAAATCTTTGCCAAAACTAATGGCAAGGGTGGTGGTAATGCAATCTTTGCAATAGGTAAATTAAGCGATGACTCTAATTTATTAAAGGTAATTGAAAGTGCGGTAAAAGATGCGTAAAATCGCCCTTGATTTGGGTACGGTTACTTGTGGCGTGGCAATTAGCGATCCGTTTGATATGTTTGCCATTGGATTAGAAACAATTAAATATTTTGAGTACGATTTCGAAGTTATCTTAAACAAAATCGATGAATATTTAAAGGAATACGAAATTGACACAATTATACTTGGCTATCCACTTCGCAAGACAAGTACAAAATCACAAACTACACTTTATGTTGAAAACTTTTATCATTTACTAAAAACAAAATATAACTTAAAAATTGTTTTACAAGACGAAACCGAAACAACTATCGAGGCAAGAGCGATTCTTAAAAGCGGTGGTTTAGCGCGTCGTAAGCAAAAGAAATTTAAGGACTCGTTAGCGGCACAGCTAATTTTAGAGCGTTATATGGGGATTAATCATGAATAAAACAGATAAGATTTTATTGATTTCAATGTTTGTGGCAATTGGAATTTCATTTATAAGTTTTATTATTTTCTTTTTTATTATTCGTCGTGTAAAAAATAAATATTCATTTGGCAACACTAATCAAGCGGTGCGTAAAAACGCTGGTGAAATTAATGATGATGTTAAAGACAAACTTGGAATTAGTATGAAGCCACAACAAGTAGAATTTTTAATTAATAATATTTTTATTAACCAGTACGAAAATATTCTTATTTTTGGTCAAAATTGTGAATACTATGGTTTCACAATTGCAAAACAACTAAAATGAACTAAGATTTTTCATAACAAAGTTGACGAAGAGAATCTTAACAAAATTAAAAACTTAGGTTACGAATACAATTATAAAATGGCCGGATTAAATCAAACATTCGATGCTATTTTGTGAATAAATGACGAGGATATTAATAATTACCTTGAAAATTTATATGAAAAACTCAATGCAAACGGGATGATTATTATCAATGTTAATCCATTAAATAATTACTCACGAACAATTCTTAGTGACCAAATTAAGAAGTTTGGTTACTTATATGAATTTAGTGCCGATCGTAAATTTATTTTAATCGTCAAGAAAATAAATAAATAACGAAGCCTATATATTTTTGTAATATATAATAACTATACTAACAGCGAAAGGAGCATAAAATGAAAAACAAAAATCAAACACTTTTAACCGAATCAGGTCTTAAAAAATTACAAGAAGAATTAAAACATCTTGTTGAGGTTGAACGTCCTGAGGTTATTCAAGAAATTAAGGAAGCTAGAGAATTAGGTGACCTTTCTGAAAATGCTGAATACGATTCAGCTCGTGAACGTCAAGGGAAAATCGAAGCCCGGATTTCGGAAATCGAAAAACTTTTAACAAACGCCAAAATTATCGAAACAACAACCACTGATACCGTGACAATTGGTAGTTTTGTTAAACTTAAAAATGAACTTACTAAAAAAACAAATACATATCAAATTGTTGGTGAAATCGATGCAAACCCAATTAACAAAAAAATTTCAAACGTTTCACCACTTGCACAGTCAGTATTAGGTCATAGAGTTGGTGAAGTTGTCGAAGTTGATGCTCCTGAAAAATATAGTGTCAAAATTCTTGAAATAGGACATAAATAATGCTTATCGGAATAAGTGGTATGATCAGCAGCGGCAAAAGTACTCTTACTAATCGCCTTGTTGATTATTTTAATCAAAAAAATGAAACTTGAAAACTTGATGAATTCGCTGAAGACGACGAAGTTTTCAACACCTTCTTAAAATGACTTTATGAAAAACAACCAAATTTAACAATTGGTTTTCAATCATATGTTGTTGAAAACCACACCACCAAACTTAATGACCTACTTACAAAATTTAAAGAAGCAAAGTTAGATCCGCAAAAGAACCATATTTTCTTGGATCGTTTTAGTATTGAACACTATATTTTTGCTAATGTTATTTTAAAAGAAAAAGGCGAAAAATACTTAAAAGGGTATGATGCGCTTTTTAGACATTTAATTACTAAAAAGGAAACACCAGCGTTGGCGATTTATCTTGATATGAGTTTCGAAACTTTTAAAAAACGTCTTTTTTCACGTGGGAGAGAAGTAGAAATTGCTAATTTCGAAACTAATAAAGAGTATTTTCAAACTTTATACAACAATTACAAAACTACATTTATAGCACAAGCGCAAAAATATAACCTTAACTATGTAGTGATTGATACCAATAACTTAAACGAAGAACAAGTTTTTAAAAAAGCGGTGGCAGTTATTGAAAGTGAGATGCAAAAATAATGGTAATTGGCATTAGTGGTAATATCGCTTCTGGTAAATCTACGCTTTCAAAGGCATTACACAAACATTACAAAACATCAATGGTAATTGAAGAATTTAAAGACGATGATCCTGTTTTTAATACCTTCTTGCGTTGAATTTATGAACAAAAACCAAACATTGATATTGGATTTCAGAGCTATATCGTTGAATCGTTAACCGATAATTTTAAAAGGCTAAATAATAAATTTTTAGAAACAAGAAATCATCAAAATGATTTATTGATACTTGATCGTTTTGTGCTTGAACATTATGTTTTTGCTGTTGCGAATCTCGAAAAAAAAGAAAAGAAATATCTAGAAGCATTTAATGCGTTATTTGAAGAAATTCTAGATTTAGAAGCAAATCCGGATTTAGCAATTTATTTAGATATGACATTTGAGACGTTTAAAAAACACCTTTTTAAGCGAAATCGTGAGGTAGAAACTAGTAATTGAGACGCGAATTATAATTATTTTAAAAGGTTGCATGAGTTATATAAAGATGTTTTTATTGAAGTTGTTGAAAAATTTCAAATACCTTATTATATAATTGATGTAAATAATTTAACAAGTAAAGAAGTAACTGAAAAAGCAATCGCGATTATTGATAATCACGATTTTTCAACTTCAAAAAGGATGAAATGGAAAAACACGAATTAGTAAAAAAAGTTTTATTTACAAAAGAAGAACTAGAAGCTAAGATTAAAACATTAGCTGAATGAGTTAACGAAACCTACAAAGACTCAAACGACTTAATTATTGTTGGTATTATGAAAGGTGCAATGCCATTTATGATGCAATTAATTAAAGATGTAACAGTTGACTGTGTCTTAGACTTTTTAACAGTTTCGTCATACCAAGGCGGATTAAAAACAACTGGTAATGCCAAAGTGATTCTTGATATGGCACAAGATATCAAGGATAAGGACGTACTTATTGTTGAAGAAATAATTGATTCTGGGATTACTTTAAAACGGATTAACGATATGCTTTCAGCTCGTCGTCCTCGTAGTCTTCGGATTATGACGCTATTAGACAAACAAGCGAATCGCCAAGAAAATATTAATCCAGATATTAATGGTTTTGTTATTCCAAACCATTTCGTAGTTGGATTTGGTCTTGATTATGACGAAAAATTAAGAAACTTACCATATATTGGTATCTTCGATCAAAGCAAGATATAAAAAAATCTCTCAACAAGAGATTTTTTTTTTATACTAAACCGTGTTTTTTAAGTGTTTTTGCGGTTTTAGCTGTTACACGTAAGGTTACTGGTTTACCGCCGTCATTGAGAGTTACTTTTTGTAGATTAAGATTAAATCTACGTTTTGTACTATTAAGAGCGTGTGAACGAATATTACCAGTCATCGCTTTTTTGCCAGTTAGCATATCTTGTCTTGACATAACTTCCTTTCCATTTTTTTCAGACTTGCCGTAAAATCAAGTATTAGTATTATAACGGAAAAATATAATTTCATTCAGACAAAATTATAAAAAAATAGCAATTAATGCTATTTATTTTCGATTTCTTCAATTAATTCTTCTAAAGTAATATCGCCTGCTCTTTCTTCTTCGATAATTGCTTCATTATTACTTGGCTTCTTCGATGCAGTTTTAGTTGCTTTTTTAGTTGTTTTAACTGGTTTTGGCGCAATTTCGATGTTTTCCGTTGAGCGTGTTTTTGGTGTTTTTGCAACTTCGGCGATTGTGCTCATAATTTTAGCAACAGAACCTAAATCAGGTGGAATAATAATTTTTGTGGCTTTTCCATCAGCCATTTTACCTAACGCTTCAATTGCAAGGAATTGTAGAATTTTATCGTTTAGTTTACTATCACCAAGTGATCTAATAAAGGCTTGTTTTGCTTCCCCGTCAAGAATTAATGATCTGTTTTCAGCCTCAGCACTAAGAATTTTTGATTCTTTATCCCCTTGAGCGCGTAAAATTGCTGCTTCTTTTTCAGCATTTGCTTTAAGAATTTCTGCTCTTCTTTCCCGTTCGGCAGAAAGTTGTTTATTCATTGCTTCGGCGATGTTGGCAGGTACGCCAATTTCTTGAATTTCTACCCGAATCACATCAATTCCTCATGGATCGGTTGCTTCATCCAAAATCGCTTTTAATTTTTCATTTACTGTATCACGTGATGTAAGACACTCATCAAGCTCTAATCCACCAACCACATTTCTTAAAGTAGTAGTTGTTAAACCATCAATAGCTTCGAGTGGTTTATCCACGCCATAAGCAAATAGTTTGGGATCAACAATTTTGAAATAAACAATTGTATCAATAACAACAATCGCGTTATCTTTAGTGATTACTGATTGTGCATGAAAATCTTTAACTTGTTCCTTAAAATGTCCTTTTAGTGTAATTTTGTCTAGGCCATGAAGTAAGAAGTGAATCCCTCTTTTTCAAGTTTTACGATATTTTCCAAGTCGTTCAATATTTCAGAAATATGACTCGCTGACGATTTTAAAACCAGCTAGAACTCAAATGATTATCATTCCCGCTAATACAAAGAGGGCAATTACTAATCCTGATGCTCATTCTGGCATTCCTCATAAACTCATTTTGTCTCCTAATTAATTTTTATGTAAAAATTATACACATTTTAGACACTAATACTTTAGTGTGTGTGCGCGATTTTACTTTCAAGATAAAAGCGATATGTAATTTATTTTCACAATATTCGCCGATATCTATATGAAAAAATGAATTGGTATATAATTGATTTAGTGCTGAAAAAGGCACTATTTTAGACGATTGAAAGGAAAGAAATGACTAAGTTTAAAAAAATAATGTTAGGTTCATTGGCTACCGTTTCAGGTGTTGTTGCTGTAACTGCAACATCATGTGGTGGACCTAAATATACTGAAGAAGAGTTACAAGCACAAAAAATTGTTGATAATGTATACCTTGTAACTGATGGTGGATCTGTATCAGATAAATCATTTAACGAACAAGGTAAAAATGCCCTAGAATACATTCTTACAGGTACAGGATTAAACACTTTAAACAATATTAATTCACCTCTTAAAGTTGATGCAGAAGATATTGCTAAAGGTTATATAACTGCAGATAACAAAGAAAATGTTGAATTTGTTATTGCTCCTGGTTTCAACCACATTACTGCAATGGGTAAATTCTTTAAAAACCACAAAGATACTAACTTAAAATTCATTTTAGTTGATGGTGTTCACAACCCTATGGATTTCTCAGCTAAACCTCCTGTAGCAGTATGAGATGCACAACATGAAAAGAATGTTGCTGGTATTACTTTCAACACTAATGAATCAGCATTTTTCGTTGGTGTATATGCTGCTAAATATTTAGTAGAAATTATGAAAGACGATACTCCTATGGTTTCAGCATGAGGTGGAGGTAACTTCCCTGGCGTTACTGACTTTATTACCGGTTTTATTAATGGTGTAAAATACTACAACGAAACTTTATTACCAGAATTCAAGAAAACCACACCAAGTGCTAAAGCAGTTAAATTCGCTTTATCAAGCAACAGAACCGAACAATTTAATTCAGGTTTTGAACCAAAAGGTAAAGGTGAAGGTATCGCTAAAGCGCTTATTGGTGCGGGCGCTGATATCATTATGCCTGTTGCTGGTTCTCAAACCAAAAACCTTCTTGACGAAATTGCTAAATCAAGTGATGAAGTTAAAGGTAGAGTTAAAGTAATTGGTGTTGATACTGACCAAAAATTAGCATTTGGCGACAAATCTCAATACTTCTTAACATCAGTTGAAAAAAATCTTAAAGACGCTATTATTAAGGTTTACACAAAATTACTAAAAGAAGCAAACAAAGACAACCCTGATTTCAAATTAACCAAAGCGCTTGAAAGTGTAACAATTGAAGAATCAATTAAAGGTTTAGGTGAAACAACAGTAGGTACATTAGAAAACGGTTTAGTTTCTTTCTCAACCCCAAGTAAAAAACTTGCTGGTGGTAAATACGAAGAAGCACAAAAACTTTACGAACAAATAAAAAATGATGCAACTATCAGAGCTAAAGCTCTTGATAAAGACAATCCAGCCGGTGCTTGAACTGATGCAACCAAAGATGATTGACAAGCAAAAATCGATGATTTAAACGCTAAAGCTGGTTGATAATTTTTAAAAAAAGCAACACATTTCTATGTGTTGTTTTTATTATTTGTTTTGAACAGGAAATACTTTTTTATTTTCAATGATTTTCAATAGAAAGTGCTAGTTTTTTGCATTATAAAGCGGCAAATATGTTAACAACAGTGATTAATAAATGTTAAATTAAAATAACTTTTAAGAAATGTGGAAAAATAAGAAACAAACGTTTTCAGAAGTGCTGTTTTTTTAATCTAATATGTTAAATATTATATAATTTTACTAACATTAGTTTATTCTGATACAGAAATAAATAATGTAATAAAGTAAATAAAGGAGCTATATGTATGCTGTAGAAATGAAAAATATTACTAAAGCATTTGGTTCATTTAAAGCAAACGATGACATTACATTACGTGTTAAAGAAAACACCATTCACGCTCTAATTGGCGAAAACGGTGCTGGTAAATCGACATTAATGTCAATTTTATTTGGTTTGTATCAACCTACAAGTGGAAAAATTTTAATTAACAACCATATTGTTAATATCAATTCACCACTTAAGGCAAACCTTTTAGGTATTGGTATGGTGCATCAACACTTCAAGTTAGTTGAAGACTTTACAGTGCTTGAAAATATTGTTTTAAATAACGAAGATGCATTTGGTAATATCTTTTTAGACTATTCAAAAGCAAAGAAAAAACTTAAAGAATTAATGGAAAAATATAACTTTAAGATTGATTTAAACAAAAAAATCTATAACTGTTCAGTGGCCGAACAACAAAGAACAGAAATTCTTAAAATGTTATATCGTGACTCAGAAATTTTAATTTTTGACGAGCCAACAGCGGTGCTTAGTCCCGAACAAATTGATAAATTCCTTGAAGCATTATTAGATTTAAAAGCAAAAGGAAAAACGATAATCTTGATTACTCATAAACTTGATGAGTTGAAGAAAGTTGCTGATACAGGAACTGTTATTCGTTTAGGCAAATTTGTGTCTGATGTTGATATTAAGTCAATTACTCACAAAGAATTATCAACTCTTATGGTTGGTGAAGATATTAAAGAAATCGTTAAAGAAAACGAAGTAAACAACAACGATATTATTTTCAAAATCGAAAATCTTAACGTTAATAAAAAAGGATATAAAAACGTTCTTGGATTAAAGGATTTTTCACTTGATATTAAAGCGGGAGAAATTGTTGGGATTGCCGGTGTTGAAGGTAATGGTCAAAGTGAGTTAATTAATGCAATCTCAGGTTTATCAGGAATTAAAGGCGGAAGCATAAAATTCCAAGTTGATAAACGCAACAACGTTCATATGCGTTTCTGAGAATTCATTGCTAAAATGAAAAAATATATCAAGAACAACCCAAATTACGATATTAGATTAGCCGAGTTCAAAGAACTTACTAATTTAAAATCTCATGAAAAAATTGAGTTTGAATTTGATAAAGTAGAAAATTACAAACAAGAATTTTATCATTGTCTTGAAACAATTGACCGTGAATATGTACAAGATACTGCTAGTGCACGAAAACATCTTCAATTCTTGGTTATGGCATACGCAAAGTTTAATAAAGCAATTAAAAATTCGAATCGTTACGTTTCAGCTGAAAATGCTAAAACATATGAAAGAACTTGCTTAAAACATAAAGCAGAAGATATTGATGAAAACAAATTCTGAATTCGTTTAGATAAAATGAATATTAACTCAAAATATTTAGCAGGTGTTGCGCATATTCCTGAAGATCGTCATCTGCACGGGTTAGTGCTTGATCTTAATTTAAGCGAAAATGCTGTTTCACAAATTATTGCTAATCACCCATTTTCAAAATATAAGATAGTTCAATATTCTGAAATCAAAAAATTCTCACAAAAAATTGTTGATAATTTTGACGTTCGTAGCTCAAGCGGAGTTAATTCAATGGCTCGTGGCTTAAGTGGTGGTAACCAACAAAAATTTATTGTTGGTCGTGAACTTTCAAAACCAAGTGAATTAATTATTATTTCACAACCAACAAGAGGATTGGATGTTGGTGCAATTAACCTTATTCATAAATATATTTTAGAAGCGAAAGCGCAAAAAAAAGCTATCTTATTAATCAGTTATGAAATTGATGAAATTATCACACTTGCTGATCGTGTTGTTGTTCTTAATGGTGGTAGCAATCAAGGTGTGCTAGAACATGCACAAATTTCAAGAAATAAACTTGGCGAATTAATGGCTAGAAAGGTGGATTAGGATGAACAAAGTTAACAATGTTGGTATTAAAGTATTAAAGTTCTTACGTGGTGATTCACTTAGTGGCGCATTAAGTAAGATCAAGGGATCAATTTTCGCAATTCTTCTAGGGATGCTTGTTTCTATATTGCCAATGCTTATTGATGTTTTTGGCTGTGATGCATCGATTCCTAGTGCGTTTAGAGGTCTATTTAAAATACCACTAGATTCTAATTTGATTACAACTACAATTATAAGTATTTCAATTTTTATTTTAGTTGGTGGTGGTATTGGTATTAGTTTTAAAACAGGACTATTTAATATTGGTGCAAGTGGTCAAATGATGCTTTCGGGTGGTTTGTCAGTTTTAATTGCACTTACCGCTCCTGCACCACAAATACCACGTATTTTATGAGTTTTAATTTTATTTGTTTTTTCAATGATTGTAGGGGCATTACTTGCCGGAATCGCTGGTTTTCTTAAGGCGTTTGGTAATGTTCACGAAGTTATTACTACAATTATGTTAAACTGAATAGTTTATTTTGTAATGCGTCAACTAACCGACCAAAAAATCTTCCGTCGTGATTTAGGAAACGGATCAAAGAAAATTTCTGAAGCATATCAACTTGATATAACTTCAGGATTTGAAGTGGCGACAGTCTTTATAGTGGCGATTGCATTTATGATTATTCTTGCATTCATTTTTAAATACACAAAACTTGGTTTTAGTATGAGAATGAATGGTTTAAACACAAGCGCTGCTAAATATTCGGGGATAAATAATCGTCTAACAACTATTTATTCAATGTTATTCTCAGGAGCGCTTGCTGGTGCCGGTGGTTATTTATACTACACAGTAATTAAAGGAGCAATTCCTGACTTCATGGGAACATTAGATACTGTCGGATTTGAAGCAATTACTGTTACACTACTTTCGTTTTCATCACCGATTGGGGCAATTCCCGCAGGAATCTTCTATGGAATTCTACATGAAGGAACTGGATACGCATACGGTGCATCTAATATGGGGCGTGAAACCTTTGGATTAGTTATTGGTATTATTATTCTTTTCGCCTCGCTTTCAGCAGTGTTCGCAAGTATTCACCCTTACATTGCGTTACGTAATAAAATAATTGAGTGAAGCAATTCTGATATTAAGAATACGAAAGCCGCGATTAAAGAAAGTATAAGAAAACGAACTCGGGAATTCAACACACTTAAAAAGAATTACCTTGTTGATCAAAAAAATATCGTTAATGACTTCTTAAAACAATCATCAAACCCTAAAGCATTAAGTGTTGAAAACTATGAATTAGCACAAAAACTTGGATATCACAAATTTATTGCTAAATACTTACAAAATGAATATAATCAACAATTAAAATCACTTAACGCAAAATTAAAAGCAAACGAAATTTCATTAGTTGATCACTCAGTAAGTTTACGTAGATTGTTGCATGATTTCACAATGAATTCTGAAAACCAAAATATTAACTTCTTAAAAACTGAAAAAATTAAATTTAAATCAGATATTAGTGCCGCAAAAAACAAATACAAACTTTATAAGAATGATATGTGTCGTGAAATTGTTGATGGATTTTGACAACGGATTTATGCACAGATATACACTCTTAAAAATCAAGAAGTTGTTGAGTTAAAAAATAACAAACAACAAGCACTTACTGCTAATAACGAGCATTTTGACAAGTTAATTGAAGAAGCAAAAAAAGATATTCAAGACCAACAATTATTAAAAGACAAAATTAAAGAAATTTCAACAGAAAAAACTGAAAAACGCAAGGAAATATTGAAAAAACATAATTCGATAATTGTTGAAAAACAACTTGCGATTTGAAAAGAAAGATCAGAACTAAAAACACAGCAATCACAAGGGGGTAAATAATGGAAATTATTACAATTACTGCCGTCTCATTTATAGTTGTGCTTGCTCTTGCCGCAATTAGTGGTAGCATTATTGAACGTTCTGGAACAATTAACCTTTCGATTGAAGCCTTTATGATTTTAGGTGGATTAAATTACGCACTTATTGCCAACCATTTTAAATCAATGCATGAAGCGCATCAAATTTGAATTTTACTTTGTTCTGGGTTGATACCATTACTATTTGGATATATATATGGATTATTAACCGTCACGCTTAAAGCAAATCAAACGATTGCGGGTATTGCGCTAAATACGTTTGCTTTGGCAGTAGCGTTATTCTTAATTACAACAAGAATTAATCCAGGTTTTAATGAATCAACACAATTTATTAGTTTCTACGATGATATTTGACACCCAGGAGCCCACACAAAAGACTTTAAAAAGATTTTTAATGCTGGTGTAATTATGGGTGTGATTATCATTGCTCTTCTAATTCTAGTGCTTAATAAAACAAAATTAGGAATTAAAATTAAAACTGTTGGTGAAAACCCACAAGCCGCAGCAAGTTTGGGAATGAATGTTGTTTTAATTAGATATATTGCAATTTTAATTAGTTCATTCTTAACTGGAGTTGCAGGAGCAATTTTCTTCCAAACCACAAGTAGTCAATTCGATGGTAATACCAAAGGAGTTGGTTTCTTAGCGGTTGCGATGGTAATTTTTGGTCAATGAAGACCTACATATATTATTCTTGCATCAGTTCTTTTTGGTTACTTATATACTTTTGCAGAAAATAATATTATTTCACCACTTGGTGGTAAAGTGCCAGCTGATTTATTTATGGCAACACCATATATTATTACAATCTTTATTCTTACCTTCACGCAACGGAATTCGAAATCGCCAAAAGCGCTTGGCATCCCGTTCGAAACGCAGGGCAGATAAAATACAAAAACAACACCAAAGCGGTGTTGTTTTTTAACGTCGATCAAACAAATTAATTCTGTTAATTTCTTTTTTAAGTTTTTGTTCGTATTCAAGAATTTTTTCTTTCGATTTATGTTCTTTGATTTTACGAAGTGCATATTCTTTATTACGAATTGCACGATTAATATCAATTTGGTCGGTGCTTTCGCACGAATCGGTAATAATGTTTATTAAATCAGCAGTTGCTAAGACAATACCTTCAGAAATCGCGTATAGTACTGGTTTGGCGTCTTTTTCTTCGTAAACTTCCATCATTGAGATAACAACATTACCCATGAATGGACTTTTACCTCTCATTAATCCGATATTACCATTAGTTGTTCGTACAGTGACAAGATAAACTTCTTTATCAATAACAACACCACCGGGGGTAATGACTTCTAATTTAACTTTATTTGCCATTTAATTTCTTTGCTCTTTCAATTACATCACCAATGTCACCAGCATACATAAATGCCTCTTCCGGTAAATCGTCATACTTACCATCAATAATTTCTTTAAAACTATTTAAGGTATCTTTTAAAGGAACAAAGACCCCTTTAATTCCAGTAAATTTTTCACTAACATGGAATGGTTGTGATAAGAAGTTACGAATTCTTCTTGCGCGAGCAACGGTTTTCTTATCATCATCAGATAATTCACCCATCCCAAGGATGGCGATAATATCTTGTAATTCTTTAAATCTTTGTAAAATTTGTAAAACACTTTGTGCTATGTTGTAGTGTGATTGGCCAACAATTAAAGGGTCAAGAAGCCGTGAACTTGAACCAAGTGGATCAACGGCTGGATAAATTCCTAAAGCGGCAATGTTACGGTCTAAAACAGTTTTGGCATCAAGATGTGTAAAGGTTGTTGCTGGCGCTGGATCTGTTAAGTCATCGGCAGGCACATAAATTGCTTGAATTGAAGTGATTGCACCATCTTTAGTTGATGTAATTCTTTCTTGCAATTGTCCCATTTCCGTTGCGAGTGTTGGTTGATAACCAACAGCACTAGGCATACGGCCTAACAAGGCGCTAACTTCACTTCCTGCTTGGGTGAAACGGAAAATGTTATCAATAAATAATAAAACATCCTGTTTCGCTTCATCACGGAAGTATTCGGCCATTGTTAATCCGGTTAATGCTACCCGCATTCTGGCGCCAGGTGGCTCATTCATTTGACCAAAGACCAAAGCAGTTTTGTTTAGTACGCCTGCTGCTTTCATTTCGAAATAAAGGTCATTACCTTCGCGGGTACGTTCTCCAACTCCGGCAAAAACACTAATTCCACCGTGTTCTGAAGCAATATTATCAATCAATTCTTGTACAAGAACAGTTTTACCTACTCCGGCGCCACCAAAAAGGCCAATTTTTCCGCCACGAGCGTAAGGAATTAATAAGTCAATAACCTTAATTCCGGTTTCAAGAATACTTGCGGTGGCGTTTTGATTTTCATAGCTAGGTGATTGGCGGTGAATTGATGCGGTTTTTTTCGCCTTGACACTACCTAATTCATCAATTGGTTCACCAAGGACGTTAAACATTCTTCCTAATACTTCTTTACCAACTGGAACACTAATTGGTCTTCCGGTATCTTCAACTTCAATTCCACGAACTAAACCATTAGTTGAAACCATTGAGATACATCTGACAACATCATCGCCAATGTGTTGTGCTACTTCAAGTACTACCTTATTGTTTTCATAGGTGAATTCAAGCGCATTAAGGAGTTGTGGTAATCTACCGTCATCAAAACGAACATCAACAACAGGTCCAATAACTTGGACAATTTTTCCAATATTTTTTTTGCTCATATTTCCTCCTTATGTACCGCTGATAATTTCAGCGATTTCTTGGGTGATTTTTGCTTGTCTTACCCGGTTGTACTCAAGTTTTAAATTATCGATTAATTCGTTGGCATTTTTAGTAGCATTTTCCATTGCAAAACGTCTTGATGATGTTTCCGATAATTTGCTAGTAATTAGCTTTTCATATATTTGACTTGCTAAATACATTGGAATGGCGTAGGCTAAAACTTCTTGTTCGTTTGGTTCGAAATCAATTAGTTGTTGTGGACCAGTTTGTTCACTCTTGATTTTTTCAAATGGGAAAATCTTTATAACATTTTCGTTGTAAACAATGTTGTTAACAAATTGGGTGTAAATGATGTGAATTTCGTTAATCTTATTGTTTTTATACAAATATGTCGCAATTCTTGCGGCTTTATTGGCAAGGCTAAAATCAATTAAATCGCCGGTGTCGATTTCTTTATGAACAATTTTATTTTTAAATTGATCATCACTAAAGTAACTACATCCCTTACTGCCAAACACATATAATAAATCATTTGGTTTAATTGTCTTTTTTGCTAGTTTAAAGATATTTGAGTTATAACTTCCGTTTAATCCCATATCACTTGTTACAATAATATAGAGTTTGGCATCAGCGTTATTATCTTTAAATAAGTTTGCGATTTCTTTTTCGCTCAAACGAGCACGAATATCATCAAACATATGCATAAACAAACTATGATATTTTTCGTGACGTTTATAATGAGTTAAAATTTTTGACATTTTTGATGTTGCAACGTGTTGCATTGCATTTGTAATAATTTTAATGTTATTAACTGTACGAATTCGTTCTCTTGTTTTTTGTAAATTAGCCATTTTGTCTTTCTAGTGTTAGTAAATGGTCAGGCAATTTTTGGTAGAGAACAGGATCGTAGTTTGGCACCTGAGCAATAATTTGATCTTTGATTTTTAGTAATTCTTTTAAAACAATTGTCTTGTTATCTTCGGTTCAAGCCCCGGCTTGTTCGAGTGATTTTGTAATTTTAAGACCATTAGAATTTTTACTAAAATGGTCGATAATTGCTAGTTTAAAGTTAGTAATTTCTGAAAGCGGAATTGGGTTGATAACTTTATCACGAATTGCTAAAAGTAAAATTGCTTGTACGGTTTGATTGATTGGTGAGTATTGTTTTTGTTTTAAAATATTGTAAATTTTTGATCCAGTATCAAGGATATTTTTAGTTGATGCATCAAGGTCGCTACCAAAGTGTGAGAACGAAAGCATTTCATTGTATTGCGCTAGCGCTAACTTAAGGCTCCCTGACATCTTTTTAATTAATGATGTTTGTGCACTACTTCCAATCCGCGAAACACTAAAACCAACATCAACGGCAGGTCTTTGACCAGCGTTGAATAAGTTTTCACGGGTGAAAATTTGTCCGTCTGTAATTGAAATTACGTTGGTTGGAATATATGCGGAAATATCACCTTGTTGTGTTTCAACAATTGGTAGTGCAGTAATGCTACCATTACCATTTTTTTCATTAACACGCGCACTACGTTCAAGTAGTTGTGAGTGTAAATAGAAAACGTCACCAGGATATGCTTCACGACCAGGTGGACGGCGAAGTAATAATGAAAGTGTTCTGTAAGCTACAGCGTGTTTACTTAAATCATCATAAATGATTAAAACATCTTTACCTTTTGACATTCATTCTTCGGCAATTGCCGTCCCTGTATAAGGAGCGATATATTGCATAGGTGCTAGTTCACTAGCGCCAGCTACAACAATTGTTGTGTAGGCTAAAGCATCAGTGTTTTTAAGCTTTTTAACAATTCGAGCAACGGTTGAGTTTTTTTGGCCAATTGCTACATAAATACAGTTTACATTTTTACCTTTTTGGTTGATAACGGTATCGATGGCAATTGCTGTTTTTCCGGTTTCACGATCACCAATAATTAATTCTCTTTGCCCTTTACCGATTGGAATCATACTATCAATCGCTAAAATTCCGGTTTCAAGTGGTTGATCAACACTTTTTCTGGTCATAACACTTGGTGCAGGAGCAAAAATTTCGCGACTCTTTTTGGTTTTTAGTTTATCCTTACCATCAATAGCAATTCCAAGCGCATTAACTACCCGACCCAGCATTTCATCACCAACGAAAGTTGATGCAACTTTGTAGGTACGTTTTACAGGATCGCCAACAATTAGTTTTTGGTCATTACCTAAAATCGCTACCCCAACAACATCTTCTTCTAAGTTAAGGGCAAGACCGTAAGTGTCTTCGCCTAAAATAATAATTTCACCATTTTTAACATTATTGATACCACTAACGTTGGCAATCCCATCACCGATGGTGATAATTTTACCAACTTCGTTATAGTCAATTCGAGATTTAAAATTACGGACTTTATCCTTAATAATTGCTGAAATATCACTTGAGCTAATTGCCATAATTTCCTCCATATAAAAGTTGTTGTTTTAAATCTTTTAGTTGTGCATCAATATTGTTTTCAATGACTAAATCATTAAAGACAATTTTGAATCCTGAAATAATGTTGGGATCAATCTTATTTCTTAAAATGATTTTTTTATTTTTTTCTTTTGCCAATTTAGTTTCGAATCGTTTGATTTGTTGCTGCGAGATTTTTTTAGTTGTGTAGATAATTCCTTCTAAAATATCTTCTTTAGCATTTAATTTTTTAATTAAACTGTTGATGATTCTAGGTAAAAATCGCGCTTTTTTATCTTGGGCAATTAGTTTAATTGCATTGATAAAGTTAGGATTCATCCCTTTTAAAATTTTATTGAGTAAATCGTCTTTATGCTTGAATGATAAAAGTGTATCATCAGCACTTAAATAGTTAACTATATCGTCGTTATTTTCCATCATTTCAGCAAATTCGTGAGCATTTTTATTAAAAGTTGATACTTTATTATCTTCAAGAGCGATTTCGTAAATCGCATATGAATAACTTAAATAGTTGACTTCGCGAATCATTATTTAAAATAGTCCTCAATTAGTTTTTGCTCATTTTCGGGTTTGATTTCTTTTTTTACGATTTTATTAGCGATTTCAAAGGCGACATCAATGATGGCCTGACGTGATTCTTTTTCAAATTTTTCTTTTTCGTTTTTAATATCAATTTCTGCATGCGATTTAATTAATTCTGCTTCTTTGTTGGCACGAGTGGTGTATTCGATAATAACTTTTTCCGCTTCAAATTTTGCTTTATCAATTATTTCCGCCGCAGTAATTTTCGCATTCATTAGTCGTTCTTGTGCTTCATCCGACGACTCAAGTGCTAACTTTTTGTTACGAATTGAATCATCGATGTTTTTTTGAATAAATTTGTTTCGGCGTTCCAACATTTTTTTAACAGGTTTATAGAAAAAGTAAGTTAGAAAGCCAAAAACAATAATAAAGGCGATAATTGTTGCAATTAATAAAGGGATGTTAGGAAACAATTTTTTAAATGTTTCACTAACATTAATATCACCTTCACTTAAATAAGTAATAACGGGTGTAGTCATTAGATTTTGGTTACTAACAAGATGGCAATAATAAATGCATAAAGAGCAGGACTTTCACTAATTGCTAGTGCAATAAGTAATAGAGCTCTGATTTTCGAAGCTGCTTCTGGGTTACGTCCAACCGCTTCAGCGGCACGGCCGGCACTAACACCTTGGCCAATTCCGGTTCCGAAAACTCCGATTGTTGCTAAACCAGCGCCAATCGCAACTAAACCTACGTTAAGGTTTGAAGAGTTACTCGTTACTGATGGGTCTAATGCTAATTTTGTTACTAATTCTGTAATCATAATATTCTCCTTAATAAATGGCTGCTGCCGCTTTTTTGCTTACAGCAACTGCTTTCTTTTGTTTAATTTTCTTTTCAACACTTTGTGCTTCCGTTGCTCATGAAATAGCAGTGATCATCACAAAGACATAAGTTTGAATGATTGCTCCAAATAAATCGAAATATAAATGTAAAATAGAGGTAAAAACCGGGGCCAAGATATACCGTAAATATGGTGTTGAATTTAAACCAGGAATTAAACTAGTTATTCAACCAATAAATGAATAGAAGAGTAGGAGGATAGTTGAGCCACCAATGATGTTTCCGAACATCCTAAAACTCAAGGTAATTAATGGTGCAAAGTCACCAATGATTTGTGTGGGATTAAGGTAACGTTTAAAGAAACGTCATTTTTGAAATAAGAGTCCAATCACATAAATTCCAAACCAAGAAATAAATGCCAAGAATAATGGAATGGTGTAACTAGTTGAAACAGCTTCTAATCCAATTAAACCAACTATATTTCCGAGTAGTAAAAAGGTTGCTAGACTAAAGATGTATGGTGCTAATTTAGGAATTTTTTTATGACTGACATCATCATATGTGTTGGATACAACCACGAAGTATTGCTCGGCGATTAGGGCGACACCTTTTGGTGCTTCATGTGGTTTGATATTTCTTACCTTAAAAAAGACAACTAACGAGATTGCGATTGCAGCAATGACAATAAAACATAAAGTGACAATCATTGGGTAATCAACATCGCGTAGTTTTAATTCTAGTAGGTCTTTTGACATTACACCTCCTTTTTTAAACTAATATTTGCTAATACAATAATAGCAATTTGTAAGACATTGGCAACAATAAATGTAAAAAGATTTATTTTAGCTTGCATCATGCCGAGGGTGTCGGTAGCGAATTGGCGATTATAAAGAATAACAAACACCACTACACCACCCATCACCGATAGATGAAGGAATCATCTTAGCAAGACAAGACCAATAAATTTTCCTTTATCTTCTGCCAGCGATTTTGCCGTAATTTGAATTGAAATTAGACTAATAAATGTTACCCCTATTCCCAGTAAAAAACCATAAATCAAACCAGGATTTATCGGGGTCAATGCAACAAAAAAAACAAGAAGTATTATGTTGAAACCGCATCATCATTGTCAAATTTTTTGCAAATTTTTCATGGCTTCTTAATAATAATACTTTTTTGTTTAAAAATACAAAAAATGCCAATGGCATTTAATGTTTTTTTATTTAAATCAGCTATCTAAAAATGGGTGAAAATGATCAACGACTAAACCAACTAAAATTGCAATCATTAAAATAGTTAAAATTGTGAAGATAGCAATAAGAACTTTTAAACCTTTGTTTGAACCTTCTTCAGTTTTGTAAAGTCTTAATGAGTGAAGTGAATTTGCTAATTCTTGGTTTTCTTTTTCAAGAATTGCTACTCTTTCTTCAAGTGTTAAAGCGTTTTCTGTGTCACAGCCACAAGCAAGCGCAGGAGTGTTGTCGTCTTCTTTTTCTTTAACAACTACTTCTTCTTTAACTGGTTCTGAAACTTTGATTTCTTCTTTAACTTCTTCTTTTACTTCTTCTTTAACTGGTTCTTCTTGTTTATCTACTGCTGTTGTTTCTTCAGTGTATTCGCGTATGGTTTCACGAACAAGAACAACTTTAGGTTTATTTGTTTTAGCAGCTTGAGTTTGCGCTTTTTTAACCTCTTTCATTTTACGTTCCATTTCTTTTCTAGTTGCTTCATCATCGTCTGAATCGACAATAACTTGTTCGAAACCTTCTTCTGAACGTAATGATTTAATTGTTCTGATGTATTTTCCACCTTTTTGGAATCAAAGGGTACCAGTAATGTTTAGTTTCTTAAATGCTTCAACAGCATCACCAATGTTTTCGAATTCATCGATTGGTTCCTTGTTAGCAGGTTTTAATACTCAATAATCTTTATCTTTTCCACCATCTCTTAGTGTCGCATATCAACGTTCTGAGGTTGATTTACGACTACTTGCAGCACTTTTTGCTTTTGTAGTTTTTGTAGTTTTTTTTGCAGATTTTGCAACTGCCATATTATCCTCCTTATTCTTCTGCGAATAGACATTTTTATATAAAAATGTTTTCTCGTCAACAAGTCAAGTATACATTATTTTATAAATAACAAAAGAATGTAAACAAAAATACTAAAAAAATGCCTTAAAATGAATGTTTTATTAATAAATAGAGACCATAAAGGGCTGAATTATCACCTAATTCTTCAAATTTAAATTCAACACCTGTAAAATGGTTAGGGTCAGTAATAACGCGTGCTTTCTCAATTGCCTTTTCAACAAATCAGTGATTAAAGCGCGCCACTGATCCACCAAAAACAAATAAATTAGGGTTAAGAAGCGCCATACATGAAGAAATTGTCCGCGCTAATGAATCAATTCCTTCATCAATTACTTGTTTAGCGACTGAATCTTTTTCATAATTCATAAATACATCTTTTGCGCTTCAATTTTTACCTTTTGTTTTACTACGAAGTGAAAGTCCAGTACCTGAAGCATATAACTCTACTGAGTAAGGTAAAAGGTGGTATGTTTTTTCATCGTAAACACTACCTCAAGGGGCGCGTGCGATTTCTTGCCCCATGCCATAAGCGCCAGAAAATATTTTATTATTGATAATTAAGCCGGCACCAAGTCCAGTTGAAAGGGTAAAAAACTGTGTTACATCATTTTCGTTACGGCGAAAATGGTAATGGTTTGCTAGGGCCATAACGTTGGCATCATTATCGCACTCTACTTTTTGTAAACGTTTACAGTTTTTAAGTAAATAATCTTTAAGATTGTGTCCGTTTCAGCTGATTAGATTTGGTGCACTAAGAACCACACCTTTTTTATAATCAGCAGGGCCAGGAAAATCCATTCCGATCGCATCAATTTCATGTTTATTAATTAATTCAATGATTTTATCGAGTGTCTTTGTGTAATCTTTAGCATCAACATCAAATTTTACTTTTTCTTTAATTTTTTCTTTGTTATCAAATGTGGCAAAACGCACATTTGTTCCTCCGATATCAACGGCAGCAAATTTCAAGTTTTTGTTTGTCATTTTTCTCCTTAAGTCGACGATTTAATTATACTATGTTCGTAGTTACAAAAGAAAATTTTATTGTATAATTAGGATTACTGGGTTAGTACTCAAGAGGCTGAAGAGGCGGTCCTGCTAAGACTGTAGGGGAGGCAACTCCCGCGAAGGTTCAAATCCTTTCTAACCCGCCATTTTTTTATGCCTTTTTTGAATAAAAAATAGCGCATCACGCTATTCTTCAAATAATTTTAATTTATATTCTTTGGTTTTATCGAGGGTGTTGTCATTTTTTACCAAGTATCATTTTAAGTAGTAAACAGATTTGCCACCAACACTTTCTTTAGCGATAACGATTGGTGTTGAGGTTGGGTCACTTTCGATATAACCAACAACGTTGTCGGTTTTGAATTTAAGTGTTTTTTGTACTGTGCTAATTCATAATGGATTTAATTCTTGATTAATTGAAAAAACATCTTTTATTTCATGTGCTTCTTCAAGACTTGCGTCGCTGTAAAATTTACCTTCCAAAATATGGATGTTATTTTTACCAGAAGAAATTAGTTCTTTTATTTTATCGATGTTTTCTTGTTTATTACTGAATGAAAAAACTTGATTTGCTTCAGAAAGTTCTTTTATTGAAACAATTTTATAAATATTAAATCCTGTGATTTCGTAAGTTTTGGTAATGGTTTGTGTCTTATTAAAGCGGTTTGTAAATGTGATTTCAACATTTACTTTTCCGGCGTTTTTATCACAAGTAATTCCATCTTTTTCAACAATATTTACATCAACATAAAATTGTTGTTGTTTTGGATCAATAATTTGAATATGTTTGGCAAGAATGTCGGTCGCGCTGTATTTTTTAAGTTCGCTGTCAACATCGATTTTAATACGATTTATAAAATCCATAAAATCAAAATTCTCAGTAGCAAATCCCGAGATATTATAGGTTTTTGATATTTTCTGATTTTTATATTCCGTTGTAATTTCAACAACAATTTCTCCAGCAAAAGTGTTGAAAAATTCGGTTAATAGTGTTTTGGTTATTTTAATTTGATCTTTAATTGATGCATCAATTTTGCTATTATCTACTTTTAAATCCTCAAGTTTAACATCTTTAACTAAAGTCGTGTTTTTGTTTGCGTAATCAACACTAATTTGTTCGCTTGCAGTTTTTAATGTTTGTAAATCTGTAATTAGTTCTTCTGAACCATTGTTATTTTCGGCGTTTGGTAATTGATTTTTGTTACACGAACTAGCGATAGCACTGGTAGGAAGAACCAATGCTAGCGCTAAACCGAAACTTGTTATTTTTAGTTTTCTTTTCATAATTAAAATCATAGTTTAAAAAACTAAAAAAGAATTAAAATAATATAAATATATATGTAACCTCGCATTTAATTTTTTAGCATGAAAATAATTATATTTGTCATTTGAATTTGCTTTTTTCTTTAATGAATGGATATATCAAGACGAATGCAGAATTATGTCAAAACACATGCTAATTTTAAATATAGATGATCTTAAAAGTAAAATGCTTGAAGCGAATAAAAAAATCGTTTTTGATAATTTTGAGAAAGAAATAAAATATCAACCTTTATTAATATATAGTGATGATCTTTGGATTTTAAATAAAAAAAACAATAAACTATATAAAATCAAGAAGCGCTAAAGATGATGAAGGTAACTATAAAGAAAAAATAATGATGAAATATTAATCACAAAGTATGAAAAAGGTTTGCCTAGTAAGGAATACTATGCAGAATTAACGTAAATTTTTAGAATAAAAGTAAAAGATTTTAACAAAGTTTTTGATAGAAAAATGTTATTTACTCAAACACAACACATTTAAAACACGAAGATATAACAAGAATTTATGGTGGGTTATACAACAACTTATCTCTAAAATCACCCAAAGTTTCGCTTAGTCTAGTGTTTGAAGATGAAGATAAAAAAATTAAATCATATATGTTATATTCAGATGAAAAATTATTAAATGATGAACTTAATAGAATTAATCCCGATCCACGAAAAAGACAAGAATATGAGAAATATATTGCTGATGTAGTGAAAAATAGAAATACCGATGAGGATTTTTATACGAGGTTAAGGAGGTTAAAACAAAAATTAGATCAGAATTTAATGATTATGTACTTGATCTAAGGGTAAGCTAAAAGAAAAATCGCTTGTATTCAATGATTTCGAAGAAAAAACAGAAGAAGAAGCATTAATTTTGTTTGATGTAAACAATGAAAAATATTATTTGCCAATGTGTGACAGACTTTATTCTTGATTCGATGCATGTGAATTAAATGAAAATAATATTTCAGTAACAATAAATAAAAGTGGCATAGAAAATCAGTGAAAATTTATTGATACATCAACTATTTTTAAAATAAGTGATAAAGATTTTAAGGCTTTTAACAAAGACAAAGTTACATATTTGTCATCAAATATCTTTAGTGCAAACGATATTCAAAAAGTAGTAAATAGAGTTAATGAAAATTTAGAAAATAATTTAAATATTAGCTTTATAGAAGTATCAAAAGCAAAAAATAACAATCATCTTGAAGCCAAAAATCTTTATTCAAGTAATGAAATAATGGAATTCGCTTTAAATGATAAATGATTTTGAAATAAACAACATCGTGACACATTCGCTAATAAAATTTTAATGAACAGAAATAAAGAGAATTTAGGTAAGATAGAGAAGTTTAGAAATGTTTTCAAAAATTTATATAAAGACATTCTAGATAAGAAACATAAAAAGAAATAAATATTTTCAGTATTTAAACAGTAACGTCTACATTATTCCAAACAGAAAAAATAAAATTACACGCAAATTTGCGTGTAATTTTTTATTATCTGTATGTCTATGTCCAAAAATAATTGTACAGCATTTTGATTAATAGTATTTTCGGTGTTAGTTTATCTTAATAATTATTTGTTTTGAATTGATTCAACACCAGGTAATACTTTACCTTCAAGTAATTCAAGACTTGCACCACCACCGGTTGATACGTGCGAGAACTTATCTTCGAATTTTAGTTTTTCGATTGCAGCAACTGAGTCACCACCACCAACTACAGAGTAAACGCCTTTAAGTTCGCTAATTGCTTGTGCGATTTCGAATGTTCCCTTTTTGAAGTTTTCAAATTCACTTACTCCCATTGGTCCGTTTCAGAAAACGCTTTTAGCGCCGTGGAGAGCTTTTTTGAATAATTCGATTGATTTAGGACCTAGGTCAAGTCCCATAAATCCATCTTTAATATCTTTACCAGAAACTTCTGCTTTTACATCAGCAAATTCTTTAGCAACAGCGTGGTCAATTGGTAACACAACTTTGCTTGCGTATTTATCTAAGAAGCTTTTTGCATATTCAAGTTTATCTTCTTCAAGTAATGAAGTACCAATTTTAACACCTTGTGCTTTAAGGAAGGTGTAAGCCATAGCGCCACCAATAAGTAGTTTGTCTACTTTAGTTACAAGTGATTCAAGAATGCCAATTTTATCACTAACTTTTGCACCACCAATGATTGCTACATATGGGTGTTCTGGTTTGTTTGCGATTTTTGAAAGTGCTTCAACTTCTTTGTTCATTAAGTAACCAAGCGCAGAAACTTTAATGTTTGAAGCAATCCCAACGTTTGATGCGTGCGCTCTGTGGGCGGTACCAAATGCATCGTTGATAAATACATCACCAAGCGAAGCTCAGTATTTACCAAGTTCAGCGTTGTTTTTGCTTTCTGCTTTTTCGTTAAGATCTTCATAACGAGTGTTTTGGAATAATAATACATCCCCTGATTTCATTCCTGCAATTGCTTTTTCTAATTCATCACCACGGGTAGCGTTAACAAACTTAACAGGTTTTTTAAGTTCACTAGCAAGCGCTTCAGCAACAGGCGCAATATTTTTCTTAGCCTTATCTTCTTCAGTTTTAATTCTTCCTAAGTGTGAGAAAAGAATTGCTTTTCCACCTTCAGAAATAATTTTTTTAATTGTTGGAAGAGCAGCTTTAATTCTTTTTAATGAAGTGATTTTACCATCCTTCATTGGTACGTTAAAGTCTACTCTAAGTAAAACTTTTTTGTCTTTTAATTGAACATCATCAATAAATTTTTTCATTTTTCTCCTAGTTTAGAATGTAATTTATTACATTACATTTTTATTATACTATTTTGCGTTTTACTTTGTAATATAATAGCAGTGTTAAAAATGGAAATATTTCAATATTTAGGAGGTGAAAAATGAGCGATGAAAAAATAATTTTAATCCTTGTTAGTATCTTATTAGGCGTTTGCCTACTATCATTACTAGTATTAGGTATTAACAAACTTATCTTAATTTCCAAACGAAAAAATTCTTCAAATTATGGTAGTTTGGGTCGTTCCTCGCAGCTAAGATTAATTAACCAACTTCGGGAATCAATTGAACATCTTAGTGAAACAAAAACGGGCGCAATTATCACAATTGAAAATAACGACAACCTTGATAACTTAAGAACTGATGGGGTTATTATTGATGCTAATATTTCTAGTAGTTTAATTGTTAGCATTTTTAATAAAAAATCACCGCTTCATGACGGTGCGATTATTATTCGTAATAATAAAATCGTTTATGCCTCAACGTTCTATAAGATCACTAAGAAATCGGTTGATAATAAATATGGCGCACGCCACAGAGCGGCTATTGGAATTAGCGAAGTTTCTGATGCTGTGACAATTGTTGTGAGTGAAGAAACCGGCAAAATTACCCTTATGCGTAGGAGTGAACGTGTTGAAGTTGATATCAAGCAATTCCAAGAAAAACTTGTGGAAATGATTAACAACTAATGATCAAAGAATATATTGCTAATCTAGATATCAAATCCGTTCGTACATATTTTAAAGAGACACCAATTCCTGCAATTGCCGAAGAATTAAAAGATTATGATGCCCAATCAATTTTAATTTTATTTAAAATGCTAAGTACCGAAGACGCTGCTGAGCTTTTTTCGTATTTTGAAAAGGATTTTCAATGAAAGCTAATTGAACAGTTTGCCGACTCGGATAACAGTAAATTAATAGAAGAATTAAAAAGTGATGAGATTGCTGACATTTTAGAGGAAATGCCAGCTAGCATTGCTCAAAAATTATTAAGAATTACCCCCAAGGAAAAACGTAAAGTTATTAATCAATTACTTAATTATAAAGATGATTGCGTTGGTTCAATTATGGCCGTAGATATTGCGGTTTTAAAATCAAACTATACATGTGAAAAGGCTTTGCAAAAAATTAAAGTTGAGTACGATGAACATAAATCAGAAATGTCTCATTACTTTTATGTTGTTGATAAAGATAAAAAGTTATTAGGTAGTGTGACATTAGAAGATATAGTTTTTAGCGACAAACAAGAAAGGCTAGAAAATCTTATGTTCCCCGTTACTAAAATTGGCACAATGGATCATATTGAGGCTGCTTCAAAAATCTTTGCCGAAAACGACTTATCAGCGCTTCCTGTTGTTAATGTTGCCGGCATTCTTGTTGGGATGGTTACCTCAGATGATATTATCGACGTTATTAATGTTGCGGCCATTGAAGATATTTATAAAATGGCCGGGATTAGTGCCGAAGATGCTGAAAAACCATACTTTAAAAAGACAACGTGAGAAATAGTAAAATCTCGTATTTTTTGACTTGTTATTTTGATGATTGGATCGACATTATCACAAATTGTTATTCAAATTTTTACGGATAAAATTGGTGCCCAAATTGCTAGCGCAGGGGTTTCAACTGCGATTCTAGTCGGAATGATTCCGGTTATTAGCGGTAGTGCTGGTAATGCTGGTAGTCAGTCATCGACAACGATTACCCGGGCTTTCGCGCTTGGCGAAATTCGAGCCAATCAACTTTCCAGAATTGTTTGAAAGGAAGTAAAGGTCAGTCTTATTGCAGGTTTAATTTTATTTATTGCTAACTTTATAAGACTTATTCTTTATTTTCTAGCGGCAAATAAAGTTTTCCTTGAAGATCCTAAGACATATTCATTAATCTCTTTCGCGTCATCACTAGCCCTATTTTTAGTAGTTGTTTTTTCAAAAATCTTAGGGACATTAATTCCTATAATAGCGATTAAACTTAAAAAGGATCCCGCAGTTTTATCGGCGCCATTGTTATCAACGCTAAGTGATGCAATTGCAACTTTAATTTTCTTCGGGATTACAATGTTAGTGTTATTTATTGCCTTTGCATAAAGATACAATAAAAAGCGTTTTTCAACGCTTTTTATTTATTTTTTATTGAATTAATTTAATTTTAGTATGCTACAAAAACAATTAAACCAACCGATAATGCAACAATTCAAATAATTAATGAAACGAGATAAAATACTGATTTCTTTTGTACATAAATAGTGTTTTGATTGTTTATAAGTTGATCGTTTTTTATTTTTTTATTTCTAATATCAATTAGTTTTTCACCTATTCCGATATTGCAGAACAAGAGAGCAGAGAATAATGTTGGGATAAAAGTTCCACCGATTGAGTTGATAGCAGTTGTGATTGAAGCTCAATCATTTTTGGTATTTCTAAGCCCTTGTGTTGCGGTGGTTGTATCAATAAAGATATCTGAAAATAGTGTTTTGGCAAAATACTCGTATGTACCATTTCCACCTGGCGTAATTGAAAACGAGTTAGCAATTCTTGATAGAGTTAAGGCAGAGAAGATTGTCATGTATGGCCCACCTTTTAATTTGCTGCTATCAAGAATAGTTTGACCAGCGTTTTTATATGAAAGAATAAAAATCGCTAATCCACTTAGAATTCATGGAACTCATTTATAAATTACAAGTTCAAGAATTTTTCATCACTTATTAAAGACGATTTTTATTCCATTTCTTATTTGGGCAAAATCATGAATATATTTCGCTGCTTTTGTTCGCGGATCATAAACATTAGTAAATAAGAATCATTGGAAAAAGGCAATAATGTGATTTACAATAAAGACTTGAATTTTAATGCTTAACGTTACAATAAAAACAACGGCAGCAATAATAGTATCAACTAAAAGACCAACTATTAGAAAGATAATGAAAATAATAGTATTTGCATTGTTGGTACTAAAGTGATCTCAATACAAGGATAAACCAATTGGGGCAAAAATAATTGTCATTAAGAAATTACTTAACTGTCAAACTATTCCAGATGCAAACACGGTGGCTAGTAATGCGCTTTTGTCGTAACCTTTACGCCGTAAGTATCAGTAAAACGCGATTTCTGATCCAACGGATTTAGGAGTAATATTTTGTACAACAACACCAAGAAATGAAGCAATAGCAGCGTGATAAAGTTTGATTTTATGACCTTGATAATTCATAATCCGGACAGTAACTAATCCGGAAGTTAAGATGTTAATGATAGTTAGGCCTATAAATGACAAGAAAGCTCATCTTGTTCCTTGACTTTGGAAAATCATAATTCGCATATTTTCTAAAATTGATGTTCCTGAATTTTCCATTTTTCAAACAATATTAAATAAGAATACAAAGACCCCAATTAATAAAGCGGCATAGAATGTATATTTGAAAACATTTGAAAAAGTGATTTTTTTAACTTCGTTGGTTTCTTTATAAGATTCAAGTTCTTCTAATATTTCGCGCTCAAGCAACACCATTTGGTTAAGTGTTTGGTTCTTAGTGCTAATAATATTAAGGTGCGTCGATAACCGTTTATTCAAAATTGAGTAGGTTAAAATCAAATTGATATTATTATCCATAACAATTTTAAATACTTTGTTATTAGTATCAAGAGTTCCTAATGAAATATCTTCAATGTTTAAGATTTTAACTTTTTTAATTTCTGTAAGGTTTTTAATCCGATTAAAGAAGCGGTGTGCGGCTTCGTGACTAATACGTTCTGATTTGTATGAATCGTGGTAAAACCCATTCTCGGTTTCTAAGTCGCTTAAAATTTGGTCAATGCTGAGGTTTTGTTTTTGGAAATAGGTTACCATTTTTAAAAAATCAAGTACAAATAATAAACCATCATATTCCGTGTAACAAAATTTTTGAAGATAAAATTTATTTTTGTTAGCAGCAATAAAATCAGCGTCGCTTGTTTCAAAGGCGTTACGATATTCACTGAATTCTTCATAATTATAGTTATACTTTTTAGCTAATCGTTTGGTAAGACTACCGTTAGTATAATGATTAAGAATATTAAATTTATGATTTTCAAGCATTCTTTGATACTTAAGATAAAGTGTTGAAATCTCTCCTGGAGTTAAGTAACGAAGACGTTTTTTGATGCGAACAGCAATATTCACACCCCTACCATTATGGTCGATCAACATCGCAAAATGACTACGTGTTACTTTTGCTTTAAGCATCGCATTATTCATTGACTTGGCGTTGTTAAAGTCGGTTTTAACTCGGAAGAAAATATTGTTACTAAAGTTGATTTTAAGATTTAATTTTTCAAAAATGAACTTGTAAAAATCTTTTGTATCACGGTTATTAAAAGCAAGAGCAACCTTAATATCTTTATTAATTTGTTCGCCCGCATACGAGCTTATTACATCTTGCAAATATGTTTTGCGTACATGATGCATTTGGTATGAAATGATTTCGCTAGGAAGATTTAGTGATAAGTAATTTGTTTGGTTCATAGCAAAAGAAATTGCCATAATTTCTTTTTTACTAAGATGGTAACCATCTTTTTTATAAAAAGCTAACTCAATAACATCTTTTGAATCGACATTTTTAGTTAAAACAATCGCACCAAATAAGTTATTTTTATGAACCGTGTAGTTGGCAAGGGTATGTGGCAGCGATTTCGAGTCACTGATGAAGTGGGTTTTAATATTATTATCAGAAAAAACCCGAGCAATAATATTGCTGTAAAGTTCAGCATTTCTTGCATTATCAAAAAACACTAGAATGCCATTTGTATCTTCTAGTTTAATATTGTTAGATTTTTCGATTCCAGTAATGTAGCTTTGGGCAATGTTGGTAATAGTGTACTCATTAATTAAGTTGGTACCAGCCCCCATTTTAGCGACGATTTTATTATTAATAAACTTTATTCCCTTGCTGAAAGTTTCATTGATATTCTTTTTATTTTTATTTAAACGTAAAAGAGAATCAAGAAAATTTTCGTCTTCTGAATCGGTATTTTTCCATTTTTGGTAAAGTGGGTTCAAACTCATAAATATTATTTTATAGCAAAATACGTTAATAGTATCCATTTATATATATAATTGATAAATATATTATATTAAAGTATTAAAGGAGTTCATATGAAATATAATTTACAGAACTTAAAAACAGATTTTTATGAAGAAGTTAATAAGGATTGATTGAAAAAAGCGAAAATTCCTGCTGATCGAAATGGAACAGGTGGATTTGTAGAATTAGATTTACAAATTGAGAAAAAAGTTATCGCTTTTGCTGATAAACTTGTAAAAAATATTGATGATATCAAGGATAATACAATTAAAAATTTTGCTAAATTTTACAAGATTACATCGGATCACAAATCAAGAAACCAAATAAAAGGTTCACAACTTTTATTAGTAATTCTTCGTGAATTTGAAGTGTTACAAAGTTATGATGACATTGCAAAAAACTTTAAAAACCTTGAATATTTAGGCAGTTTGTTGCCTTTTCAATTTGGAATTACTCAGGATTTTGTCGATAATACAAAACAAGTTCTAGCAATGGGGCATCCAAATTTAATCTTGCCAGATAAAGCTTATTATGCTAATGAAGAAAAATGTGAAAAACTATTAAATGCTTATCGTGAAATGATGATCAAGCTATGAACAATGCTTGGTTTTGATGAAAAGCGAGCAAAACAAGAAGTAGAACAAGCAATTGAATTTGATAAATTATTAATTGAAATGGCAAAATCAAGTGAAGAAGAAGCTGATTATGTTAAGAGTTATAACGTTTTCAAATTTGACGATATTAATCAAAAATCAGCAATTTTTGATGTTAAAAAACTTGGAAACGCTCTAATTAGTAAACCCGCTGACACCGTGATTGTTGATAACCCACGATTTATTGATGCAATTAATTCAATTTATACAAAAGATAATTTCCATCTTTTTAAGTCGAGAATGATTTGTCAGTTTATTGCAGCTCACGCGCAATATTTATCAGATGATTTTCGTGAAACCGCACAAATTTTCCGTGCTGCAATTACTGGTACAAAAAAACTACCAACTCTTAAGAAGTTTGCTTTCCAAGTTGCATCTGGCACATTCCGTATGCCATTTGGAATCTATTATGCAAAAACAACTTTTGGTGCCAAAGCAAAAGAAAACGTTGAGCATATGGTTGACAATATGATTGGTATTTATAAAAACCGTTTGCGGAAAAATACTTGATTATCAAAAAGAACAATCGAAAAAGCAATCACTAAACTTGAAGCACTTGAAAAGAAAATCGGTTACCCTGAAGAATATGAGTCGTTTTACGATGAATACGAAACACTTTTACCGCAAGAAAGCGCACCTTCAATTCTTAAAAATATTCTTAAATTTAGAGCGATTTTTACCAAATACGCATTTGCGCAATACTTAGAACCAGTTAATAAAAATCTTTGAGAAATGTCACCTGCTGTAGTTAATGCTTACTTTCATCCATTTAAAAATGTAATTGTTTTCCCTGCGGCTATTTTAGATGAACCATTCTATTCATTGAAATATAACTCAAGCGCAAACTATGGAGGAATTGGATCGGTTATTGCTCATGAAATTTCTCACGCTTTTGATAATAATGGGTCACAGTTCGATGAAAAAGGTAATCTTAATAACTGATGAACTGATGAAGATCGAAAAGAATTTAAAAAACGAGCACAAGGTGTTATTGACTTATTTGAAGGTCAAGACTCACCTTATGGAAAATGTAATGGTAAATTAACAGTTAGCGAAAATATTGCCGATTTAGGCGGGTTTGCTTGTGCATATGAAGCAGCCAAACTTGAGCCAGATTTTGATGCGAAATCATTCTTTTATAACTGAGCAAATGTTTGAAGAAGTAAATATCGAAAAGAATATGGTGAATTACTTCTTAAAAGTGATGTTCATGCGCCAACAAAATTAAGAGCAAATATTCAAATTAAAAATCATGACGCTTTTTACGAAGTGTTTGGCGTCAAAGCAAGTGATGCAATGTTTATAGCCCCTGAAAAAAGGGTAAAAATCTGATAATAAAAAACAAGCGCCTTGCTTGTTTTTTATACAATCATTTTTTATTTATTTTCAGTAAATTTTCTTTATTTTTTCTTGAATATTTAAGTTTAATGTTTTTTTATTTTTAACTGATATTTATCACAAAGCAACGACCATAGGATTCGACAAAGATAAAATAACAAAAAAACAACATATTTGTTATATAATAAAAAGGCAATTTTAATTGCCTCTAGCTAGTGGGAGAATGATTCGCTAGTACCACATATATTGAAAGGATATAAAACTATGGCAAAAAAAGAAATTGTTCGTGTTGCTAAATTACAATTTAACGCCGGACAAGCTAAACCTGGACCAGCACTTGCTGGTGTTGGTATTAATATGCCTGAGTTTACAAAGGCTTTTAATGATGCGACTAGAGATCGTGGGAACGAACCAGTTCCTGTCGAAATTACTGTGTACAAGGATAAATCATTTGATTACAAATTATTTACCGCACCAGCAAGTTTTAAGTTACTACAAGCTGCTAAATTAAAATCAGGTAGCGCTAACTCAAAAACAACTATTGTTGGCACAATCACAAGTGCACAATTGCGTCAAATCGCTGAATATAAACTTCCAGATCTTAATACTGAAGATGTTGAAGCTGCAATGAAAATTATTGCAGGTACTGCAAAAAATATGGGAATTTTAGTTGAAGGAATTGATGATATCGCTAAGGCAAAAGCTGAAGCGCAACAAGCTGCTAAAGAAGCAGCAATTGCTCAAGCACAAGAAGAAAAACTTGAACAAGAAGCAAAAGCTGCTGCCGAATCTAAAGACAAACCAATTGAAGTTGTTACTCATGCTGACTTAGAAAAAGCTAAGAAAGAAAAAGAAGCAGAGGAGGCTAAATAATGGCCCACGTTGGAAAGAAATTACAAGCTGCAAGAAAGCTTGTTGATGCTAATAATATTTACTCTTTAGAAGAAGCAATTAGCTTAGCAATTAAAACTTCATATTCAAAATTTCCTGCATCAATCGACCTTGCATTTAAATTGAACTTAGATGTTAGAAAAGCAGACCAACAACTTAGAGGAGCTGTTGTTCTACCTCATGGAACAGGAAAAACTGTGCGTGTGCTTGTAGCAACAGATAATCCTGCAAATAAAAAGCTTTGTGAAGCTGCTAAAGCAGATATCATTGTTGATGGTCCCGAACTTGAAGCATTACTTAAAGAAGATAAACTTGACTTTGATGTAATGGTGGCTGAACCAAAAATGATGCCTCTTTTAGGAAAATATGGTAAAAAATTAGGACCTAAAGGTTTAATGCCGAACCCTAAAACAGGAACTGTTACTCCTACTCCTGATAAAACAGTTGCTGAACTTAAAAAGGGGAAAGCAAACTATCGTACCGACAAAGCAGGAATTGTTCACTCACTTATTGGTAAAGCAACAATGAAAGAAGTAGAGTTGGTTGAAAATGCTAAAACTTTAATTGCAACCATTAAAAAACTTAAACCAGCAGCAGTTAAAGGAACATACATTCAAAACTTAACTGTTTCAGCAACAATGGGTCCAAGTATTAAAATCAAGATTGATTAATTAATAAAAAAAACTAGCGCTCGCTAGTTTTTTATTTTTTTCAAATCTTTAAGACCATTTTTAATATAAGCAATATTCACTTTAATATCAAACGAATCTTGATAGCGCAGAGTTCAAAGCAAACCATAAAAGTTGGCAATTACTTTGCACTTGATGTAGGTTGTTCAATCGTAATTTTTATATACTGCAAGAAAATATTTTTCTTCATTTTCATTTAACATTGAATTGCTTGCAAAATAAGCCAAATCAAAGTGATGGTTATTTAACCCAGTGTATTCAAAATCGATAAATTTTACATTTTCTTGTTCATCAACTAAAATGTTTGCCAACGATAAATCGTTATGACAAAATGCATCTGGTTTAATATTTTTACACAACTCTAAAATTTCTGAGATTTCTAGTTGTGTAAAATTTGCATTCAATAAATTATTGTTCTTGATAATCTCACTAAAATTATCATCAATATATTTGAATAAATTAAAGGGGTTGGTATCTGTTTTAATTGCGTGAAATTTTCTTAAAGTTGTAGCAATTTTTTTTAGTCAAAATGGCGTTTTTAAATTAATGTTTTGCGCTGATATTTTTTTGCTTACAAAGTAATCGTCATCTTCATAAATAACTTTTGGTGCAAAAATATACTTATTGAAAAAAGTTTGTTTTATGGCGTAATTATAGTTATTTTTGTTTTTTTTCTTAATTACAAGGTTATTAAAATATGTTACTTGTTTATTTGGAACAAGATGTTCTTTAATAAGTTTTTTATACGTGTGAGCATATGCCATTTTTTCAAATTCATTTGCAATGTATAAAAAGTCATTAAACTCGGTTTTCGAAAGATTAAAGTTAGTTATTAAAATTTCTTTATCGATATTAAATTCTTTATATAAACTAACGACATCAAAGGCCTTGTGACACTTTCGTGCTCATTCCAAATCAATGAGTTTAATCTGATTATTTTTATTAATTAAAATATTTTTTTTATTTAAATCCATATGACAAATAACTGTGGGAGAGTTGTGATATTTCATTACTAGTTTTTGGTATTTAACTGTACCTTTTCCATAACAAAAAAAATCAGCATCAGCTAGTTCAATATTTAATTTATGAAAATCATTTATAGTTTCTAAAAGATTATTTAACTTAAGATGATCGAGTTTAATTTTTTCTAGTGTTTCACCTTCAAATCACTTGCGGATTAAAATACCATTTTGATAATAAATAGTATCTGGCATTTTTGCTAATATTTTTGCCTCATTTTCATAATTTACTAAACGTGTGTTTGGAATTCTGATTTGAACTTTTTGATTGTTTCAAAAAGCTTCATAACTAGTATTATGAAACCCATTATAAATTAATTTAATATCTGTAATTTGCTCTTGAATTTTTTGATCCAAGGCTAGTAGTTTATTCATATTCTAATTATATCTTGTGTGCCTTTATATTTGCCTAGAATGTGGGATAAGTTTCAAGGTTTTTTTAGCAAATATATAAGAGCCAATTAGATAGTAATAATATATAATACGTATATTACATACTATAAAAATACGGAGGGTAAAATGAAACTTAAAGGAATAGCCGCATCAAGCGGTGTTGTCAGTGGCAAGGTATTCAAATTAATTGAACAAAAACTTGAAATTGATACAACAATTAATTTAAAACAAGATGCAGCCAAGATGTTCTTACAATTCGAAAAAGCATCACAGGCTGTTAGTGATTATTTAGATGGTTTATACAAGGAAATGTTATCTTGAGATAGCGAACAAGCGGGAATTTTCTCGGCATTATCATTTATTGCAATTGATCCACTTGTTAAAGAAAGCGTTAAAACTTTTATATTCGAAAAAGGTTACACGCTTTCAAACGCAATTAGTAGCTCATTTGATGAAACAATTAACACGATTAAAGCAATTAATGATCCATATATGCTTGAAAGAATTCCTGATATTCTTGACATTAAAAAGAAAATTATTTTTAATATTCAAGGTATCAAGGAAATTGACTTAACAAAAATCAACGAAGAAGTGATTATAGTAGCGCACGATCTTAGCCCAAGCCAAACTGTGCAACTTGATAAAAAGTTTGTTAAAGGATTTGCAACCGAAATCGGGGGCCCAACTTCACATACAGCAATTATGGCTCGTACATTAAACATTCCTAGTGTGGTTGGAATTACTGGCTTACTTGATAAAGTAGGGCATGATGATACAATGACACTTGATGGAATTGATGGTGAAGTTATTATTAATCCAAGCAAGGAAGAAATCAAAGCATATGATGCTAAAGGTAAAAAATACCTTGAGTGACTAGAAACTCTTAAAAAATTCAAAGGTAAAAAATCTTTAACTAAAGATAAACATGAAGTTGAGCTTGCTGCTAATATTGGTGGTGTCGGTGAAGTTGATAATGTTATTGAAAACGACGCACAAGCAGTAGGATTATTTAGAAGTGAATTCTTATATATGGATAATGATCACTGACCAACAGAAGAAGAACAATTCAATGCCTACAAAATTGTACTTCAAAAAATGAATGGAAAACGTGTAATCATTCGTACTTTAGATATTGGTGGCGATAAACAACTTAAATACTATGATTTCCCTAAAGAAGACAATCCATTTTTAGGATACCGGGCAATTCGTCTTTGTTTAAAAGAAACCGAAATTTTTAAAACACAATTAAGAGCTTTAATTCGGGCATCATATTTTGGTAAACTTGGAATTATGATTCCAATGATTACTCACGTGAAAGAATTCTTAAAAGCAAAAGAAATTTTTACTGAAACTTATAATGAACTTAAAAAAGAAAAAATACAAATCGGAAAACTCAAAGATATTGAGTTTGGTTTAATGATTGAAACACCAGCCGCAGCAATTTTAGTTGATAAATTTACTAAATATGCAGACTTTGTTTCAATTGGTACTAATGATTTAATTCAATATTCAATGGCTGCTGACAGGATGAATGAAAATGTATCAAACCTATACCAACCACTCAACCCTTCAATTTTAAGATTTATTAAACATACAATTGATGGTGCGCACGAAAATGGTAAATGAGCAGGTATGTGCGGTGAAATGGCGGGAGATAAAAACGCTGTTCCATTGCTTATCGGATTAGGATTAGACGAATTTTCGATGTCAGCTTCAAAAGTATTACAAACTCGTGAATTAATTTCACGCTTCTCATTTAAAAAATTACAAAGTGTAGCAGCGAAAGCACTTGAACTTGACTCACAAGAAGAAGTAAAAGAACTTCTTAAAAAAGAAGGTCTCATCTAATGTATAGAAGATACAGCGAGGGAACATTGGAAGTTATTACTGGACCAATGTTCTCGGGCAAAACTGAAGAATTAATTAAAAGAATTAACACATTAAAATACGCTAATATTAAAACGCTGGTTATCAAACCAAAATTTGATACTCGTTTTAGCGAAGATTTTATTGTTTCAAGAAATACAATTCAATTTCCTGCTCACAATGTTGAAAACGCTGAAGAAATTTTAAGCCTAGTTGATAATTCCATTAAAGCAGTAGCGATTGATGAAGTTAACTTCTTTAAAGATGATATTATTCCTGTGATTGAAGAATTAACAGCAAAACGCATTCGTGTAATTGTTGCAGGACTAGACCAAGATTATTTACGTCGTCCTTACGGAGTGTTGCCAAAACTTTTAGCAATGGCTGAAGAAGTTTCAAAACTAAAAGCCGTTTGTATGCAATGTAAACTTGATGCTTCTTGTTCATTCCGGAAAGTCGATGTTAAAAAACTAAATTACATTGGCGATTCTGATGAATATGAGGCACGTTGTCGCCGTTGTCATATAGCTGGTGAAACCAAAAAACAAGAAGAACGTGAACAAGAAAAAACTCAGGAAAATTAAAAAACACAAAAATAATATTTTCAACACAATTTAAGTATTTTTTGTTGAAAAAATAAAATATCCGCGATTTTAAATGCGGATATTTTTTAAATTATTTTGCTAACTTGCCAAGAATTGTAAATTCGTCAGCTCCAGTAGCCTTAGGAACATTGCTGCTTATATCCTTGACAAAAAGGTATCCTAAAATAGCGAATTCAATTGCTTCCTTGGCGTCTGGATTAATACCTAGTTCAGTTGAAGTGGTAACTTTTATGTCTGGCAAAAGTGTTTTTAAATCACTTAAAATCACAGGATTATTAGCGCCACCACCTGATAAATAAACTGTATATTTTTTGTGTTTTTCAAATACAAAGCGTTTATAACTATCAGCAATAATGTATGCAGTAAAAAAGGTTAAAGTACGAACGATATCATAACTAGACACCGACTTAAATTTATTTAAGATTAATTGAAATAACTTTTTATCATATTTTTCGCGTCCAGTTGTTTTGGGTGGTTGTTTTTGATAATACTGATCAGTAAGTAAAAAGTCAACAATTGCTTGGTTAATTTTACCTTTACTTGCGATTTTACCATTAATATCAAAATCCTTATTATAAAAATGTTTTACCGCCATATCGATAAGAACATTTCCTGGTCCGTTATCAAAAGCAAATACTCTTTTAATGTCGTCATCAAGAACTGTAACATTTGCTATACCACCAATATTTTGTAAAAGTCTTGTCTCTTGTGGATGACGGAAAAGTAAGTAATCAGGATAGACAACTAAGGGCGCACCTTGACCACCTACAGCTATATCTGCTGGACGAAAATCGCCAATTGTAGGAATTTTTGTCATCTTTGCAATGACGCTTATATCGCCTAGCTGCAAAGTTGATTTTACTTCGCCTAAACCAGGGTTAATTAAGTGATATATTGTTTGGCCGTGTGTGGCAATATAATCAATTTTTGTGTGTTCGATACGATATTTATTTAAAAATTCATTAACGCTATTAGCAAAGAAAATTGCTATTTCGAAATTTAAGGAACAAAAGAATCGTGCGGTTTTTTTCTTTATTAAATGCAGAGAGGATTTTGGTTTTTAATGTTTCTGGGAAAGGAATAGTTTGAAATTGTAGTAACTTATGTTTTAGTTTTTGTTCATCATTAATTTCGACATAAGCAATATCAAGCCCATCAACACTTGTGCCCGACATTAAACCAATAATATGATAATTATTCTTCAAAAGTAAATTTTCCTATTGGGAGTACGTAATCAAGCAGAATCATTTCATCTGGATCGATTTTGCCAACGACATTTTTACCCATTTCAATGTTTTTATGTTCGCTTAAAACAATTTGTAATTCACCTTTATATTGTTTAAGATTATTGTTGCAAATAACAACATCACCGCGTTTTAAAACTGGAGGTGTATCATGAGCTGGGAAGTCGTTTTCTTTATATTTTACTCGTGATTGCGTTGATCGAATTGTGTAGGCGTTGGTATCAGGACGACGAAAATGATTATTTTTAAACAGGATTTCTTTTTCTAAATTTGTGGTATTTTTTAATGATGATTTGGTAAGAGTGAAGCAAATTAAATCAGAGTTGATACTACTTAATGCTTTTAACTCTTTTTCGCTAGCAAAAGCGTTCCCGATAATAACATCATCAATTAATCCAGTAGCAAATAAATGTTTTGCTTGGACTTTAATATTTAAGTCACGGTGCATTTCTAAAGTTGGCAAGCCATGACTTAAAGGTCAAGGACCAACGGCGCCGCTTGAGTTAACAAATGCCGCAGTGCGCATGTGAAAGTCTTTGCATTTTTTACTACTGTTTTCAAAGAAAGGTAAGCTTAAACCGGTATAACGTTGTGGGTAAAAATTGTGGCAAGCAATAAGTTTTTTAATGTTTGGTCGACACGATAAAATATTATCGATATATTTCGAATCAAGTGACATATTAATTTCAATAAATAAGTCTTCTTTATTGTATGTCATATCTGCTTCGGTTAAACCGTTAAAACCTAAATCAAGGCGGACTCCATCAGCCTTTATCTCTTTAAAGAAAGATAAATCCTTATAAGATATACCAAGTTGTTCAAATACACGAGGATTAACATCAAGAATTACCATCATGCCTAGTTTTTTCGCTAGTTCGTTAATTTCTAAAAACTCTTCTTTAATTATTTTTGCTTCTTTATTAATTGAAAGCAAGCAAGAAAAGATACGCTTAAAGTTATATCGAGCAGCAAGTTTTATATAATTTATAATTTCCTTTTTATCTTGTTTATCAGGATATATTGAAATTCCAAGCATTATTTTTCCTTTCGCAAATCAGTTTTTGTTTCTTTTGTGGGTTTAGCAAAAGCATTTTGTGCCGCTTTTGCTTTATCAAGTTTACGTTGACGTCATTTGGTGTAACGTTCGATATAAATTGCAACCGACAACCCACAAAAGAATAAGGTGGGAAATGCAACTGAATAGAAAATGGTCTCAAATGGTAGTTGTGGTCTTACCAACAGTAAAGGAATTCCAATTACAAAAAGAACAATAAAAGGTAGCGGAACAATTATTCAACTACTTATCTTCTTGAAAATGTTAGTGTTACGGTCTAAAAATGTTGCTAATAAATAACCAACCAACATTGCAACTACTAATAAAATATAGATTACTCACTCAGGCATTACTCTCCCTTTAATTAAAATTAAACTTGATTTTGTTTTGCTTGTTTTTTAGGACGTTTAAAGATGCTTCTTGCTTTAAATTCTTTTGTAATTTCGGCACGGACTGCATCTTCATCAAACATAAGATTTTCAGCCTCAGCTTTTGCTTTACGTTCTTGAACTTCCATTTCAATTTCTTCTTTTAACATTTTATTGTCGTATATTTTTGCAAATGGTCATCAAATAATGGTTGAGACAGCAATCATTAGTAAGCAAAGCACTAACGCTCTTCAGTCTAAACCAGTTGCTAAAATGGCACCAACTGGTGAAGGTAATGTTCAACCAACAAGTTGCGTTGGCACATTTACTAAGTTAAATTTCATTGCAAGAAATGAAATTGTCCCCATTGTTAGCGGTGCTAAAATGGCAGGAATCGCAAGAATGGGATTTAAAACAAGTGGATAACCGAAAATAACTGGTTCATTAATGTTGAAAATTCCCGGTACGATCGAAGGATAGGTTACGGCTCTGATGTATTTTGATTT
Organism: Mycoplasmopsis equigenitalium; assembly: GCF_024498255.1. NCBI lineage: Bacteria > Bacillati > Mycoplasmatota > Mycoplasmoidales > Metamycoplasmataceae > Mycoplasmopsis > Mycoplasmopsis equigenitalium. The sequence goes on from NZ_CP101808.1 coordinate 419,316, forward strand.
AGCGATAAATAACATAATGATTAATAACCCTAAGGTAGCACCGGCACCACCAATTCAAACAAATCATTGGAAGAATGGTTCAACAAGAATGTTAGCGCCATCGCTAGCAGTAAGGGTGTTTTTACCTAACGTACTAAGTAACGATGTGTTTTCATCTAATGCAATAAGTCAAAATGGCCGTGCTACTGCTCCAACTATTGCCATCCCGTGAATTCCGGCAATTCAAAGTAGCATAACAAATAAAATCACAATAATAAAACCAAAGTAGTTGTTTCCCGCTAATAATCCTTGGATAGGTTGTAATAAAAGTGCAACAAATTTATGGAGATCAAAATGAGCAACATTAAATAGTAAAACTGCAGGAACAATTACAAGTAGCATGGGAATTAAAGCATTAAATGGTTTAGCTACCACTGGTGGCACGGATTTTGGTAAACGAATTGTAATTTTATATTTAACACAAAGTCTAAAGATTTCAATGGCAAAAATTGAAACGATAATTCCACCAAAGATTGTGGCTGAACCAAATGAGGCAGTAGTAAATGCGGGGTTGCCTACAGATTTATAGGTCGGACCCACAATTGAAATAATATAAGCAATAATTGCGATGAAAACTCCTTGTTGATCATCAAGTTTATAACTACGAGCTAAAGCCCGAGCAATTCCGATCACAACAAAGAAACCCATCATAGGAAAGGTTAGTCGGTAAGGCAACATAAAGAATGATGCTCAACGACCACCTTCATATGGTAACAAAATCTTGCCACCAAATGTTTCGGTTCTTCCAATTGGGAAGAAATAAATAATAAGAAATGTAGAACCAATTAACAAAATCGGAATAACGGCAACCATACCACTACGGATGGCGTTAATGTAACGATTATCACTAATTTTGCTAATTATCGGCATAAAAGTATGTTCAATTCACTTTAGAATGTTCATACCAATGCTTGATTTTTTAACTTTTTGGTTAGTTGACATTGTTTTCCTCCATTAATTTTTTAACATTTTTAAGCAATCTTGGTACACCAACAGGATTATATTCTGTTGGTTGAATTTGATAAATAAGTTTCCTTTTTGCTTGTGCAATTTTTTCAAATTCAGCGAATTTAAAACGAATTTGCGGAGCCACTAAGATTACATCGTAGTCATTTCTAGCATATTCATCAAGTTCAGCAACGCCGATGGCGTTGGCCGTAAATTCAATACCTAATTGTTTTGCTTCTTTTTCAAGCGAACTCATTAGAATATGTGTCGACATTCCGCCAGAACAAATTAAAAGAATATTCATTATACGTTTTCCTTTACTTGTTCTGGATTGTTTTGTTTTTTGGTGTCACGTGCACTTTTTATCATTAAACTGATTTTTGCTACCAAGATAGCAAAGATAATAAAGAAATAAACAAAGACAAGACTTAATAAAGAGTATTTATAACTATCATTAACTTTTTTTGCTTGTTGTAAAATTGGTTCAGCAAAAATACTGTGTGTTTGGGTTCCATCTGCATTTTTGGTAATAATACCAAGCGGTTTAAGATTTTGTTCTCAATTAATAAAACCAAATTGAGTTAATAAACTTGAAATCACTAGAACAACCAAAATTGTAAATGAAACTGTGTAAAACATTATCGTTTTAAGTCGTGTCGTTTTTTCTTGTGCTCATGATTTATTTTTTAAATCACGAATAAGACTACTAATTAAGTGATAAGTTAATAAAGCGATAAAAATAATCTCTAAAGTAATTAAAACAATAAAGTTGATATCACTAAAATTGTAATGTTGAATTTGTTTTGATTTGCCGACATAAATGACACTAGGAATAAATAACAAAACACTAATAATCATAAAAATGGCAGCTAATAAAGAAAGTCAAAATACTTTCGGAAACTTGTTAGTTAACACATTTACTCCTTTCGTTTTTTAATTTAATTAAATATAATTAAAGTATGGAAAATTTTAATATCAAGAACACTTACTTAATGAAGCTTAATTACTTACGAAAAAATGCTTCAACAACTAATATGCATATTGCTAATGAATTACTAAAATTAGTAAAAAATCAAGCAAAAATCAATAAAACTAAAGAATTAGCCGCACAATTAAATGTCTCAACAGCAGCAATTTCTAAGTTTGTTAGAAAATGCGAATTCAATAACTTTAATGAATTTTGTTTTGTTCATAATCAGTCAATCTTGAACGATGATGATAAAACAATCTATAGTGAATTGATTAAAAAATCTGCTGAATTAATTGGCAAGTCACATAAAATTATGTTTATTGGCGTTTCTGGTTCGTACATTAATAATTTAGACTTCGCTCATAAATTACAAAGACTAAATAAATGCGTCTTGACACCGGAAAGCAAATACGATCAAATTGGATTGAGTCGGCTTTTAACAAATGAAGATTTATTAATTGTCAATTCACTTTCTTTGCAACATACTTGAATTCTTGATGTAATCGCCAATACTAAAGCCAAAGTCATTTTATCAAGTAGCTTTGTTCCTGAACATATGGGAATCAAAGATAAGATTGATGTCTTCAATTTGGTTGAAAACATTAAAGACTTTAAAGGCGGACTTAGACTTTATACTACTGATTCATTACTTAAAGTAGCGTCATTTTATATTAAGATTTTCGAATACTTAATTAAAGATGAAAGTAATTTACATTACTTACAATTATCTTCATACAACTAGTTTTAAGAATTTTTGTGCGGTAAAATCAATAATTTTTCCGCTAAAAACATTGCGTTTTCTGCTGACATAAATTGATCTTCAGCATGTACAAGTAATAAACTAAATTCGAGTTGATTACCTTGTGATTCAAATGAAATTAATTCAAAGTGAGCCTTATGAACTTTTGCAAGCTCAAGTTTTCCTTCTTTAATTTTATCTTTTGCTGTTTTTAAATTGTTTTGTGAAATTAAATCGATTGCTTCAGAAAATAAGGCTTTTGCAGCGCCAGCAAAGGAAATAATTTCAAAGGCTGCTTGTTCAATTTTTGTTTTATTCATAGAGCTCCTTATATATTTTTTCGGCTTTTTCTTTTGAAATATTGTATTGAATCATTAATAGCGTCATTTTGACGTTTTTTGTTAAATTGAAATATGTTTCAATTTGCTCGTTTGGGGCATGAGTAAGGGTTTTAATAATATTTTTGCAGCGTTGCTCTAATTTGTAATTAGTCGGAATAAGATTAATCATATAATTACTTTCCACATATCCTAATTTCGTCATAACAGCACTAGAAATCATATTACATACCATTTTTTGACTAGTACCTGCCTTCATTCTTGTTGAACCAGCAATAGCCTCGGCACCGGTAGTTATACAGATTATTTCGTCAATAAAATCATGTTTTTGTTTTTGGCTCGAATTACAAATTAAAGCCGTTTTAGCATTAATTGATTTAGCAAATTTTAACCCACTAAGAACATAAGGGGTGCGACCCGAAGCGGTAATACCAATAACAATATCATTGGCATTTAAGTTTACTTTTTTCAAGTCTTCAATCGCGAATTCGGTATTATCCTCAGCTTTTTCAACTGCTTCAAATAGTGCTTTCTTACCACCGGCAATTAAACCAATCACCTTATTTTTTACACCAAATGTTGGTCAAATTTCAGTTGCATCAAGAATCCCAATTCGGCCACTGGTACCAGCGCCTAAATAAATAATTCTTCCTTTTTTATTTTTTAAACAATCGTACGCAATATCGATGACGCGGGCAATATTATGCTTTTTAGCAAGGACCGCATCAGCAACCATTCGATCTTCATTATTAATCATTTCAACAATTTCTAATGCTGAACTTGACGATAAATTTTTCGTACGAACGTTTCTTTTTTCTGTTTCTAATTCATCAATTGTATTTTCACTCATAATTTATTAATCATCAAGTTCTTCATTTACTCTATAGAATAGGATAAATGGCACAACTAATTTTGCTTTCTTTTTACCCGCTTTAGCAAGTTGTTCTTCATTTAACTGATCGTATCATTGCTTGTTAATGGTACTTCAGTTGCGGTCGCGCATATAATGTAATAAATCAACATCGACTACTGATTTATTTGATCTAGCGTTTCTGTAAAATGGTTTTATCGCCATGATTGGTTGACCAGAAGCATCAAGTTTTAATTTTGGATTGCCTTTTTCATCGCGAACTTCTAAGCCATTTTCATCATACTCATAAACTGGTCCACTTTTAAACACTAAAATACCAGTGTGGGTAACATCAAGCCCATCTAGGTCGGTTCCAACCATTACAAAATCACCTTCTTTAAAATTGTCCATAATAAATTGTTCGTTAAAAATATTGTGATTTTTTGTAAATTTAATTGCTTTAAATTTGCGATGAACCGCTTTTACGCCAGGTAATCAAAATTCCGTTACTTCATCTGGTTTTTTAGGGTTTGTTTTTTTAGCATTAATATATTTTTCGACTTCAATGATTAAATCTTTATGTTTTTCTTTAGCGCCGGCGTTCATTAAATCAACAGCATTAGTTGCAATTTTGGTATTTTCAGTACCTCAATCAGTAAAGAAGTGTTTACGAGTTGTAAAATCAACTCGGCCATCAATATATCTAACTTTTACTACATTAGCAACGAATTCATCGTAGTTTTTTGACATTGCAAAAGCAACAGTATAATCCAAATACGTAAAACAATCAAGACTCAACACATCAAGAACAAGCATTTCTTCGATATCTTTTTCGAAAGAACCAATCATCTTATTACCAACATAGGTTACACCTAATAGTTTTTGGGAAATGGCAGCAACCTTTTCGCCCATAGTTTTACCACTAAGAGTGTTAGCAAAAGTTAAGATTTCGTCAATTTTTGCTTTAGTTTTACCACTAGGTTGTTTAATCGGGTAAAGCGTTTGTTGCATTTTAATCATTAATTGAAGACGTTTTACCAAACCTGTTTTTGCTTCCTCGACACCACTTGTAATAGCGGCCTTGTTAGCATTTAAAATTCCAATTTGCTTTTTAGCATTATCAATTTCAACTTGTGTGTAAATACCGCTACTGTTTTTGATAATAACTTCTTGTATTTCGATGTCAGCTTCAATTTTTTTTAATTCGGCTAGTTTTCCCATTTCTGGCATCATTTTTGCAAGTAATGTTTTAGTTTCTTGACTAGCTTTTTCGAATTCATCAACTGCTTTTTGGGCAATTTTAACTAGTCTATAACCACTTGCTTCATAACCGCTTTCAAGTTTAGCGTCATCATTTTGCAAAAAACTTAAAAAAGCTTTAACGTAAGCGTTATACTCGGTTTTAACTTTTTTGATGATTCTAACTTTTTTTTCAACATCTTTTAAGTGTGTTTTAGCACTTTTAGAAAGAACTGATAAAGCATGTTCTGCTTTTTCGACGTTATTTACAAGTTTGATGTCAAGATTATTCGTATCCGCATTAACGTAATCTACGTAATTGGTTTTGAATTGATCAATATCTTTTTGATCATGTTTCGAAACACTAGAACACGAGATCGAACATGATGCGAAGCCAATAATAGACAACGGAATCAGTGTTACTAAAACTCTTTTTAATTTCATTATCTTCTCCTTCCTATAAATTTGTGGTATTAATACCACTAATTATATTATAGTTAGGATATGTAAATTTTTTAACATTACGCCGTTAAAAAGATAATATTTTGTAAAATATTTTACATTTAAATTTAGGTAATTTATTCTTTTTAGATGAATAATTTAGAATACAACTTTTTTACCTTATTCAATGATAAATCAACGTTTTTTGTTGAAAAAATAAAAAAAAATAAGCAGCACAAAATGCTGCTCATGGCTATAAAAAAAGCCCGAAGGGGCGATTTCCATCATATGGTGGCTCCGGCAGGAATCGAACCAGCGACACACGGAGCTTCAGTCCGTTGCTCTACCAACTGAGCTACAGAGCCATGGCGGTCCAGACGGGAATTGAACCCGCGATCTCCTCCGTGACAGGGAGGCGTATTAAACCACTTTACCACTGGACCATGGTTGCGGAGATTGGATTTGAACCAATGACCTCCGGGTTATGAGCCCGACGAGCTACCGAACTGCTCTACTCCGCGATGTGTAAAGAATTGGCATCTATTATAAATAGATAAATGGCGGGCAATGAGGGATTCGAACCCCCGCGGGCCGTGAAGCCCCTGCTAGTTTTCAAGACTAGTCCCTTCAGCCAGGCTTGGGTAATTGCCCTTGGTGGACCCAGCAGGACTTGAACCTGCAACCTACCGGTTATGAGCCGGGTGCTCTAACCATTGAGCTATGGGTCCAGTGTGCTGAATATATTCCAAATGGTAGCACCGAAGAGAGTCGAACTCTTGACCTTCCGGGTATGAACCGGATGCTCTAACCAACTGAGCTACAGTGCCATAATGGTGGAGAGGAAGGGACTCGAACCCTCTACCTCCTGCGTGCAAGGCAGGCGCTCTAGCCAGGTGAGCTACCCCCCCATAAAATGGTGAAGAAGACAGGATTTGAACCTGCGACCACTACGTCCCAAACGTAGCGCTCTGCCAAACTGAGCTACTTCTCCACGGCGTTGCATATTAAAATGATATAGCCTTGTAATTATAATATATTTTATTAATTTTTATTTAACTTTTTTTACTCATTTCATTCAAACTCATAATCGTATATTTTTACGGTATCAAGTTTCTTAATTCCTAAATTATATAGTTCATTTCAAACGCCCATTTTCTCTAAAATTTTATTAAAACGGAGCAAGTTGTCGTTAGAGTTAAGCGGAATTCGTTCATATCAGTATTTAACTTTTGAACCCGAAATGATAAAAATGTTGTTTTGTTTTTCGATTTTAAACGGAGCATCAAAACTAATAAATGCTTCCTTTACTTGTTCGTTCGGTACTTCCTCGACTAAGGCGTTTTTTAGAATTTGAAGCAATTTAGCTTTTAATTCATTTAAATTTTCTTGCTTAAGTGCACTTATTGGTGTTAATTCAAGCTTAAATTCTTTCTTAAAATGAGCGATATTTTCATTTGCGTTTTCTAAATCAATTTTATTCGCGACAATTAATGTTTTTTTGCTGCCTAAATTTAATTTATAACTAGCTAATTCCTTGTTAATCATAAGATAGTTATCTTTAATTTGTTGGTAATCAAGACTAAAATCAATAATATGGGCAATTATTTTACATCTTTCGATATGTTTTAAGAATTCGATCCCCATTCCTTTTCCAGCATGAGCCCCTTTAATTAAGCCGGGTAAATCAGCGACAACAAATGTTTCACCAAAAATTTCTACCATTCCAAGTTGGGGATCAATTGTTGTAAATTCGTAATTAGCAATTTTCGGCTTGGCATTGGTAATAACTGATAAAAGACTTGATTTACCAGCGTTAGGAACTCCTACAAAACCAACATCTGCCAACACTTTAAGCTCAAGTTCGAGTTGTTTTGATTCGCCAGGCATTCCATTTTCACTTAATCGTGGCGCACTATTTTTAGCAGTTTTAAATTTAGCATTACCTTTACCGCCTTTACCGCCTTTGCAAATCAAATATGCGTTTTCGTCAATTACATCAGCAATAAGTTTTGTATTTTCAAACACTTGGGTACCAAGTGGGACTTTTACAAAAACATCTTTTCCATTGGCGCCATAAAGATTTTTTCGTCCACCGTTTACGCCATTATTACCTTTAATATTTTTTTGAAAATAAAATTTATAAAGTGTATTCATCCCAGGTTCACCAACAAAAAAGATGTTACCACCATCGCCGCCATCGCCGCCATCAGGTCCACCTTTATCTACGTGCGCTTCGCGACGAAAAGAGATGATGCCATCACCACCTTTACCTGCCGTTACTTTGATTCGTGTTTTGTCGATAAATTTCATTGTTTATCTATTATATACATTATTTAGTTTTAATTAACATCGTTTTTATCAAGGTTAATTGTTAGAAAAACCGGACAATGATCTGAAATAAACTGGTATGGATATGATTCGGGATCGCTTGGGGGTGTTTTTTTGCTTTTAATAACATCATCGATTCATTTTTGATCAATATAACCGTCTTTTAACGCATCATAAATTTTAATCAAACCAGGATCACTGATTAATGCATCACCCTTATAAATCATTTTGTCATAGGGATTTGCATATTTACCAAATTTATTACCAAGCGAAGTTTTTCATTCATCCAAATCTTTGGAATAAAAAGTGTATCCTGCATCAATTATTGGTTTAAAGGTAAGTGCTTCTTTTCCTAATTTAATATTAGTATCACCCATAAAAATTAGTTCGTTATTTTCACCGTCTCACTGATCAAACTCGGCCATTGCCGCACTTAAATTAAGTGCTTCGTTGGCTTCTTGTGCGCCTATACCATCACTAAAATTTTCATTAAAATCGCTTGCTAATACTTCATCTTTTTTAGCTACACCAGGTGAATCAAAATGACTAAAAACACAAGTAAAATCTTGGTTTGTACTTAAATCTAGAAATTTAGCACCATAAGGTGGGCGTACATAAGAGTATTTGCTAGCACTAGTGTTTTTTAAATCGAGTAAATTACTTCATGGAATATTTTCGTAAAGTTTTTCGTCAATTAACTTTAATTTACTTGCTTTATAAATGATTCCCACATGTTCGCGTTGTTGCGAATCTGCTTCAAGTCATTTATTGTTTTTTCATGCCTTGTAATCCTTGCTAGAAATTGTGTATTGTCAAACAGAAGTTGGTTGCTTTTGATTAAGAAGTTCAATAATCGCGCTAACGCCAAGTACATCATCAATTTCTGTTAAACCAACAACATCGAAATTTTCTTTATCAATAATAGTAGAAAGCGCAATATTTTTTAATTCTTTTTTACCATTTTGATTTTTGACGTTTCAATGCGCGATTTTTATTTTACTTAAATCTTGTGGGTTAGGTAAAGGAGTTGGATTAGGGGTTGGTGTAGGTTGTGGCTTCAAATCGGGGGTTTTGGGGCGTTTTTGTCAAAAAGGTGTACAAGAAAAGGCCATAAATAATGGTGTTATTGCTGTTAAAAGGGTAAATGTTTTCCAAGCCTTTTGCTTCATATCGTTAATTATATTGATTTTTTGATTTTTGATGTTTTTAAGTTTTTGAGTGAGTTTGGTCTTGTTTTATTCATTTGTGTTTTCATAATTTTCCACATTTGCAAAAAATAAAAAATATTTTTGTGAGTTTTTGGTAATTTATGGTTTAATATTGGTAGATAGTGGGAAGGAGTGGTAAATGTTTTACGGCCAATTTGACAGAACATTCGATGATAAAAACCGTGTAATGATCCCTGCGAAGTTTCGTGAACAGTTAACTTCGGTTGTTTTTGTTAGCCTTGGCCTTGAAGATGTTCTAGAATTACGTTCAGAGGCAGAATGAAACAAGTTTGCATCTGAACTTAATTCAAAAAGTGAGTTTGATCGCAACGTAAGAACGTTTAAAAGAGCTTATTTTGCGCGTACTCAACAATTAGAAATCGATAAACAAGGCCGTATTATGGTTCCACAAACATTTATTAACCTTGCCGCTATCGGAAAAAACCTCGTCTTTGTTGGCGTTGGCAATAAAGTAGAGATTTGAGATAAAGCCAAATTCGAAAGATTCCAAAACGAAAATCCAAGTGAAAAACTGGAAACTTTAGCTCAAGCAATCTCTGATAAAGGATTCTAGTGAGTAGCGAATTACATATTCCTGTCTTATTAGATGAAGTTATCGATCAACTGAATATTCAAGAGGATGATATCATTGTCGATTTAACAATCGGCCTTGGTGGTCATAGCTCTTGTATCCTCAAAAAGTTAAATTCAGGGCTCTTGGTCGGTTTTGATAAAGATAACTATGCTATAGAAAAAAGTAGCAACCGTCTTGGCAAAATCGGACACAATTTTAAGCTATTTAAATCAGACTATCAACACTTTAACGATTACCTAGCACAACTTAAAATTGACAAAGTTTCTGGAATCTTAGCCGATTTAGGAATAAGCTCACCACAAATCGACATTCAAGAACGTGGCTTCTCGTACTTTCAAGATGCCCGCCTAGATATGCGAATGGATCAAGAACAAAAACTTGACGCGTATGAGGTTGTTAACAATTATCCTGTAGAAAAATTAGCCGAAATTTTAAATGCTTATGGGCAAGTGAAGCTATCCAAGCAAATTGCCAAAGCAATCGTAGAACATCGACCAATTACCACCACTGCCGAGTTAGCAACTTTAATCCGTGATACTTACCCAAATGCGATGACACGTAAGAAAAATTTAATCAAACCAATTTTTCAAGCCATCCGTATTGAAGTAAATAATGAACTTGATTCACTCAAAAACATGCTTAAGAAAACATTAAATTTCTTAAAAAGAAATGGCAAATTACTGATTATTACATTTCACTCCCTTGAAGACAAAATTGTTAAAGACTTTTTTGGTTCATTAATTAAACATAACGACCCCAAATTACCAGTTATGTTAAGTCAAGAATACAAAGTCAAAACTATTTACCCTTCGCAAACCGAAATCAACACAAACAAACGTGCGCGTAGCGCCAAACTTCGTGTTTTAACAAAACTAGTTGATTAATTAACTTGAAGATGGATTTCTAAGATAGTTAAACACATTAATCACAAGCGATGAAAAAGATATGAAACTTGTTTATTTAAAGAAGTAATATGTCGCTTAAAAACATTTGAGCATTTATCAAAAAACAAAGATAAAACCGTATAACCTTAAGATAACCAGGTTGGTTTGCAGTTTACTGATAAATCAACAAAAAAAGCAGGCTTTGGTCTGCTTTTTTGATTGTTTTTTAAATTCAATTACAATAGAAGTAAATGATTAAATGATTTTTTCTTTGCAAAACAAGAATATATTCACCCTGCGATGGTGAGGTTTTATCCTTAAAATTATTAAACGATCAAATCTTTTGCGAGGGACGCTTAGGCGAAGGTGTAATGATTGAACCAGATGGTGACGAGGTTACCCTCTATGCTCCTATTAGTGGCGTTATTAGTGCCATTAATGAAACAAATCATGCACTGATTATTTCAAATAAAAATGTTAGTGTTTTACTTCATATTGGTACACAAACTACCCAACTTCAAGGCCAAGGAATCGATTTACTAGTTAAACAAAATCAAAAAGTACGCAAAAGACAGGCACTTTTAAAATTAAATTTAGCCTACTTACAATCACATTTAGATTTCGCAGGAATTATTATGGTAGTAATTCCCGAATCAAAACGACACCGACTATCACAAATTAAATACGGTAAAATTCAAAAGAAACAATTAATTTTTAAAGCAAGTAAATAAAAAAAGTAGCGCTCGCTACTTTTTTTATTAAATCATACAGGTTTCACATTCAAGGTTTTCGCTACCTTCAAGTACCTCTTGACGTAATCTAACATAATAAATTGAAGAACATTTTTTAGTAAATGCTCGAATATATGCCTTGTTTAAATCACGAGTAGTTGCTTTGTCGGTCATAAATAAGGTAAGCGAAATGGCTTGATCAACGTGTTTTTGTGCTTCCGCAACTAAGTCAATAATTGGATTAGGTCCTAACTCGTAAGCTCCCTTTTCATAATATGGTAAGTTGGTATTGGTAATTTTAAAGGCTGGAACATATACCCGACCAACTTTCCCCTCTTTTCTAATTTCAACTGGTGCTACAACAGGTTGTAAACTTGGAGTACATGAGCTAAGATATGAAATTGAGCCAGTTGGTGCAATCGCCATTAAGTGTGAATTGGCCAACCCTTCCTTCATAATTTTTTTCGAAAGTGCGATTCATTCAGCCTGAGTTGGAATATGAATATTGGCTTTTTCAAAAATATGTTTTACTTTATTTGTTTTTGGTAAATATTCATCTTCATCACATTTGGTGTATTTTTCTAAATACTTACCATTAGCATATTGACTCTCGCTAAAACCTTTAAATTTTCCAAATTCAGATACCATTTTGTTCGATGCTTTGTAAGCATAATAAGCAACGGTGTAAAAGAAAATATTGGTAAAATCTAGGGCTTCGGGCGAATCATAATAAACACCATTAGTTGCAAGAAAACCATGCATATTCATTGCTCCCAAACCTAAGGCATGGTTAGCTTCGTTACCATTTTTAACGCTTGGTGCACTATCTAAATCAGCTTGTCGTGAAACAACATCTAGAGCACGAATTGCCCGTTCAACAACATTACTAAAATCGTCTGCTGATTCCATCATGTAAGCAATATTTAAACTACCCAAGTTACATGAAATATCTTTTCCAATTGTTTTAAATGTTAAGTCTTGATTAAATGTTGATTCGGTTGATGGTTGTGCTATTTCTGAACAAAGGTTTGACATTACAATTCGACCTGGGTGTGGATTACGGTTATTAACCGTATCATCAAATAAAATATATGGATAACCAGACTCGAATTGTAATTCTGCTATTGTTTGGAAAATTTTTCGAGCATTAATGTATGTTTTTTTAATGCGAGGATTCTTAACTAAATTATGGTACTCTTGCGTAATTGAGATATCACTAAACGATTTACCATACTCTTTTTGAACATCATATGGTGAGAAAAGTGCCATTTCTTCGTTATTTTTAGCTAATTCAAAGGTAATATCAGGAACCACTAAACCAAGTGAAAGCGACTTAATTCTAATTTTTTCATCCGCATTTTCACGTTTTGTATCAAGAAACGACATTACATCAGGGTGGTGCACATTAATATAAACCGCACCAGCACCAGGTCTTTGGCCAAGTTGATTTGCATAGCTAAATGAGTCTTCAAGTAATTTCATAACTGGAATTAGCCCGGTTGCTTGGTTCTCAAGATTCTTAATTGGTGCCCCAAATTCACGTAAATTAGTTAAACAAAGTGCCACACCACCGGCGCGTTTTGATAATTGTAAACTAGTCGAAATTCCCCGAGCGATTGATTCCATATTGTCTTCGACACGAAGTAAATAACACGAGACGAATTCGCCCCGTTGTTTTTTACCTGCATTTAAGAATGTTGGCGTCGCTGGTTGAAAACGACCTAGCATCATATCTTTGACTAAATTGTGTGCCCGTTCAAAGTTTCCATCACCTAAAACAAGCGCGTTCATCACCACTCTGTGTTCATAAGTTTCTAGATACTCTTGTTCGTTAAATGATTTTAAACAATATGTACTAAAAAACTTAAACGCCCCCATAAAACCAGGGAATTTGTGATTGAATGATTTTGCATACTCGATAAGTTCAACAACTTTTTCTGTTCCATATTTTGCAATTCATTCTGGTTCATAGTAATGATTTTCAACTAAATAGAATAAACGATCTTGTTCACTTTCAAATTTTTTCATTTTAGGCAAAACATGGTGCTTCATATATTGTTTAACTGATTCTTTATCCGATTCAAAATGGTATTTACCATTTATTTTCATACTTGCTATCGCATTTAGAGTGATGTATTCATCATCCTCTTTCATTAATTTACTGCTCATATAATTCCTTTATATTTCTGTTGTTTTAATTGTTATTTTCCTCAAAAATCGGTCAAAATTTGTCTTACTCTAGTAACATCGTCATTTGTACCACGTAACTCAAATTGGTAAAGTAATGGTACATTTAATTTTTTACTTAAAATTGGACCAGCAAGAGCAAATGTTTCATTAAAGTTGGTGTTACCTGAAACAATTACCCCTTTACAGTGATCGCGATTTTGTTTAACATTTAAAAATTTAATCACTTCTTTTGGCACGGCGCCTTCTTTGAATTCGCCGCCGCCACTAAATGTTGGACAAAATAACACATAGTCACGATCAACTAAAATAGTACCTTCAACTGGTTTGTCATCTTTATTAACTAGTTTTTTTTCGTATGGAATACGTAATGAATCTAATTTAAGCTTTTGGGTCACAAATGTGTGTGTATTTTCGGTTAAACTTGAATAATAAACACAAAGAATGTCACCACTTGGTTTGTCAATTCCTTTAACTTTAATAATATCTTTATGCATGATTAAAACTCCCAATCTTCATCTTCTGTTTCTTCACTAACTCCCATCACGTATGAACTTCCGTTTCCTGAGAAGAAGTCGTGATTTTCATCAGCACGAGCTGATAATTGTGCAAATACTTCTGGCGAAATTTTAGTTTCTTCATCGGTAAATGGCGACTCGTAACCTAAGTTTTGTAAAAACTTACCAGCATTATAAAGGCTGAAACGAATAGCGTCTTCTGCTAAACTTTGACCGTTTTCTAGCTCGAATCCTTTATAAAGTTCAGTTAAATATTTCTTTTCTAAATCGATTAATTTGTAAGTTAAATCGAAAGTGAATTTTTTCATTTCTGCTTGTCTTTCGGGTGTTGCTTTTGCCAATTTACGTTGGTATTTATAACCACTGTAGTAATTGTGGATAACTTTGTCACGTAAAATTAGACGGATAATATCACTGGTGTTTGGCAACTTGCTTCTAGCTGCTAAATAAAATGGTAAGTAGAAACCACCATAAAGTAAAAATCCTGGCATTAAGGCAGCAGCAACTTTTGATTTGAGCGGGTCACCACATGAATAAAATGGAATTAAAGCTTTAGCACGATTTTGAAGTGATTCGTTACTGATTACTCAATCGTGCGCCTCTTCAATTTGTTCGCTTGAACAAAGTGTCGAGAAAATTGTTCCATAACTTCGAGCATGAACCCCAACCATAAATGCAAAGTTAGCATAAATAACTTGTTCATGGTCTGTTAATCCATTTTCAATTTGTGCAATATCACAAACTGTAGCTTGAATTGTGTCTAATAAGGTAAGACCAGTAAATGTTCTTGTAATAAGTTGTTGTCAGTTTTCTGACAATGAATTTCATGATTTCAAGTCATTTGATACTGGAATTTTTTCAGGTAATCAAAAGTTTTGTGTTACCCGGCTTCAAACTTCTAAATCCTTATCATCATTAATTCAGTTTCAGTTAACTGAACGTAAACGGCCTTTGAATCCTTTTTTAACGTATTCAATTGGTGAAACCGATTCGTAATAATAGGCATTTTTTTGACGAATTTTGTCATTTTTTTGTGTTTTTGGTTTTAGTGTTTTTTTTGTAATTTTCATAAACCCTTTCTCCTTTTGTAATAGTGTGTATTATTATAATAATTCAAAAAACAAGATCTCAAAGTACTTCCACAAATAAAAAAACCATAAAAACCAAAAAGTTATTTTTTGCGACTTTTAAAGGCTTAAAATAAATTTTTTATTTTTTTTAAAATATTTTTTATCTTATTTTTTGCTTTGTGCTTGTTTTGTGTTAATGAGCAAAAATCTAACAAAAAAACATAAAAAATGGCGCAAATTAGGCACTTTGATAATTTCGATATTTTTTGAAAAATAAAAAAAAATAGATTACTTTGTAATCTGTAATCTATTTCTAATTATTTTAATTATTCAACTTCAAGTTCAGCTGTAGGTGAAAGTTCAAGAATTTTTGCTTTAAGCGCTTCTGCTTCTTCAGGTTTTGCGTTGTCTAGTAAAGCAACAGGTGCTGATTCAACAAGTTTTTTTGCATCCATAAGTGATAAGTTAAGTGCTTCTTTAACTGCTTTAAGAGTAGGGATTTTAGCACCACCATCTCCTTTTAGCATTAATTTAACTGTTGATTTTTCTTCAGCAGCCTCACCACCAGCTGCTGGACCAGCAGCAACTGCAACAGCACTAGGGTCAATACCAAATTCTTCTTTCATTGCATCAACAAGTTCCATTACTTCTTTGATGCTCATTTCTTTTAATGAACTAATAAAACTTTCTTTAGTTAATTTTGCCATGATAATTCCTTTCTTATCTATATATATTAATTAGCTAATTTATTTTCATCAACAAGCATTTTTAAGCCAATTGAAATTTGTTGAAGGGGAGCGAGTAGTGAACGGCCAAGAATGCCAAGCGCTTCTTCATAAGTTGGCAAGCTTGCCACCATTTTGACACCATCAGCATCGATCACTTTTCCTTCATATGTACCAGCTTTAATTACAAGCAACTTGTTTGTTTTCGCAAAAGCTGATAAAACTTTAGCAGCAGACATATCATCATTATTACTAAAAGCAAAAATTGATGAACCTACTAAATATTGATCTAGATCGTTTAATTTAGCGTCGGCAGCAGCTAATTTAAAAAGACGGTTTTTATAAACTTTGATATCTACACCGTGATGTTTTGCTTCACGACGTAAAGTTTGTAATTCCGAAACTTTTAGACCACTGTATTGTGCCACAACTAATGCTTTAGAATTAGCAAGCTTGTTACTAATTTCTTTCACAGTATCTTTTTTAATTAAACGAAATTTAGAGTCGGCCATGACGCCTCCTTTCATTTTTTGCAATAAATAAAAAACAAGAGATACACTCGGTAACATATTAAGCAAGGCTGTTACTGTCTTTATGTATTGCTTATCTATTATACAAAAATTAAGAAAAAAGATTTTTCAAAAAATAAAAAATAAAAACGATATTTTTTTAAAAATATCTATATACTTTACTAGTAAGGCAACGAGGATTGTTTTACGAAAATTCACACGAAACGGAAGTGGATTTTTTTATTTTTCGTTTCAAATTTTAAAAAAAAAGGGGTAGAAATATGAATCAAAACAACGATATCGACAACGATATCAGACAAAACAACCCTGAAAATTCACAAAATGTGAATGGTAATGGGGTTGTTACTCAGAAAAAACAAAGCTGAGTAGATCGTTTCTTTCGTTTAAGTGAAAGAAACACAAATTGAAAAAGGGAAATTATTGCCGGAATTATTACATTCCTTGCAATGTGCTATATTCTAGTTGTTAACCCAAGTATGCTTGAGTTTAGGGTTGATAAACTCGATATTAATGGAAAACCAATAATCGATGCTGTTACCGGTAAACCAGAAACAGTAGTTCTTGGACTTCCATGGGGTGGTGCATTTCTTGCAACAGCGCTTTCGGCTTTTGTCGGAACAATGGTTATGGGATTCTTTGGTAATTTACCACTAGGACTAGCTCCAGGAATGGGAATCAATGCTTTCTTTACATATGTAGTAATGGGTCAATTTAAATATAAACCAGAAGAAGCTCTTGGTGCTGCATTACTTGCTGGTCTTCTCTTCTTAATTATTTCTTTAACACCACTCAGAAGAATTATGATCAAAGCAATACCAAAGGATCTAAAATTAGCAATCGGTGCTGGAATTGGATTCTTTATCGCTTTTGTAGGATTACAAAATGCTGGAATTATTGTTAAAAATCCTGGTACTGCTGTAGCACTTGGCGATTTAACTCAACCTAAAGTTTTACTTGCATTAGGTGGAATCGTTTTATCAATTATTCTTTATTCAATCAATTTTAAATTTAACTTTATTGTTTCAATCGTAGCTACTACTGTTGTAGGAATTATTATTAATTATATTTACTACGCTGTAAATAATGGTGCGACTCTAGATGGTTTACCAAAATTTGAAGGATTTGATTACTCAACCTTAGCAGAATACAAAAACGTAATTGGTAAAGGTGTAGTCGCAATCTTTACTCAAAACTTCTGAAAAATTAGTTTAATTGGTATTTTAGTATCATTCTTGTTTGTTGATATGTTCGATACAATTGGAACTTTTATGGGAGTAACCGAACCATTAGGAATCGTTGATGAAAAAGGTGAACTTAAAGGCGCACATAAAGGTCTTATTTCAGACTCAATTGCAACTGTAGCAGGTGCCGTTTTAGGAACAAGTGCTGTAACAACTTATATTGAGTCAACTGCAGGTATTAAAGCAGGTGGCAAAACCGGACTTACCGCAGTTACTATTGCAGTTTTATTTGCGTTATCAATTCCACTTTTCCCTGCTATCAAAATATTTAGTACAAGCGCATCAACATCTATGGTGTTGTTCACTGTTGGAGCAATGATGGTTGTACAGCTTAAAAATCTTAACTGAGAAGATGTAACCATTACTTTACCCGCATTTGCAACCATTCTCTTTATGACACTAACATACTCAATTACAAACGGTATTGCATTTGGATTTATTAGTTTCGTGGTTATGCAAATGGTTCGTGGTAAATTCAAAGAAATTCACCCAATGATGTATGGTTTAGCGGTAGCATTTATTGCCTACTTTGCTCTCACAGCACTTCTCGTTTAAAAAAATATCGATGTAAAAAAAACACCTGTTTTCAAGGTGTTTTTTTGTATTATTTTTTTATATTTACAACAAAAATTCAATATTTTTTACTGAAAAAACAATATTTTTGTATTATTAAAATTCTCCCTTTTTAACAAATTGTTATTTTTATTTAAAAAAACCAAAATCAACGAAAGCAACTATGAAAAAACAGCAATTTTTCATATTTTTTTATTTTTTGACGTATTTTTACCCCTCCAGAATACATATATAGGTGGATATAAAAAAGAAAGGAGGTGAAATATGTTCAAAAATAAAAATGCACTTTATAATTTAATTAAAGATGCAACTAAACTAACCAAGAAGGAGGTAATGTCTATTTTAAAGCGTTACTCGGATGTTGATATGTTTCAAATGATGTTTGAAAACGAACCTAATATCCTTTGATTGATTGCAAAAATAGATCAAAATAATATGAAACAAAAACCCGAAAACGATAAATTCAAACAAATAGATCAGAAATTTGATCAAATTGATAAAAAATTCAAACAAATAGATGAAAAATTTGCTCAAGTAGATCAGAGATTTGATCAAATTGATAAGAAATTCGAACAGATAGATGAAAAATTTGTTCAAATAGACCAAAGATTTGATCAAATTGATAAGAGATTTGATAGCTTTGAGGCGAAATTTGAAGAAAAGTTTGAAACACTTACTAAAACCTTACTTGGTGCAATTGCTGGGGTTGAAACTAGATTATCAAATAGATTAGATAAAATTGAAAAAGATGTTGCCGAACTTAAAGACAGGGTTACCGTGTTAGAAAGTTATCATATGTCCGCTTAATATTTAATAATCTTCTGATTAACTTTAATTAAAAATAATTAATTAAAAACACCACTATTAATGGTGTTTTTTTGGTGTTCTTACAACATAATGGGGCAAGCGACGGGAATCGAACCCGCGAATGTCGGAGCCACAACCCGATGCGTTAACCACTTCGCCACACTCGCCAAATGTTATTTTATTATATACTATTTAGCTTAATTTATTTCTGATATTTTTATACGCCTTAAATTGGTATTGTATATATCTTTATAAAATTAAAAATTTATATTCTCATACCACCATTTGTACTTTTTTGGAGATTTATATAAATACGTTGTATTTGTTTATTTATATGTAACAAAAACATATTTTAAAAATATATAAAGTAAAAAGTTGCATCATTAGAACTTTTATTAGCATCTGGGATAAGTATGGAATATTAAAAAACAAACAGGTTGCTATTAACGATTTGAAAACAAAATAAAACAACATATGACTAAGTAAGGAACCAGTAAATCTAGATCTTTCTTTAGAATAAAACAACAGATTTTCAATGTTTTTTGTTCATTTTTCTTGATTTTTATCTTTTTTTTTTTTTTTTTTGGCAAAAACAATCAAAAAATAACCCCATATTATATTTAGAATATAATATTAATGATTTTATACTAATGTATATATAAAAATGATTAAACAAACGTATACGAGAAAGGACAAGATATGTCTAAGAAAAAGAAAGTTATATTAGGATTACTACTTGTTGCGCCTTTAGCAGCTGTAGCCGCATCAACTGGTGTTCTATATTGAAAACAACAAACCGAAAAACCAATTTCTGCTTATTATGAATTAAAACCCATTAAAGATAAAAGTGAACGTTTAGCAAGTAATGTTAAGCAAAATGAAATAGGTTTTATTAATTTCCCTCAAGATGCCACATTCACTGTAAAAAGTATAAGTGCTGATGATGGACTCGGAAAATTACAACTTCAAATTACAATCACCCAAAATGGTAAAGTAACTGAATTAAATAAAGAAGTTATTGGTTTTAAACCAGCATTTAGTTTTTTTGATGATTTGTTAAAAACAGAGCTCAAAACAGTTTCGACAGGAAAATTACCATCAAAAGTGTCATATCCTGATCTTGCTGCTTTTAACGCCGACACCAATAACAAACTTGGATACATTAATGAATTAGGTTACACATATAGCGTACAAGAAGTGACAAACATCGATTACAAGGGACAAAAAATTGTTGCTGTAACCGTCCAAAAAGACGGCAAAAGCATTATTACAAAAAAGTTAACCGTTAGTGGATTTAAAGCAATTTCTGGCAAAGAAAATGTTGAAAAAGCAGCAGAACTTTTCCTCAATGCTTCTACCATAACAAAAGGTGAGTTTTTACCAACTCAAATTAAATACGACAATTTTGAAGACTTTAAAAACGATGCCATAATTAATACTAATGATTCAATTACATCAATTGAACAAAAATTTGGAGTAATAATTACCAATATCACCAATATTGGCGAAGCACAAAATAATGATGATTTAGGTACAAAAACAATTAAATTGTTAATTACTCAAAAAGATAACCCAAGCATTAAAAAAGAAGTGCTTGTAACTATCAAAGGTTACAACACTAATGCAAAAGACATGGAAAAAGTTAATGCTGCATTAGCGCAAATTACAGATGACAAAATCGAAGAAACAAATGAACACGCTAAACTTAAACCTTCGCTTGTACAATACGTTGATGTCCAAGGTTTTGATGAAGACTTACCTAATGTACATATTTTAAAACTTAGAAACACATACAAAGTAATAATTGAAGTTGTTAAAATAGGAACAACAACTAAAGCAATTAACCATGATGATTTAGGAACAAAAGAAGTTAAGATTCGTGTTTCAAGAAACAATTCATTTAAAGAAAAAACCATTACAATTAGTGGTTATAACACAGCTGATGGGTACAAAAAATACCAAGAAATGGAATTGATCGCGCAAGCAAAAGCAAGATTAACCGATACTCCAACAATTAAAAACACCAACGATTTAGCATCAGAAACAAAATATACTTTATATCAAGAACTAGATGATGACATCGCTCATAATTTACGCGGTATTGAAGCTGAATTAGGTGTTAACTTTATATTCGATGTTAATAATTACGCAATTGATGACGATGTTGCGGGAACAAAGACAATTAAATTAAAAATTGTAGCAGGCGATACAACTGACTCAACCCATACATTCAAGATTACAAACTTTAAGCCTGAAAATATATACAATAAAGATCAGGTTGATTTAGCATTCGCAAATCTTAATACCGAAGCTTCAACAATTAATAATACAAACACTCTTCCTGAAGATGTAACTTATAACAACCTAGATCTAGCAACACTTGTTGCTGATACTGTTTTGGCGGGCAGTGGCGATACAATTAACTTATTGCGCGTTCAAAATACATATAAAGTTGAGTTAAATGTAACATTAAAAGAAAACACCTTGGATGGTCGCAAAATTTTAAATGTTGTTATTAGTCGAGGTACAGGTGCTAATAAAGCGACTTCTGGTGTTAAAGAAGTTGTAATTTGTGGTTACAAAACCAAAGCAAAAGCCGATAATGAAGCGGCTGTTGAAAATACAAAAAATGCAATTCTTCAAGAATATTCAACAAAAAATACTGAAAAAACTGCAGATTTGGATATTATAAATTACGATCTTAACAACTTACTAGCTACAGTTAACGATCCAAGTAATACTTTAAAACCAACTAACGGTGTAAGTATCAAAATAAATGCCGAAAACAATGATGATGGATTTAAAATTTTAACTTTAGAATTAAGTAAAGGCGAAGGGAAAGATGCCGTTACTGTCACAAAAGACATTAAAATTATTAATTATCTAACAGCTGCAGGTTATGATGAGAAATTAGTGGATGATACACTTGCTGCAATCAATAAGAAAACAGAAGATACAACTAAAACGCATCAAAATGAATTTATTAATGACCCATATAATAGCGACTTAGCATTACTTGATGCTGATACTACTTTCAACTTGCAAAAAATTGCATCTGAAACTGGTACAACAATTACCTTTACAACAAGTGATAATCCTGATGGAACAAAAACAATTAATGTTAGTGTAAAACGTGGTGCAACAACTAAAACTACTACCCTCAAAATAACCGGTTTCCAAACCGAACAAGACCATAATGATTTATTAGAACTTGATGCTGCCGCTTTATTAATTACAGCGCAAGAAACAATAAACAACAAAACAAAACAAGCAAGTGAAGTTAAGTATCTAGATATTAATGCGGTAGATACTGACATTGCTCTTGATTTACAAAATGATGTGATTGTTGCCAAAGGTTTAAGTGGAATTCAAATTGTTAGTGTTAACAATGGAGATGGTGTAAAAACCTTAAATCTTACCCTTACCAAAGGTAATGTATCTAAATCAGGAGTTAATCTTAAAATCACTGGTTTTAGAACAGCACAATTAGCTGCTAATTACGCAAAAGTTGAGAGTGCAATTAATCAAATTATTTCCGGAAAAGATGCTGATGTTAGTGACTTTTTGACAAAAAACTATAAATATAAAGATAAAACCGACCCGATTGCTACACTAGATGCTGGAATTCGTGAATTAGACTTAAATCAAATTGCACAAACAAATGGTGTAACACTAACCATAAGTGAAGAAAAAGATTTTGATGGTTATAAACTAGTAACAATTAATGTCACTTGTGGTGATGTACCAAATGTTGCCAGCGCAACAAAAGAAATTAAAGTTGTTGGATTCAAAACCCAAGCAACATACGATAAAGAACAAGCGGATAAAGCAGATATCGCTACAGTTGCTGCTGCAAAAAGTCAATTACAAGCAATTATCAATAACCAAGTAACAATTAATAACAAAGATTACCTACCAGAAGCAGTTACATATGTAACTCTTAGTGAATTTGATGAAGATATTGCTTTTGACATTAATTCATTAATGGTTAATGGGCTAAAAATTGAATTAGAAAGTTCAAGATCAAATAATGATTTAGGAACAAAAGAAATTGAATTATTAATTAGTAAAGGTGTTGGCAGCGATACGATTACACTTACTGTTTCAGAATATTTAACGACAGCCAAAAATGATGAAAACAAAGTTAATGAATTGATTAACTTATTACCTTCAAGTGTTAAAACACTAACTAACAAAGGTAAAATACCTAGTGCAGTGAATTACAATAACGAGTTAGCAAAATTAGATGCTGACACAGGTTTAAACTTAGTTAATAAAGCGGTGGATGGCATAAGTATTATAATTACCAGTGATACAGAAGATGCTGCTGCTGGTCAAAAAAATCTTGTTCTAACAATTACTAAAGACGCAACAACTAAAACTCATAATTTAACTATTAGTGGTTTTAAAACAACTAAACAAGTTGAAGATGAAAACACTGTAAATCAGGTACTTGGTTTAATTCAAAATGAATACGTAACAAAAACTCATACCCAAGTTCAAGCAAAAGATGTAAATTATGAAAGAAACTTTACAACATTCGCTAACGATACCGATACAACTTTATTAAGTTATCTATCCGTTCCTTATTTAGTAACAATTAACATTATCAACACTGAAGAAAATCACGATGGTTTTAAAAATATAACTTTACAAGTTACTAAAGGTGACACAGTTAAAGAAAAACAAATAAAAGTAACTGGTTACGCAACACAAAAAGATATTAATACAAAATTAGTGACCTGAGCTAAGAGTCAATTACTTAACACTTACACAAGCAATGGTAATGAAAATAAATTACCAAGCGCAGTAACATACTCAGAAATTCAAGACATTATAAACAACACTAATTTAGTTGTTGATAACCTTACAAGTAAAGGTGTAAAGGTTACAATTCAAACCCAACAAGATACAGAGTCGGGTACCAAAACAATTACGCTTAACTTAAGTGTTGGAAACGGCGCAGACGAAGTAACTGATACCAAAGTAATTAAAATCGAAGGTTTTAAAACCAAAGCTAAAGACGATAATGAAAAAGCTGTTGAAAGTGCAAAAAATGCAATTCTTCAAGAATATTCAACAAAAAATACTGAAAAAATGGCAAATCACGATGATTTTACAAATGAAATTACGAAGTTAATTGCTAGTGTCGAAGATGCCGGCAACACGCTTTCACCAGCAGGTGTTACTGTTAGATTAATTACCGAAACTAACCACGATGGTTACAAACTTGTTTCACTAGAATTAAGTAAAGGTAACGGCGAAGATGCCGTAGTTGTTAAAAAAGAAAATATTAAGATTAATGGTTATATGGCTGCAGCTGCATATAATGAAAAACAAGTAGACAAAGCAATTGCAAAAATTAATCTTAATAAAGAAGATGTTACAAAATCACATCTAAATGAGTACATTAATGATCCATATAACAATGTGTTAGCGTCGCTTGATGCTGATACAACTTTCAACTTACAAGGAATTGCTTCTGAAACTGGTACAACAATTACCTTTACAACAACCGACAATACTGATGGAACAAAGACAATTAATGTAAGAGTAACTCGAAATGCCACAACACAAAACACAACTCTTAAAGTTACAGGCTTCCAAACCAAACAAGATTATGATGATTTGAACGCGGTTAATAGTTCAGTTGCAAAAATTAGTGCTATCCAAGCAAATGACAGAACAACAACTTCACATAAAAATACATCATCATCAGGAGCTAAGTATTCTAATATTAATGAACTTGATACCGATATTACTTACGATTTAAATTCAATCATAACAGCGGATGGAACAACAATTTCAATTGTAAAAGAAGAAAATAATGATGATAGAACTAAAATAGTTCATTTAAGAGTAACAAAAGGTAAAGCAAGCAAAGAAGTAAAATTAGAAGTTTTAGGATATCAAACAAAAGAATACGCTGATGCATATAATAAATTTATGATCGCTAAGTCAAAAGTTTCTAGAAATCAAACTATAACAAGATACAGTCATTTGCTTGCAAATCAAATACATTACTTTAATGGTGGTCCTACTCCAGTTGATCAACTTGATCTAGATATTGTCAAACCTGTTGATAGAGTTAAATTTAGTGAAATTACCTCACAGTATAATGTTGAATTCTTTATAATTGAGGAAACTTCTTTTGCCGGGTTTAAAACATTTAAAATTTCTATTACAGCAAAAGACCCTATACTTAAAAATATGTCAGATACTCTTGAAATAAGCGTCAATGGTTTTGCAACACATGATCAGCTTTTTGCAAAAGAAAATGCTGAGAAAGTTGAAAGAATTAGAGCATATATCGCGGCCAATAATAATCAAATAACTAAGAAATACAAAAATTCGACGATGGGTGAGGCATTTAAAATTTACACTAAAGATGTTGAAAGTATTTACGAGATTGTAAAAGATACAGAACTAAAATTATATGATGAATTAAGAAAACCCGAAAACGCCAATGTTAGTGTAAAAATAAATATGAATAACAGCAAGTATGGAACAAATCATGGTCAAATGTTTATGCTTATTTCATTCACAATTCAATGTTATGATGCACAAGCAACTGAAACAATTTCAGTTAGCGGATTCATGCCAGAATATGAAAAAGCAATTAATGAAGCGGTTAAGTCATTACCAACAACAGTATCAACCATTAACAATAAAAGTAAACTTCCTTCTGCTACGAATTACTCTAATAATTTAACATTATTGGATGCTGATACAGGTTTAAATTTATCAACAAAACTTGCTAATTACTCAAGTTTATACAACATTACTTTTAGCGAAATTTCGAACAATGATGCCGCTGGTACAAAAGAGATCGAGATCACTTTTACAGACAATGACTATTACAATCACTACACCAAAACTCATAGACTTACAATTACTGGTTTCACAACAACTAAACAAATCGAAGATGAAAAAACAGTAAATGAAGTAATTAATTTAATTGAAAATGAATACGTAACAATTAACAATAAAGAAAAACAAGCAAAAGATGTAAATTACCACAGAAACTTTACAACCCTTGCTAATGACACCAACCCTGTATTGTTAAGTTACTTAGAAGCGCCTAAATCTGTCGAAATTAGTATCATCAACACTGAAGATAATCACGATGGTTTTAAAAATATAACTCTACAAGTTACTAAAGGCGACTCAGTTGAAGAAAAACAAATAAAAGTAACTGGTTACGCAACACAAAAAGATATCAACACAAAATTAGTAGCTTGAGCAAAAAATCAATTATTAGATACTTACACAAGCAACGGTAACGAAAACAAATTACCAAATGCATTAACATACAACACAATCCAAGAAATTGTAAACAACACTAATTTAGTTGTTGATAACCTTACAAGTAAAGGTGTAAAGGTTACAATTCAAACCCAACAAGATACAGAGTCGGGTACCAAAACAATTGCGCTTAACTTAAGTGTTGGAAGTGGTGCAGACGAAGTAACTGATACCAAAGTAATTACAATCGAAGGCTTTAAAACCAAAGCTAAAGACGATAATGAAAAAGCTGTTGAAAGTGCGAAAAATGCAATTCTTCAAGAATATTCAACAAAAAATACTGAAAAAATGGCAAATCAGGATGATTTTGCAAATGAAATTGCGAAGTTAATTGCTAGTGTCGAAGATGCTGGCAACACGCTTTCACCAGCAGGTGTCACTGTTAGATTAATTACCGAAACTAACCACGATGGTTACAAACTTGTTTCACTAGAACTAAGTAAAGGTAACGGCGAAGATGCCGTAGTTGTTAAAAAAGAAAATATTAAGATTAATAGTTATATGACCGCTGCTGCATATGATGCAAAACAAGTGGACAAAGCAATTGCAAAAATTAATCTTAATAAAGAAGATGTTACAAAATCACATCTAAATGAGTACATTAATGATCCATATAACAATGTGTTAGCGTCGCTTGATGCTGATACAACTTTCAACTTACAAGGAATTGCTTCTGAAACTGGTACAACAATTACCTTTACAACAAGTGATAATCCTGATGGAACAAAGACAATTAATGTAAGTGTAAATCGGGGAGCTTCAACACAAAACACAACTCTTAAAGTTACAGGATTCCAAACCAAACAAGATTATGATGATTTACAAGTTCTTGAAGCAGCATCTAACCTCTTTACCGACCAAGTTACAATCAACAATCAAGATATTCAAACATCACAAATTACATACCAAAATCTTCAAGATGTTGACGATGATACCCCACTTAATATTCAAGTAGATATTATTGAAGCTAAAGCACTTAAAGGTATCGAAGTTATTAACATCACTAACGAAGATGGATATAAACTTGTAAACCTTAGATTATTAAAAGGTAATGTAACAAAAGAAGTAAGTTTTAAAGTAACTGGCTTTAGAACAGCACTTCAAGTCCTAAACCACAATCAAGTTGCTGAAGCACTTGCTAAACTTGTTCATGGAACAGATACAAATGTTAGTCACTCACTAACAAAAGATTATAAATATACAACTCAAAGTGATCCAATCACTACCCTTGATGCTGGTGTTAATGAAATGAACCTAGCAGAAATCATTCAAACTCATGGTGTTAGTCTTGTAATAACAAATGAAGCAGATTTTGATGGTTATAAAGTCTTGACGATCAAGGTTTCACGTGGTAGTGGTCTTGACCTAGCAACAACAACTAAGGAAATTAAAATTTCTGGTTTTAAAACCAACGCAATTCACGAACAAGAATTACGTGATGAAGCTAATCGTCAAGCCGTAGCACAAGTTAAAACACAACTTCAAACAATCATTAACAATCGAGTTACAAAATTCAATAAGGATAAACTTCCAAGCACAGTGACTTATACTAACATCAATAAACTTGATGAAGATATCGACTTTGATCTTCTAGCATTAATGACTGATGGCTTAACAATTCGTTTAGGAACAACTAGTCATAATGATGATGCCGGAAGCAAGACAATTGAATTATTAATTGATAAAGGTGCAGGTAGTGATAAAGTTTCAATTGAAGTTACAGGTTATTTAACAACTACTCAAGATAATCTAAACAAGATCAATGAATTAATTAGTTCATTGCCTACAAGCGTCCAAACACAAAACCATAAGGGACAGTTATTAAGTACAGCAAACTATAATAATGATTTAGCAGCACTTGATGCTGATACTGCCATAAATCTAAGTGCAAAGGTTGCTGAAGGCTTTGAAATTACAATTGTTCAAGATAATCCTGATGAGCCTAATGGTCAAAGAAATCTTGTAATTAGCATTAAAAAAGGTGCAGCAACAAGTAATTACAACTTGAGTGTAACCGGCTTTAAAACAACTCAACAAATTAACGATGAAAATGCTGTTAATACTGTTGTTAACACAATCAAAGCACAGTATGATACTATTAGTCATAAATCACAAGAAACTAAAGATGTAACCTATAACAAAGACTTTAATACCTTTGCTAACGATACAGATACTGCCTTATTAGCATTCTTAGGCGCACCACAAAATGTCGAAATTACAGTTCTTAATGAAGAAAACTTTGATGGTTACAAAAATATCACTTTACAAATAAGCAAAGGTAATGCCATAAGTCAAAAACAAGTAAAAGTTACTGGCTTCTTAACCAAAAAGCAAGCAAATGCTAAACTGCTTGAATGGGCAGTTAATGAACTTGCTAATACTTACACAAGCAATAATAAAAAAGTTAACTTGCCTTCAGAAGTAACTTATGCAACACCAAACAATATCGTAAACGATACCGACTTATTACTTGATCGTTTAGAAGCAAGAGGAATTACCTTTAGTATTACTCATCAAGAAAATACCGATTTTGGAACCAAAATAATTACCCTTGGACTTAGCGTTGGCGAAGGCGCAAATCTTGTAACAAACACTAAACAAATCACAATTGAAGGCTTCAAAACCAAGGCTAAAGCGAACAACGAACTAGCTGTTGATGCAGTACTTAATGAAATTAAAGATGGTAAAACAAGTCAGTTTGGTAATCTTCTAGTAACCTCGGCAACTTATAACAATAGTTACAAAGAACTTGATGCCGACTTAACAAATCAATCATGAGATCAAGCGATCGCAACTCATGGCGTGACCGTACTTTTAGTTGATGAAATCACCAACGAAAATATTGATGAAGGAACTAAACAAGCTACGCTTCAAGTAAGAAGAGGAACTGGTCTTGATGCGGTAATTAAAAATAAAACTATTACTATTAGTGGCTTTATTAAATTCGGTCAAAAAGATGTTAACGACACTGCATCTTCGCTTGAAATTAGACTTAATAATAATGGCGCTTATACTGAACAAATGTATCACATTAACGACCCAAGTCAAGTTAAACAATCAGATATTCACTTCGTTAAAGGTCAAAGAAGTTCACAAATACTTGATGCTAAATACCACATTACCATTATTAGTACCAACCCAAGAGATGATGATCGTTTACTTGAAGTAACTTACAAAGTAAGTGCTGAACATAAAGGCACCAACTATACATCACATCGGATCACAAAAACCGTTGCAACTGAAAACCCTGGTAATGTAATTAATCGTGTCTTTGCTAAAACAGAATTTGGTTATGCAAAAATGGAAATTCCACTTTGAGCTAAAGGATTAGGAATTGGACTAACTGGAATTCACTTCCACTTAAACAGATACCCTAACCAAACCCCAGCCCCACTAGAATTTGGCTATGTTAATGATGCTAAAGTTAAGGGTATGCGTGTTTCATTCGAAGACTGACAATTCACACGTGAAAAATACTTAAATAAAGAAAAACCTGCCATAGCGCGCGAATTTGTTAGAATCGATGGCAAAAAAGTTGTATTTAATAAAAAACCAAGATCATTCTTTGGTGATGCTCCTGTCTTTGGTGGACGTGCTTCTTCTAACGGTGGTTTAAGAAATGGTATGCCATACGATTTAACTCTTGAGTGAACCGGTGAACACACTGTTAACTGACAACTAAATGTTAACGTGCGTTACGAATACCGTGGTCTAGTTGTTTATAAATCGCTTGTCTCGGGAATTGTAATTCTTGATGGAAAAACACAAGATCAATTCGCTAGATACCAAGACACACCTGGTTATGGTTATTACCCATTCTGAAACAATGATGTAACCAAACAAGATGGCAAATTCGTTAAAGACAATAAGTTCTCAAATTAATAATTAAAAACCGCTATAATTGGTGGTTTTATTTATTTTTTCCGAAAATATGCCATTTTTTGCTTATTAAATAGAGTGTTGTAGCCTAAATAATAATATTACACGTATAATATATAATGAAATATTTTATAAATAAGAAATTAAAGGAACTTTATGACGAAAAAATGATGATTTTTACTTACTACAAGCACCGCATTAATTCCTGCCATTAGTGTTACTAGTTGTAATAATAATCACAGTGAAGAGGGCACTATAAGTACTGAACCAAATATCGATCGGGCTTTAATGCAATTAATTAACTCTGAGACTAAAAATCACAAAACCTTATATCCAAGTATGGTTGATTATAAAGATATTAATGAGCTTGATGAGGACATCAAGCTTAGTTTAAATCGAATCGCCAGAAACAACCACGTTAAAATCACAATTGAAAAAATCACGCCAGTTGATATCGATGGATTGATTCATATTAAATTAAATATCTCTAGACCAGACAATAGCCCCTATGAAATCGAAAGCAGAACCAAGGATATTACTATTAGCGGCTTTAAGAAAAAAGATAAATCTACACCATTAACTTTAAGCGATCAAGAAAGTGTTGATCGTGCTTTTGATTTGGTTACTAACACAAGAATTAAAGATGATAGAAGAAAATATCTAGCCAGCGAAAGTAAGTTTGCTGGTTATGTAGCTTGAGTAAATGAAATCGAGCTTGATCTTAATACCATTTGCCAAACATATGGTGTGAAAATCGTAACCGACAGGGAACAACCAGTTAATCCCGATAACAATGACAATGGTATTAAAACCTTAAATCTTATTATTTCTAAAAATAAAGTAAGCCGCAAGAAAACAATTGAAATTAGTAACTTTGTTACAAATAATGAAATAAAAACAAAACAAAAACTTGAAATATTAACTCGTTTTGCAAATTATTTTAGATATCCTGCGCTCGAAAAAGAAAAAAATACACGCTTTGCGTCACAAATAGTTGGCGATGTGCTTGTTCTTGATAAACTAATGGATTTAGTTGTTATTCCGCAAGAAGGCGTTATATCCAATGCACCAAAAATGTCAGTAATGGTTGAATGATTAAAACAAACATTTAAAGAATTTGAAAACATTCAAATCGCCATTAATGAAACTCAACCCGAACCAATGGCTATGGATGATTTGGGTTTAATTAATTTCTCACTTTTATTCACGTTAGATGGTACTCAACATTCTCAAACCTGTGCTATTCGCAACGTCTTAACGCCAAAACAAGCACATAATGCGGCCGTTACTGCAGCAATTAATGGCGCAGCAGAAGATTTAAATAATCTTTACAATACACCCGATTCTTTCTCGTATGATTTATCACTAAAAACAAAAAATCATAAAAACCATTACCCTTCGGAAGTTAATTACCAAAATATTGATGAATTAGCGCAAGATACTGGTGTTGATTTTGGTGCAATAGCAAAAAAACATAAGGTTAAGATTACACTTAGTCCTTATGTTCCTGAGCGCTCTTATGATTTAGATTCTTTAAGTGAAGACTATGCGATGCCAAATCCTTCACAGTATGACCAAAAAACCGCTTACAAATTGGTTTCTATTGACATTTCTGCTGGTTCATACGATAAAAATATTATTTGTCGTGTTTTTGATTTTAAAACAAAAACATATACTCCTGAAGAAAAAGAAAATATCAAACAGGTGAATAAAATTATTACAACTATTGAAGAAAAATTTAATAAGAATAATTTCGATAATTCCCCAACCAATGCACCTTCAGTACTAGCCACAACAAAACTCTTTAAAGATACCTTACCACAAGATATGATTTATACAAAAGATAAATTTAAAGAGGACTTTGCTGTTGATTTAAATGTGCTTGAAGTGCAATATGGCGCACAAATCAGTTTTGTTGCTTGAAAAGAAACCCCTGAAATTTATAGTCATCAAGAATTTGATGAATATAAAGGCTGAACGCGCTTTGGACTTAAAATTTCAAAAGGGATCGCAACCAAACACATTAAGTTCCAGGTTCTAGGTTTTGTTCGCAGACTAGATTTATTCGCTGAACAATTTGAACTTAGTTTAAGTAATGGTGGCGAAATTGTTGACGGAAGTTATACTGGTATTAATCCAAGCGGCGTAAAAGAAAGAGATATTGTCTTTAAGGTTCACGATGACGCCGATCCTTACTTTACAAATGTGGAAGAACATAAAAAACCAATCGCTACGGTTTTAGAAATTATCCCTGATGATGCAAATAAAACATTAACTGTTGTCTATTACATTATGTTTGAATACCAAACCTCACGTCCTGTTACACAAACAATCAAAACCTACAAAAGTTAAAACTTAACTAAGGAGCAAGATGAAAAAAGTAAAAATTAACAAAAAATTATTAGCAATCACCTTAGGCGCATTAGCAATTCCTGTTGTTGTTAGTAGCGCAATAACTATTACCGTTTTATCAAAACGAAATAAAGAAGTTATCGCGCGAAACAACCCTACTTTACAACTCGAAAAGACCATTAATGAAATGTCAATTTTTATTGATGATAAAGCAGCAAAAACAAGCACCGAAATCAGTGTTGATGATTTAAAATTGGTTGGTACAGTACCTGAAGGTTGAAAATATGGTTTTATAATCAACTCAGAAAAAGAACCTAAAGATAGCCTTAGTGTTACCTTATACTTGTTTAATGCTGAAGGACAAACAAAAACACGACAAATTACAATTGATGGACTTAAACCACTAAGTCAACACCCTGACGCGTTGGCGATGTCTAATCTAATCAATCGACTACGTGAAAAAGTAAACGAAAAACAGGTTAATGGTATTGTCCTATCTAAAAATTACCAATCGATGGTATTGATGCCTGTTTTTGGTTATAGCAATTTAACTGAATTAGGCAGTGAAATTGATACCGATTTAAATGTTTTGCAAACGATTACCGGATGTAAATTAGAAATTGTATCACAAACACCGCAAGCAGGTAACTCGGGCGAAATCGATACTTTAAAAGTAAAATTAAAAGCCACGAAAAACAACATCAAAGCCGATTTTGTTTTAACGATTGGTGGTTTTCGTTCAGTTGCAAGTCTTGAAAAAGCAGAATTGCAATCAGTTGTAGCGCTTTTTAATCAAAATAGCGTTACAACAAGCAAATTCTCACATTTAACACCAAGTGAAATTATTAATGATAAATATTTGGAGTTAAAGAATATTTTCGCTGATTTAAAATTTGCACCTGATTATTTCACAACTAATTTTCCTAACTTAAAATTCAGTAATTTAGTATTAAGCATTAAGGGTGCTCAAACCGTTGGTGTTTCTTTTGTTGCAAATGTAGGCACAAGCAGCGCTACAATTGCTTTTGATGTAACCAATTTTAAGAAACAAGAAGTTGTTAATCAAGAAAAATTGAACAATTTTGTACTTTCACTTCCTGCCGTTGCTGACTCTAGCGCCTATGACCGCGCTTTACCAAGTGAACACAAGTATCAAAGCGCATACGAAGTTTTTTCTGATATCAACTGATATTGAGCCGATTTTTTCAAAAATGAAATTGTTACAGTTAAACTTAAATCTCAAACTAACAATGATGAATTAGGTGAAAAAACAGTCGTTTTAGAATTCGCTAATCAAGCAGAACAACTCAAAGAATTGACAGTAAAAATTACTAAATTTGCAACAATAGAAACTAAAGCTTTATTAGATATTCAAGCCTTTTTTAATGCTTTTCCTCAAATTTTGACAACAAAACAAAATGACAAAAAGGCCAATGAAGTTACATATGATCTTGCCACTTTAGAAGCAGACACGGGAGTTGAATTAAGCGCGCTTAAAACTCGCTATGGTCTTGATTCACTAGTAATTGAATCGCAAAATAATACTGGTGATAACCTTCGTTTTGGCGCTTATGAAGTTCACCTTAAGGCCACGAAACGCTCACAATCTTTAGTGCAACATTTAAGTGTCCAAGGTTTTATTAGCGAAGAAACAAGCGATAAAAAAACCTTAGATGCTTTCCTTAATGAACTTGGCAATACATTTACCGCGAAAACAAGCGGAGTTATACCAACGCTTGCTGGCAATTATCTAGGTATAGATGACTTTGCAAGTAATGTTAATGAAGATGTTAAAACCATCATTGCAAAATATCCAAAAATTCAGTTTACTGATTTCCACCTTGCATATAATGACGATTACACCGGAGAACGAGTAATGCTATCCGAAGTTAGAATTGGAAATCATAAACACAAACAATTATTAACAATTAAAGGTTTTCAAAAAGATCAATCTGCAGGTAAAAGGTCAATTCATAACATTTTAATTAAAATTAAACCAGAATATGATCTGCGTCTTTCAGCTAAATTTATAGATTTAAATAAAACCGTTGACCAAAACCGAGAAAACGGCTACTTCCGAAAACAAGAGTACATAATAGATACGATTGAAAAATGTATGAACAATATTGACCTTGATTATGTTCTAAAATATTTTGATACTACACTAAAAATCGATCAAACAGAAACAGGTCATAAATATAATAATACAACTGGCGAAGCAACCGTTATCCTTAAACTTGAATCACAAGGCGTCCAATACGATTATCCAGTTAAACTTTACGGATATAAAAGCGATAAAAATACAACGGTAAAGAATTTTGCTACAGCTGAAAAATTATTAAAAGAGCATTACTTGTATATTATTCAATATGATGGGCTTGAAGCGATACCAAGTAAAACAAACTTTAGTGATGTTAATGATATGAAATTAGTCATCGCAAAAGATTTTAGAAAATGATTAAATACTGGAACAGGTGTCGATCTTCCTTGAATTTTTGAAGGTATTACTTACACTTTTGATAATACAAAACCAATTATTAATGACGATGTCAATGGTAGAAAAACATTATGAATGAATATCGAATACGATGGTGTAATTAAAAACATTCGCGTTCTTATTAATAAATTTTATACATCGTATATGGAAAGCAAAGATAGTCTTAAAGCCACACTTAAGAAAATACCTAAAGATATTAAGACACTCACACATAACAATAAATCAGCCACAGAAATAATGTATTGAACAGAAGAAGATATAAAAAATGATACTGGTTTTGATATTGATGAATTCGAAAGAACAAATAATGTAATTTTAAATTTAGACCGACAAGAATCACGAGGCGGCCTTAAAATACTTACCTTCAAAATGACAGATGCAAATCATCGCCAAATATCAACCAATTTTGTACTTCATGTTAAAGGTTTCTTATCAAATAACGAGTTTGAAAATAAGGTTGTAGATGAATGGGCTGCACAATTAAGCGAACCAATGACTTCAATGCAACATCGCTTTCATCTTGCTAAAAATGTAACCTACAACAATATTGGTGAACTATTTAATGATAGTGCTAAAAAGTTACAAACTTGAGCAGAAACTATTAGTAACAAATATGCAAATAATAGTAACGCTCGCCAAATGAATTTAGAACTTGATTTACATCCAAATGATAATGATGATGTTAATGGAACTAAGACAATTTACATCAAAGTTACCTACGGTTCATTAATTAAAGTTGTTCCAATAACAATTAATGGTTTTCTAAAAATCGCTGATACCTCACTACTCAAACAAGGAGCCGATTTATTAATTCAAAACATTAACGTAGTACTAAAAGAAGAATTCACAAATAATGGCGCTTACACATTAATTAATCCAAGCGAAGTAAAGGAAACAATGATTGAGTTTAAATGAAAAAATAATAGTACTATTGATTACAAAAAATACAAAATCAATTTCGTTCGTTTTGAAGCCGATGATGTTACACAAAGTCTTAAAGTATGACTAACATTAAGTATCATTACTGCCGATCAACAATTTACAAGTAATGAATTTTATGTAACAATTAAAACTCGTAAGGCATAATTTTAGAAAACATTATTCAACAAATTTCAACACAAATTCAACAGTTTTTATTGAATTTGTGTTTTTTTCAGCCTTTTGGGGAATTTTTCTCATTTTTGGTTTAATAATTTATTACAATTTAAACATTTTATATATTATGTATAATATATCCTAGTTATATATTTTTAAAAAACATATAAACTTTTAATGAAAGAAAAACTTACTGAAAATAGGAGTAAATATGAGCAAAAAGAAAAATACAAATCAAAATAAAGAGGTTATGAACAACCTACCAGAATCTCAACCAACACAGTATGTTCAACATACATATAATTTACCGCAACAACCAACACAAATCGTACCTTACCAAGCTATGCCAATACCGCCAAAAACAAATAATTCAAGAAAAATAATTGGGGCATTAATTGGTATTGGTGTACCCGTTGCAATCACCGCTGGATCAGTAGCGCTTTTAATGAACTGAAATGAAATCACAAATAACAAAAACAACGACAAGTTCGAAGAAATGAAAAGAACATTAAATACTCTTTCACTTGATGTTGAAAATAAAGCAAGCAAACCAGTAGCAGCCATAACAAAAGAAGAACTACAACTAATTGGTGCTGTTAAAAATGATTATGAAGTTAAATACGACATCATCTTCGCTGATTTGCATAACAACGTTTTAGAAACTGTGCTTTGTTTAGTTGCAAAGGACGGAACTGTTGTAGACAAAAATGTGCAAATTAAAGGCTTTAAACAAACTAATTACAACAAAGAACAACTTGATGTAGCTGCTGCTATTGCTAGTTTAAGAGCAAACTTTAATATCATTCCTAACAAAGAAAACAAAACCAACCGAATTTCTTCACTAACCAACAAAGAACGTTTAGCACGTGATGTTTTTTACAATGGACTTCACGAGTTAGAATTAGATACTGCTTTACCATTTACCCAAATTGCTAAAGACAAGGAACACGGCGTTAAGGTTGATATTAAACAAAGATTAAACCCTGCTAATGATACTGAAATTCAAATTACAGCAACAATCTCAAGCGGTGATGCAAGTCAAGAAGTTTCTTTTGTTATTGTTGGCTTTTTATCACAAGCTAGTCTTGATCAAAAACAATTAGATGATGCATTTGCCGAATTAGAAAAACATTATAAAACTTCATACCGTTACTTCACAAGTGAACAAGTAAGTAAAAATCAATACTTAACTGTTGACAATATTTTCCAAGATATTAAATTTAATTTTGAAAATGTCAAAAACAAATTACCATTATTAAAACTTGAAGCACCAACCTTTGTTATCAAAGGCGATGATGCGCTTGAAGTAACAATTAATGCCAAACATAATGATGCAACCAAGGTCATTACCTTTACTGTATCTGGTTTTTCTTCATTAAAAGAATCATACGCTCAAGAATTAAAAGAATTTGCTAATAAAATCCCTAACACAGCCGAAACGCGCCAACACACCGACAAATTACCTTCAAAACACGAATATGCTGATTATTTAGATATGTTTAATGACCTCAACTGACATTATGATGAGGAAGCAAAAAATCACAATATTAAAATTACACTTGCTAGTGGATCGCAAAATGATAAAAACGGAGCAAAACAATTAACACTAACCTTTATTAAACATAACATTACATATCAAAAAACAGTCAAAGTTACTGGTTTCCTAGATGAATATAGTTATGTTGAGTACGCATTCAAGAAAATTAAAAGTCAATACGAAAATCATGAATTGCAAACTCATACAACTAACAAAACCCCATCAGATGTTAACTATAACAATAATGACATCTACTATTTGGAATTAGATACAGCATGTAATTTTAGAAAAATTGCTGAACTTTACGGATTCAGTGTTGTTATTAAACCACAAAAGAATCCTGAAATTCTTGAAAATCGTGGTGAAAAACAAGTCGTTTTAGAATTAAAATACAAAACCTATACTAAAGAATTGCCAATTATCGTGCATGGTTTTGTTACAAAAGAAACAGAAGATCGCACAATACTCGATGCTTTCTTACAAGAAATTAACAGCATAACAATAAAAACTAAAAACTATAAAAACAAAACCTCAGATGATCCAACATCTGCTTACCATTCATTTGAAGATTTTCTAAATGATTGTGAAGCGGTGTCGCAAATTAAAGCTAAGGATAATTACAAAAATATTGTGATCGAAGGTTTTACTACTCTTAATAATAATGATAGCGAAAGAACCGTCAGATTTAACGCCAAACTAGGTGTCCATATTGAAAATGTAACTATGAAAGTAACTGGGTTCTTAGGTAACCTCGCAGCCATAGATCAAGATTTAAACGCAATCAAAAGCAAAATTTATCATGAATACACCACGAAACTGCACACTACAAAACTAGCAACTGAAGCAAAAGTGTTTTACAATGAATTACAAGACATTGATAATGATCTAAATAAAGGATTTGTTGAGCTTGCAAAATCACATAATGCAGTTATTAGTATCAAAAATAAAGAATCTAATGATGCAACCGGAACAATTACAATCACCCTTGATATTGTTATCAAAGATAAACATTATGAACACGCGTTTATTATCAAAGGTTTTATCACCCCAATTGAACGCACTAATAACGAGCTTGAACAAGCAATTGGTCACTTGGGAACACGCAAAACCGTTACAATCAATACTAACACATTAGCAAGCGCGGTAAATTATGACACTACCAATACAATGCTAACTGATATTGCACTTGACTTTGCAACATTAGCGCCTGGTGTTAGTCTTGAATTTGATCCTAACCACCAAATTAAAAACAATGATGACTCTGGTGAAAAGACTGTTTATTTATTACTAAGTAAAAATGGTGTGATTCGTCCGCATACGCTAACCTTAAATGGTTACTTAACAACCGAAAATAATGAACGTGCTAAAATTGCCAAAGTAATAGCAGTATTAGAAAAACAAAATTTACAAACCACACTATTTACAAACAAACACGTTAGTCAAGTTACTTACAGCACACTTGAAGAACTTAAAACCGATACCAGACTTGATCTTGCTGCTTTAGCTAACGAACATAACTTAAACATTACTATTAGTAAGCAAAATACACAAAATAATGGCAGTTATCAAATTCTTGTAACAGTAAGATCGAAACTAATACCAAGTATTGTAAGTGAAAAACAACTTTTGGTCACAGGTTTTTTAAGTAGCGAAGCCTTCGAAGCAAATGTTCTTAATGAATACTTAGCATCATTTTCACCTAACTTTACCACCACTAATCACCGCAACGAACTTCCTTCAAGTTTTAATTACCTTGCACTGATAGATATTATTAATGATGGTGCCCAAATTGCCAATATCAAACTTGGTGATATTGGCAACAAATATAAAAACCATTACAATCCACGTCAACTAAGTTTGAATTATATTAATTATGCAAATCCACTTGAACATGGCCCTGCGGATGATAATCTTGGAACAAAAATCATTAAGCTAAACATTACCTATGGTACAACAACCAAAGCAATCACATTCAACTTTAGTGGATATGCAAGTATTCAGTTAAATAATCATTTCAATAATAAAATAAACGAGCTAATTAATAATTTGGAAATAATTTTAATCAACAATGGTGAACCAACAACTGAAGGTTACTATACAAAAAATATACCTGATAACATTATGCTTAGCGATATTTCTTATAAAACTAAAGATGGTAGCATAATTGACCCAAAATACAAAGTTAACATTATACAAAAAGAACCAAATAATCAATTACAAAAAGTTGATGTACACTACACCGTTTCATATACTGAAAATGGTCGAACCGTAACTTCTGATAAGCAAGTTAAACCAGTTAAAACGGATAACGTGCAAGCAGTAGTGAACAATGTCTTTAATGCAAGTGATTTTGGTTACATTAAATTACAACGAGCACATGAAAACACCAAAATTTTTGGAACTACGTTGTCTCATTTTAGGTTTGGTAATCTCCTTCAAGATAATATAAAACATCAACCAAAATTAAATGAAGATCCCGATAATCTTACTCCTAACTATATTACAAAACCAAACTTGCCTAACGGTATGGATGTTGAATTTGAATTGGTTCGTTTAGAATCTTCAACACTTACAACAAATATTCCGCCAGAATTAGTAGAACCTGGCAAAGATATGAGATATTATTTATACAAAAAACCTTTTAAAACGACTTTTGTACAAATAGTAAATAATAATCCTAAAATGAATGTTTACTATGTTGATAAAATCAATAGTAATAATACACTTGAAAAATCGGAAATAAAATTGAAATATAATTTTTTAAATATTCCCAATTCTACTATTGTAACTTACTATCATATTAAGGACTTGGTAGATCAAGAAGCAAACACAGATAGATATTATTATGCTCCTTTTGGTGACTATGCTGAGCCATTTTCTACCGGAATAATTAAACAAAATCGCACTAGACTTTTAGTTAACATTAAATACACTTACTTGGGAAAAACAGTGTATAAATCAATTCTTTCAGATGTGCCATACTTCCAAATAACTAATAAAGAACATTATGTACATAATGATAAACATTACATCTATGTTGATTACTACTTCAACTTAGCCAAAAACACAAAAACCCCAATTGGAACAAATCGTTTTGATAAAAAAATGCTATAATAACTAAAATCATATTTTTAAACACAAATTACAGGTATTTAGCCTTAATTTGTGTTTTTTATGTTTTTCAAATTATTTTTTTCAAACAGTTAAAAATTTATTTATTAAAAACTAAAACTACTTTTTTAACGCTATTGGTACAATTGATAAGATTATAAGTGCTATTAGCCATATAAAGTTTTAAGAAAATCATTAACAATAACAGTGCTAATAGCTTTAATGCGACAGGAATAAACAACAAGAAAATTCAAACTTATTAAGCAAAAAACCGCACATTTGGCGGTTTTTTTAATCTAATTAGTTTACTAACTACAAATTGTGAAGTTTTTTAAGCACAGCGACATCTTGTTCTAAAACGTCGAGTCTTTGTTCTACTTTATCAAGTCTTTTAGTTAACTCATTAAAACCTTCATTCATTTTCACTGTTATAGTATTAATAGCGCCAAGAACAACATTTTTGAAATCTTCAAATGTATTTTCTAATCTCTCAAATCTTTTTTCCATAGCTTCAAATCTGTTTTCCAAGACTTCAAATCTGTTTTCCAAGACTTCAAATCTGTTTTCCAAGACTTCAAATCTGTTTTCAAAAACTTCAAATTTGTTTTCCAAGAATTTGATGGAGTTTTCTAGTTGTTGAATCTTATTATCTTTATCTTTAGTAACTTGAATCATATTTTCTTTAGCAATTTTTTTGACTATTCAAAAGCAATCAGTAACATCATCAAAAGTAACATAATGTATCTTGATATTTGAATATTTCTTTAAAATTGCCGCTTCCTCCTTCTTGGTTAATTGTGGTGAACCTTCTATTACATTATAGAATGGTTCTTTATTTTTATTGCTATTATTCATGTTGTTTTCATGAATTTTCTTCATTTATTTTCCTCCTACTTATATATGTATTTTCAAGTGATAAAAATACGTCAAAAAATAAAAATTTAGGAAAAACTGCCATTTTTTCATAGTGACTTTAAGGTTTTATTTGCAATTTATAAAAATATATTGTCAGATTATAATGCTATAAAACTCACCAATAAACCCGTAGTTTTGATAAGTGGAATACCTGCATCTGTCCCAATATTAAATAAATAATATGTGTGTATTGAATACTGCTTTGATATATCGAAAAGCACTTACGCAACACGTAAAAACAAAAAGTAAAATCAATAATTTTCAACAAAATTCAACACTTTCGCTTGAATTTACATTTTTTATATTTTTTGCCCGAAATTTTGGGATTTTTTGCTTTTTTTTTTTTTTTGTAAGAGAAAATAATATAATCAAATTGTCATAATAATAAATTATTATTTAATAAAAACAAGGAGGTTAGGTCTCATAACCTATAAAAATGAATAATAAACATAACCAAGATAACCAAAATATTGATGTAACAAGTAATGTGCCACAAATACAACCTACTACATATTTACAACCATACAAAACCCAAGCCGCTCCTTACCAACAATCAATTCAAAAACAACCTAGCATGACAAAAAGAATCATCAGCTCAGTAATTGCTGTTGGTGTGCCGGTTGCAATTACTGCCGGGGTTGTTATTGCTTTTTTAAACCTTAACAAACAAAGCAATGATGATCAATTACAAAAAATGAAGCTTATTGTTAAGAATTTATCACTAAATGTTGATAAAAAGGCGGAAAAGGAAGCTCTTAAAGTTCGGGATAAGGACTTACAGTTAATTGGTGTTGTCCCTAATGAATATAGTGTTAGCTCGCATATTCATAATCTTGATGCTAAAAATGGAAGCATACAGGCTACCATTACTTTAATCGCTAAAAATGGAACTTCAGTCGACTCTAGTCCAATTACAATTGAAGGATTTAAAAAGCTTGATGCTAACGATCTTGATGCTTTAAGTGTTGCTAGCGCTGTAGCAACACTTCGTGGTAATTTACAAGCGATTAAAGCGCTTAATGATGATAAATTAATATTCACCAAAAACAAAGGGCATTTAGTACCTAGCGAATATATGTACACTGGTGATTATGATCTAGAAGCAGATACTGGTTTGCCAATTAAAGAAATTGCTAACGGAATTAACTTTAGCATTACCCAAACTCCATACTTTAATTTTGCAACTAATGATACCGATCAACTTAAAATTACTGCAACTATTTCACGGGGTAAACACGCATCACATGTTGAGTTTTTAATTAGCGGTTTTATGTCGCAAACCAAAAAAGATTTAGCAGAACTAAATAAGATCTTTGAAAACTTTGGTAATTCATACTCTACCCTTAACTACAGCACCAAAACTGCTGAAGCCGTAATGCAAAACGAATACTTAGAAGTTAATGAAATCTTTCGTGATATTGCTTATGACATTAAAAGTATTAAAGAAAAATACCCAAGCATAGTCTTAAGTGAACCACGTCATGAAATAAGCGGCGATACCGGTTTAAGCATCGAAATCGATGCCAAACTTAATAAAGCAGTTAAAACCCTTAAATTTAAGGTTAATGGTTTTAGTTCATTAAGTAACTATAACCAAAGCGAACTTGCTGAATTTATGAAAAACTTTAATTCACCTGTTGCAACTCGCGAACACACAAATAAACTTTCTAGCGAATACAACTATCGTGATTACTTAGATTTATTTAGTGATCTTGACTGACATTTTGACCAAGAAGCAAAAGCTAAAGGCATTACGATCACCCTTGGTAACTCGACCAATCAAGATGGTGTTAAACTGGTTACTATCATCTTAACTAAAAACTCAGCACAGCTAACTAAACAAATTAAAATCACCAACTTTAAGACTAATGCTGAATACGCTGATTACATCTTTAAACAATTCTTTGACCAAGTTCCTAATATTCTTTACACCAATAATCATAGCGATAAAGTACCAAGCGCTGTAAACTATGACATTGTAAGCCTTGATGAAGATACCAAATCTAATTTACGCTCGCTTGCGGCTCGTTTTAACATCACGCTTGGTGTTAAAGCACAAAATAATGAAGGTGTCTTTGCCCAAAACGGTAGCAAACAAGTAACCCTTGAAGCTAAAATTGCTGGACAAGTAAAAACCAAAGATGTAATCGTTGAAGGTTTTTTAACTGCCAACGAATCACACAAGCAAACCTTACCAAAAATTGTTGCTGAAATTGGTAACAAAAACCAAACAACTAAAAATCACACCGATAAGGGAACTAACGATCCTTTATCTGCTTACGACAATTTTGAAGCCTTTGCTAACGATGTGCAAATTAATTTTGCCAATATTAAAAATAAATATCCAGGTGTAAGCTTTGAAAGCTTTTATACAGTTTCGAATGATGATGGTTCTAGAACTGTTTCATTTAATGTTAAATTAGGTAATGAAAGTGCCAACATTATTATTACAATTGAAGGCTTTAAAACCAACCAAGTTGTTATTAATGAAACAGTTAAAAAGATCAAACTTGCTATTAATGAAGAGTACACAACAACTAAATATGCCAATAAATTACCAAGCGAAGCAAGTGATTTATACACCGACACTGCCGAAATTGATGCCGATTTATCAACAAACCTTGAACAATTAGCAACAGCTAACGGT
Organism: Mycoplasmopsis equigenitalium; assembly: GCF_024498255.1. Taxonomy (NCBI): domain Bacteria; kingdom Bacillati; phylum Mycoplasmatota; order Mycoplasmoidales; family Metamycoplasmataceae; genus Mycoplasmopsis; species Mycoplasmopsis equigenitalium. Next base: position 463,615 of record NZ_CP101808.1, read on the forward strand.
GCACTAATTACAATTAAAAACAAAAAAGCAAATGACGAAGCTGGAACAATGATTATCAGCCTTGATATTGTTCTTGATACACAACACTATGATGAATTCTTTGTTGCAAAAGGATTTACAACTCCTAGTGCTCGCGCTAACGCTCAACTTGATGCTGTTATTAATCAGTTACAAACAACTTATCCAACCCAAACACACCAAAACGAAATTCCAAGCGCTGTAGATTATGCAACTGTTAATGAATTAGCAACTGATTTAGGAATTAATTTAAGTACCCTAACACCAAAAGTTAATATTGATTTTGATAAAACTAGAAAAGCTCAAGATGATGATGCCAAAGCAACCAAAAAAGTATTTTTAACTTTAAGTATTAATGGTTATGAACGTAGTCATGCCATTACTATTACTGGCTTTACTACTAGTCGTGAAACCGAAGTTAAAAGAATCAATGATTTTGTTAATAACTTTAATAAGGACTATACAACCTTACTTAATAACACAAAACACGCAAGCGAAGTCGCTTACCTTAGCAAAGAAGAGCTTAAAGACGATACTAACTGTGACTTAAGTGCACAAGAAACAACTAATAATGTTTTAATTAATCTAATTTCTCAAACAACTAACGGTGATGTTAAAGAAGTTAATTTAGAAGTTAAATCAAAACAAGATAGCACAATCAAAGCAACGCTAAAAATTAATGTTCGCGGCTTTATTACTAGTACACAGTTTGAAGAAAGAGTATTGTTTGAGTATGTTAATAACTTTATTACAAATAACCAATTTTCAACAATTAACAATAGCAAAGCATTCCCAATAGATGTATCCTACAACGATGTTAATAAAATTATTAATGATGGTGCCAAAAAACTAGAAGTTAAAGCACAAGAAATTACAACTAAATACAAAATCAACAATAATAATCGCGCCTTAAGACTTGAACTTAATAATGCTGTTAATGTTATTAACGATGATGATAACGGTACCAAAACAATTAGTCTAAAAGCAATTTATGGTAATACTACAAAAGTATTTAATGTCATTATGACTGGATTTTACAGTAAGAAAAGTAAACAATATCTTGAAGGTAAAATTAATGAATTTATTAATAACAAACTCGATGTTAAGTTAATAAATAATGGCGAAATGATTGAAGGAGCCTATCGGGCAAAATTACCTTCACAGGTACCTAATGGTGATATATTGTTTACTACTAAAAATGGCAGTGCAATTGATAATAAATTCCAAGTATCAATAGCTCGAAAAGTCGCAAATGACACAAACCATTTATTAGATGTTTACTATAAAGTAACCTATACCGAAAACGGCAATTCACTTACTTCAGAAGAAAAGCTTAAACAGTTTCCAACTAGTGATATTAAACCAATTGTTGATAAATTATTTGATGCATCTGATTTTGGTTACTTTAAAACCAGAAGAGCATTAAAAGCAAAACTAATATCTAAGGGTAACGAAAGTTACAAACTTGACGCTTATAATAAAAAATTCAAAAGCAGCGTAAATTTTAAAATTGGAGAGGGTAATAATTTTGAAGTTAACTACATAACTAAACCTTCATTTCCTAAAGGAACAGAAAATATAAAAGTTAAATATGAGATTGCCAAATACGAGATACGAAAAGTAAGAGTGGATCAAGTAAAATTTGATAATATATTTCTATATTTTAATGAAAGTCAAAATAGAATAACATTCAGTGGTCGACAAACTATGAAACTCTACCCCCATGAATTAAAAACTTGTTTTTCTCATATAACTAATCGTATAGATCCTGCTGTTTTACACTACAGTTATGATTATGATGGCACGGAATGTGAAAAAATTAGAGCGTGAATTAATATTAAATATACATATATGAATCAAACAGTTTACAAAAGTATATTTTCATTTGCAAATGTTATAAGAATTGTAAATGAACCCGCTTATAAAATCAATTCCATTCCATCTGGCTCGCTAGCTGGTGAATACTATGTATATATGGATTATTACTTTGATTTATCCAAAGAAAGAGCGAAAATACGCCAAGACGGAAAAGCGAATTAAATATATTTTCAACACAAATTCAACACTTTTTCTTGAATTTGTGTTTTTTTATATTTTTCGATCTCTCCTTTACTTTTTCAAACATTTAAAAAATTTGTTTATTTAAAAGCCAAGCTACTATTTTAACGTTATTGATGTAATTGATAAGATTGTAAGTTATATTAATTACGTATTTTTTTAACAAAATCATTAACAATAACAGCACTAATAGCTTTGACATAACAGTAACAAACAACAGCGCAAATTCAAACATATTAAACAAAAAAACCGCGCGTCTGGCGGTTTTTTAATTTAATTAGTTTACTAACTACAAATTATGAAGTTTTTTAAGAATTGAAACATCCTGTTCTAAAACATCTAGTCTTTGTTCTACTTTGTCTAATCTTTGACTTAACTCATTAAAACCTTCGTTCATTTTTGTTGTGATAGTATTAATAGCGCCAAGAACAACATTTTTAAAATCTTCAAATGTATTTTCTAATTTTTCGAATCTTTTATTAAAAGTATCTTCAAAAACTTCAAATTTGTTTTCCAAGAATTTAATGGAGTTTTCTAGTTGTTGAATCTTATTATCTTTATCTTTAGTAACTTGAATCATATTTTCTTTAGCAATTTCTTTAAGTATTCAAAAACGATCAGTAACATCATCAAAAGCAACATAATGTATCTTGATATTTGAATATTTCTTTAAAATTGCCACTTCCTCCTTCTTGGTTAATTTAGTTGAATTACTAATTAAATTATAAAGGGCTTTTTGTTTTTCGGATATCTTTACCTCCTTAATTTATTTCGTCCTACTTATATATGTATTCTGAAGGGGTAAAAGTACACGAAAAAATAAAAAAATAGGAAAATTTGTTGTTTTTTCACAGCAACTTTGAGGTTTTAGTTACAATTTACAAACATATATTATCAGATTATAATACTATAAAACATGTCAATAAATCCGTAGCTTTGATAAGTGGAATATCTGCGGCTGCTCAAACAATATATAAATACAATGTACATATGAAATGCTACTTTGATATATCGAAAGGCGCTAACGCAATACGTAAAAACAAAAAAGCATAATTAATAATTTTCAACAAAAATTCAACACTTTTGCTTGAATTTACGTTTTTTATATTTTTTGCTCACAATTTTGGGGTTTTTTGCTTTTTTTTTTTTTTTTTTGTAAAGAGAAAATTATATAATGTATTTTGTTTTAATAATAAGAATTTTTCCTTATTATTATAAAAAAAATGTAAAAGCAGAAGCGAGGTAAAAATGAAAAATAATGAACACTTAAATAATAATCAGGAAAAAGTTCCATATATCGTTCCAGAAACACCGCAAGCAAGCGGGTATACGCAACAAATACCTACCCAGGTAATGCCACAATACCCTCCTTTCCACCAAGCACCCAAAGCAAGTAAAACAAAGAAAATTGTTAGTTCTGTTTTAGCCTTGGGTATTCCCGTAGTTGTTACCACAGCAATTGTTGCTGCTTATTTAGCGATCAACAATAAGGAAAGTCGGGCTAACAAAAAACAAATGCAGGGTATTATTGATAACTTAAGACTAGATGTTAAAAATAAAGACAATATAAAGCTGCTTGATGTTGTTGATCAAGATTTAAGTATCAGTGGTAATGTTCCTAACGGATTCGAAACTCGTTATGGTATTACAGGAATCGATGCAAAAAGTAACGATCTAATTACATCACTCTACTTAGTAGCAAAAGATGGCACAACTCTTGAAAAAGAAATTAGAATTAGTGGATTTAAACGTTTAGATTTAGACAATCAAAACGCTAAATCTGTACTAAGTGCAGTTGAAAGTTTGCGTGGTAACATTAATGCTATAAAAAGTAAAAACGATGGTAAATTAGTTACTCGCAATAACAATAACACACTTGTTAGCGAATATGTTTACAATAACCACGGCGCGATTGAAAGTGATACAGAATTACCACTATTAGAAATCGAGAAAAATACGCAAACAAATATTAACTTGATTCAAAAACCACACTATAACCCTGTAACCAAAGAAGTAGATCAATTACAAGTAATCGCAACTATTACTAGTGGCGACTACTCTTCTGAAGTTAGCTTTATTATAGATGGTTTCTTATCACAAACCAAAAAAGATCGTACATTACTAGATGAATTGTTTGCTAATTTTAATACCATTTATCACACAAAGAACTATGCTCATAAAACTGCGCAAGAAGTAATGGGAAACGAATACTTAGAAATAAATAAGATTTTTACCGATATTAACTTTAATATCGAAACCATTAAAATCAACAACCCGCAATTAGAACTTGAAATTAAAGAATTAAGCATTAATGGCGATAACGCTCTTAATGTGATTATTGATGCCAAACTAAATAATGCAACTAAACAACTTCGTTTCAAAGTTGATGGTTTTAGTTCATTAGTTAAATTTAACCTTAATGAATTGCAAGAATTTGCCAAATTACTTACAAGTCCCGTTTCAACCCGTTATCACAAAAATAAATTACCTAGCGGCTATAAATATCAAAATGTAAGTGATCTTTTTAATGATTTAGATTGACACTTAGAAAGTGAACTTAAAGATAAAAACATTACAATTCAAATCAAGTCCGAAAACAACCTTCTAGAAACTGGTGAAAAAATTATTAGTTTAGTTTTAAGCAAAAATGCTGCAACATTTAATGTGCAAATTAATGTTAACAACTTTAAAACAGGTGCACAATATGCAGAATATGTCTTTAGTGAATTCTTTAAGCAAATTCCTGGTACTTTATACACCACAACAAATACCGATAAAACACCAGATGAAATCACCTATGATCTTGATTCGCTTGAAAAAGATACAGCAATGAACTTTAAAAACCTTGCTAGTCGTTACCAACTCAATTTAAGAGTTACGGCCCAAAATAGTGATGGCCATTTAGCTGAAAACGGTTACAAACAAGTAACCTTAGAAGCAGAAATTGATGGTAAAACAAAAACTAAACAAGTCATTGTTGAAGGCTTTTTAACCAAAGCGCAAGCTGACAAACTAACTTTTCCACGTGTTTATACCGAAATTAGCGATCAAGAACAACTAACAATTAATCACAAAGATAAAGCAACTAACGATCCACGATCAGCCTACACAAACTTTGATGATTTTGCTAATGATGTGCAAATTAACTTTACAGCCCTTAAAAGTAAATACAAGGGCGTAGTCTTTAAAAACTTTATGACCTTAATGGATAATGATGGTATAAGAACAGTTTCATTTAATGTAACATTGGGATCAGAAACCAAAAATAAAATTATAAAAATTGGCGGTTTCCTTAACAATGCAACTGCACTTAATAATAAAATTAAAGAAATTAAGCAAACTATTAAGGATACTTACACAACAAATAATTATTCAGATAAGTTACCACAAGAAGCAGAGAGCCTATACACTGATATCGCCAGCCTTGATAATGATTTAGGCGCAAACTTAGCAAGCATCGCGGCCAATAATGGTGTTACTATTAGCATTAAAAACAAAAAACCTAACAACGAAGGTGGTACACTAGTTGTTTACTTGACACTAACACTAGAAGGTAAAGACTACGATGAATTCTTTATTATTGATGGCTTTACAACACCAGAAGCAAGAACTAGTCTTGAACTAGAAGCTGCACTTAATAAGTTCGCCGAAAGTTATATCACCCTAAATCACAAAAATCAATTACCTAGTCAAGTAAATTATGCTAATAGTAATGACTTAACAAATGATTTAGGAATTGATTTATCAACTTTAATACCAGGAATTACGCTAAATCTTAACAACATTCACGCTGATGATAACGATGATACACTTGGTGTTAAAAAAGTATTTATTACTTTAAATAAAGACGGAATCAGTAAGGCACATACCATCACGATTAATGGTTTCTCAACCAATAATCAAGATCAAATTAAAAAAATTGAAGAATTTATTAATAATCTTAAAAAAGAATACACCACACTTACACATAAGAACGACCACGTCTCGCAAGTTAACTACCGTAGCAAGTTAGACCTTGCTAACGATACAGGTCTTGATCTAATAGCAAAAGAACAAGAAACAGGATTGTTAATTACTATTAAATCACAAACACCAACTGAGCAAAATTTAAAAGAAATCATCTTAGAAGTAAAATCACAACTTATTCCAGAACTAGCAAGAACTACTAAAATTTCAATTCAAGGTTACTTAGATACAACTAAATTTGAAGAAAATGTACTCCAAGAATACATTAGTAACTTTACTACACCTTTTGAAACACAAAGCTATCCAACAACTTTCCCTGGTGATTTACTGCCACCTTATGATCAAACAAAAATCAAGGCAATGGGTGGCGCTAAGTTGTATACAGATTTAGTCAAAGTTAATGATAAATACGCTAATGAATTTAATAATCGTAAGCTTACTTTCAATTATGATGCAAGCACTAAAGATATTAATGATAATAAAACAGGTACCAAAACCTTACACTTTGTTGCATCATATGGGTCAAGTAAAAAATCGTTTACCATTACCTTTAGTGGATTTTACAGCGAAAATCATCCGCTATATCTTTTAGATAAGGAATTAACTGATTTCTTAAATAATCAACTAAACGCATTATTGCAAAACAATGGCCAAATAACTGATAATAGATATTGAGCTAATATCCCAAGTGCAGTAAATAAATCAGATGTTATCTTCCGTAACAAAAATGGCAGTTACATAGATCCTAAATTCAGCATAACCGAATACAGTATTGTTCCTTACGATGATGAATTAAAATTACTTGTCAACGCCAAAGTTAAAATTACCAAAGATGGTCATTCGTTAACAAAAAATAAACAAATATGAATCAACAGCGGTGACCCACAAAAAGTTATTGATAATATCTTTAATAATTCGGATTTTGGTTACGTTAAATTAACAAGAGGATATCCATTGTCGGGTAGAAATGTGCAAAAACACCATAAATATGGCTATAATATCAACTACAGAACCGCTTGGGCAAAAAGTTTTACTGCTTCTCTTACAAACGGCGAAGAAAATAATTTGAATGTAAACTACATTAAACAACCAAAAATTCCTGTTAATATTAAAGTTGAATTCGAATTGGCAAGACAAGAAAATGTGAAATATTACTTTTATTCATATGAAACACAAAATTTTACACACCCAGATATTCATGTCAAAGGATTTGATGAATTTATAACTACACTTTTTCCTTTCCAAGGTGCGTATATTTCAGTGAATAATGATAATACAATAAAAACCAAAATGCACGCGAAGAAATTTATCAACCTATACAGAGTTGATAACCTTGATCTCCACGGTTATATCATTGATAATTCGATACCACATCCAAATGGTATTGATACATATAACTTATTATATAGCCCGTTTTGAAGAGATAGTAATAAGGATTATAAATATGATGCTTTCTTTTTTGAACCAACAGTATGAATTAATGTGAAATATACATTCTTAGGTAAAACATACTACAAATCAATACACTCTGCAAGACCAGTTATAGGCATCAACAGAAACAAGGGCGTTTTTACCAATGATAAAAATAATATCTACTTAGATCATTACTTCGTATTATCAAAAGCAAAAGCAATAAAACGTCAAGACGGAAGGGCGTAATAAATATATTTTCAACACAAATTCAGTATTTTTGCTTGAATTTGTGTTTTTTATGTTTTTTTTAATACACTGAAATATATTTTTGAAAAAAAATAATTAGTTAATTTCAAAATATTAAAATTATTTAAGTTAATTTAATTAAAAAATGCAAACATACACTATTTTTGCACCTAAAATGTATTTTTTCTTAAAAAAAGTATCTTTTTAATTTGCTAAAACACAAAAAATGTCAAAAATCAGCGTAATTTTTTTGTATTTTTTTTTTTTTTTTTGCATGTGATAAAGTAAGGGCGGTTATATGTAATAAATAACCGAAAAAAGGGAAATAATGAAAAAGAAAATCTTCTTTCTAAGCCTTAGCGGCATAGCTGCTTTTGCAGCAACAGCCACAGTGATTAGCTGTAGTAATGTGCTCCTATTGCTGTTAAATAAAATTAGACAACGTAAAACTGAAACAATCTTGTTTTTAATTTTGATGATGCATAGATTAATTGTTTCAAATTCTTATATATTTACTTTATCTTGCATACGAATCAAATTTAATAGCACTCATTTTATTGTGAATATTGACCCCCCCTTCTTCTTTCACTTTTGGTGGGGGTTTTAATTTAATTAATTCACGATTTACAAATTGTGAAGTTTTTTAAACACAGCGACATCTTGTTCTAGTATATCAAGTCTAGAATTAACCTTGCTAAATTCAATGTACATTTCTTTTTTTACGTCAGCAATTGCACCAAGGAGGGTTTTAGTAAGTGTTTCAAACTTTTCTTCAAATCTCGCCTCAAAGCTATCAAATCTCTTATCAATTTGATCAAATCTTTGATCTATTTGTTTAAATTTTTTATCAATTTGATCAAATTTCTGATCTATTTGTTTGAATTTATCATTTTCTGTTTTTTGTTTCATATTATTTTGATCTATTCTTGCAATTAATCAAAGGATATTAGGTTCATTTTCAAACATCATTTGAAACATATCAACATCCGAGTAACGTTTTAAAATAGACATTACCTCCTTATTGGTTAGTTTAGTTGCATCTTTAATTAAATTATAAAGTGCATTTTCATTTTTGGGCATAGATCACCCCCTTTCTTTTTTATAACCACTTATATATGTATTCTGGAGGGACAAAAAATACTAAAAAAATAAAAAAATATGAAAAACTACTGTTTTTTCATAGCAGCTTGAAATTTTAATTGTAATTTAGCAATAATATAGATACCTTCCACTAGTTTATTACATTGTAATTCAGGGGGTCATATAAATTAACTCAAATACAAAACATATCTAACTTTTCTAGTTTTTACAAATTAAAGTCACTTTAGTTGATTTTTCGCCAATATTTGGCCGTTTTCTACTCTTTTTTTTTTTTTTTTTTATATATAAATGACATAATTAATTTGGGATTTAATTTTGTAAAACAAAAAAAGGAGATTTATGAATAAAACTAAATTATTACTAGCCACAGGTATTGCGTTTACTCTAGCAACGACCGCAACTGTTGCAACTTATGGTGTATTGCATCGTAAAGATACTAAAACAAATACTAATACGCAAACCAGCGAACCTTCCGTTAATAATCTAATACCAACACCAATTTATGATGAACTTAAAGCAGTATTGGTTAATGCAAGTGTAGATAAAATCATAAGTAAAGATATTATGCAACTTGATTCTAATACTACACCTGCTCCAGAAACACTTGAAAAAGGTAAAAAAGTTATTTTAAAAAGCGCAATTGAAGCATATAAAAAAGTCTACAATGAATCTGTAGCACTAACTAAAGAGCAAGGTGAAATTAAAGCAATGAAACAAATCGATGCTCTTAAAGTGGCTAAAGAACATTTAGAAAAAGCAATCGTAACTGGAACATTTACTCCCACACCAGAACTTGATGCACTTAGAGCATATATTAAACAAGCAAAGAGTGAAATTAACCTGGAATACATACACCGCTATGACAAGGCGGATATAGTAGAACCTGCTTTAATACCTCTAGGTACTAATGCGGCGCCGTTTGAATTAGTTGAAGAATATAACAAAGCATTAGCCGCTGCCGAAAAAGTTACCGAAAACGAACTGGCAAACGCCGCTAAAAGCGTGTTAGAATCTGCGCTTAATAAACTTAAAAAATCGTTTATACCCGGTACAGACGATACTTATTTACGTAATGCACAAGGAATGTTTGATTTCGATACACTTTTAGATCAAATGAATTACTACAATGATTATAACCGTTTTTTACTTGTTGATTTGGAAATTATCGATATTCAAAAAATGCATCCTTCTACTAGTGCTTTAAAACTAAAAGATTATAATATGCTAAATGAATTGTATATACAAGCAAAACAAGCATATATCAATAAAAACGAAGCTGAATTTAAACGATTATATCTAAAATTCAACGGATTGAATGAAATTATTTCTTATTCTCAGTTAATTAGTGAAAATATTTATATGGAACCTTTTAAATATAATGTACCAATTCCAGGTGAAGGCGATGAGCGTGATGTGAACGCTGCACTTACATTCTATAAAGATGGTGTATATTTAAAGGAAATGTTTCCTGATTGAGCAGAAAAACACAAAAATTTTGATCGTAAAGAACTTTTTCGCGCGATGTATGGTGCTGGTTTTGGCACTTATTTAACAGCTGGTCTTGAAACAGAATATGGAACAACCCAAACATATAAAGTTATTAGCTATGATAATGAAAAGGGAATTGTTAGATTACAAATCACGTGCGCAAAAGGGACTGTTTCAAAAACAAAAGAAATTACTATTAGTGGTTTTTTTACTAAAGAACAAGACGCAAAAAACAAATTACTTGCCGAGAAAATCACAAAGCGCGAATTTGATAAATCACCAGCATGAACAGGTAGAGTTTCGGGGATTATGGAAAATTATATAATGAATGAAAATTCACCATTAGATACTGTAGCGTTTTTATATTCGGATTTATCTCGTGAACTTGAAAGTTATCTAACTACTAATAATCTTTTTTTATTAAAACAAGAAATTAGAAACCTTAATCCTAAAGTTGATAATGAAACCGGAACATTAAAATTCACACCTTGTTTTGTTGATAAAAAGAGTATGGACTGAACTAGAATAGAAATCACCATAGTTAATTGAATGACAAACGCAGAATTTTTGGATACAGAGGTTGTAGTTTATGATGCCTGAAGCACTTCATCTCGTGATAAAAAAGCAAGTGAAATAAAATACGATAATATTGATACAATTATGAACGAATACAAGGATTGTTTTAAAAACATTGAAAAAGATGTCATTGTAAGCATAGTTCCTGGTTCAGAAATTAATGACGATACCAAAGGAACTAAAACGCTTACCATTAAACTTGTTTGTGGTAAAGCATCAAAAGAAAAAACCGTCACTATCACAGATTTTAAACGAACAATATAATAAAACCGCAAAAACAGCGGTTTTTATTTAACAAAAAATAAACATTTTTCTTTATAATTCAGTATTTTTTATTGATTTTTGTAATTCTACATTAATAAAATGCGATAATCTTTATATATTTAATTATTTATGATGAAGAGAGAAAATATGAACAAAAAGAAATTGTTGCTAGGCATTGGTACAATTGCAACTTTTAGCGCGACAGCAGTATTTGCTGTAAGTTGCAGCGATGAAAAAATCGACGCTGCTGCTGAGAAGCTCAGTAATGCAAAGTTAAGATTGTCAAATCTTAACAAAATTACCGCTGAAATACAAATCGAGTATAAAGTCACTATCACTTTAATTGGAGTATACGCACATCCCGATAAGTTCGGAGTGTCCGTCCATATCTATAAAATTTCTAGAGGTAATAAAAGTAAAAAAGTAAAAGTCGAAGTAGCGGGTATTATGTAAAAACTAAATAATTTATATTTTTTTACAAGAAAACGCAAAAAACCCGGTAAAAAAACGCTAAATTTCAGCGTTTTTTTAGTTTAATGTGATAATTGTAAATATATTTGCTTAATAGTAAGCAAAAAAGGAGAAAAAATGACTAAAAAGAAATTATTACTTGGTTTAGGAGCAACCCTTGCTTTAGCAACAACAGCAAGTGTAATTACCTATGGTGTTTTACACTACGAACGCGCTAAAACAAACATAAATAATCAAAATGAAAATACTTCAACACCAACACCTACGCCAAAACAGTTCCTACCCCTACACCAGAACCAGCACCAACACCCGAATCAACTCCAGAACTTGATGCTCTTAATGCTTATATTAAAGAAGTTGAAAACGAAATAGATTTGAAATATATTTGAAAATTTGAGAATCCTGCACTTGCTGATGTTAATTCGATTCCTAAAAACATAAATGCAGCGCCATCTAAATTAGTCGATAAATATCAAGAAGCATTATTAAATGCAAAAAAAGTAAGAGATAATAGCAAAGCTAACGAGGCTAAGGCTGCTTTAGAAACTGCACTAAACAATATGAAGACAGCATTTATTACTGGGACAAAAGAAGATCCGACTTATTCCGATTTTCTTCGTGGTTATAATTCTTTAGAGGAATTCTTACCAGACGAATTCTATAATAACATAATAATTGTGGATACGGAAATAATCGATAAGAATAAAATTCACCCCTCTTTTACACCAATCAAAAAGTTTTACTATGATAGACTTAATTCAATACTTGAAAAAAGCAAAACAGCGAAAAATCAACTCGAATACGAAAAACTGGTTGATGCTTTTCGCGCCATCATAGAACAAATTAAAAACGACCCTGATTTTTATGGTAATTATGGAAACAATGTGTATATGGAACCTTTTAAATATAATGTACCAATTGCAGGTGAAGGCGATGAGCGTGATGTAAATGGTGTCTTATTATTCTATCGAAATGGTAGTTTTAAAAAAGATGATCGTATGGGTTTAGCTGAAACTAAAAAAAGTTTTACTAGAGACGAATTATTTTACACAATGTATAATAAACCAGAAGGATATTTCAATAATGAAAATTATACAGATTATGGAGCAAATATCACATACAATATTGTTGATTTTGATAATGAAAAGGGGACAATTCGCGTCAATGTTGTAGCTTCAAAAGGCAATATTACAAAATCAAAAGAAATTACAATTAGCGGTTTTCTAACTAAAGAACAAGCGGCAAAAAATGAAGAAATTAAAAAACGAATTACAAGATACGAATTCGCTCTTGATGCCAATTCAATGAAAACGCGATGAAGAGCTTTTCACGAAGTGGGATTTGGCGTTTATATCAATGACATTGTACGTCATAGTCAAGATCTAAGAGAATTACTAAAAGAAAATAAAGTTAATATTCTCGACGACCCTACAGAAATCACGAAAATTGATGATGTTAACGGTATTTTGAAAGTAATTGTTCGCTTTACGGATGAGACAGAAATTGATTGATGTGATATCGAAATAACTCTTACTAGTTTCTTAACATATGAAAAAGAATTACATGAAATATTTGAACATATGAAAACGCACTTAAAAAGTATAGAAACAAAGAATTCAACTAATAAAAAAGCAGATGAAGTAACTTACAAAACGATTGAAGATATGGCTAATGATGGAATAAATGTGTTGCAGTGAGACTACATAAGAAATCACAAGGGTCTTATCATTAGTATTGTTCCTGGTACAGAAATAAATGATGTTGTTAATGGTACAAAAACCATTACCATTAATCTTACCTTTGATTCAACGCCAGGCGCCGCTAATATCAATCACACAATCAAAATTCATGGATTTAAAAAATAATTAAGGAAAAATTATGAATAAAAATAAATTACTATTAGGTCTTGGAATTACTTTCACTTTAGCAACAACCGCAACCATAGTTACATATGGCGTTTTGCAACACAAAAAACAAATCGTAAACAACAACTCAAACCAGTCAACTCCTGAACCCGCCCCTAGTCCCGTGCCAGTGCCGGCTCCTACCCCAACACCAGAGCCAGAATCAACAGCTGAACTTAATGCTCTTAGCGCGTATATAAAAGAAGTTGAAAATGAAATTAATTTAAAGTATATTTGACGTTTTGATAATCCTACAGTTGTTAACATCGATTGGATCCCAAAAGGTGTCAATGCTGCACCAAGAGAACTTGTAGAAAAATATAAAGAAGCATTAGCAAATGCTAAAAAAATTACTGATAATAGCAAGGCTAATGAGGCTAAAACTACATTAGAAAACGCATTAAATAACATGAAAGCAGAATTTATTCCTGGAAAACGTAGTGTAAATTTAGATTCTATAATTTGAATGAAGGAAGAGAATATAACACCATTTTGGTATTTACAAAAAGAACTGGATTCTAATAATATTTTAGTTGTTGATCTTGATATTATTGACCCAGATAAAATTAACACTAGTATGACAGGGATTCCTAAAAAAAACTACGACGAATACGAAGCATTTTTTCTAAAGGTGATAGCTTCTAATAATGAGCAAGAGGTTACCGACATAAATTTACTATATGAATATTTACTTAACAAAATTTATTATGCTCAAGTGTATGGAAATAATGATTATATAGAACCATTTAAATATGGTGTACCAATTGCAGGCGAAGGTGATGAACGTGATGTTAACGCCGAGTTAGCGTTTTATCAAGATGGCGCTTGACTTAATCACAAAGAATATCCAGGTCTAGCTGAGACTAAAAAAAGTTTTGTTAGAAAAGAATTATTAGAAGCAGCACACGGCCCCCTAAATCGTTTTTTTAATACATATGGAACAAATTTTGCATCCGAGGTACTTGGCTATAATAATGATGAAGGAACAGTAAAAGTTAAAGTTACGATCTCAAAAGGTAATGTTACAAAATCAAAAGAAATCACAATAGGCGGTTACTTAGATAAAAAACAAATTGAAAAAAATAAGGCTTTTGCAGATACAATTACAAAACGCGAATTTAAACTCAATGAACAAGCTGAAATTGGAAATTCCAGAGCATCTTCGGTAGCCAAAACTCAGATATGATTTGATACTTTTGTTCATGAACATAGTGGCTCATCCGAATTACATAAATACATACTAGATAATAATATATCTTATACCTCAACATACAGTGTTAATCCAAAAGATGTTAAAGTCGATGATATTAATGGAAAATTAAGTTTTAAATTCCATCTTTATCCAAAAACACGGGATGCATGAGCTGATATTGAAATAACAATTACCGGGTTTATGACTAATGAAGAAACTGTCGCAGAAACAATTAAGATGATACAAGAAAAACAATTTACCACTAATTCATCAACCTCAAAAGCAAGCGAAGTAACATACACCGACCTTCAAGGATTGGAAAATCACGGCATTACTGAACTTAAGTCTATTATGGAAAAAAATGAAGGTGTTATGATCTCAATTGTTCCAAATTCAGATGTAAACGACGATACTAAAGGTACTAAAAAAATTACATTAAAAATTATATGTGATGAAGCAACACAAAATTACGAAATAACTATTAATGGTTATAAAATCTAAAACCACAATATGTGGTTTTTTATATAACAAAAAACAATTAATTTCTTTGTTTTTCAACAAATATAGTTGATTTTTTTAATTTTTTGTCAAAAAATAAATTATTACTATTTAGTTCTAAAACAATTAGCGCCGTAGCTGTAAATAAGCAACAGATAAAACAATTTCTGCAGAAGATGCTGCAAAAATTGATATTAGCAGTTTAACTTCTAATCCTAACCATGCTGCTACAGTTGTTTAATGAACCAAAGCAGATTTAGCAGGAATTCAAAAGAAATATGGCATAAAAATTAAAGTAACAAATATTACTCCAGATATCACCAATACTACCAAGCCAGTGATTAAAGTTTCTTTAAAAATTTCTAAAGTTAGTGAAAGCATTCAAAAAGATATTAAACTTTCATTTCAATATAACAAGTTGTTGTTAAAATAGTTGTTAACTTTAACCGCCAGTAACACAATATTTAGGATCATTAAATATTAATTTATCATAAATTTTGTTGTCAAAAACAACTAAATTTAATTCACTTTCATTCATACCAAATAATATTAATTTACAAAATAAGGTATACAATTAAAGTGTATTTTTTTCAAAAAGAAACGAGGTATTATTTATGAATAAAAAAATATTTTTATTTACTTTGGGTGGCGTAAGTGCTTTAGCACTTCCTACCTTAGCAATTAGCTGTAGCAAGAATCCAATTGATGAAGTTATAAGTGCAATTAAAGATGTTAATGCAAAAACCAAAACCCTTCCCAGTGAAGCAGTTTACACTACTATTCAAGACATTGATAAAGCCACAGATGCTGGTTTAGAAGCGCTTGCAAAAAAACACGGTGTAGAAATTCAAGTTTCTAACTCGGATAATAGACCTAAAGATGGCGAAAAAATAGTTACATTACTAATTCAAAAAGGTTCTGATAGTAAAGAAAAAAAACTTATCATTAAAGGTTTTAAAACTAGTGCCGAAGTAGAACAAGACCAAGCAGATGTTAATGCTGTGGCTGCTGAGTTTGGTAAACTAAAAGACTTACAAACCACAAATAATAAAACCAAATTAGCTAGTGATGTAACTTACGCTGATTTCAAGGCGCTTGATGATGACTTAAGTAATGACTTAGCAGCATTGCTTGTAAACGATGTAAAAGCGGAATTAACAAACAATGTTGAAAAGAAACCAGAAGGAATTCAAGTGCTAACAATTAAATTATCAAAGGGTCACGCTAAACCTAAAACTGTTGAATTATTAGTTTCAGGATTCTTAAAAGATCCAGCAGTAATTGACCAAGAAAATGTTGATGCTGTTGCTGATGCATTGAGCAAACTAACTAATTTAATAACTCTCAACAATACTTCTAAATTACCTTCAGTAGTCAACTACGCTAGTCTTACAGAACTCGATGCTGATTTAGATGCTGATTTGGCCGCATTAGTAACTAATGAAGTTCAAGTTGCAATTACTGTATTAGCAAATGGAAATGATGACAAAAAAGGTGAAAAAACAATTACACTTAGTGTTTCAAAAAACAAAGCAGTGGTAAAAAGCGTTAACTTAGTAATTACTGGTTACAGTAAAAGTTAAAACAATTTAAAACATATAAAAAAACCACAGTATTATCTGTGGTTTTTATTTTAAAATGATTAACTGAATGTTATCGGGTTTAGAACCAATTAGTGAATTAGTAATCGCTTCAATTTCGGTATTTAATTCTTTAATAACTTGGCTTGGTTGGTGTTCTTCACCAATTCAAAAAGCAATTCGAACTGTAATATTATTATTGTTTTCGGTTACTTGAATTTTGGGTTCGTTTTCGAGTGTAATGTAATCATACTTTTTAAGCAAATGATCAATTTTTTGCTTAAAAACATTGATGTGAACCCCATAGGCTTGATTTGCACTATGGTTACGAACAATGTAATACACTATTTTGCCTTTCCAACATATTTACCAGTTTGAGTTGAAATAGTAATTACATCATTATCTTTGATAAACATTGGCGTTTCTAATTCGTAACCTGTTTCAACTTTAACTCGTTTTTGTGGATTAGTGGTAGTGTTACCTTTTACAGCATCAGGAGCATCGACAACAACAAGATCAACATTAGCACTAAGCTCAATATCTAAAATTTCTGATTCAAACATACGCACCATTACCCGGCTTGATTCCTTCATAAAGTTTAGTTCTCATTCAACTTTAGTAATCGGAATGTAAATTTGTTCATATGTTTCATCATCCATTAAAACGATATTCTCGCCATCATTGTATAAATAACTCATGTTTTTTTTATCAATTCGCGCTGGCTGAACACGGTCACCACCAGTATAGGTTTTAATAGTAATAGCACCTGTTCTTAGGTTTTTTGCTTTCGCTTTAACATTGGCTTGTCCCCGCCCTTGTTTCGAATGTTGTGCTTCTAGCACTACATAAATTTCATTATCATCTTGAAAAGTAATTCCTGGTTTAAATTCATTTACATTAATCATATTTCTCCTTCAAATTGTAGATATTATATATTATAAACAAAAAATATACTCGAGCCCTATTGAAAGTATCGCTTTTAGCGATATTTTACTTAATAATATATTTATATTGATAATTTTTATAACAAAAAATCCATTAATTTCTTTGTTTTTCAATAAATTTTCAACAATTTTATTGAATTAAGTTATTTTTTGTCTGTAAAACAAACATTTGTTTTCATTGTTTTATTGTGACTTTTATGCTTTTTTTTTTTAGCAAAGTCATAGAATTAGGGTAGATATTCATATAATAAATATTTATTATATGAATATCATTACTTATCTATTTTTTAATTTTAATAAAAAAAATAGAAGAAAGGAAAAACGATGAAAAGTAAACATCTCATACTTCTTTTAGGTGCGCCTGCAATGCTCGCTGCTGCTGCTACTGTTACCATTAGTTGTGGTAATAATGACAATCAAACACCACAAGCCACACCAAACCTTGATGCTCTTAAAACATCACTCAATACCAATACTGAGGTAGCGCTCCTAAGTGGTGTACAAATACTACATGATACTGATGCAGTTGAAACTAAAGTAGATAATGGTAAAAAATTTATCGCTCAAAGTGCTGTTGATAAATTTAAAACTGCTTTTGCAACAGCACAAGCTGTAAAAGACGAAACTAAAGCCGCTCAAGCAAAAACAGATCTTGAAGCAGCAGTTAAAGAACTTAAAAATGCTATTAAAACAGGTACTAAAGCTGCTTCACAAACACCAAACCTTGATGCTCTTAAAGCATATATCGCATCGCACGAAGTTGCTGAACTACAAAAATCAGGCAATGTACTTGAAAATGTTACAGAAGAAGTTTCAGGACCACTCGATGCAAACAAACTTTCAAAAGGCAAAAAATATATTCTTAAAGCAGATCTAGATGCTTATAAAACTGCACTAACGAACGCTAAAAATGTAGCAGACGAATCAAAGGCTACACAAGCTAAATCAGATCTTGAAGCTGCGTTCAATACAATGAAAGGCAAAATCGTTACAGGTGCAAAAGTAGCGACACCAAATTTAGACGCTCTTAAAGAATTTATAAAAGATAACAGTTTGCCTAACTTACAGACAAAACATCAATTTGATGTATTAAGAGATGAAGATGCTAAACCACGATATGTAATGAAGAATGAAAAATTTGTTTCTGATAAAGATGCTAAAAAATACAAAGGTGCTTTAGTCGATGCAAAGGCGGTTACAAACGAAGCAAATGCTGCTAATGCATTAGCTACAATAACCGCTGCTCGCGATGATCTCTTAAGCAAAATTGAAAAAGGTGATGGTACCCTAGAGAGCAGTTTAGCATTTTTAAACAAATACTTTGATGTTGATAATAATGGAGTCCTTACAAGAAAAGCGGGAAAAGCGATCTCGGGCGAAACTCTATCCATTTTAGTTATTCCTGAAAGAATAAATAATAAAGAAGTTAAAATTTTAGGGGAACAAGCATTTTGCGAAAGTCAAATGTCAATTAATGAACTTGATATTCATGCCAAAATAACAGAAATCGGTAAATATGCATTTTTCTATGGAAAAGTGGGTGGTATGGGAACTTGGCCAAATGAAAATATCGGAAAAATTATTTTTCCTAAGACTTTAAAAACAATAAAACCATACGCATTTGTACATATAAAACTTACTACATTTGGTTTACCAGAAGGTGTTACAAGAATTGAAACTGGCACTTTTGCAGGCGCTGAGATTGCTCGTATGACGCTTCCTAAAAACTTAACATTTATTGGAGATGGCGCGTTCCGTAATTTTAAAACAATAGGTACCTTAAATATTCCTTCATCAGTTAATGATGTTAGAGTCAACGCCTTTCAAAATGCAAATATAAACGAATTACAAGTTGATACTGTTTTATGAAATAAATTCACTAGCGAATTTACAAAAGGTAATTACACTAAAGTTACTAAACGACCATAAAAACATAATTTTATATGTAAAATTTGTAATTTTCAAATTCATTTTTAGATAATTAAATTAATTTAAAAAAATACTAAAATAAAACCAAGGCGCAAAGCCTTGGTTTTTAATTAAGAATAATTAGCTGAATATTATCGGGTTTAGATGAAATAAGAGAATTAGTAATATTTTCAATTTCAGTATTAAGTTCTTTAATCGCTTGACTTGGTTTATAGCCTTTTTTAAGCCAAAAAGATAGTTTAATAGTGACATTATTATTATTTTCTGTTACAAATATTTCCGGATTGCCTGATGGTTTAATGTGTGGATATTTTTGAAGTAAATGTTCTATCTTTTACTTAAACACATTGATATGAACACCATATGCTTGATTCGCACTATGATTTCGTACAATATAATACATTACTTGTTAGCCTTCCCAACATACTTACCTGTTTGGGTTGAAATAGTAATAACATCATTATCTTTAATAAACATAGGTGTTTCTAGTTCATACCCAGTTTCAACAATTACTTTCTTTTGTGGGTTAGTTGTGGCGTTACCTTTAACAGCATCGGGAGCGTTAGTAACCACTAAATCAACATTAGCACTAAGTTCAATATCAAGCACTTCTTCTTCGAACATACGAACCATTACTTTGCTTGATTCTTTAAGAAAATTAAGTTCTCATTCGACCTTTGCAACAGGTATAAAAATTTGTTCGTATGTTTCATCATCCATTAAAACAATGTTTTCACCATCATTGTATAAATAACTCATATTCTTTTTATCAATTCTTGCTGGTTGTACACGGTCACCACCAGTGTAAGTTTTAATAGTAATTGCACCTGTTCTTAAATTCTTTGCTTTCGCTTTAACATTAGCTTGTCCCCGGCCTTGTTTTGAGTGTTGCGCTTCTAATACAACATAGATTCCATTTTCATCTTAAAAAGTAATTCCTGGTTTAAATTCATTTACATTAATCATAATTCTCCTTCAAATTACAAATATTATATATTATAAACAAAAAATATACTCGAGCCCTATTGAAAGTATCGCTTTTAGCGATATTTTACTTAATAATACATTTATATTGATAATTTTTATAACAAAAAATCCATTAATTTCTTTGTTTTTCAATAAATTTCATTGATTTTATGGAATTTTAGATAAAAAAATACTGCTAAAAATATATGATTTTAAGAGACTTTTTGTCTTCTTTTTTTTTTTTTTTTTTTCAAGTATAATGAATTTCTATTAACAATCATTTATGAATGCTAATAGAATTTTAATAAACTAGAAAGGTATTAAATAAAATTATGTCAAAAAATAAATTATTACTATTTGGTTTTGGAACAGTTGCTACTCTCGCTGCAACTGCTGCTTTTGCTGTTAGCTGTGGCGAAAAAATACCAGAAACTGACAAAGGAGCCGTTGAAGCAGCTGCTAATAAACTAACTGATGAAAGCAGACCTATTGCGGATTTTGCAAAAGTTAATATGGGAGCATTTACCGGTGGAACTGATGCTATAGCAGTGGTGGATGAGATGTTAAAAGCTGATTTAGCCGATATTCAAAAGAAATATGGTGTAAAAATTGAGTTTAAAAATATTAGCAGTGGAGTAGATTCACTTACTTTTTCTTTAAAAATTTCTAAAGGAAAAGAAAGCATAACAAAGGATGTTAAAGTTACATTTACTGCTGAATAACAAATAGTTATTGGATTAAATTTACAAAATAATTAAATTTAAAAAGTTTTTAAATAAACAGAATTTTATACTCGAAAATATAATGATGAACCAAGGCAATCCGCCTTGGTTTTTAATTAATGTTTATTAACTAAAAGTTATCAAGTTGCATTAATAATATCTTCAATTTTGATAGTATGCTCCTGTAATGTTTAGAATTTACATTAGGATTGTTTTAAACTTGTTTAATCATTAAGGCTAATTTAATTAGCCTGGAATTACTGGGTGTTAAAAATATCTGTTGCAACCCATAGGTAGCAAACAGAGATCTGCTTAATAACATACTTATTTAAAAGACTAAGAGATCTACTTAATAACATACTTATTTAAAAGACTATAAGATTCAAAAACAATATAAATTCCTGCTAAAGAGCCAAAAGCGATTGCAATCATTTTACCATCAGTAAATAAACTATTTGAAATCTTAAAGACTTGCGCAATTTGCGGCACAGCTGCAACAAGAATTAATCAAAATACTGAAAAAAATACTGAACCATAAACTAATTTATGTTTAAGAGGATTGGTCATAAATATTGGAGGTTCCGCCATTAAATTAAGACTTGAAATTACTGCTGCGATTCCTAGAATTAAAAAGACGACACTAGAACCAAATTTAGCTAACTCTTTTGGTTTACCAATACTAATTGCATAGCTAGCTGCCAAATAGTAAGCAATCAATGACATTACACCGATAAAAATACCCAATCATAAGACATCAATTCCCATTCTGCGAGCAAAAATGCTTTCTGTTTTTGGGTGTGGTTTAAACTTCATGTAATCTATATCATTCTTTTGAAGTCCTAGCGCAATCGCTGGAAAACCATGTGTAAACAAGTTAATTCATAATAATTGTGTTGGACTTAAAATAAAGAAATCGACATTATTGTTTTTAATTTCATTTTTAAATACTAAATTAAAGATTAATAAACCAAAGAAAACAAGAACGATTTCAGCTACTGAAGTAATTAAAAGGTTTTTGATTACTAGCCGAATTGTCTCATAGATACTACGGCCATTTTTAACAGCACTAACAATTGTTGCAAAGTTATCATCAACAAGAATCATATCTGCAGCTTCTTTACTTACTTCTGTACCAGTAATTCCCATTGCACAACCAATATCAGCAGCTTTTAAAGCGGGCGCATCATTAACACCATCACCAGTCATAGCCACAACATTGTTTTGTGATTGCAATAACTTAACTAGCCGAATTTTATCTTTTGGTGCTACCCGCGCAAACACACTACAGTGTTCAAGTTTAGATAACAACTCTTCATCACTTAATGTATCTAAATCTTTGCCTTCAAGGGCGATATCGTCGCTATTGAAGATTCCTAACTGTTTAGCAATTGCTTTAGCTGTCGTAACGCTATCACCAGTAATCATAATTGTACGAATACCAGCGCGCTTACAAATTTCAATTGCTTCTTTACTTGTTTCGCGTAGCGGATCAATCATTCCAACAAGACCCACTAGTTCCAAGTCATTTTCTAATTTGTATAAGTCGATTTGTTCTAGTTTTTTAATTGTAGCAGCATCAAGTTTTTTGTACGCTACCGCTAGGGTACGTAGAGCGGCAGCTGCTCATTCTTTAACAATATTAGTTTCTTGCGAATTTTCTAAATGACATCTTTGCAGAACAACTTCAGGAGCACCTTTAGTAATTAAGTAATAATCATTACCAATCTTATTAACACTTGACATTAATTTACGCGATGAATCAAATGGGATAACTTTTAGTCTTTTATACTTTAAATCTAAATCATGCTTTGATTCGTAAAGTTTTAAGTCAAGTGCTTTTTGAATAATCGCTATCTCAGTCGGGTCACCAACAAAGTGTGTTTCATTATTTGTAATGTTAATATGCGCATCACTTGCTAATGAACCATAAATTAATAATTTATTAAAATCGTTATCTTTATGTAAGTGATGTTCAACAATTGTCATTTTGTTTTGAGTTAGTGTTCCTGTTTTGTCAGAACAAATCACTGAAGTTGAACCAAGAGTTTCAACTGCCATCAATGATTTTACAATCGCTTTTTGTTTAGCCATATTTTGTACGCTTAGTGCCAAAATAATGGTCGTAAATGTTACTAATCCTTCAGGGATAGCGGCAACAGCCAATGAAATCCCATTAATAATATTAGTTGTTCAAATTGCACCATTGTTTAATGCGATTCCATTAACTAACTGGAAAGTAATTTGCATTAGAACTGTAAGCACAAAAAGCGCTAAACCAAAATATCCAAAAATTCTACCCAATTTGTTGATTTTGTATTGAAGTGGCGTAATTGTTGTTTCTTGTTTATTAAGCATACTTGAGATTTTACCAATCTCTGTATCCATTCCAATTTGAGTAACAATAAACTCAGCGCTACCAGTAGCAACTAGCGTTGAAGAAAACACTTTAAAAAACTGTTCTGCTAACGGTAAATTTACATCATGATGATCAGATACTTTTTTACTAATAGCCTCCGACTCACCCGTTAGCGACGTCTCAACTACTTTTAGTTCACTAGCACTAAGTAAAATTCCATCCGCTGGTACAATGTCACCAGATTCGAGTAAAACAACATCACCAATTGTTAATTCTTTACTATCAAGATTTTTTACCACTCCATCCCGATATACCTTTACCTTTAAGGGATTTAATTTACTAAGGGCTTGAACCGCTTGCGATGATTTAATCTCCTGTATTAAACCAATAATTGCGTTAATTACGATTACTAATAAGATAATCCCTGCTTCAACAAACTTAATTACATCAAAGCCTTTTGTGACCGCGTCATATATTGCCATTGACAGCGAAAAAATTGTGGCAATTAACAACATAATTACCATCAAATCCTTAAACTGTTCTAAAAAAATTACAAAGCGGTTTTTGGGTTTTTTATCTTTTAATTTATTTAAGCCGTGTTTTGCTTGTAGCTCAGCGGCTTTTTCACTTGTTAAACCTTTAATCATGTTTTAATTATATTAAAAAACCTGCTTAGCAGGTTTTTTTTATATTCCAAATTTACATAAAATTAATCCAATAAGCGATGTAGCAAAACCAAGAGGAATACTTAATTTAAGTAATCACGATATCGCATCTGAAGGATTAACCTTGCCATCAGCTATCAACATCAATAATACAAAGAAACAAACAATTGATAATAAGCCAACTAATAAGAGCGGAGCGCCTACTCAACGTTGTTTAATGAAACCTGAAATTATTTTAATTAGTAAAACAACAAAAACAATTAAAAAGAATAATAGTGATAATAGTGCTAGTGTTACCCCTAGAGCAGCAAGTACACCAGTTTTAGTGTCACCCTTAATAACATTAGAAAGATCTTCAGCTAAATCTTTAAAGTTTTCTACTAAGTGTTTTAAGTTGCCAAGACTAAATAATTGAATAGTTGTATATTCGTAACCTGGTAATGGGTCAATTGGTGTTGCTTTTGCCTTCATAAATAGACCATAAACAAGTGGCGCTATGAATAAGGTAAAAAATATAAGTAAAATAACCGACCCACAAATTTTCATTTCTGGTTTTTTTTGTGTTTGATTTTCCGCCATAAAACTCCTTTTCTATTAATATGTAAATTATACATTTAAATAACCAAACACAAAAAATCACCTTTTGATATTATTATTTTTTTGCGTTGATTTAATCTTGTTTCTTGTACTCACGAATTTCTTTTTCTAACTCAATTAGGGCCTTGAGCATTTCATTAAAATCAGGAATTTCGCCATAAAGCATTTCAATCATCTCATAGTAATCGCGTGAAATCTCATTCCAACGGTACGATTTTGGAATTAGCTTTAAGGTTTGTTGTGCAATTTCTTCGTATTGTGCTCAACGTTGCGGATAAAGCTTATTTTTAAATAGAGCAATTCTTCTTAATAAGGAAAGATGATCGAAAAGACTCGATTTATACTCTGAATTAGCAATCCGATAAAGATCGTAATAGTGGCGCGCATAACGAATTGGAAATTTAGAATTTTGTGGACGATTTGCTTCGTGATGTAAAATGGTCGCCTTTTCTCAAAATGTTCGTTCTGGTTTTATCGTTCTTACTTCAAAACCATCTCCTTCAAATAACATAGGAAACTTGTCGTAGATATCTGGCTTAATTTTTGCAATCACAAAGGGTTCGTCTTCAGAAAGAATCCCTATTTTTAAACGAATATAGTTTTTAATATACAAGGAGTTGAAAAAATTAGGATATTTAATCAACACGCTTTGTTTCATACTTTGATCAAGACTAATTTCGAGTTTTTGGTTTGTTAATTTGTTTAAATCATCCTGAAGCTGCGGAATAAATACATTTTCTAATCATTCCTCAATTCTAGGAACAGTACTTTTATTAAACTTATCTTGTTGTACATTAGAACGCTCTAGTAAAAAATCTTCCTTTTGGTAACCAAGTACTTTTCAATCCAAAATCAAATCAATATCTTCAGAAAATCTTTCGATTAAATTAAAGCACTTACTAAGACTAATTCCACCTTTAAAAGTAAAAGCATTTTTTCATAGTGATTTATTAAAAATATAATCAAGTACAAAACATAATCAATAATCCTTTTCGAGCACAACTTCAGCACGTTTTAAAAGAATTGCACTTTCTTCAAGAGCAACTTTAAGATTGTCTGCTGTCACTTTTTTAAATTCCATACTTACTCTTCCTCCATACAAATTCTTTTAATCACCTCATAAATTCAGCGACTTGTATTTTTGGTTTCATCTAAAATTTTCTTTCTATTAGAACGATTCACAAAACGTTTTAAATGATTAATTTGTCAGTCGCGTACATTATTTTCTCCAAGTTTGTCGATTGCTTGAATTAGTAATAAACTAATTTCGGACATATTAGAATTAACATTACTTCGTTTACGATGTAAAAATTTAATTTTGGCATTTTTATATTGAAATTCGGCATTACGACCATCAGATACATATATTCATTTTGCAGGAACCTGCGTTGATAAGTCTAACAGATTAAGCGAGGCATTACCACTTGGAGCAATAGTTCAGTTATATTTTCTTGCTAACGTATATGCGATATCTCTAGTCGAAGGTTTTGGTTCGATCTCTAAAAAATCATTATATTTAGAATGGTAATAAATACCATTTATTGCTCGTTTAATTGATTTTTCAATAACAAGTCTATTTAATGTTTTGCGAACTGTATCATAATTTGCGATATCAAAAAAATCGCTTGCAATAAACGTTTCACATTCTTTCTTACTGAGAATTCGATCCAAAATCATTGATTTTATGCTTTCCATAATATTTCCTCTTGTCCCAATAATTATACAATATTTGGGACAAAATATAGCCAAAATATTTTATGTTAATTGATAAATTTAATTAATGACACTAATTTAAAGTATATATAAAACCAATATAAAAAAACAGGCACAGCCTGATTTTTTTTAATTATCCAATTTTTCTGTTGGTATATACATCAATTCCAACCGCACCAACTAAAATTAATCCTTTAACAATAAATTGGTAGTGTTGTGCAACATTAAGAATATTTAATCCTTTAGTAATTACTGACATAATAAATCCACCAATAATTGTTCCAACAACTGTTCCGATTCCACCATAAGCACTAGCACCACCAACAAAGACAGCGGCAATAACATCGAGCTCTTGTCCTAGTCCTTGTGCTCCAGTAACAGTAGCTTCAATCGAAACAAAGACATAACCGGCAATTCCATAAGTAATTCCAATTGCACAGAAGATATAGAAGGTTGTACGTTTTGAGTTGATTCCCGATAACTCAGCAGCGACTTTATTTCCACCAATTGCATATACTTTCCGACCAAACGAAGTATTGCTGGTGATAATATACATTCCGATAAAAGTTGCAGCAATAAATAGTCAGTAGTATCTAGTTCCAAGTGAATATCTTGCAAATACCAATCCTAGAACATTAATTGCAACCACAATAAGAGTTAATTTGAAAAGAAATGCTGAATATTTATCTGTAACCAAATTGTATTTTTGTGCCTTTCTTCTTCCTCAAAAAGCAAGGAAAGCAACAATTACACTAATTGAAACAAAGAATAAGAACACACCAATAAAGAATGGGGAAGCAGTAGTTCCTAAATTGCTATCAGGTAAATTACGATTTAAAAATCTAAGCGAGTCATTAACGTCGATATTTAATGTTCGACCATTCGAAATAACTAATAAGGCACCACGAATAATCAATGACATGGCAAGAGTTGCCACAAAGGCTGGAATTTTCAAGTAACCAATTAAGAAACCACTTATCACCCCAATGGCTAAACCAATAAGTAATGAGAAGAAAAGAACAATAACATCTTTACCCGGAACTCCCAAGAGCAGTTCATTATTTATCTTCACCGTCATATACGCGACAAATCCATAGGTTATCCCGGCACTAAGATCGATATAACCAGCCACGATAACCAACAACATTCCCATTGAAATAATAAAGACAAATGTATTTAGTTTAAAGTTACTAATTAAATGGTTTGCTTTAAGAACTTCAAAGTTTGTAGCAAAGGCAAATGATAAAAGTAACACTGCCATAATGTAAAACATTGAGTATTTTCTTAAATTCGAAGAAAAACGTTTCATATAACTACTGATTGAGTTACCAAATACGTGAGTAGCATAGAAATCACTAATCGCAGTTTTTAGCTTTTTAAATGGTGTAATTGGTGCAATTACAGCTTTTAATTTTTCAAAATCTGCTAATTCTGCTTTTTGTTGCGCTTGGAGTTTTTCGTGTTTTAATTCGTAAACTGTTTTACCGCTTCTTTCATTCAACTCATCAAGTAAATTGTTTCATTTACGTTGTATTTGTACTGAGTTAATTGAAATTTCATCAATGATTTTGTTTGCTTGTTCAGGTGTGATTGCACACACATCACGTTTAAATTCAACCTTCGCAATTTTCTTTTCAGCGGCAGCTTGAATTTTAGCGATTTTGCTTTGATATAAAGCTCTTAATTTATTGTTTTTAACAGATTTACTCAAATCATGAACATTGGTAAACTTACGACTTGCTAATTCATTATAGTCATTGACATCAGCTGTAGTTTTGCTTTGCGCTTTAATTTTGTTTAACTCTGTTGCAACTTTTTGCTTTTGCGCAGCAAAATATGCTTCATTATTTTTAATTTTTACATTGCCACTTTGAGCGGCTGCTAACGCTTTATTGGCAGCGTCAACCTTATTTTGTACTTTTGCTAATTCTTGTGTATGAACTTTATTATATTCTTGCACTCTTGCTGCGTATTCTTCATTATATTTTTTTTCTAGTGCAGCAATATCATATTCAAGAATTGAAATTTGTTTCGATTCTTCGTCGTTTAAGTACTCTTGAATTTTATTTAAATAACTAAGTTTAGATTTTTTCATCAAAATTGCATTTTGCAATGAATACATTTTATCTAAAGCAAAAGCACTAGCAAATGTATCTTTGTTCACTTGAAGAAATTCAAGTTCTGCTTGATAAATTCTAACTAATTTTTGATTGTATTCAATGTAAGGTTTAATACTTGAAACGCTATTAATACCTTCTTCAAGATCAACCTTGGCATGAGCGATATCATATTTTTGATTAATCGCATATTCGCGTTTAAGTAACTTCACTTTACGAAGTTTACTGTTTACTTCACTTAAAAAAGTATTTTTATTAACAATTAATTCGTGTTTAATTTCTTTTTGTGCCTGGCTCTTTGTTTTCTTGATTTCATCTTGTTGACGTTTAGCAAGATTCTTCGCCTTAAGCACTTCAAAATTGTTACTTTGTGGCATTTATTCTCCCTTCTTGTTGTTTTGTCCCAATAGCAATTTGCATAATTTTTTCACTAGTTGCATCTTTGGTGGTGATTTCACCTTTGATTTCACCGTGTGACATAACAAATATTCGATCGGTGATTCCTAATAGTTCTTCAATTTCACTCGAAATTACCACAACTGCTTTACCTTGCTTGATTATATCGAATAAAATTTTGTAAATTTCGTACTTCGAACCAACATCAATTCCCCGTGTTGGCTCATCGATAATTAACACATCAAACTCTGTTGATAATGATTTTGCTAGTAATACTTTTTGTTGGTTACCGCCCGAAAGTGTGCTGACAGGATAAAAGATATCTGGTACCTTAATATTAACTTGATATTTCCGTTTGTTCGAATTATCAATTTCCTTATTCTTGTTTAAAAATCCAAAACGGTTATAGATATGACCAGCTGACTGATTAATGTTAGTATGAACTGAAAACATTTGAATTAACCCTTCGTTTTTCCGGTCTTCAGATGCATATGCTAAACCTTTTTTCAACGATTCTGCAACACTTCTTAGTTCAGTGATTTCACCTTTTAATTTAAGTGTTCCACTTCGCTTAATGCCATACGAATGCCCAAAAATTGATTTTGCTAGTTCGGTCCGACCCGAACCAACCAATCCACTAATACCAACAATCTCGCCTTTGCGAACATCAAACGATGCTCTTTTAACGGCCATATAGTCCTTAATTTTTGGATGCTCAACTGCTCAGTTTTTAACTTCAAGTATCGTATCACCAATTTGTCGATATTCAGGTCGTGGTGGAAACTTACTTCCTAATTCGCGCCCAACTATATCTTTAATTAACTGATCCTCGTTAATTGGATTTTCTTTTGAATTTGAATAATCAGAAATATGTTTACCATCCCGAATAATGGTTATATCATCCGAAACGTAAGCAACTTCTTTTAATTTGTGTGACACGAAAATACTAGTAATTCCATTTTCGTCTTTCAGTTTTTTAATAATATCTAGTAAAGCATAACTATCGCTATCATTAAGACTTGATGTAGGTTCATCCAAAATTAATAATTTTGCTTGTTTTGATAACGCCTTAGCAATTTCCAACAATTGCTGTTGCGCAATTGATAAGGTTCCCGCTTTAACTGATGGATCGATTTTTAACCCCACCATATACATATAATACTTAGCCTGTTTAATCATTTCTGATCAGTTTAAAAAACCAAGTTTATTACGAATATAACGACCAACAAACATATTTTCGTATGCCGTTAAGTGGGGTGAAATTGCTAACTCTTGGTGGATAATAGCAATCCCCGCCTTTTCCGAGTCTTTTAAGCTAGCAAAATTCGTATTTATTCCTTCAAACACAACATTGCCTGAAAACTTATTATTGGGAATAACGCCGGAAATAACTTTTAACAAGGTTGATTTTCCAGCCCCATTTTCCCCTACCAAACTAAGGATTTTGCCGCGTTTAACCTTAAATGAAACATCATTAAGAGCAACAACTCCTGGGTAAGTTTTGGTAACTTTATCGAGTTCAAGAATGTAATCAATTTTCCCCATAAATCCTCTCTAATTTTTAGTATTAAACATACCATTTATATAATACATTAAAATGTGATAATGTTTTTATAAACCACAATATAACTGGCACAATATTCCAGTTTTTTTAAATAAAAACACACCGCCGTGGTGTGTTTGTTTGTGGCCAATTTTGAAATGGTACGTCTTAGAGGATTCGAACCTCTGACCCAATGGTTAAAAGCCATTTGCTCTACCTACTGAGCTAAAGACGCATATATGGTGCCTAAGACTGGACTTGAACCAGCACAGAGTTGCCTCCGAGGGATTTTAAGTCCCTTGCGTCTACCATTCCGCCACTTAGGCTAGTAGCCTTATTATTATACATAAATATTTTTATTTTTTTAAATATTTTTTACAAGAAAATTGCAGAAAAATATATTA
The DNA here is from genome assembly GCF_024498255.1 of Mycoplasmopsis equigenitalium. NCBI lineage: Bacteria > Bacillati > Mycoplasmatota > Mycoplasmoidales > Metamycoplasmataceae > Mycoplasmopsis > Mycoplasmopsis equigenitalium. The sequence continues at coordinate 494,742 of NZ_CP101808.1, forward strand.
GTTTTTTTGAATAAATAATTCATTAAATTAGCAATAAAAACACAAGAAAAAAAATCAAAAATCTGTTCCATCTAGTTATTCGCCTATAAAAAACAGTAATTTTTCATATTTTTTTATTTTTTTAGTGTTTTTTACCCCTCCAGAATACATATATAAGTGGTTATAAAAAAGAAAGGAGGTGAAATATGTTCAAAAATAAAAATGCTCTTTATAATTTAATTAAAGATGCAACTAAACTAACCAAGAAGGAGGTAATGTCTATTTTAAAACGTTACTCGGATGTTGATATGTTTCAAATGATGTTTGAAAACGAATCTAATATCCTTTGATTAATTGCAAAAATAGATCAAAATAATATGAAACAAAAAACAGAAAATGATAAATTCAAACAAATAGATCAGAAATTTGATCAAATTGATAAGAGATTTGATAGCTTCGAAACGAGATTTGATAGCTTCGAAACGAGATTTGAAGAAAAATTTGAAACACTTACTAAGACCCTTCTTGGTGCAATTGCTGGGGTTGAAACTAGATTAAATCAGAGAATGGATGAAGAATTTGGTAAGGTTAATTCTCGTCTTGATAAACTAGAGCAAGATGTAGCACAACTCAAAACAGATGTGAATCAACTCAAAACAGATGTTGCGGTTCTTCAATCTGATGTGTCAATACTTAAGTCATTTCACAATATATAAAAAATCAACATATTTTGTTGATTTTTTATTCAAAACTATAATTTTATGTATTTACCGTTAATTATATAATACAACGATTCGCAGATATTAACAATGTGGTCGCCTGCTCGTTCTAAACTATTAGCTAAATTGATTAAATAAACACGTTCGCTAATCTCTGCTTCTGTATGTTGTTTTTTAAGGAATGAAGCAATAAGTTCTTTATTGACTTCAAGTGTTTTTGTGTCAACTACATCATCATCTTCAACAAGTTTTAAAAGCAATTCATTACGTTCTTGTTCAATATTATCAGTTAATGATTGTAGCATATGTAGAACTGCATCATAAATTTCTTTAATTCGACGCACCGAACTAGGGCTAGGTATTTTTACACTAAGCACAAAACGTGCAATATGTTTCGCGTAATCACCAATTCGTTCTAACTCTTTAGCAATTATTAAATATGATACAGCACGGCGTAAATATTTAGCAAGAGGTTCCTTTGTTAAAACAAAGCTAATTTCGTTCTTAATTGCCACCATTTCATCGTCTACCTTTTGATCATCATCGATAATCGAATGTGCCAAAATTTCTTCGTGTTCAACAAGTGAACGGTATGCTTTTTCATGTTGTGTTAATACTAAATTACTGAGCTCAATTAAGCGTTTTTTAATTCGTAAAATTTCATTTGTTACAATCGAACTAGTCATAAATTACCCCATCTTTCCGTTAATATAATCAGCTGTTAATTTCTCATTTGGATTTGTAAAAATCTTTCTTGTTTCATCAAACTCGATTAGCTCTCCTAAATAAAAGAAAGCTGTTAAATCACTAATCCGTGATGCTTGTTGCATAGAGTGAGTAACAATAATAATTGTATACTTTTCTCTTAATTTAGCAATTAGTTCCTCAATTTTAGCAGTCGCAATAGGATCTAATGCACTAGTTGGCTCATCCATAAGCAACACATCTGGCTTAAGAGCAATGGCACGCGCGATACAAAGACGTTGTTGTTGACCACCACTTAAACTAGTTGCATCATCACCTAAACGATCTTTAACTTCTTCCCAAAGAGCAGCATTAATTAAAGCATCTTTAACAATTTGATTTAATTCTTTAGGATTTTTAATTCCGTTACTACGTGGCCCGTAGGCTACATTGTCATAAATCGACATCGGAAATGGTGTTGGTTTTTGAAACACCATTCCAATTTTGCTACGAATTTCAATTGGTGAAATCTTATTTTTGCTTTGTGGTGTTTTATTCTTTTTAAATAAATTTTTTATGCGTTGTCAAAGACTGGGATTTTGATTAACAATGTTAACGCCGTTAAAAATAATTGTTCCTTCAGTAACAGTATCAGCAATTAAATCATTCATCAGATTAAAACAACGAATAAATGTACTTTTACCACAACCACTAGGCCCAATAAATGCTGTTACGTGATTTTTTGGAATATTAATATTAATATTTTTTAAAGCGTGGGTTGCTTTTTTATCGTAGTAAAAATCTAAATTTTTAACCTCAAAAATATTATCCATGTTGTACCTCTTTTCTGCTTTCGTGTTGTAATTTAATAATATTTTTATTAAAACGTTGTTTCTTTTTCTTTTTAATTAAATTTACCAACGGCTCGATACTATAAGAAATAATAATAAGTAATGTAATTATTAAAATCGTTACAAAGGCGAATTTATACGATAACGAAATCCGGTTTGCCATACTACTTGTTCCGTGTACTTGGTTTTCAAGAATAAATGTAGTAAGTGTTTGTCCATGTTTAAGTAAGCCGTATTTTGGATTAAATGACATTCCTAGCGTTAGAAAGACAGGTGCTGTTTCCGAAATAATCCGTGACATTGAAAGAATTGTTCCCGAAATAATTCCAGAAATTGCCATAGGTAAAATGATTTTCCGAATTGTTTCTCATTTGTTTGCGCCAAGCGCAAGTGATGAATCACGTAATTCTTGTGGAATGTTAGTTATAACTTGTTCAATACTTCTTGTATATGTTGGCAAGATAACTAAAACCATTGTTAAACCACCTGCTAATAAACTACTTGAAGCACCTTTTTCTTTCAGACCCATCACTTCTAAAAACATCACCATTCCAAAAATTCCAAACAGAATACTTGGGGTTCCGCCAAGCGAATCAAGGAAAAATTTAATTAGTTTTCCATATCATTTATCTTTTGCATATTCGGCTAAGAATATCGCGCTAAATAAAGCAAGAGGGAAGGTTAAAACAATCGCAACAAGAATTAACAACACCGTTCAAATTAACGAGTTCATAATTCCATTATATTTATAATTTAAATCTCATGCTCTTAATCTTGGTGCACCAATTAAAATAACATCGTACAAGATTCATCCAACAATCGCCGTAATAAAGATTGCGGATAAAGTTTCTAAAAAGATTGCTCAAATTAAGTAAATAATTTTCGTATTATGAACATGTTTTTCATGTTTAATCTTAAATACTTTAGTAGCAATTAGAACAAATAAAATACTGATCGCATAGCCCAAATTATGAGTTACATAACGTCAAGCAAAACCTAAATAGTACATTAAATAATAAAAGCCGGTAACAGGAAGTTTGATCGTATCAACAATAATACTTTTTGGATATTTGTTAAGATATGGTCTAGTAATTTTAATTTTTCTTTTTCTTGATAAGGCGGTAATGATCATAATAAGAATCATAACGATTATGAACAAGCACAACCCAATAGCAAACGAGTGTTCCACAATCGATTCGCTTGAGCTGTCAGTAAACATATTACGAGCAATTTCGGTCGAAAGTGTTTTGTAGTCAGCATTAAAAATACCTAACCCTTGTTTGAAAACATTTGCTGATGCAGGTGATGAGAGAATAAGAGATGTCGCCATCGTTTCTCCAATTGCTCGTCCTAAAGCAACAATCGCCGCAACATAAACACCAGACTTGATTGATTTTAGCGCTACATTGTAAATTGCTTTTGTTTGCGTGTTACCAAGCGCAACTGATGATTCAACCAGCTTACTAGATACTAAATAAAGTTGATTCGTAATTAGTGAGACCATTGTTGGAATAATCATAATGGCGAGCATAAGCGTGGCATTAAAAATTGTCATATCGGTTTTTACGCCCGTAATAAACCCCGACAATTTTCCCAACGAACTAAGGGCAAAAACCCCGTAAATAATACTTGGGACACCTGCCAAAATGTCAATTACCACTCTAAAAAAGCGACCATAACGAAATAAACGATAACGAATTAAAATTGCAAGTCGTTTTGAGATTGGTAGCGCAATCAAAACCGCACCAATACTAGTAATAAAACTAACTGTTAATGCACCCCAAATTCCAAATTCATTGATATTAGCAGTAAAAAAGATTGTTTTTCAATTACTTTGAATAGCCGGGAATGCTTTTTTAAGGATAAAGCTAAACATTGCCGCTAAAGCCACGATCGCAAAACACGAAATAATAAAAACAACATTTTTTACGATAATATCAGATATCTTTTTATTTCTGATCATTTTCTCGTTCATTTTACCTCCTTTTAAAAAATACTCAAAAGGGCGTGCGACCCCTTTGAGTACTTATTTTATCTTTATAATTTAAATACAAAAAATAGCGTTTTGCTTGCTAGAAATGAAATTTTTTCGCATTCATAATCTTTTCATAGCCTAATAATACCAAAAAAATATTTTTCCTTAAATTTTTCACAAAATAAAAGCCAAATATTTCAATATTTGACTTTTTATAAATATTTTTATTATTATACTTTTAGTCCGTATACGGCTTCGGTGTTTTCAGTTTTAAATTTTGCTAATTGATCAGTATTACCTTTAACAGCGGCGTATAATTCAGCATCTGATTTTGTTAAATCTTTTTGTAATTCATATTGTTCTTTTGTAAGTGGAACAAAGTCTAAACTAGAAATAAGATTTTGCACACTTTCACTTAATAAGAATTTTGTAAATTTAACAGCATCTTGGTTTGTTTTATCAAAAATAATGTTAAATGGTCTTGTTCATTTGTATGAACCGGCAGTTACATTTTCCATTTTTGGAACTCATGATTCTGATTCAGAAATTTTAACAACTGCTAATTTAACTTTATCGTTAACATTCTTAAGACCAAATCCTAGCGAAACATATGTTAATGAACCTGCTGTTTGATCAATTTTGGTAAATGCGGCTGTGTTAGCTTCATCTGTAGTTTGTTCTACTGGAAGGAATGAAGAATCGTGGTTTTCGTATTTTGATTTTTCATCTTTGCCAAGTGAAATATGTTTTGTTAGTTTACTCATAAAACCATCTGCAGTACCTGATTGACCTTTTCCACCTTTACGGCCAAATACTTTAGCAGGGTTAGAATTTGCTGCTGATAAGTTTGTAATTAACTTGTCTCAAGCAACTGTTTCACCTTTGTAGGCTTTTGCTAATTCTTTAATATCTACGATTGGTGCAGCATTATCTTTGGTTGTTACACCTTCTGGTAAATGAACTACAATCCCAATTGCATCAAGTGCTCATGTTACAGTTCTTAAGTTAGTATTAGCTCAAGCTTTGCCTTCACCAGGTGTCTTACTTGAACTTGTCATTCCAAATGGTTGGTCTGGTGTTGCTTTATTCATTGATTTAAAACCACCACCTGAACCGGTTGATTTGTAACTTAAATTACCACCTGAAAGTTCAGCTAGTTTATTAATAATTGGAACTATCGAACTTGATCCTTGACCTGAAATTACACCTGTAATACCAGCGTCTTCTCATTTAACTCCTGATTCATTTTCACCTTCTGGAGCAGCACATGAAACAACAATAACAGGGGCGATTGCTGCTACAGATACTAATGAAGTGAATAATAAGAATTTTTTCTTAGTCATTTAATTTTTCTCCTTTTTTCTTTTACTCATAAGATGTGCATGACCTTGCACGACCTAAATATAACAAAAAAATAAAAATTAATCAAAATTTGTAAAAAAAATACTAGAAATGCTAGTATTTTTCATTTTATCGCTTTAAAAAGGGATAATTTTATTTTTTTGTCAACAAAATTACAGTTACAATGATGTATGCAGGCACTGAAAATGTTAAAAATGAACTTACAACAATCCCAAATGCGTGATAATCAACATCTGCTCCTGACGCTGACATAATTGTATAAAGTAATGCAATAATCGATACAATAAAGACAATAAATAAAATTCACATAAAAGCTTGATGTAATGGTTTTCTTCAGCTTGCTTTACCAAAAACATTGATAAAGTAACCAGCTATACTTTGTACCATTAAGGTAAAAATAACTGCACCTGAAATTGTAAGTAGAACATGTGCGCCATTACCTTCGCTTTTAATTGCTGTAATAAATCCAAAAATTGCAAGTGCCAAAATAACGCTGGCAAAAACAATTTGTGAAATTAAATATCCACGTTTTTTGTCGGTCATAATTCCTCCTTTTGAACGCATCAATTATATATTATAATAAAGGCTAATTTATTTATTTAAGTTCGTCAGCTTTAAAATTTTTAAATTTAATTGCTTTTGCGACTAGTGGGTTAATGTAAGTCATTGTTACACCTTGTACAAAGGCATAGAAGACTGGCGCCATTGCTCCACCTGCCATCATCATTACTGTGGCAACTACTAAATCTTTTTTAGCAAGATCGAAATCACCGCCTGTATAAATTCCCGCTTTTGATCCACCTTTAATCCCAAAGAATAAATCAGGAACTTGTTGCGCAAGACCACGTGCAGGGTTAATTGCAGCGCTACCTAACAACATCCCAAATAAAACTGAAAGCGAGATCACAAACATAATTATAAGATCACGATATTCATCTTTAACATTTGGACTGAAAATTGGGAATAATAAAACTGCGGTCATAACCATTTCGCCAAAGAAGATTCAGCTTGCTCCGGCTGCTAAATTGTCGTTATTATTCTCAATAAAATCTTTATTTGCTGCACCAAGAGCTGAAATTGCTTCATTAGCAGCTAAACCATTATTTGTAGCATTACCAATTCCATAAATAATTAAACCAGTAATAATTGCTGCAACAAACTGTGTAGCAATTTTTGCTAACGCATAACTTGTGTTATTTGTTCCGTTTAATCAACGATAAATCGTTACAGCTGGGTTTAAATCGCATGATCATCTTAGGAAAGCCATTAATGCGAACCCTACCACAATAAATCCGGCAAAAAATGCCACCAAAAGATTGTGCACCATATGTGCTTCAACAGTTTTACCTTCAATAAGAATTGATAAACCTGCCAAACCAAAACTAAGTCAAATTGTGCCAAAAAATTCGCTACCTAAGTGTTTTACTCAATTAACAACACTATTAGGTTGTTTGGCATCTTGACGATTTTTAAATTTAAAAAAACTAAACATTATCCGTTTTTTACCTTTCCATTTGCTAATAATTCAAGCGCTTTTTCAAAGTTTCCTGCCTCAGCTGCATCAGCATTATCAATTGTGATTTTTGCAATTTGCTCAAGTGAAACATCAGTTAAAAATGCTTGATGACTTGTAACGATAACATTATCGAGTTCAAGTAATTCTTTTCATTCCTTATCAATTTTTTGAATATCTTTTGCCAAGTTTGAAATATCTTGGTAAAATCTTCCTTCTTCACGCTCAAGCACGTCAACAGCTAAACCACCAATTTTGTTGTTTTTAAGCGCTGCTAAAATATCTGTTAATTTAATTAATTCGCCACGACCTGTATTAACAATAATTACATCTTTTTTCATATATTTAATTGCGTGTTTGTCAATAATATATCTGGTTGATGGTAAAAGTGGGGCGTGCAAACTAATAAAGTCACTGTTTTTAATTAGAGTTAGAAAACTCACATACTCAAAATTCATTTTCTTTGCTAATTCGAAGTTATGCACTTGCATAAATTGGTCATAAACAATCACTTTTGCTTTTAAGCCATTCGCCATACGAATAAATTCTTGTCCAATTTGACCCGCACCGATAACCCCGATAATTGAGTTTTCAATGTTCTTTCCGTTTAAATTATTAAGCGAGAAATTATAATTTTTTACCCGATTAATTGCTACAGGAATTTTTCGATTTAGTGTTAACAAGGTTGTAAGTGCAAATTCTGCAACACTACTTGCTGAATAGTTGGGCACACGAAAGACCTTAATTCCTACTTTTGCTGCATATGCTAAGTCTACTTTGTTGTAGCCCATTGATCTTTGCAATCAAAACTTAACATTGTTTTTTGCAAGTAATTCCAAAATAAATTTGTCACCACTTGTATTAACGAACGCACAAATTGCGTCGTATCCTTTTGCTAAAGAAGCAGTTTCAATTGTTAAATTTTCTTTAAAAAACGTGATTTCGTGTTTTCCGTAAACATTCGCTTTGTTAAAAGAATAAATATCATGCTCTTTAGCATCAAAAAATGCTATCTTCATTTATTACCTCATTCAAAATTAATGATTCTATTATAAAATGGATAAAATTTTAACGAACTATATAATATGCTTGAGTATGTAATCAATTACACACGCGATAGTAAAAATGTTTTCGTTTACATCTTATCCCTTTATAATAAAATCACTATGAAAACAAATGAACTAATCAAATTAGCGCAAGCTCTTGGCGGGTTTGACAACATTGTACTAATGTCAAATTGTGCCACAAAATTAAGATACGACATCGCCAACAAAAACTGTGTTGATGTTGAATTACTAAAAGAATTAAATCCATACAAAGTTAAATTCGTTGGTGACAACCACATTCAAATCGACTTTCGCGAAGATGCGGAACAAATCAATTTAAGCCTTCAAAATCTGCGGATTGAAGGAAACGTAAAAATCGAAATTAACAACAAAAATCAAGAAATTCCATTGAAAAATGAAGAAGTTACTCGTCACAAATATGAGTGCGATAACATCATTTATGCTACCAATAAAGGTGAAACAATTCCCCTTCAAAAATTAAAGGATGATGCTTTCTCAAAATTCATGCTAGGCCATGGGTTTGCCATTAAAGTTGACGATTTAAAAACCGTTAATATTTACTCGCCAGTTGATGGAAAAATCACTTTTGTTTACCCTACAAAACACGCTTACGGAATTAAAACTAAATTTGGCAATGAACTTCTAGTTCATATTGGAATTGGTTTAGGAAAATACAATGGTGTGGGACTTGAATCATTTGTTAAAGTGGGTCAAGAAGTAAAACATGGTGACAAAATTGCATTTATGGATGTAAATAAATTGAAAAAATTCAAAGACGAAACATTAAGATATGACGTTATCACCGTTCTTACCGACCCAGTTCGTAGATATACAGAATTCGAATTAATCGAAAAAAATATTGCTAAACCAAACATTCCATGATTTAGAATTTAGAAAAAACATCACATAGCGTGATGTTTTTTGATCAAAACTGATATGGAGCGAGTGAAGGGAATCGAACCCTCATAGTCAGCTTGGAAGGCTGAAGTTCTACCATTGAACTACACTCGCAACTAGTTGGTGTTTTCTATTATAATACAAAAATATTCATAATTAATTATTTTTTGCGTTTTTCCACTTGCGACCAGTAATTAGCATTTGGATAAATTTGGGAATTAGTTATAATAATTAGAAAAGGAGCATGATGCAAGATAAAATTTTAAAAGAAATCCAAAAACTAACTAATGTCAAAGTAACTATGGAAGCTAGCATTGAAGATCTAAAAATTGATTCGCTAGATTTAGTACAACTTGTAGTCGATGCTGAAACAGAATTTGGTATTAGTATTTCTGACGAAGAAATTGCAAGTATCAAATACGTTAAAGATTTTGTTAATTTGGCCAAAAGCAAATTAAACAATTAGTATATAATATATAAACTTGGCTATAGGGGTATAGTTCAATCGGTAGAACAACGGGCTTCAACCCCGTGTGTTGTGGGTTCGAGTCCTGCTACCCCTGCCATTTTTTTATTCTTTTTTTATTATTATGTGTATAATAAAAAGGATTTTTATTTTATAAAAAGGAGAAGAAATGGCAAATATTAAATCAAAAGTTAAAAATATTGCTCGCATTGAAAAACGTCGCACAAGTAACTTTGCATTTAAATCAAGAATCAAAAAAGCGATTCGTGCCGCTCGTGAAGGAGTTGAAGCAAATGCAGCAAACGCAAAAGAACTTGTTGCATTTGCTCACAGCTTAATTAATAAAGCAGCTGCTAAAGGTGTCTTCCACCCTAACAAAGCTGCTCGTAAATCTTCAAGACTTGATTTATTTGTGCAAAAACATAACCAAAAATAATTGGATATCAAGTCTAATTTAACCCTAGGAATACCTAGGGTTTTTATTTTAATGTATGATTTATATATGTTAAAAATGTTTGAAATCAATGGTCAAATAGAACAAATTTATGTTCAAGACAACAATGCTAAAAGTACACTTGTTTTAATTCACGGACTTAATTCAAGTTACCAGTTTGTAAAAGATTTATATAAACAAAAGCTTAATTTTAATCTTGTCGCCTTCAATATGCCAGGTTCAAGAATGAATCTCAATAATCAAAATGCAAATTTTGATGAATGAATTAGATACGCCAAACTTGTCATTAGCCAAATTACTAACACTGATATCTACTTTTTAAGTCACTCAATTGGCGGAATGGTGACCCCAACTTTAGCGAAAAAATACAATGCTAAATGGTCGTTCTTAGTTAATCCGATTCACCCATACATTCAATATTCACTAATCTATAAAATTCTAAAACTCGCCCATAGCGAATCATCTTTTACTAAAAACTCAGTTACTTCGCTACTAAAACTTAACTCAATTAATAATGACGAAAAACGAAACTGAATCAATATTTTTACAAAACAAAACTCAATATGATATCAAATGATCAAACAAAATGTTTTAAATCTTGAGTTTTTAGATAAGCTGGACCAAATGTACGAAGAAATCAAAGATAAAAGCACCTTTATTGCATCGCTAAAAGACAGTATCATTGATGGCGAAGAACTTGTAAGATATTTAGAAGAAACAAATAAAAACTATATTTTAATTGGTGAAAGCCATAATCCTTTTGAAAAAAACTGCAAAGAAATAACTAAAGTTTTAAATGCTCATATTCCGTTTGAAAAACGTAAAGGATTTTTATGAATGAAAAAGAAAATGTTTAAACTTAAAGAGGTAAAAAGATATGAATAGAATTGAAAAGAACCATTGACTAAATAAATATTTTATTGCTCATCGCGGTTTTCACACAGAAACAGAACCCGAAAATTCACTCGGTGCTTTTAATAACGCTATTAAAAATAAGTATGCTATCGAACTTGACTTACATATTTTAAATGATGGTAATGTCGTAGTTTTTCACGATGACAACCTAAAAAGAATGACGGGACTTGAAAAGGCAATTAAAGATACAACTTGAAATGAAATCAAAAATTTAAAACTAAAAAATACTGATTATACAATCCCGCTTTTCAGCGATGTTTTAAAATATATAGATGGACAAGTGCCACTATTAATTGAATTAAAAACTGACACCGAAAATCATCGCCTAGAAGAAGCGACCTGAGAAATTTTAAAGACGTATTCTCACCCTTACGCAATTCAGTCTTTCGATCCTTTTACTGTACAGTGATTTAAGAAAAATGCTCCTGACGTTATTCGCGGAATGCTTTCGGGTAGTTTTCATAATGAAAAACTACCATTCTATAAAAAATTTATTTTACGCAACTTACTTTTAAGAGCCAAGGCAAATCCTGATTTCATTAATTATGAAATCGCTTATTTAAAAAGTAAGCCAATCTTAAAACTTAAAGATCAACTTACTATTTTATGTTGAACCGCTCGCGATTTAAATACTTTTATCCAAACCTACAAAAGCGGAATTAACTGTGTATTTGAAAACTTTATTCCTATGCTACCGGATTAGTTCCTGCAACAAGTTCGTTTGCTAATTGATCACCGAATAATGTTCTAACAATTTGAATAGCAAAATCGTGTGAAGCATATGGTGATTTTCCTGTAACTAATTTACCATCTACACATACTAAATCTTTTACCCGGTTTTTGCCTGGTTTAAAATTTGGCATTGGGTATGATGCATATTTTCGATCAGGAATTAAATTACTTTCATAAATCACATTTGGCGCATCACAAATTGCAAATACGTATTTATTTTGATCAAGAAAATGTTTAATAGTATCTTGACCCCTTTTATCTTTTCTTAATGTTTGCGCTTGTTTACCACCAACAATTAAAATCCCATCATATGCATTAAGGTTAACTTTACTTTTAAGTACCTCAAGCTTAACAACTTTATGTACACCTAGAACATCCTTATAATCTGGATTAAAATATGTGACATCAATTTGTTTTGTACGATGAAGAACTCCCAAAACAGTTGCTAATTCAATATCTTGAAAATCATCGTACACAAGTACTAATAAATTCATTTTCGCCTCCTTGCCTATATTTTAACATATTAAAATAACTAAGAAATAGTAAATAAATTTCTTTATTATGCTAAAATAAGAAAGCAACTATTTTGAATTGTTGGCACCATCATAAGGCACCATAGCCAAACGGCCAAGGCATGGGTCTGCAACACCCTGATTACCGGTTCGAATCCGGTTGGTGCCTCCAAAATGCGCCCGTAGCTCAATTGGACAGAGTGCTTGGTTACGGCCCAAGAGGTTAGGGGTTCGACTCCTCTCGGGCGCGCCATATAATTTAATTACCATTATTAAAGCCCAGAAGTTGCTCTGGCTTTTTTATTTACTTATAAAAAAAATAAGTTATAATATGCTTGCAGTTTTGGAAATAAAAAAGTTGCGCTTGCGTGACTTTTTATTTACTAAGGAGGGACTGTGAAAGAAAAAATTTTAAATAAATTTCGCGACCTAATTTCAAGTATCACAATTAAAAATGATCTTGTTGAAATTGAAAGTATTTTTGATAATTTAGATGATGTTAGCGCACTCAGTAAAAAAATTACTGACTACATCGCTACAATTGATGAAACTTTTTTACAAAAGTACAATATTGAGGTATTTTCTAAGGGAACAGAAATTGATATTAATCAACATAATTTACAGAATTTTGTTGAAAATAAATTAAAAGTTGTTTGCAATAAAACAGTCAACAAACATAATGAGTACATTGGCCAAATTATTGAACACAATAACGAATTTATTGTGATTAAATGAAATGCAAAAGGTCAATTTCGCAAACAACAAATCACTTGAGATGACATCGATAAAATCGAACTATATATTTAAAAGGAGATAAATATGAAAAACGAAGAAAGAACTATTAGTGCTGCTGACTATTTTAAGTTTTTTGAAGAGATTGCTAACTCAAAAAATTTAAACATTGAGGAAGTTATTTTTTGCTTTAAAAATGCTGTTGAACAAGTATTTTTAAAAATGGATCCTGATGCCGAATTAGAATTCGAAATTAGTCAGGAAAAAAATGTATTTCAAATTTTAAAAAACAAAATTATCCTTAATGATAATGATTTTCAAGATGGTTTTTCTCATTCTAAAAATGAGGACAAAGATGCATTTAATGCAACTTATATCAAATTATCTGAAGCGCTAAAACTAAACCCAAATGCTAAAGATAACGACCAAATCAAAACTCAAATCATCTTTACCCAATTACCAAAGAAAAATGAACTTGCAATTCGTTCTCAATTCAGTCAATTACTAAACACTGTTTCAAAAGAAAATATTTACGGTAAATACAAAGACAAAATTGGCACACTAGTTAAGGCTAGAATTACATCGCGTGGACCAAAAGGATTTAACTTAGTTATCAAAGACGATAATTTAGTTGCTTTTATGCCACTTAAATACACCCACAAAAAATACTTAGAAGCAAATGATACTAGTCTTGAAATTGATGCTTACATCGAAACTGTTATGCCTGATTCAAAATATTCACAAATTATTCTCTCAACAGTTTCAAATGAAATCTTAATTAAGGAATTAAAAACCGAAATCCCTGAAATAGCCAATGGCGAAATCAAGATTTTTGGTATCGCTCGTAACGCAAGCACCCGTAGTAAAGTTGCTATTTCAACAAATGACAATAAACCACTAGACTATGATGTAATCGGTGCTGTAATTGGCCAAAATTCAAGTCGAATTAATGCCATTAGTGAAAAATTAGGCGGCGAAAAAATTGATATTGTTCGTTACGATGACAACAAAATTGACTACATTGTTAACGCGTTTACTCCCGCACGAATTCTTAGTGTCATTGAAAAAGTAATGACGAATACGATGTAATCGTACCAAACTCACAGCTTACTCTTGCGATTGGTAAAGACGGAATTAACGTATCGCTTGTTGTTGATTTAGTAAATGCAAAAATCAATATTTTAAAATATGATGAAGCAATTGTTAACAACACACAAATTATCTTTAATGGTAATGTTCTTGAAAGCGAACTTGAAGAGCTTAATAAAAATATTAAACGCGATCGCTCACCATTCAAAGTTCCACGTCAACCAAGAAAAGAACACTCACATCACCCAAAAGATATGTTTGAATCAGTTGATTTCGACTCAATTATGAGCGAAATCAATGAGTTTAACAATATCGTAAAAACAAATGATTCATATGCTGATTACAAAAAAGAAATTGCTAAAGATATTGAAAAAATGCCTCGAACCTACGTTAAAAAAGATGATATCAAGGCTGGTGAGTATGAAGATGAATTCGCTGAATTCGAAGCAGCAATGGAAGCATCTTCGACAAAAGAAAATCTTTTAGATATTCAAAAAACAATGGCTAACTTTACCACTGACAAAGACTTGCTTGATTCACTTGGTGATATTAATATAGGTGATATCAATGACGAAGACTGAGACTAATGTTACACGCAAATGTGTCTACACAAATCAAATATTACCTGTTAGCCAATTATTAAGATTCAATAAAAATCAAGCCAATAATATTGAAATTGACTGAAATAATTCTTTAAAAGGGCGCGGAGCCTATATAATAAAAAATAAAGATAAGATTTTAGAAGCGCTTAAGCGTAAAATCTTACACAAAGCTTTTCGCATGAATGTACCGCAAGAAGTTTACACAAAAGTTACAAAGGAGGTAGAAGAATATGGCTGATAAACGAAATCAATCAAAAAATATTGATCAAATCAAATCGCAACTAAAAAAAGTTGTATCCGAAGTTAAAGATGGTGTGTTAATCTACTCAGGTCGTATGTCAATCTCGGATTTAGCGAAAAAACTGGATATTAATGCCAACGAAATTATCAAAAAATTCTTATTACAAGGCAAGGCTTACCCACTAAATTACGTCTTAAGCGAAGAGGAAATTGCTGAGGTTTGTTTTGATCACGGAATTGACCTTAAAAAAGAACAAGAAATTAATGCTTCAAACTTTCTTAATGAAGTTAAATTTGAAGACGAAGCCGAAGATCTTGTAACTCGCGCTCCCGTTGTAACTGTAATGGGTCATGTCGACCATGGAAAAACAACTTTAATCGACAAAATGCGAAAAACAAATGTTGCTGCTAGTGAAGCATCAGGAATTACCCAACACACTGGTGCTTATCAAGTCAACTATAAAGGTAAGAAAATTACTTTTATCGATACTCCTGGCCATGAATCATTTACCCAAATGCGGTCACGGGGCGCTAAAATTACCGATATCGTTGTTTTAGTTGTGGCCGCTGATGATGGTGTAATGCCACAAACCAAAGAAGCCATTCACCACGCAAAAGCTGCTGATGTACCGTTGATTGTATTTATTAATAAAATTGATCGTCCAAACAAAGACATTGAGAAAATTAAGGCTGAGTTAGCTGCCGAAGATGTTATTGTGGAAGACTATGGTGGTGATACTCAAGTAGTATTAGGAAGCGCTTTACAAGAAAAAGGGATTAAAGAACTGTTTGAGAAAATCTTATTTTTAGCAGAAATTCTTGATTTAAAAGCAAATCGCAAAAGATTTCCAATTGGAACTGTTATCGAATCAAAACTAGATAAAGGTTTAGGCGCAGTAACAACTTTAATTGTGGAAAACGGAACACTTTACAAGAGTGATTTCATTGTTGCGGGTAGCAAATATGGAAGAGTTAGATCACTAATGGATGCCAACTACCAACCTGTTCCGCATGCTCACCCTGGAACACCAGTACTTGTAACTGGATTAAATTATTTACCTTTAGCAGGCGATCGTTTTGTTGGTCTGAAAGATGAAAAATTCGCTAAAAAACTAGCAAATGAAAAACGACTAAAAGACAAACAAGAAGAACTATACGAGAAAACACAAGAAATCGAAATTACTGGTAAAAAAGTAATTAACGTTATTATTCGTAGCGACACTCAAGGTACCGCCGAAGCTATCAAACACTCAATAGATAAAAAAGAAAATGATGATGCTATTATTCGTGTAATTTCATTTGGCGGAGGACAAGTTACAAACTCAGATTTATTACTTGCCCAAACCGCGAATGCACAAATCTTTTGTTTTAATATCAAACCTGATTTAAGTACAAAACAAGGCGCCAAAAACTTTGGTGTTCGAATTACAACATACAGTGTGATTTACAAAATTATTGAAGA
This sequence comes from Mycoplasmopsis equigenitalium, assembly GCF_024498255.1. Taxonomy (NCBI): domain Bacteria; kingdom Bacillati; phylum Mycoplasmatota; order Mycoplasmoidales; family Metamycoplasmataceae; genus Mycoplasmopsis; species Mycoplasmopsis equigenitalium. The sequence goes on from NZ_CP101808.1 coordinate 510,993, forward strand.
AGTAGATGCAATCCTTTCAAGTAATGAAACACCTATTTATGAAGATGTTAAAATTGGAACCGCTCACGTTATTAAAATTTTCACATACTCTAAAATCGGTACAATTGCCGGATGTATGATGGATGATGGGGTTGTAAAAAATAATTCAAAAGTTAAAGTAATCAGAAATAAAAAAGTAATTCATGTCGGATACAACGATACACTTCGTCGTGGCCTAAATGACGCAAAAGAAGTACAAAAAGGTAAAGATTTTGGTCTTCATATTAAAGGTTTTAATAACATCAAAGAAGATGATATTCTTGAATTCTGAGAGGAAGTAAGAGTAAATTAATTAAAACCAAAAACTTTTCTTTTTCAACAAAAAATCAATACAATTTACTGAAAATTATTAAAATTTGTTATTAAAAAATAGTGGCATAACCACTATTTTTTTTATTGTAAAATTAAGTGTCCGTTTTTAAATAAATATCACAAGTTATCAGCGTTTAACATACCTGGATGATGTCTATCTTCCTGATCATAATATTTGATAATAAACATCCAGTCATCTTTTTCATACGAATTATAATTCTTGAGTCAATAACGATCTCCGAATACTCGTTTAACAAATGCTTCATTCTTTAAGTAATATTTATCTTTATTAGCTTCAGATATAGGATCTACTTCGCTTAGCACTTCTTTGAAGGCGTCATTAATACTAAAGTAAATAATTGAATTAATTTCTCATCCCCCATTTACCCCATGAAAGACTGCGCCTGGAACATTTACTCTCAATGTTCACGTAAAGAATGTAGCGATTCGATTAATAGCATGGAAATTAGCATCATTATAAATATTGTAATTCTTTGCTTTTTGATTATTAATTACTTCTGAAATATGAGCGCGAGCAATTGGTTTAATGAATGCTTTTACTAACGCTTTTAGATTATTTGGGGCTTTAAACAATAAATCGAATGCATTATATTCAACATTTGAAGGATCATTTTTAGCATATATTATCTTATTAATAATCTTATAAATGCCTTGTGATTTGTTTTTGTCAAAAACAGATCTTGTAAATAATAAATTAATAAATTGCGTTAATTGTGAACCACTAAATTTTGTTTCTTCAAGAATCGAAGATACTTGCGGAAGAATTTCGTTAACAATCTTATTGATATTTATTTTGCCATTTTCATTTTTAATGAAATGATCAACAACTTTTCCGAAAATAGTTTTAAAATCATTATTTATATTGTTTGTATAATTAAATGTTTTAATTTCTTCATAAAGTCTTACTACAATCTCTTTAAATAAATTGCTATTTTTTACTGCACTAAATAAATCTTTAACAACACTAACAACAACTGGCAAGTCTTCGTCAAGTAAATTGATTTGCGCTGCTTTTAATTTATTAAAGATAACTTTTGGCAAGACATCTGTATGATCAATCAAGTCCGAAATTAATTTAACTATAAACTCTTTATTAGTTGTTTCGTAATTGCTATTTGCTAAAAATATTTTGAGAATATCTACAGCTTTTTTAGTATTTGCATACTCATTTGAGCGCTTAAATATATCATTAATAATATTAGTAATAAATTGTTTAAAACTGTTTTGACCAACTGGCTTATAAACATAATTGAAAATAAATGACTCGAGCTCAGGACCGGTAATTACATTCGTATTAGCGGCTAAATTAGCTAAGTTAAGATCGCTAATTAGTTCTTTCACTACCTTTTCATCTGCTCATAAATGTTCAAATAACGAATCAAAAACTGCTTTGATATTTTGTTTTTCATTAACAAATTGTGGTGTTTTCAAAATACTTGTAATATGACTAATATTATTAATATCAATAAATTTATGAGCTTTAATAGCGGCAACGATTTCTTCACTAAACTTACTTAAATCATTATTAGCTTTGATTGTGTTAAATAGAATATTGGCAAATTGTTCCAAATACTTACCATTTTGCTCAATCATAGGAATAATTCTAATTAACGACTTAATACCTACAATCATTTGTGGTGTATCGTCAAGTAAATTACGTTTAACAAGAATATTTTTAATTTTTTGTGCAATTGATTGTAAAACTTCATCATCACTAATCATTTTCTGAATAATATCAACCATTAATTTTTTAACTTTTGTTTCGTTGATATTTTGAAGAGCTAGTTTTAATAGCTCGTTGAGTGTTGAAACGCTATCAATTTGATCTAATGAATCAAACATTCCATCAACAACAAGATCAACTAACAATATTAAATCATCACTATATCTACTTGAAATAATTTCTAAAAGTTTATCGAAATCAACAAATTTATTAATTTTTGTTTGCGCATTTGGCGCAAGAACATTAATTACATCTTTTAATTTAACTTTATCGCTTAAAATGTATTTTGCTAAATTTTTAATAACAATTTTCAAGTCAATGTGATTCTTTGCGACAAGATTAAATTTGCTTACCTTCTTGATTAATTTAAGTACTAAATCATTTAAATCATTTGCGGCATAAACATCTTTAAAAATGGCAAGATAATCTGTCTTTGTATTATTTACTTTTTCACCGATTAAGCCGACAATAATTCTTGAGGCCACGTTTGCAGCATCAATATTTTCAAAAATTGAAACAAAATCAGCATCAAGTTGTAATCTTAATTTTTGAACCGCTTGTACATATTCAGCATCCGAACCAAACTTAACAAGTTCTTTTTCAAAGGCATTAAGCACAATATCTTTTAACGTTTTGTTATTAACTAAACTGGTAACAAATGATTTAATTATTTCATTAATTTCATTTGACTTGGTATCTAAAATTTTGTTAATTGCTACTTTATATGATACATTTTTGAATTCATTTAAATTAGCAAACACGAAATCGATAACTCGGTTAAATTCATTTGAATTTTTAATTGATTTAATAAGACTGACGAATTGTTGTTGTGTGATGTAAGCTTGTAATTTTTTATTTGCATTTAGTTGTTCAAATAATTTTTCAAAATAAACATCATCATTTAAATTAGCTAAAACATCTTTTAAAAATGCTTTAAGTAGATTGCTGTCTTCGCTAATTAATTTAGAGCCTAAAATAATTTGAAGTGTATTTTCTAAATTAGTTTTATCAAATTTAGGTTTGATAATACTTAAAGCAATTGCGGCGATATCTTTGAAAGTAAATGTTTTTAAATCTAGCTTGTTAGTCTTGATTTCATTGTATATTCTTGTAATAATTGGTACCACAATATCAAGTTCCTTTGTCAGCATTAAATCAAGCGCGTCATTGATTAAAGGTGCGTAATCAATGCTCTCAGAAACAATTTTTTGCATTTTTAAAAACTTAATTAGTTCTTTAGAAATTAATGTCTTAACTTTGTCTTGCTTAATAACAAGAATTGCATCACTAACAATATTTCCTAAATTCTCATCAAAAAAGCCTTCGTTTTCGTGTAAAACAAATGTGACTAATTCTGCTATTTTATTTCTGTCTAACGAACCAAATAACTCATCTTTAATCTTAGTAAGTGTAGGTCCAAAATTACCAAACTCAAAGCCATTATTAATAATGTATTCAAAAGTATTATTGAGCACAACATCAATAGTACCAATTTTTTCATCAATAGATTTAATTACTAAACCTAATTTAGCAATTCATTTATCAATTAAACCTGCAGGTACATAATCTTTGTATTTTTCTAATGATTTAGCGGCGATTTTACCAACAATTGTTAATGCTTTTTCATCATTAATTAAACTATAAATTGCATTTTTTACATCGCTAACAGCATTTGCTTTATTAGCAATAAATACCTCTTTTAATAACTCTTTAAAACTGTTAGCTTTTGCCACAATTTGATTTGATTTATCAATGGTGTTTTTTAACGCGTTGATTACAAGTGTTTTAAGAGCATTATTGTTTAGAATTTTTTCAACTAAATAATTAAAATCTTCTTTGGTAATTACACCAGTAATTTCCGAAGGTAAATTTAAATTTTTCACTAGTAATACAATCTGATTTATACGTTTCGCATTTAAGCCATTTTCAATAAGAATTTCTACAATTTCCTTGATTTTTTCTTTATTTGCAGCTTCTGAAATATAGTCACCACTCAGCATAACTTTAATAAAATCAAACCACGTTTTTTCATCACCAAATGTTTTAATAGCGATTTCTTTTAAAATGTTTAAACTAAACTCTTGTACCCCTGGAACATTATTCATATCTAAATCAAGGGTATCAGCACTATTTTGAAAATTAGCAAAAAGTGTAGCAATAATATTTGAATCAACAAACTGCTTTGTTATTGAATTTAGATTCTTTTTGTCATTTACGAAAAGAAATTCTTTAATCTTAGCATCCGGATCGATTTCCTTCATAATTTTCGAATCCAAAATACCTTCAATAACATGATAAATATTCTTAATAAAGTAATCTTGACCTTTGCTTGAATATAACAAGTATGTTTCAACATATTTAACGATTTTTTTAACGTTATTTTCATTACTAATTAAATGATTGTATTTAGATTCTAACGAATTAATTTCGTTTAAATCTTCCTCAAAATTATTATCAAAAACCTTGCTAATTAAATCAGCATCACTAAGCTTAAAATCAATCATTTTAGGAATAGATCTTAGTTCACTAAAATATTGAGTATTAGCCAAATATTTATTATTTGCCCGAACATGATTTAGATTGGTAAATTCAGTTGCTAATGCTACGAATAAATCTTGAGCCATTTTTTTATACCCTTTACTTCCAGGGTGAATATCTAAAATAACAGGTGAAAGAATGTTTTTATGGGTAGTTCAAAATTCATTGTCATACAAGTTAATAATTTTAATCTCATCACGGTTTTCAAGATTAATAAATAGTTGTGAAATCCGACTATTAACTGCACTAAACAAAATACGACTAAGTTCAATAGGAGCATCACCTGCTTCTGAACCACTTAACGATGTAAGTATTGAGTCAATTGCTTGTTTAATTCGCAACATAGGCATTGGATATTTAAGAAAAATTACTTGTGCGCGCGGATTAAGATGAGAAATAGTTTTACTTAATGAGTGAATATTTTTCTTAGCCTCAACATCCACTTTATTAAAAATTTCAGTAATTGCATTTACAAGATATTTGAATAATTCTTGTTGATTTTTCGCATTTTCGATAATATAAGTAAGATCAAGATTTTTGCTTACTTCCCTAATAAAAAGCTTAAAAAAATCATTGGTGCCAACGCTTAATGTAATTAAGTTAGCATCTTTAATTTTATCTATAAGTACAGTGCTAAGTTCAGAAATATTTGTACCAAAAAGTGGAACTAAATCCTTTACTTCCAATTTATTAGCTTTTGTACTTGCGGCAATGAAGTTTGCCTCATTATGCAAATTTAAAAGACTATATCACTCTTGCGCTGTTGAACCCGACACCGCATAATTACTAAAACTAGTAAGAATATCCTTATCTGCTTTTAAAAGATAATTAACAAAATGCGAAGGATAACCATTACCAACAATTTCTTTGGTTTTAGGGTCGTAGTAACCTTGAATAATGTTTTCAAGTTCGCCTGTATAACCTTCAGTAATCGAATCACCCAGTGCTAAATATTTAATTGGGTTAGCGTGATTAAATTTAATATCAACATTACTAATAAGCTTTTTGTTAACTTCTGGTTTTGTTGGCTTGTTTTCTTCTAAAATATCAATTGGATTATTTGGTGTTACTTGGTTAGGATCGTATGATGTTCCACCCTTTTCAAGCTTTTTTGTTGAGGTTGATGCAAAATAGATTCCTGTCGCTGCGGCAGGAATTGCTAGTGAAGTGCTTAATCAAATTAAAACTTTTTTACGTTTATTCATCAGACCTCCAAATAATCATTAATCATGATTTGTATGTTCTGCTTGAAATCTCAATTATTATATATTTTTTTAAAAATAATTTTAATTAGGTTAAATTTCAAAAAATATTAATATTATTATATATACTATATTTAGTTATATTTTGTAGATATTACTTTATACTAATCAACTCAAGGAGAGTTCTATGCAACCAACTAAAATTATGGCTTTAGGTGGTGTTCAGGAAATCGGAAAAGCAACACTTTTGCTCGAACATGATAATCAAATTATTTTGATTGATGCCGGAATTAAGTTTGCCGATATGTTCAGTACTGGTGTTAAAGGAATTATTCCTGATTACTCATACCTCAACCGAGAAAACAAAAAACAGCTAGCAATTGTTATCACCCACGGACACGAAGATCATATCGGGGGTGTTGTTTACGCCTTGAAAACAACAAAAATGGACACAGTGATTGCACCCGAAATTGCCATTTCGTATTTAAAATTAAAAATTAAAGAACATGCAATCAAACGTAAGATCGATTTTATTCAATTAGAAAAAACTACCAATTTAACTATTGGTCCTTTTACCATTGATACTTGAACAGCGCAACACTCAATCCCAGATGCTTTTGGGGTTCGTGTTCGTACCAGTAATGGTAGCATTATGTGTACCGGTGACTTTCGTTTCGACTATCGCCCAATTGGTAATTTAACCGACTTTACCAAACTAAAACAAATGGGGGACGAAGGCTTAACTGTTCTTTTATCCGACTCAACCAATGCAATGCGTCCAAATCACTCGCCTAGTGAATCTGATATTTTATTTGATATTGAAAAATATATGCGCCAAGCAAAACGCAAAATTATTATTACCGCTTTTGCAAGTAACTTAACAAGAATTAAAGCAGTCATTGACCTTGCCGTTAAACTTAAAAAGAAAATTTGCGTTTTTGGTCGAAGCATGGTCAATGGAATTGAAATTGGTCGGAAACTAAAACATATCGACTCGCCTGATAGCGTTTTCATTAACAAGAAACATATCAATAACTATAACGATAATGAGTTAATTATTATTACAACCGGCTCACAAGGTGAAGAACTTGCGGCATTAGCAAGAATGAGTAATAACAAGCATCCTTATGTTCAAATTAAAAATGGCGATATGATTATTTTCTCTAGTTCACCTATTCCTGGTAACCGGATGAAAATTGAAATTTTAGTTAATAAACTTTATAAATTAGGAGCAATTATTAAAGAAAACGGGGTTGATGGATATCTTCATACATCAGGTCACGCCTACCGTGAAGAACACGATAAAATCTTCCAATTAACCCGACCAAAATACTTTTTACCTTACCATGGTGAGTACAGAATGTCAGTTGTACACGGTCAATCCGCCATTGAAAATGGCGTAAAACGCGAAAATGTGATGGTACCAAAACTAGGTGTTCCATTTTATATGGAAAACGAAGTTATTACTGAATCGAACGAACAAATTAATGTTGGTCCCGTCTATATCGATGGTAACAATGCACTTGAGTCCGACTCAAAAGTATTGTCAGAACGTGACCAGTTAGCAACAAACGGGTTTTTAAACATTATTTTAACAATTGATAAAAAAACAAACAATATCGTTGGTAAACCTCGACTTATTTCGCGTGGAACATTTTATGCCAAAAATAACGCCGATATCGTTGAAGAAACCAAACGGATTGCTCATGGTGCTGTGTTATATACTATCAAAACAAAAAAAGATTGAAATGTTATTGAACTTAAAAATTTAATTACCGAACGTCTTGAAGCCTACTTTTATAAAGAAAAAAGACGTCGTCCAATCATAGTGCCTGTAATTTTATTCTTAAATGATGAAACCGCCAAAGAATTAAAGGATGTTAAAATCAACTTTGGTGAAAAAGAAGTATCAAAAACAAGAGGAAAACGTAAAATAACAGACACTACAAAAGCTATACTAAAAGAGCTTAAAGAAGAAATGAGCGACGATCTCGAAGATAATCTCGACCTTGATGACGACGAAATTCTTGACGATAATGATGAAAGATAATAAAAATCAGCAACAAAATGCTGATTTTTATTATTGGAAGTCTTGTTTAGTAATTACATAAACACTAACAAAAACAAGAATAACAGTTAAAACCCCATAAACAATCGCGTTAGTAGTTCGATCCATATATTTGCGTTTTTCAACTTTGAAAACCTGCATAGGCTCGTCTTGATTAAATTTGAGTGAATAAACTTTTCCAAGGATTTCACGATCAAAATCTGTCAAGTAATATTCTTTTACTTTGCTTGGTGCCGTTGTGGTATCAACACTAAGATTATTTGTGAAAATAATGTTTTCAATGTTGTATTGATCAAACACGATATAAGCAAGTGGCGACTCAAAATGGTAGTATAACTTAAGCAATTGCGCTAGTCCTTGTTTGATATCAATATCATGAATTTCTTTTAGAAGCGAATTCATTATTACCCGTAAAATCGCACTATAATTAAGGCTTTGGTTTTTGCTTACCCGTTCTAAATAATAGTTCATTCCGTGTTCCGCATTTTCCGGTTTTTTCTCTGGGTCATGATGAATAGAATAGTAAGCATGATATGAGAAAATAATTCCTGAAAACTTCATAAATGGAACAGTGTATTCATTTTTGGCTAATTGTGATTCGATTTCTTTCTTAAGTTCATCGAAAATCATCATATTCATCATCTTCTCATCGCCTGTTTCCGAACCTTCGAGATAATAACGAATTAAACTAAGAATATACAATAAATCTGGTTTACTAAAAGTTAGTTTCAAGTTTTTGTCAATTTTTTCAAGAAAAAGGTTGGATTTTTTTTTCTTAGAATTAAATACAAACTCATAAATTAAATTGTAAAAGAAACGAAATGCATCATCACGTGACTTATTAATCTCTTTTAATGTGTAATACATTTTTTCTTCAAATGCTTTATTTTTTTCACTAATCGTGGTGCTTTTATTAAAATTATCGTTGTCAATAGGTCTTAAATAATACTGTTTAGCAATAAATTGATCACGCATTTTAGCTAAAACCGAGTCACTATCCAAATCTTCTTCAAGTTGATTTAATAAAGATAAAACTCGAACTTGGTAATCTAAATCTAAGTATTTGGTGTAATAAAATGTATTTTTATTTTTAGTTAAAAACGCCATATTATGTAAATTATCACTTGATTTAATGTTCGCTTTATACTCGTTAACATCATCATAAAATTGCTGCGAAAGATTAATAAGTTCTTTGTTATCAAGACCAACACCATTTTTTAAGTTATCCAGCGTAACTAAAGCGTTGTTAATCTTCTTTGAGCTAATTGATTTATATTCATCTTTTTCGGTAAATGTCCCAAAAATTGATGAAATTGGAATTAAAATTCCAAGGCCTATTGTTGCTGCAATTGATGATGAAAGTGCAAATTTTGTTGTTATTAAGAGCGCGATTGAGCTAAATAGTAATGCTAATAATAAAAGTACACTAATAATAATGCCAAAATCTGATCAGACGCGTTGCGTTAATGTTTGTTTGTTAATAAGTTCGATCTTTTCGTGGAAACGTTTATGCGAATCCATATCACTTAAATAAACTGAAATTACATATGAAAGGCCAACAATAATTACATGAAATAAAATTAATGTAAATAAAGCAAATCATTTTGAAAGAATAATTTTACTACGTGAAATCGGTTTAGAAAGAAGGACTAAGAAATTACCATTTTCAACTTCGTCCTTGTGCATTGTCGCTGCTTTAAAACCACTGAAAATTGTAATAAACGCTGTTAAAGCACCAATAATTGTTGTTAACACATTTTCTGAAACCCCTAAATATTCAATTCAACCGTTAGGACTATCTTTATTGATTGCTAAATTAGGTAATAGTGCCGAAATTAAAACCGTAATTCCCATCGCCACAAGAGTAATAACCCATGTTGAACCCGAACGTAAATACTTAATCATTTGTGCTCGATAAACCGCAGACATTATTTACCTCCTTGTTCAGATTTAGATGGATTTTTATCTTCTTTTTGATTATTTTGATTATTTTGTTCATAATACTGACGAATTAAATTGTCGTAAAATGATTGCAGATCATTGTGTCGAAGCGAATAAAGAATAACATTTTTGTCCCTGATCATATCAATGATTTTATTTTTGTTTTCTTCCGACACACTTCTGACCACTAATTCAGAACTAATATCACCCGAAACTTCGAGATTTAATGTGTTTCGAATCTCGTCTTTAAAATATTTGTTTTGATTAGTTTTAAAATATAAATCATTTTGACCATCACCCATTTTTGATGAGGAACCAGAAAATAAAACCTTGCCATTAAAAATAAAGGTGATTTCATCCACAATCCGTTCTAATTCACTAAGCACATGTGAAGAAATAAAAATTGTGATACCACGTTTTTTTAACTCAAAAAATGTGTCAAATAATTCTTTCCGTGCTGTTGGATCTAAATTAGCAGCAGGTTCATCAAGAATCAAAATTTCCGGGCTACTCATTAATGATTGCGCAAGTAAAATTTTCTTTTTCATTCCACTTGAAAATGTGTTGGGGTTACGTCTTTTGTGTTTTTCTAATTTTAGTTCAATTAAAATTTCGTTCGCTTTTTTAATCGCTTCACGCATTTTCATACCATTAAAAGTTGCCATTGTAGCCAAATATTCTTCGGCATTTAAATGACTAGGAAAACTGGCTTTTTCTGGAATGTAACCAATTAAACGGTTTGCTTTAGGACTACCTGGTTTAAAGCCTTTGATTTTAATTTGATTCGGACCAGAAATATAAGCACCAATAATTGATTTAATTGTTGTTGTTTTACCACTTCCGTTTGGACCTATGAAACCATGAATTGTACCAGGGTAAATATCAAAAGAAACATTATCAGTAGCGACAAAATTCTTAAATTTCTTTGTAAAATTGCGTACAGCAATAATTGGTGTTCTTGTTTGTTTTTCAATATTTTTTCTTGAAAGTTCTGCATATTTGAAAATTAATAAGTCGCTTTTTTGTGTCTCCATAATTCCTTTCGATATCTAGTAGTATAAACACACTATATTTTATCCCTTTATAATAGAATTATATTCCGTTACGATGATTGAATGAAGTTTTTTACTTATTGGACGAATACTAATATAACTTGGTTTGTTCAATTCATAAATTTTTATTGCTTCTTCATCATCATCGAAATAATACATTTTATGAAAATCATACTCAAGTTTATAAACTGGCGTGTAGTTAATTAAATCAAAATTACTTAAAAATGGCAGTGCTTCATAATCAATTTCTTCATCAACCATTACAGCATTTTCAAGCGATTTAAGCGAAGGTGCTTGATCATATTTACCAAAATTATCAAATTTTGTGTGGTCTTTATAGCCACCAATAAAACAATCTTCAAATGTTTTGATGTAACGTTCATATGCCGCATCAGAAATATTTTTATTTAAAACAATTCCATCAATTGTAATGATATTATTAATCGGTTTAACAATAGTGATACTTCCACTTGGAACACTTTCAAAGTTATCTTCTGAGTAATAAGCATCAAGGGCATCTCCATTAAATAAAATAGCCATATCAACATTACTATTAGGATCGATCAATGAACGTAATACCTCTTGACCATCACCGCTGAAAACAATTTTTTTATTATCTTTGATATTTGTTTGTAATGAATCTTCAATTAGATTAACGAATGACTGCAACTGAATTTTATAATCTTTCTCAGTAACATTACCATTAATCTCATCGAATTTATTTAGGTATGTTCCATCCTCTTGAAGCATACGCGAGGTTCCCATCGCTAACATGTTTCGAAAATCATCAAGAATAAATAGCTTCTTATAATCTTGTTCTTTTAATTTGTTTAAAATTTCAAAATAAGAATCGTTTTCATATCTCACAATATGTTTGTTGTTATTTTTGGTGTGATTATATGCAATTACAAAATCTTGAGCATAATAAGGGATGAAATATTCCCATAAATGACGTGGCTTATCAAACAACTTACCATTCGCATCTGTAGTTAAAAACTGATCGAAAGTTTCCATTTGTTTTCATATTTTTTCTGTCAAAAATTCTTTTGGTGAATCAACGCCAAAAAGAGTCTGATAGTCGATTTTTCTAAGTCGATCTTGTTTAATCAAAGTGACAACTTGATTATCAGTTCCGATTCCCGCTATCGCCTTTTCGCGAGTTAGCGCATCATTGAATTCTTCAAGAACTTGGAACTCTTTGTAATCAAAAGTTTTTTCAATTTTTTTACGATTTTCAATTGAAATATAAGATGCATAATTATAAAAACTAGGCTTGTATGGTTTGCTAATTTTCAGCGCAATTACAGTAATAAAACTAGCAAAAAACGCAACAAAAAGCAACAAATAGCCAAGAAACTTTAATTTTTTTGTTTTCATTTTACACCCCATTTCATTACAGCAATATAAATTAGTGAACCTACTAAAGTAATAATCATTAAACTACCACCAACTACTAGTCCTCAACTACGGAATGAAGTTTCATACAATTTTGTCCCAAGCGTTGATGTATTTGAAACTAAACGTGTAATGATAAAATCATCAAATGAGAAAAAGACTGTAATAATAAACGAGAAAATAATCGTTGGCAACATATGAAATAAATAAACTTTAAATCATGAACGAAGCTTCGAATAACCTAAATCTTGGCTCGCTTCAAACAAGTTTTTATTAAATTTTTCACTAGCGGGATACATCACAGTTATGCAATAAGGAAGTGCGATTACAACATGTCCCAAGATTGCTCGAAATATTCCTTCACTTGTAACTTTTAATGTTCCGAAAAGCATCCCGTACGCAAGAATTAAACCAATTGCCGTTACGACTTCTGGGTTAATAAATGGAACATTGTAAGTTGCTTTAACAATATGACCATAAGTTTTATTTTTTTGTTTTCAAAGCGCATAAACTGTTACTAATGCAAGTGGAATGGTAATTACTGAAACCGCAAAAGCAATAATAAATGAATTAACAAGCGCTTGATCACGAGACTGAGTGAAAAAGCTGATCCAGCCATCGGTTGAAAACTGATTTCAACTAAAAGATAAATTACCCCGTTTTGAGGTTGAGTTAAACGAGAAAATTAAAGCAAAAATCAACGGAATGTATGTTACAAATAAAATTACATACACGTAACTACGATATAAAATATCTCTTAATTTACTCATAGTTCACCCTCTTAATTTTGGCAATAATTTTCGGCACTAAATAAAATAGTGCCGAAACGCTGAAAATAACTATCGTTACTACAATAACAATTGTCGAACTGATTGACATACTTGTTGGCGAACCCGGATTAGCATAATCATTAATTTGATTACCAATTGTTTGGAATTGGTCACCATTAGGTAACAACTTATCAGAAATAATAATTGATGTCGAACTTGAAATAAAAACTAAAACAAGACCCGAAATAATTGCCTTTAAACTGTAAGGAATAATTACCTTAAAAAATGTTTGTCATTTCGAGTACCCTAAATCTTGACTTGCTTCAAGAATATTACGGGGCATATCTTTGAAAACACCATAGAGCGGCATAATCATAAATGGTAAATTAAGATACACCATTCCAACAACCATAAATCATTCCGCATTTAAAGAATCTTCTTCAAAAACACTAAGAAATACACCACGAACAGCATAAACCTTAGCAATTGAGAAAATTAAAAGTGGCGAAATAATTAAAGTTAGTGAAAAAATCTTAAAGGTTTTTGATCTGTGCATCGCAACAAAAAAGGCATATGGCATCGCAATCAAAAGTGAAACAAATGCCGCAATTACTCCCAATTTAATTGAGCGTCATACAATCAAACCAAAAGATGAAGTTTTAATAACCTTTCAGTTATCTAAGTCTTCCCCATGGTAAGTAAAAGCGGAAATAATAATTAAAATTACTGGCAGAATAATTAATAAAATAGCAATTACAAAATAGGGCACAAGTAGAGCAAGACGTGGGTTAAGTGCAAGTCAATTCTTAATTTTTTGCATCTTGTTCCTTCGCCATTAAATGGATTGAGTCTTGTGTTCAGTCTAAATAAATTTCTTGTCCTGGTTCGTAATTTTTTGTTGTTTCAACATAAAAAATAAAATCTTTATCAATTTCAACAGTAATAAAGTAGTAACTGCCCCGGTAAATTGTTTTTAACACTTTACCACGTAATTGTCCTTTTTTCTCGCTAACATCAATATCTTCAGGACGAATTAAAACATCAACTTCAACACCTTCATCAAAATCATTAGGAATAGTTTTAAATTCTTGACCCATGAATTTAACAATTCTATCACCAAGATAGACTCCACCAAAAATATTCGAATCACCAATAAATTGAGCAATTCATTTTGTTTGCGGATAATCATAAATATTTTTAGGTGTATCGTATTGAATAATTTTGCCATCTTTAATAACTGCCACTTTATCAGAAAGCTCAAGTGCTTCATCTTGATCGTGAGTAACAAATATAAATGTTAAATTCAATTTTCTTTGAATGCTCTTAAGCAATTCTTGCATTTTAATACGAATTTTAGCGTCTAGAGCACTAAGTGGTTCATCTAAAAGTAAAATACTTGGTTCAATCACTAGTGAGCGCGCAAGCGCCACACGTTGCTTCATTCCACCGCTAAGTTGAGAAATCGCTTTACTTTCATTGCCTTTTAACCCAACAAGATTAATAATATTTTCAAATTCTTTATTGATCTCTTCTTTAGTAATTTTTCGATTTAAGTGTAATTTTGAAAATTTTTCTGTTTGCAAATTAACGTAGTTTTCTCAATAAGAATACTTAAAATCACTATCATCAATTCATGCTTGACGCTTTTTGTATTTTCAAGTATTTTCTTTTAATGTTTGCATTTCATTTTCATAAGTTTCCATCAACTTATCAAGTTTAGCCATTTTTTTGGCGGCATATTTTTTTCACTTTATGGTTAATTGTTCTAGTTTTTTAATGTGTTTAGGGTTAATGTGTTCTTTTGGATATCGTTTTAGTTTTAAACCGTACTTAATATTATCTTCAACATTAAGATGCGGGAAAAGAGCGTAGTCTTGAAAAATAGTCGAAACGTCACGTTTGTGTGGCGACAAGTCCTTAATATCAATTCCTTGAAACTTGATTTCACCCCTAGTTGCCCACTCAAATCCAGCAATTAATCTTAAAATTGTTGTTTTTCCGCTTCCACTAGGTCCTAAAAGAGTAACAAAATCGCCTTTTTTAATATCCAAAGAGACGTTATCTAGAATAACTTGATCATTATATTCTTTAACAACATTAACCAACTGAATGATATTTTCTTTCATATTGATCTCCTTTACTTATTTATTTTTAAATTAATAAAGGTTCGGATTGGCTCAATCGAAAGTTCATTCACAATACTCAACAACAAAAAAAGGCAATGATGAATAATGCAAATCATCATATATTTTTATTAAATTATTAACTTCTACAGCCTTTCTAAGTTGTTGTAATTTCATGCAAATAATTATATATAAATATATAATTTTTATAAAAAAAATGCAAATCTTTTTACATTTGTTTTTTTAAATAATATTAAGCTTCTTAAGTTGTGTATAAACACCATCATCATCACAACGAGGCGCAATATAATCTGCATATTTAATAAGTTCACGACTGCCACCTTGCATCACTACACCGATACCTGCATCCCTAATCATTTCTACATCGTTTTCACCATCGCCAAAAGCAATTAAGTTTTTCAAACTTGCGTTATGATCAATCATTAATCAACGAAGAGCGGATGATTTAGTTACGCCCTTAGCAGCAAGAAAAAGCCCTTTTTCTCAAGCAGACTGAATAGATAAATTAAGATGATTTTTTTCAATAACTTTGTTTGCCAAATCATAGCTTTGTTTATCCATAGAATTAACAGTAATAATAAATAAACTTTTGCGATTAATTTGACTAAAAGTATCATCAAGCTTCTTAAGTTTGTGAGTATGCGGTTTTAAAAATCACGAGTCAGTGTCAACTTTTTCCGAAACATGACCATACTGGTCATCCATTATCGACATCGAATCAACGGAATCTATCATTTCATTATAAAACACTTCAAAATCTGCATAATAAATAGGGTTTTTATGAATAATTTTATCCTTTTCGACATCATAAATAAAAGCGCCGTTAGCACCAATAAAATAATCAATATTCCCATTTAATTGATCAAGCAATTTACCTATTGTTACAAATTCACGACCTGTTGCAATTATTGTTTTTATCTTGTTTTCCTTTAGCTTTTTAAATGCTTCAACAATCTTTGGTGAAAAAGATAGTTGACCATAAGGCAAAATCGTTCCATCAACATCAAATGCGGCAAACTTTATTTTTTCATTCATTTTTCCCCTTTATTTAGTAGGTTATTATAACATTTTGAATATTTATTGTAATCTTTTACCAAATAGTCGTTTGATTTTAATTAGTTTATTCGCGACACTAATTACACCATAGCACATATTGGTATCCTTATCTACTAAAATATAATCTTTTTCGGTATTAATGATATCAAGATACCAAGATAGTTTTACAATATGATTGAAGTGATTTTTTTGTAGTCTAATAACATCATCTTTCGTAGTGAAAATAAGACGATCTTTGAATAAAATATTAATAATTTGAAAATGTGTCAGATTGCCACTTAAGCCGCTTATTTCGTAACGGTCAAGCGCGGTCATTGTAGCATATGTACCTAATTCAAGGCCTAAGTCGTTTACTATACTACGAATATAAGTACCATTGGAAACATGAGCATCAAAACTTACTATTTGTTTTTCGACATTTAGATTAACATTTGTAACACTATGGATTTTAATTTTTACCGGATCCAATACTACTTTATGCCCTTTTCTTGCTAAATTATATGCTTTTTGACCATTAATTTTTTTCGCACTAAAAATTGGAGGTTTCTGGTAATCATTTTTTTTAATTATTTCAACAATTTTTAGTATTTCTTGTTGAGAATTACATTTTTTTGTACTTCTATTTATTACTTTTCCTTCAATATCAAAAGTATCGGTTTGAAACCCTAATGCACATACTACATGATATTTTTTAGACTTGTCATGCACATAATTAAAAAGCTTAGTATCATCACCATCTGCTAACAGTAAATAACCACTTGCCAAGGGATCTAGTGTACCTGAGTGTCCAATCTTAATTATGTTATTTTCTTTTGCAAATTTCTTGGTTGCCGCATAGCTGGAAATATTATCTTCTTTCTTCAATAAGTGGAACATCTTAATAAGATTTTAACAAAATAATTATGTAGTCTTTATTAATTAGAAATAATAACAACAGAATATCTGTCATTTTTAACATTTCTTAATACATACATATCTTCCTATTACTTTAATAAATTATACTATTATTCAATTTGTACATCGTACTAAAAACTTTTTTTAATTTACAAAAATATTTTTATAGATCAATAATTTGTTTCTTAAAAATATGAAAAAATATAAATAATTTTTAAAAAATTTTTATATAATAAATAGGCTTACAAATTAAGCTGCCAATTTAGCTCAGCGGTAGAGCAGCTGGCTGTTAACCAGTTGGTCACAAGTTCGATCCTTGTAATTGGCGCCATTTGTGGCCTGTTGGTGAAGCGGTTAACACACATGGTTTTCATCCATGCACGCACGGGTTCGATTCCCGTACAGGCTACCATTTTTGGAAGATTAGCTCAGTTGGGAGAGCGTCGCCCTTACAAGGCGGATGTCGTGGGTTCGAGCCCCTCATCTTCCACCATGCCGTCTTAGCTCAGCAGGCAGAGCAACTGACTTGTAATCAGTAGGTCGTAGGTTCGATTCCTATAGACGGCACCATATATAAGATACAAGAAATCTTGTGCCAAACATGCGTGAGTGGTGAAATTGGCAGACACGCTAGATTTAGGCTCTAGTGCTTCACGGCGTAAGGGTTCAAGTCCCTTCTCGCGCACCATATCACAAAGATTGTCCAATACATGAATGGTGTTTGTAAAAGCAATGGAAAACCCATTGCTTTTTATTTATAAAAAAAATAACAAACTTAATTTGTTATTCTTTTGATTTTTTTACAATTAAATACATATCAATAAATTTCTCAATGTATTTCTTTAAGGCATCGTAGCTATCAAACTCTTCGCCATTAAAAATTAAATAATTAAGTATTCTTTTTGGTGTGTCGATTGGTTTAATATTTAACATATCTGGTGATAATAATTTTTTAATGGCATTATTTAGTGATAAATAATGATATCTTAAACCATTCGCCTCAATTGTATGAATTCTTACTTTTTGTAATGGGTATAATTTATCATAGTTTTGTTCTGTTATTAGTTTCGACTTAGCAACATATTTACTATGAACAAAAATCCGTTTTTTAAATTCATTCATAAGATTCTTTTTAACAACTTCATACTGTAGGGGCGCGCTACCCTGTTTGTAAAATCTATTATTAAAGAAAATGTAGTTTTGAGCATTTTCACTATTAATAATATCGTTTTTCACTTTTTCTAAATCATCTAATAAATTTACTGATGCTCCGTTCTGATCTTTTGGGATTCCACGATCATTTTTAGGAATTTGAACAATATATGTTGGCTCTAGTTTTTTGACAAAATTAATTAACGCATCTTTTAAAGAAGATAATGAACTTAATGAGTTTTCTAAGTTATTGCCTTGGAATGTATAATTTGTCTCTTTAAATTCTAAAATTCGGTTTATATAAAAATCTTCAAGACATTCTTCTGGAGTATGAAACGCATTAGCATCTTTTCCTGCTGTGATAAGACTCACATTATTTTTATCATAAATACTATAAACAACTTCATTAGCAAAATTAGAAACATTAAAATTTTCAACAATTAAATTGTAAATTGCATTCACTTCACTTTCGGTGTACTTTTCCCCCTTGTAATAGTATGTGGTTTGATTAAAAGCATCAATAAATTTTACAGGTTCAAGTAACTTAGCATCTCTGATAGTTAATTTTTCATCTTTTCACAGACCTCAAAATCTTGAAATTGTTTTTCCGCCATTTCAAACATACTTATTGTTTGGTTGTTCGGGATCGATAAACGAATAATCAATATATTCAGTATGTCCAATACCCTCTTGAATTATTGATAAAGAGAATTTTAACCCAATTTTAACTAGAGTTCCTATAGGTCCTGAAGGAATCGCTAAAACAAAATCCATAACTTGATTAGAAGTCTTTAACAACTGCTCCATTATTGTTTGAGAATTAACTTCCGAATTCATCAAAAAGTTAGCTCAATCTAACCCGGTATTAAAAACAGCAACCGCAATATCAGTATATGAGGCAATGTTTTTGGCAATTTTTTGTAATTTTGCGTCTTTTTTATATTTTTTAATTACCTTATTTGCCTCTTCAATATTCTTTTTAGCAATTTCATCAGTTTTATATAAACGCGAAAATTCATCACTGTTAAATTTTTCAACCTTTTCAATTAAAGAAATCATATCTTTATTATTAGTTGCGTCCAAACTTTCTAATCACGCAAGTTCGTCTGGTCGATTCTCTCTTAAGTAATATTTTTTCATTAAGCCTATTGTTTCTTCCGCTTTTGATAATTGCATATCATCAATTTCCGAAAAATTTAAGTTTGAAAGCGATAATTTAAACTCTGATAAATCTTTCTTATATTTATCTTTACCTAATTCAATGAATTGATTTCCTGCACTAAGTGAAGAGTGAACAACAAGACGATTCAAAAAATTCATATCGTAAAAATTTAAACTATTTGATGAGTTAATAATATATTTATTAGAAACGGCGTCATATTTAACAAATTTCCCTTCATTCAACGTTTTAAATGTGTTGAATACTTTTCTAAGTCTGTCATAGTATGGTAAAGAAGATATCTCTGAATGATAACTTAAATCTTCAATTTCTTGTTGGGCACATTTTTGCGCAACGTTAATATATGAATTTTTAATTACTTTTAATCCATTTGTTATATATTCGCTGTTTGCAAGAAGATTAGCAAAAGCATTGATATTCATATTTATATCCGCATCAAACCCGTTTGCCTTAAATTCTTCTCATAAATCAAGAGGAGTTCCATTATTTTTTAAATATAAATCTTGCAACAATGATTTAAATACATCATTAAAATAAGTAATTAAAGTTTTATAGAATTTTTTAAATACATAAATCATTTTATCACTTGCTCGGTTTTCGATTAAAAACGATAAAGATGCAAAATAAGTCACAGGAATTTGGGCCATTAATGTCCCTTTATGTCCTCTTTTCATCATCTTAATTATCGAATTCAACCTATCATATAAGGACTCTTGCGTTGTTTGGTTTTTGATTTTCTTTGCTTCGTTTAAAAACGCTTCTATTTCATCAATAACATCGCATATATGAAAAATGTCAATATTTTTGATAAAGTTATCCCCAAAATATTCCAATGCTTCACTTTTCTCTACGCCGTATATCCTATGCATTGTTTGCTCTATCCCTTTGTTCACCGCTCCTTTTTGAGAATTAAAATTTTTAATTATAAAATCAGCAAACGAGTTAACTAAATACGCATTTTCTGTTAAATGATATGAATCATGATTTGATGCATTTGATTTGGCTCACTTATCTGGATTTGAGAACTGTTTGATTGCATCACTGACTGACTTGTGAACATAATCTCCATAAAGTAAATATTTGTCTGTTTTATCAGTATCGACTAAATAACTCGCATATCCTGCTGTCGAATTAACTTTTAAAACGTTAAAAGTGGTTAAGTCACCTAAGATTTTAAATTTATCATTTAAAATTTCTTCTTTTGTGTAAAATTTGTTATCGATTTTAAAATACCTATTAATATGATTTCTAACAAAGAAATCTGTTTTAGATCGTCAATTTTTATCATATATGATAGTATCATTACCTATTTTAAGAATGTAATTATCGTTATTATTATTATCCACTTTTTCTAAAATGTGAGTTTTTTCGAAAAATAACCTTATTTTTTCACTTTCGCTTGTTCCGGGGTTATTGCTTTCAATATCATTAATTTCTTTTAAAAGAACATTATTGACTTCTTCTTTGCTTAAATAAACTTTTTTCTTTTTTTCGCACTCAATAACGCTTCCTTTTTTCTTTTCAATTAAATCATATCCTAGTGTATAAAGTCGATTAAGATTAAAATACGAAAGAATTGCTTCTTCCTCGTTTTCATATGCAATCCCATCTTTTCCTCGATAAACTAAAACATTTTTATCTTGATTAGTAATATCAATCTGATTATAACCATCACTATTAGAATCTAAATATCCATTTGAATTTAAATATTTTTTAAGTTCATCCAAAGTTATAACCATATTGTAATCTTGAGATTTGATGTGTTCGCTTAAAATCTCATCAATAATTCGATAATTATCCGCTATTTTTTGATCGTCTTGAATAAAAATACGATCGTACTCAATTTCTTCTCTTTTTTCCGCTTGTTTAGCTAAAAAATCAATCGCATCATTTTTGCTAAGAAATTTTTGATCGCCAATTTTATATAAATAATCTTCTTCTTTAATATTAGAACCTGAATTTCCACATTGAGCCGAAATTAAAACAGGTAATACGGCAAGTGGCGATGTAAACAAAAATTTTAATGTTTTTTTCTTCATTATTGCTCTTTTCTAAATTTCTTGTTTATTAGATTCAATATATTTTTTAATAAATGTTGTTAGTGCGTTGTAATCATCAAAATATTTTTCCTTGCCATCTCAAGGTACATGAACTAGATTAAAAATATTATTTTCTAATTTATAACTATTAAGCGAATCTTGATATCAAACATATTTCTTCGATGGCACTATATATTCAGAAAGTATGTATTTCGCATTCGATTTTAAGTTTTCCATATTAGTTAAATTAAAAGTTTTTTGCAACAAATCTATATCTTCGTTATTAACAAAATTGACCAAACCATTTAAAAAATAAATTGGCACTTGACTTGTTTTTTTCTTCATTTTTTCTTTAAACTTGTTAAAGTTCTCTAAATTAATAAATTCCCTTGTTTCGTCATATTTGCTTTTAAAAATATTTACGAAAGAACCGGTTGTAATTGACAAATTATAATTATTAAACAATAATAGTTCGCCGCTTTTTTCTTGTTTTTTTATTGTTTCAAAAAGAGATGGATCATTTTTCTTAACATATCCAAACAATTCCGCCGCGGAAACTATTTGTGCTTCGTCATCACGATTATTAAATTCTATATCTTGCTCCTGTACGCTTGAAAAATCAATTTTTTTATTATTTTTATTAACTACTTTATAGTTAAAAATAATATTGTCTTCATTTTTATATATTTTGTCTTGTGGTTTAAAATTACTAATATTAATTAAATTTCCACCATCTTCAATGTAACATAATTGACCGTTTAGACTTAAAACTTTGTGCTCTTCAATACTGTTTATTAAAACATCATAAATAGCTTTTTCAGTTTCGCTACCATCTCTTTTAATAATATTATTAAATAGATCATCATAA
Organism: Mycoplasmopsis equigenitalium; assembly: GCF_024498255.1. Lineage (NCBI taxonomy): Bacteria > Bacillati > Mycoplasmatota > Mycoplasmoidales > Metamycoplasmataceae > Mycoplasmopsis > Mycoplasmopsis equigenitalium. Next base: position 533,387 of record NZ_CP101808.1, read on the forward strand.
TTTCATATGATTTGATCTTTCTTTCCAATAGGATAAATTTTATCTTTCTCAAGAACTATCTCTTTATTTTTGTCACTTAAATCTACTTTTTTCTTTAAAGAGAAAATATTAATTAAATAATTATCAGAAAGACATTTTTTCATCGCATTAAAAATAGCATCCACATTATAACTTGTTTCTAGATGTAAATTAAAATTCACATTGCCACGTGAATGTATATTTCATAAATCAATTGGATATCTGTAATCAGATCACCCATGCATATACTGTGTTGAAAAATTTGCTTCAGACTTAACAAGCAATTTAGTAAAATCAAAGAATCTTAATCCTTTTTTAAGATTGCCTTGAACCCCATTATATTTTTGATATCAAGAAGCATCTTCTTTAACAATATTTATGTCTAAAAGATCCTCAATATCAGTTTTATGATTTAGAAGATATTGTTTTATTCAATTATCATTTACTGTTTTTTGCAAGGAATAGCCAACCTTTTTTCACTGTTCCTCACTATCAAAAGATTCTCATTCTTTTCAGTCAATATAGCCATACTTATCACCTGATGCGTATTTGGAAATTGGAGTTGAATTATCTGTTTTTCATGTTAATTTAATATCAAGAAACTGATGGCTAGATATTCAGATATCAGTATATATATCTGACGCTAATGTTGACAACAAGCCTTTTACTTCATTTTTGGGCAATATCACATATTCGCCATTATCGAGTTTAAGCGCTGAGTATATATTGTTATTAAGATTATTGTCATTATTTTCATACAAATCGGTAATTAAACTTTGAAGAGATTTTTCATTGAACGGATTAATTTTTTCTTCGCCTTTTTTAATGAATGTTTTTAACGAACTTTTTAGCAAATTTGCTTTAATATCTTCCATTGCTTCCTGTTCGGTATCAAAAATTTTATTAGGTGTTAAACCTTTATATTTCTTGATAATATTCTTTTCTTCTAAAAATGAATTATATGCTTCTTCTTTGCTATGTACTGGATTAGAATCACTATCAAAATACACCGCAGACACTTTGTTTAAATCATATGGTTTAATTTCATTATCAATCTTAACTTCGTTGTTGCTTTTACCATATTTTTTCATACCGATCATTTGACTTCTTTTAATATTCGGATTTAAATCTTTTAAAATTTGTTTTAAAACTTCTTCACTATCGCTAAAAACATAATCTTTGTTATTAACGTGAATTTTTCATGTCGTTTCATTATTCTTATTTTCACCTATTATTTGATTATTACTAACACTAAATGCTACTGGCAACACAGCGCATCCTGCAAGATTTATTCCTAAAATTGATTTAATTAAATTTGTTTTCATATCAACCTTTCTTTAATACATTAGTTTTTGTCAAACTGCCTTATAATAAAAATTATCAAATAAGAATATACAAATCTCCAGTAATAAATAAAGGGCGTTTATTTACTTTTGTTTGAGTTTTTTGGCGTTTTATATATTAAACTAATATACCTTATATTATATATAAAAATAATATAATGACTTTGCTAAAACATAGAATATAAATTTTTATTTTTTCGATACACACGGAGCCGTAATAGTGTATAATACAAAAACTTATTATATTAAGAAAGGAATTAAATGCCAACAATTAACCAATTAGTCAATAGTGGTCGTACCTTTAAAACTAAAAAACCTAATGCGCCTGCGCTTAGTTTAAGTTACAACTCACTAGAAAAAAGACCAAAAAAGCTTAACTCACCATTCAAACGTGGAGTATGTACTCGTGTGGCAACGATGACACCTAAAAAACCTAACTCAGCATTACGTAGATATGCTCGTGTTAAGTTATCAAATGGAATGGAAGTTACCGCTTATATTCCCGGTGAAGGTCACAACCTTCAAGAACACTCTGTCGTTTTAATTCGTGGTGGTCGTGTTAAAGACTTACCCGGAGTTAGATATCACATTGTTCGGGGAACACAAGATACAGCCGGAGTTGCTAAACGTAAACAAGGGCGCAGTCTTTACGGTGCTAAAAGAGAAAAAGAAAAATAGACTATATATAAATTAAAAAAGGAGAAATATGTCAAGAAAAAGAAGTGCACCGATAAGACAGGTGCTTGCTGATCCAGTATTCAACTCAGTACTAATCACAAAATTAATTAACACAATTATGCTTGATGGTAAAAAATCAATCGCGCAAAACATTTTGTATTCGGCTTTCGAAATTGTTAAAAACAAAACCAATAAAGACCCAATGGAAGTCTTTAACCAAGCAATTGAAAACATTACACCACAACTTGAAGTTAGAACAAGAAGAGTTGGAGGAACCAACTACCAAGTTCCAACCGAAGTAGCTAAACGTCGTAAACAATCACTTTCACTACGTTGATTAGTGCAATATGCACGTTTAAGAAACGAAAAAACAATGGAAATCAAACTCGCAAACGAGATTATTGATGCCGCAAACAAAACAGGGGGAGCTATCAAAAAACGTGAGGATACGCATAAAATGGCCGAAGCTAATAAAGCGTTTGCTCACTTTAGATGATAGGTGTATATGGCGAGAGAATATCAATTAAAAGATTATCGTAACATCGGGATTATGGCCCACATCGATGCCGGTAAAACTACTACTACCGAACGGATTTTGTTCCACACCGGTAAAATTCACAAAATTGGTGAAACTCACGAAGGTGCTTCACAAATGGACTGAATGGCACAAGAACAAGAACGGGGCATCACCATTACCTCAGCAGCAACAACTGCATTCTGAAAAGGTAAAAGAATAAACATTATTGATACTCCCGGTCACGTGGACTTTACCGTTGAGGTTGAGCGTTCACTTCGGGTATTAGATAGTGCCATTGCTGTGCTTGATGCACAATCAGGGGTAGAACCACAAACTGAAACAGTTTGAAGACAAGCAACCAATTACAAAGTTCCTCGGATTGTTTTTGTTAACAAAATGGATAAAGCTGGCGCAGATTTTGCTGCTGCTGTTAGATCAGTTAAAGATCGTTTAAACGGTAACGCTGTTGCAATTGCATGACCAATTGGAGCTGAAAGTAATTATTCAGGCCACATCGATCTAGTCGAAATGCGTGCATGAGAATTTGATGGAAAACCAGAAGAAAACGCCAAAGAAATTACAATTCCAAGCGATTTACTAGATATTGCTAAATCAAAACGTCAAGAATTAGTAGAGGCTGTTGCTTCATATGATGATGATTTAATGATGAAAGCACTTGAAGGTGAAGAAATTAGTGCTAACGAACTTAAAGCAGCAATTCGTAAAGCAACTTTAACAGCAGAATTCTTCCCCGCATTATGTGGAACAGCATTTAAAAACAAAGGAATTAAAGCTGTGCTTGATGCCGTTGTTGATTACATGCCTAGCCCAATTGATGTACCACCAATTAAGGCTCACCTAGGTGACGAAATTAAAGAAATTCCTGCTTCAGATGATGCTGAATTTACTGCCCTTGCTTTCAAGGTTGCAACCGACCCTTTTGTTGGAACTATTACATTCTTCAGAGTTTACTCTGGGGTCCTAAACAAAGGAACATACGTTTATAACTCAACCAAAGATTCTAAAGAAAGAATTGGTCGTGTACTTCAAATGCACGCTAACTCACGTCAAGAAATTGATGAAGTTCGTGCTGGAGATATTGCTGCAGCAGTTGGTCTTAAATCAACTACTACTGGTGATACTTTAATCTCAGAAAAAGGACAACACCTTGTTCTTGAAAAAATGGTTTTCCCAGAACCAGTTATCTCACAAGCGCTTGAACCAGAATCAAAAGCTGCAACTGAAAAACTTTCACTTGGTTTACAAAAATTAGCAGCAGAAGATCCAACCTTTAGAACTTACACAGATGAAGAAACAGGTCAAACAATTATCGCTGGTATGGGTGAACTTCACTTAGATATTATTGTTGATCGTTTGAAACGCGAATTTGGTGTTCAAGCTAAAGTTGGTGCGCCACAAGTTAGCTATCGTGAAACTATTACCCAAACCGCCAAAGTTGAAGGTAAACACATTAAACAATCTGGTGGACGTGGACAATATGGACACGTTTGAATTGAATTTGAACCAAACCATGACAAAGGATTTGAATTTGTTGATAAGATTGTTGGTGGAAAAATTCCTGGTCAATACATCAAATCAATTCAAAAAGGACTTGAAGAAAAAATGGCTGCTGGTATTTTAGCTGGTTATCCAATGATTGATATTAAAGCAACATTATTTGATGGTTCATACCACGAAGTCGACTCATCAGAAATGGCATATAAAATCGCTGCTTCTAAAGCCTTAACCAAAGCTAAAACTGCGCTTGGAACAGTACTTCTAGAACCTATTATGGATGTAGCAGTAGTTGTGCCAGAAGATTACTTTGGTGATGTTATGGGTGACTTATCACGCCGTCGTGGACAAATTAAGGATAACGAAACTAGAAACGATGGCGCACACATAATGCGTGCTAACGTTCCACTTTCGGAAATGTTTGGTTATGCTACCGACTTACGTAGTATGACTGCTGGTCGTGGTACTTACCAAATGCAATTCGACCACTATGAAAAATGTCCAAAAAACATTGCGGATGAAATCATTAAAAAACGTAACATCAAAGAGATGGAAGATTAAAAATCTAGCCCTTGTGCTAGATTTTTTTATAATCGTATTTACATCTGTTTTCAATGAAAAATCAAGAAAATTTATTGAAATATCTTCTTTTTTGATTTCAAAAATGAAACAAATATTTACAAAATGAACACTTAGTTTTAAGTTATTAATTTTACTAATAATATAAAATAGTAGTATATGAAAAATATGGCTAATGCTTTACGACCTAGCAGACTTGATGATATCATCGGTCAAAAGAATGTCGTTCAACTTTTAAAAGACACAAAAAAGAATAACTTCTTAACAAGTTATTTGTTTTTTGGTGAACCAGGCGTTGGTAAAACAAGTTGTGCCATAGCTCTAGCTAATGAATTTGATATATCTTATGCATTATTTAATGCAACAGTGGATTCGAAAGCAGATTTAATTAAAAAACTCGACCTACATAAAATCGTTATCATTGACGAGATCCATCGTCTTAACAAGGATAAACAAGACATTTTACTTTCATATTTAGAACAAGATAAAAACATTGTTTTTGCAACCACCACCGAAAATCCTTATTTTAAAGTAAACCCCGCATTGCGAAGCAGAATGAAAATACTTGAATTCAAAAAATTAAGCGTTGCCGATATTAAAGAGGGGATCAAAAAACATTTTACGAACAAAGTATTTACTTTTAAAATCACCGATCAAAATTTAACCTCTCTAATCGAATCTTCGAGCGGTGATTATCGAAATGTTTTGAATAACTTGCAATTTATTGAAAAAATTTATCCAAAAAAAGAAATTAGCCTAGAACTAATTAAAACAATTGTTCCAAACATTAATTTCTTTTCTGATAAAGATGCAACTTCTCACTACGATAATTTAAGTGCATTTCATAAATCGTTGCGAGGAAGCGATGTTGATGCCGCCCTTTATTACGCATCTTTAATTTTGGAAACTGGTGATATGGATGGATTAATTAGAAGAATTGTCGCAATGTCATATGAAGATATTGGTCTTGCTAGCCCAAATATTCAAATTCGTGTCGATGCCGCGGTTAGGGCAATTGAACGTCTTGGCCTACCTGAAGCATTATTACCGCTTGGTTTTATAATATGCGAATTGTGCTTAGCACCAAAATCAAATAGCGCTTACAAAGGTATTACAAAAGCGCTTGATTATGTTAAAACAGGTAAAATTTATGATATTCCAAAACATTTAAAAGATGCTCACTACAATTCGGCATCTAAACTAGGATATGGTATTGAGTACAAATACCCACATGATTATCCTTATCATTATGTGGAGCAAACTTATCTGCCTAATGAATTAAAAAATATTAAATTTTTTGAATTTGGTAGTTCAAAAAATGAAAAAAATTACAAAGAATATTGAGATCTCATCAAGAAAATGGTAAAGGAGTAGAGATGGAATTAGATTTAAATAAAATCAATAACCTCGAAGATTTGAAAAATGCCAAAAACAAAGCATATGGCGAGGGGAGTGAGCTATGAAAATTGCAACAAAAAATCAAAACCGCAAGCAATGAAGATAAAAAACAAATTGGAAAGGAACTTGCGCAACTTAAAAACAAGTTAGACACCTTTTTTGAACAAGCAGCAGTGCATGTTGAAAATCTAAGAATCAAGGCAATTATGGATGCTGATAAAACAGATTTGTTTGAACCAGTTAATTCACAAGGGACCCTACACCCAATAACTTTAGTAATTAATCGCCTTAAAACCTGATTCTTACAAAATAATTACTACGAAGCAAACTACGGCGAAATCGAAACTGACCATTACAATTTTGAACAGCTAAATATCGCTAAAGACCATCCAGCCCGTGATATGCAGGATTCACTATATATTGACGAAAACAATTTGCTGCGTACGCATAATACCGGTGTTAGTGCTCGCGAGCTAGAAAAAAATAAAAATAAGTCATTTTACAACTTCACAATTGGCAAAGTTTATCGAAACGATGAAGATGATGCCACACACTCACACCAATTTACGCAACTTGATTTTGTTGGTGTTGGTAAAATCAGCTTTCCTGATTTAATTCAAACACTTAGTGATTTACTTTCGTATGTTTTAGAACAAGATGTTAAAATTCGCTTAAGACCAAGTTACTTCCCTTTTACTGAACCTAGCGTCGAAGTTGATGTCTTTTACAATAATCGATGAATTGAAGTTCTTGGTGCCGGAATGGTACATCCCGAGGTAATGAAAAAAGCAGGTTATACTAATGATATGAATGGCTTTGCTGCTGGTATTGGAATTGAAAGGCTAACAATGATTAAGTACAACATCACTGATATTCGTGAATTTTATTCAAATGATTTAAGTTTTCTTAATCAATTTAAAAATGATTAATTATATTAAACAAGAGTTAGAAAAAGATTACGTTAAAGTGATCTTAAATAAAGTTGATAAATTGCGAAAAACCACTAACATCTTCCCTGAAAAAAGCGACGTTTTTAACGCTTTAACAAAAACCAATTTTGATGATTTAAAACTTATAATTATTGGTCAAGATCCTTACCCTACAAAAGGAGTAGCAGATGGTTTTGCCTTCAGCAGTAAAACAATTCTACCTAAATCTCTAAATAATATTTTTACTGAAATTAAAAAAGATTTTCCCGACTTTAATCATGAAACTAATAGTCTAGAAAATTGAGCAAAACAAGGTGTGTTATTACTAAATACTACCTTAACCGTTGAAGAAGGAAAACCATTATCACATAAGAATTTTGGATGAGATAAATTGACTCATAAAATATTTGAATTAGTTACTCAAAATCACGATAATTTAATGATATGTTTGTGAGGCAATAAAGCACAAAAATTCGCTAGCAATATTGACCTAAGTAGGCACGTTATCTTTCGCAATTCGCACCCATCGCCATTAGGTTATTATCGTAATTTTAAAGACTGCGGAATTTTCAAAAAAATCAACAAAACTCTTGAAAAAATGTTGAAAAAACCAATAAATTGGAATTTATAAAAGGAGGAATTATGAAGTTTTCTGTTAATAAATTAAAAACTTTGTTAAACCATAACGAACTAACAGCAACACAAATTGCAAACGCAATAAATAAGATCGGATTTGAAGTTGAAGAAATTATTGAACCAATTAAAATTAAGAACTTAAAATTTGGACAAATACTTGAAATTTCCAAAAATCCAAACGCCGACAAATTAAATGTTTGCAAAGTAAAATTCAATGACAAAATCAGAATTATTCAAACTAACGATTCTAGTGTTCAAGTGGGAAAAAATTACCTCGCAATTGTGGATGAAGGATATGCTGGAAACTTAATTATCAAACCAACCGAAATCAAAGGAATTTTATCGCAAGGAATGTTTTGTTCACTTGAGGAAATTGGTTTTAATAAAGATTTAATCGGTAACTACAAAAATCGAATTTTTACACTAGAAACGGACATTAAAAACGATCCAATCAAGACTTTAAATTTAGACGACTATTTTATCGACGTTTCAATTTTAGCAAACCGTAATGACGCCAACTCGTACACAATAATGGCAGCGGAGCTTAGTGCGTATTTTAACTACAAAAATAACCTCGTTTCCCAAAAAATATCATCAGATCTACCAACAGAAAAAATTATTGATTTAGCAAATAAAAAGGATATCGAAAACCTTGTAGCTATTAGATTAAGCAATATTCCAGCCTTAAACATTCAAGATGAATTACTTTTATTAAAACACGACTTCGAACTTAAAAACAACACCGAAAATTACTTTAATTACTTATCAATTCTTTTTGGTCTGCCAATCACCTTTGTTAACAACGATCATAACTTTAGGCTTGAAAAAAAGAATGACGTTCTTTCGCTAGTTTCGAGCAAAAACAAAATTGTCTTGGGAGCAAATAATCTAAATAACATTGAAAATAATTCAGCACTTCTTGTTGCAATTCCTTCAATTACAGATGCAAGAAAAAACCTAAAATCAGCAAAAATTTCAAATTTTAATTCGCAGATTACAATTAAAAAGGTTGCACCTGGTCTTATAAATTTACTTATTTCAAAACTTAAAAACAACATCAATGCCATTGATATCGCAAAACTGGAATCTGAAGAAACGATTATTAAAATTGATAATGAAAAACTTAACCGCTATGCTAACTTTGATTTTGTTAAATCTGAGGCTTTTAAAGATATTAAAAATCGCCTAAAAATTCTTGGCTTTAAATTTCAAAAAAACTTTGTTGTGGTTCCTCAAAATCGCTACGATATCAAAAATTTCGAAGATATAATTGAAGAAATTTTTAGATTTTACGATTATGATAATTTTGAAAAAATCAAAATTAACAAAATCTACACCGAAGTAAAACAACCAAATGTAATTAAAGATATGATGGTTGCTAATAGTTTTAACGAAATTTTAACTTTTACACTACGAAGTAAAGAAGAAGCGTTGTTTGATCCTTTCGATTTTAAAAATACCATTTCACTTCAAACATATGTTTCAGAAAATCACAAATACATTCGTAACTCGCAACTCGTTTCATTACTTGAAGTAATAAATTACAACTACAAACGTAAAGCGGCTATTTTAAACTTTTTCGAAATCGGTTCAATTAATAAAAATAAGCAAAGTTTAATTTTCAGCTCAAATCAAAAATCATTTAATGAAATGAAGCAAATTATCAAAAACCTAATCGGAGATTTTAATCTTGAAAAATGAAGTGATTTTAACTACATTCATACCAATGTTGGAGCAAAAATTTTTAAGAACAATGAACTAGTTGGGTGAATTGCAAAAATTAATCCTAAATACGATCCAACAAATTCAATTTTTGTCGAACTAATCAAACTTGACTTTAGCAGCAAACACAGTTTTCAAGAATATAACAAAGATCCTCTTGCTTACGCAGATTTCACCTACGAATTAAATGAAGGTGAATCAGTCAAAGAATATCTTAATATCTTTAAGAAAATTGATCGCGATTTACAAATTGCCATCATTGATCGTTTTGCAAAAAACAACAAAATTAACACAACATTTCGTGTTTTTGGCAATAAAGAAACGATTGCTGCAATTAACGAAAAATTAAATAAATAAAAGCCAGCGTTGCTGGCTCTTTTTTCATCCCTCGCAAGGCGATGAAATCTATTAGCATATGAAATGAGAATTACATCTCGCAAGAAACTCTTAAGCGACTATGCTGCTATCGCTACCAAGCATATTATTTAAATGTATAAATAACACATCAACCACATTATAACACAAGCTAGCGTGTTATAAAAATTTTTATAAAAAATATTTTAATAAATCGAAAATGGTTATTATATATAATAGTATGTTAATGAAGAGGTCGGTATGAATATCCATGAATTATTAACCAAGTTATTAGAAAATGCAATGCGTAAAATTGATAGCACCTTTAATATCAAAGGCTGCAATTTCATGATTTCTGAACCACGAATACCACAAGAACAAAACCCAGAAAAAATCGAATTTGATTTGTCAGCAAATTTAGCAATAATAATTGCAAAAAAATATAATATAAGCCCAAGTGAATTAGCAAATAAATTACTACACCACTTACAAACTCGGCCAGAAATTATCAAAATTTCTGTTACCACACCCGGGTTTATTAATATTAAATTCAAAAACAACATTTATCTTGACTTCATCACATTTTTATCTAGTCAAAACAATTATGGTTCAAGACAAGTAATGCCAGTAAAAATCAATAACGAATTCGTATCTGTTAACCCCACTGGATACTTACATGCAGGCCATGCAAGAAATGCTGTTGTTGGTAGCGTATTAAGCAACATCTTAAGATATGCTGGTTATATGGTAACAAACGAATACTACATTAATGATGCTGGTAACCAAATTAACATTTTAGCTGATAGCGCTTTTGTAAGATATCAAAATTTATTTAAAATCGAAGCGGAGTTACCCGAAGATTCCTACCGGGGTCAAGATATTATTGACTTTGCCAAATATCTTAAACGTACATACAAAGATTATTTCCTAACCGACTTCGAAAACAAAAAAGAAGAATTTAAGAAACTTGCAGTTGATTGATTTATGCAAGAGGCTAAAAAAGACTTGAAAAAGATGCGAATTACCTTTGAAGTTTTTTCAAGCGAAAAATCGCTATTTGAGCGAAAATTAGTATTAAAAAGTCTTAAGACTTTAGAAAAATATATTTACACCCAAGATGGCGCAACCTTTTTAAAAACATCTGATTTTGGTGATGATAAGGATCGTGTTCTAGTTAAAAGCGATGGTTCTTATACATATTTTTTATCAGACATCGCTTATCACTTAGATAAGGCGAAACGTGCCAAAAAATTAATAAATGTTTGGGGCGCCGATCACTCGGGTTATATCGCACGAATTAAAAATTCATTAACAATGAACGAGTTTGATACCGATAATTTCCACGTTGTTTTAATTCAACTTGTACGTTTAATTAAAGATGGTAGTGAATTTAAAATGTCAAAACGTAGTGGCACAAGTCTAACCATACGTGAACTGCTAGAAAATGTTTCCGTTGATGCTTTAAGATACAACCTTGCTGCTCGTGATGCTAATACAAAAATGGATTTAGATTTGGATTTAGCAACAAAATTAGATGAAAATAATCCAGTATTTATTTTGAAAAATACTTACAAAAAAGTAAATGAATTTATTAGCAACAATAAATCACTAAAAATTGATATAGAAGACCAATACACAAAACCAGAAATTGATTTAATTATTGAATTATCAAACTTTAAAAACATAATCAAAACAATTGCAAAAACCTACAAAATTCAACTTTTACCACAGTATTTAATTAAAATATGTAATTTAGCAAATACGCTACTTAATAACCAAGAAAAGCAAATTAATCTAAATAAAATGTACATTTATAAAAGTTTTAAAACCATACTAGAAACTGGTTTAAAATTGTTAGATATATCAACTCGTTAGGAGATTTATGGAATTTAAAATACCTAAAAAACTTAAACCGGGCGACACTGTTGCCCTAATTTCTCTCTCAAGCGGAATGGCTGGTGAAAATAAGTTTAAGCATCGTTATGAGCAAGGTAAAGCATACATTCGTGATGTTTTAAAACTTAATATTTTTGAAGGTCGTTATTCACTAAAAGGTATTGACTTTGTTGCGAGTCACCCCGAATTACGTGCAGAAGATTTGATGAAGGCTCTTAAAGATGACAATGTTAAAGCTATTTTTAGTAATATTGGTGGATTTGATGCTTACAAAATTTGAGCCTACATCGATAAAGAAGTTTTAGAAAATAATCCTAAATTCTTTGTTGGATTTTCTGATTCAACTTCTGTGCATTACTTATTTTTAAAACATGGTATTCAATCTTATTATGGTCCAAGTGTGTTAGCAACATTTGCCGAAAATGGTGGAATGAACCCATACACAAAAAAATATTTTGAAGCATTGTTATTTAGTGATGCGCAAGTTGATATTGAAGCCTCAAAAGAATGAACTAGTGAATTTCTAGACTGAATAGTTCCTGAAAACAACTTAAAACCACGCAAGTATCAAGAAAACCCTGGTTACACATGAATTTCTAAAAATAATCCAGTAATTGAAGGAACTATTTTAGGCGGTTGTGTTGAAACTCTTGACCAATTACTTGAACAAGAATTACTGCCAAAACCTACTTTTTTTAAAGACTCAATTGTCTTTTTAGAAACTGCAGAAACCAACACAAAACCAATTATTTATGAGAAAATGATCAAGCGTTTGGCACCATATATCTCCAAAGCAAAAGCAATTGTTCATGGTCGTCCATATGGTAATATCTATGCCTACGAACAATTACAAATTCTTAAAGAATTCAAATTACCAATTGTAAGTAATTTTGATATTGGACACACCGACCCAATGGTTACTTTACCACTTGGTGGTAAGATGATAATCAATTTTGAAACCAAAAAAATTAAGATTAAGAAAAAATAAAAAGTGCATCTTTGGCACTTTTTTTTATTCAAAATATTGTTTTTTAATTGGATGAGCCTCTGTCATCGCTTTAACTTTTTCTTTTAAAATTCGGAAGTTGTGATCCGATTGATCACGAAGACACGAGTCGATAATCAAGGCCAATTCTTCAAAATCTTTTTCTTTAAAGTCACGCGAAGTCATAGCCGCCGTTCCGAATCTTAAACCACTTGTAACAGTTGGTGAAAGCGGATCAAAGGGGATTGTGTTTTTATTAGCAGTAATTTTAATTCGATCAAGTCATTTTTCCGCTTCTTTACCAGTTAAGTTATATGACTTCACAACATCAATAATAAATAGATGATTATCAGTACCACCAGTAATTACTTTAACTCCTAATTCAGTGAATTTTCTAGCAAAAGCTCGTGAATTTAAAATAATTTGTTTGGCATACTCTTTAAAACCTGGATTTAATGCTTCCTTAAATGCTACCGCTTTGCCCGCAATCGCATGAAATAATGGGCCACCTTGATATCCGGGGAAAACTCAGCGGTCAATTTTTTTTGCTAGTTCTGAGTCGTTAGTCATAATAACTGCTCCTCTAGTTCCCCTTAAAGTTTTATGGGTTGTTGAAGTTATAACGTCAGCATAACCAACTGGACTAGGGTGACAGCCTGCTGCTATTAAACCTGCAATGTGGGCAATATCGGCCATTAATTTTGCCCCACACGCATCAGCAATTTCTCTAAATTTCTTAAAATCAATTGTTCTTGAATATGCACTATAGCCACAAATAATCACATTTGGTTTAACTTCTAATGCGATTTTTTTAATTGCTTCATAATCTAAAAAACCATTCTCGTCTACTTCATATGTGTAAGCATCGTAAAAAATACCACTAAATGAAATTTTATAACCATGTGTTAAGTGCCCACCAGACGCTAAACTTAAACCAAGAATTTTGCCTCCTTTTGGCATTAATGCAGCAAGCGCAGCAGCGTTTGCTACTGAACCAGAATAAGATTGTACATTTGCAAATTTAACACCAAAAAGCTCCTTTAAACGATCAATTGCTGCTTGTTCAACAACATCAACATTTTGACATCCACCATAATATCTTTTTTTAGGATATCCTTCTCCATATTTATTAGTTAAAATTGATCCCGTTGCCTTTAAAACATCTTCGCTAACATAGTTTTCCGAGGCAATTAATTCAATATTTTGTGTTTGTCTACGCAATTCACTATTTATTGCTTTTTCAATGATTTTGTCGCTTAATTTGATTTTTTTATACATTTTAGTCACCTACTAACTTAATATTTTATATAATTATAAATGAATTATATACATAAATACTAAATACGTAAGGAGTGCAATGATAATAGAATTTTTCAAAAATCCACAACTCTACGATCATAAGGAAATTGAGATTTGTGGCTGAGTAGAAACAGTAAGAGGAAATAAAAAGATAGCATTTATTGAACTTAATGATGGCAGTACAATTAAAAATTTACAACTTGTAATTAAGAGTTCAGATGCTGATTTTGACAAGGTAGAAAAGCTTTTTATTGGAAGTGCAATTCGTGTTTCTGGAACTATTAAACACACACCAAGCGCAGCACAAGCACTTGAGTTAAGTGTTAAAAAACTAGAACTCTTAGCTGTTTCGGAAAATGACTATCCAATTCAAAAACAACAAATGAATTTAGATACATTGCGTGAAGTACCTCACGTTCGTCACCGAACAAAATACTTGCGCGCTGTAATGTTAATTCGTTCAAAACTAGCCCAAAATATCCACGGTTACTTTGCAGAAAAAGGATTTTTTAATGTTCATTCACCAATCATTACATCAAACGATGGCGAGGGCGCGGGCGAAACCTTTAATGTTACAAGTGACAAAGAAAAAAACTTTTTCGGTAACAATAAAGCAACACTAGGAGTGACAGGTCAGTTGCACGCTGAATCATATGCAATTGGTTTTAACAAAGTTTATACATTTGCACCAACATTCCGTGCAGAAAATTCAAACACTAAAAAACACCTTGCTGAATTTTGAATGATTGAACCCGAAGTTGCCTTTTGTGACCTTCGTGGCATCATTACTTTAGCTGATGATTTATTAAAAAACGTTATCAATAAAACAATTAAAGAATTACCATTTGAATTTGAGTTTTTAAATCAAAGAAGTAATAACACTTTATTTGAAAAACTCAACAAATTTCTTGATTTTGGCTTGAAAACTCTTGAATATAAAGATGCCATTGAAATCCTTGTGAAACACAAAAAAGAATTCGAAAATCAAGATATCAAATTTGGTACAGACTTAGCGACCGAGCACGAACGCTTTTTATGTGAAAAATGAGCTAAAGCCCCTGTTGCAATCATTGATTACCCAAAAGATATCAAAGCATTTTATATGTACCAAAACGATGATAAAAAAACAGTGGCCGCATTTGATTTACTGGTTCCCGGAATTGGCGAACTTGTCGGTGGAAGCCAGCGGGAAATTAGGTATGACAAACTTCTTAAACGAATCAAAGAAGTGGGAATTTCGCAAAAAGAAATTCAATGATATCTAGATTTAAGAAGATTTGGCGATGCTGGATCAAGTGGATTTGGAATTGGGTTTGAACGTTTAGTAATGTATTGTACTGACACTGAAAATATTCGCGACTCAATCCCTTATCCTCGTACAGTAAATAATTTAAGAATGTAGGTGAATATGAAGTTATCAATTATTGGAGTCGTAAATACGAAAATTACAAACATCAGTGATTATTTAAAAGCTATTGCTAATCAAAATAATGATGATTTTGAGTTGATTTTGATAATTCAAAAAGTTAGTGATAAATTACTTAACCAACTTGACAATATCCCAAAAGAATTAAAGGACAAAACAACAATTATTAGCAACTACAAAGATTTGAGTATGGAATACTTGATGCTTTGTGGATTAAGAATAGCTAAAGGTGAATACATCTCATTTGTTTTTCCTAATTCAGTGATTCGTCCATATACAACACAAGTTTTTATCGATGATATTAACAAATACAACACTGATATCATTGAATACAAACCACGTTTAATTGGTGATGTTCGTTGAAAACCAAGCGCTCGACTAGATGAGAAAGTTACTTTCGATAGTAGCAACCCCATTTATGTTGCACTTGCTTTTCCATTTATTTTTAACAAGTTGTTTAAAAATGAATTAGTTCAAAAAGTTTTGAATATTAAAGAAAAACTTGACAACAACTCAAAATTTAGTATTGAACTTTTATATTACTTATTATTCAATGCTAAAAGTTACAAATACAACGATTATCGCGTATTACGTGAAATCGTTGACAAAGATTTTGTAATTACACCAAATACATTTAAAAGTGTATGAGAAGACCTTGAAAAATACTTACTTCTTAAAGAAATTCGCCTCAATCATGAATTAAAATATGCTCGCTTTTACTATTCGTGTATTTTAACACCTGGGCTTTTATCAGGTGTTACATTTTGAAATTTACTTGGCATCAATACAAAATCAAACCGTTTTTCTAAACTAAACCTTGAAAAAACAGACAAATTTATTAGCAAATTGTTTGATAACGAATTTAGCAATTTTGGATTCAAAAACAAATATATGAGTTTAGGTCTTATTGAGAATGAACTCATGAAAAATAAAATACCACAAAACGAATGAAAGAAAATATTAAAAGTTTTACATGAATAAGTACCAGAATGCAAGTTTTTGAATCCGGTTTTTAAGCGATATTATTAACCTTGGATTTTTTTTCGGTTTTGAAACAGCTGCTTACTACGTTTTCAATTTATTTGCAAACCCTTGAGTTGGTTTTGGTCTTTTGCTTTGTTTTACACTTTTCTTATTGATTTTTAACTATTTGTGTTTACCATTAATCACAAACTTTGGTAATCTGGGAATGATTGTAACAAGAATTCGTTTTCTAAGTGAGAAAAAAAATAAAAGCATTTTAAAACGCAACATCTTCACCTCGTTTTTATGGTGCTTGATTCTTATTATTACTTGTTGTGTCATGCTTCCGTATCACAACTTAATGGATCATAATGGCAAAATGGATTTGAAAAAATTACCTTTGTTTGTCAATATCATTGTTTACATCATTTCGGCTATTATGACTTTTTGATTCTTGCTTATGTTTTTAAATTATGTTGTTATTTTAGTTAGAGCGAAACGAAGAAGTATTATCGACTTTTTAAGCGATCAGCGCGTTGTCTACAACAAGCAAGTTACAGCACAAGATGATCAATACATCTTATTACCACTTAAAATTACACACGAACAACTAAACTGAAAGGAATAAATGAACGAAATTACAAATATTGAAAAGAAATTAACTGAAGATCTTAATCCGCAGCAACTTGCTTCGGTCCTTTATGATAAAGGACCTTTACGAATTATCGCAAGTGCCGGTAGTGGAAAAACAAAAGTTTTAACTCGAAAAGTTGCTTATTTAATTAAAGTTATTGGTGTAAGTCCCAACCGAATTTTGGCCATTACCTTTACAAACCGCGCTGCTAATGAAATGAAAACTAGAATTAGCAGCTACCTTTCAGATGATGTTGAAGTTTTTGCGACAACATTTCATGCTCTTTGTGCGCGAATTTTACGAATTGACATTGACAAAATTGGTCGAAAAAAAGATTTTCATATTGTTGACAAAAAAGATTTACGAGATATTTTAAAAAGAATTTATGACCGACTTGAAATTAATGATAATGTGATTCCTTACTCGGATATGTCGGATTTTATTCACATTACCAAAATCAAGAATATCGACTTAAACGATTATGTAGAAAAAAACAAACATAATGTAACTGAAGTAATGAAAGTAAGTATTTTTGAAGAATATCAAAAAACACTTTTAGCAAACAATGCACTTGATTTTCACGATTTACTATTAACCACAAAGTTCTTATTCGAAACCAAACCAGAGATTCGTGATAAATGAGCACATCGTTTTGATTATGTCCTTGTTGATGAGTTCCAAGATACTAACGAAGTCCAATATGACATTATCAAAGTAATTGCTGAAAACGCGAAAATCACTATCGTTGGTGACCCTGACCAAACAATTTATAGTTGACGGGGCGCCAAAGTTGATTTAATGCTTAACTTTGATAAAGAATTCAAAGATACAAAAACCGTTACTCTTAACCAAAACTACCGATCAACTAAACGGATTCTTGCCAAGGCAAATAGTTTGATCAAGCATAATAAAAACCGTCTAGATAAGGAGCTTGTAACCGAAAACCCAGAGGGAGATGAACCTGAATTTTTCCATGCTTTTAGCCCTCAGGCCGAAGCCCTTTGAGTAATTAAAAAGATTAATGAACTAAAAAAAGCCAAAAATCAACTAAAATCAATTGCTATTTTTTACCGTTCAAATTACTATTCACGCCCATTTGAAGAAGCGCTGATCAAAGAAAATATTAACCACAAAATTTTTGGTGGGGAACGGTTCTTTGAACGAAAAGAGGTTAAAGATGCACTTGCCTTTTTAAGAGCAATATATGATGGAAACAACATCTCATTTAATCGAATTATTAATGTACCACCTCGTGAACTAGGAACACAAACCCAATTAAAAATTCTTGATTATGCCAACATTAAGAAAAAAAATGTTTACGACTGCGTAATTGAACATATCAATGACGCAGGTTTCCCTGTTCGAACAAAATCAGCACGTCGTAATTTGGCCAAGCTTATTCGTTCGATTCAGTTTTATAGAGAGGCGCTAAAAACCAACCGAATTTCTGTTGTACTTGATAAATTCTTACAAGAGATTGGCTACTACCAACAAATTAGTGGTGTTTCAAACTTAAGGGGTTCGGCCATGGATAACATTCGCGAATTGTTAGAATCAATCGAAGAATGAGAAAAAAATAACGCGGACAAGAACGTTGCCGATTACTTAGAAAGTATTTCATTACTTTCAAGTTCAAATGATGAAAATTCAGTTAATAATTATGTGTCACTAATGACTATCCATGCTGCTAAAGGTTTACAATTCGACAACGTATTTATTGTAGGATTATCTGATGAAATTTTCCCTTCACGTAAAAGTAGTGAAACTGATACATTTAGTACTGCTAAAGAAAAAATGGAGGAAGAAAGACGACTTGCTTATGTTGCAATTACCAGAGCAAAAAAACGACTTTTCCTTTCAGATAGCCGGGGCACATACTACAACTCAAATCGTCCCAAACGTCCATCAAAATTCTTAAAAGAAATGGGAATTAAAGTTAATTCATTACTTCCACATAACTTAATACCTGCAGAAGATATTACCCAAGAAATTGAAGTTGTTTTAGAAAATCGCGAAGTTTATGTTAACGATATCATTTCACATTCAACGTTTGGTGAAGGTGTTGTAGTTGATGTTAATAATGACACTATTGATGTTAAATTTAATAACAAAAAATTTGGTAAAAAAACACTAATGAAATCACACATGTCATTTCAAGTTTTAAAGCGAGGAAATGATGAATAATATTAAAAGTGCTTTAATTATTGCCATTATTGTTATTACCCTTGTTCAAGCGATTACAATTGTTCTTTGACTCTCTTTACACCAAAAAAACATACGTTTTAAATCACTTGGTGAAATGCAATTTTTATACGATTCAGAAAACAACCGATTTAAACGTGTTGGATGAAGAAACTTTCGCCGCGACCGCCCCACTAAAGGGTTCCTAAGAGGCTTTGCAAATTACGAATGATATAATCTAAGCGCACTGCTAAAACATTTGTCAGTTGCAAACAATGTTCGTTTGCGCGAAACATTTCTAATTAAGGAAGCGCACACAAGTATACAAACAACGAATTTTGTTGTCGAAAACACAATGTACTCAATCAACATTTTTCCCGTCAACGAAAACAATGAAATGTTTTTCACAATTTCGTGAAATTTCAACAAAAACGTTGACTTTCCGTTGAAAAAATACGTTTTTAACAACTTAAAAGAATACCGAAATTTAGCGATTATTCCTCTTAATTTTCGTAATGAATTAGGGCAAAACTCAATTCTATTTAAAGAAGAGTTTATTGAAAAAATTAAAAGCAAAGACTCTTTATTTTTTTACGAGGATGCTAATTTATTTTACTTAATTATTGCTTGCAAAAAACACAAACAACTTTTAAGAAAGATTGAGCGTTTTAACAAACATAATTTGGATTTATTTAAAATAAATATTCACTTTACAACAAACAGTAATATTTATGCAAAATACTACGATATCACTGATTACAACAATGACATCAATGCTTTACTTGCAGTATTTAAAGAAGATCTTTTTACTGACATTTTTGTTGATACAAAACTTCAATATTCAGACCTATCAAATAACAAAAACCTTAGTGAATTAGTTGAAATTTTCGAATCCAAAATAACTGGCTTTAATAAAAAAACAACAATTGGTAATTTGTTACAAATAAGCCCTAAAGCAAAAAATTATAAACTACAATATTTATCGAAAATTTGAACAAATATCTGCCAACGTGTTGTACTTGATTTGCTAAGTAAATCTGATTATACTCACAATTATATTGTGATTGATGATTATATGATTAATGATGAACTCCTTAATGTTGAAAGCAATTACAAGTACTTAATATTGAATATTTCATTCAATCATAACAATCAAAAAATTTATAAATCTAACAAATATAAAGGCTTTGTATTTTGCGATTATAAGGAAAAATACGTTGATTTATTCAAACACGCAAAATCGAAGCTTGTAATTGTAAAAGAAGAATATATTCATGATCTTTCGCCTAAAAAATATGCGACATTACTCGATATCAGTAAATTAAGTCAGGCCAACGATGTCAGTTTAATTTACGAAAAAATTCCTACCAATCTTGGTGAAAAGCTAACAAACGACCTAAATATTGCTTACACACTAAAACAAGAATAGTGTGTTTTTATTCTTTGTAATTGAAAAAATACAGATAGAGTATAATTTATCATACTATGAAGAAACTAGGAATTATATTAGAACTCTTTCGCTTGTAAAACTGCTGACGAAATGGCAGCATTAAAAATGGGATTTTTACCTTTACAAGTAGAAATAGATGGCAACTTATATATTGATGGAATTACAAAATCAAATCGTGAATTAGGCAACTTAATCAAAGCAGACTCTGTCGTGAAAACATCGATGCCTAATCTTGATTTAATCAAAGCGAAATTAAAAGAATATTGTGAAAGTTACGAACAAGTATTATATTTAGGACTATCTTCACAATTGTCAGCAACTTTTAATACCGTTACTCAGTTTGGAAAAAAATATCCCAACTTCCACAGCGTTGATAACGCTTTTGTTGGTGAGCAATATGTACGAATGGGAAGATTTGCCCAAGAGTTATATGAACAAACTGGTGATATGGAACTAGTCAAAACTAAACTAACTGAATTTAACTCACAAACAGTAACCTACATCATCCCAAGAAACTTAAATCGTTTAATTGGTGGCGGTCGCTTAAGAGGGGTAAAAAAATTCATCATGGTTGCACTTCGTTTTCTACCACTAATCAAATTTGAAGCAACTGGTAAGGTAGGAGTTGACAATATCAAACGAACAGTTACAGGAATTATCAAAACCGCTGTCGATCATCTCAAAAAACGAGCTTCACAATTAAAAGAGTATGTCGTTCAAATAATTTACGGCATCGATGAAGAACTTACCAAACTAGCATCAAAGACGCTTGCCGAGGAAGGGTTAGAAGTTAGTGATACTAATTTTGGTTCAAGTCTAATTATGTCACACACAGGCGCTGATGCCGTTGCCTTAACAATCTATCCAAAATTAACAATTTAAATCGGTTTTTGCCGATTTTTATTTTTACTAAATATTCTATATTTAATATAATAGTTAATATATTAAATAAGAAGGAAGAAAAATGGCAAAGTATATTTTTATTACCGGAGGAGTAATTTCCGGACTCGGAAAAGGTGTAATAGCAGCATCAATTGGCAATCTTTTAAAATCACATGGTTATAAGATTTTCAATATGAAATTAGACCCTTATCTTAATATCGACACAAGTGTAATGTCACCAATTGAACATGGGGAAGTTTATGTAACTAACGACGGACACGAAGGCGATCTAGATTTAGGACATTATGAACGTTTTATTGGTAATCGACTTACCAAATTAAGTAACTCGACTTCTGGACGGATTTACCAAGAAATTTTCCGCAAGGAACGCGAAGGTTATTTCGATGGAAAAACAGTGCAAATTATTCCGCACGTTACAAGCGAAATTAAAAACATTATTTTAAATAAAGAAATCGCTAAAAACAATGATTTTGTTATTATCGAAATCGGCGGAACTGTTGGTGACTTTGAGTCAGAATCATTTATTTATGCGATTAGTCAATTAAGTATCGAAATGCCAAATGATGTTTTTTATGCTCACTTAACTTATGTGCCATACTTAAAAGTTTCAAACGAATTCAAAACTAAACCTTTACAAAATTCGGTTTCAAAATTACGTTCACTCGGAATCAATCCAAATATGTTATTTTTAAGAGCCGATAACTTCGTTGGTGATGAAATTAAAAATAAAATTTCAAAAGCAAGTTTTATTGCAACCAATAATATTATTGATGTTCCTGATATGAATAATATTTATTCAATTCCACTATATCTTAATAGCCAAAAAGTCTTCCAACGAATTCAAGAACACTTTGATTTAAAAAATGCAAAAAAAACAAATTCTCTAGATAAATGAAAGAATTTTGTTGAATTATTTGAAAAAAATGACAAGCAAGAATTAAAACTTTTAATGGTTGGAAAATACACACAACTACACGATGCATACCTTTCAATTATTGAAGCGCTAAAAATTGCTGCAACATATAAACATGCTAAAGTCAACCTTGAATTTATTGATTCTTCATCAATTAACTTTAAAACATTCGAAGATGACTTGAAAGCATATGATGGAGTTGTAATTTTACCCGGTTTTGGTAAACGTGGCTTTGAAGAAAAAGTAAAAGTTGCTAGCATTTTGGCCCACAAACAAGTTCCTACACTGGGAATTTGTTTAGGGATGCAAGCCATGACTGTCGCACACGCTCGTGCTAAAGGTTATGCTGATGCTAATAGCCGTGAGTTCGATGAGAAAACCAAAAATCTTGTCTTCAATCTTGTAAAATCATCTGATCCTAAAAAACTTGGTGGCACACTTCGTGTTGGTGGTTATGATGTCCAAATCACAAAAAATACTATTGCGCACCAAGTTTATAACTCAACACAAATTAATGAACGCCACAGACATCGCTACGAAATCACAAAAGACTGAATGGACAAACTCCAAGACGAAAATTTCATTTTCAGCGGAATTTACGATAAAGAACACCTTGGTGAGATTTGTGAACTTCAAAATCACCCATTCTACTTTGGCGTGCAATACCACCCTGAATTTAATACAACGATATTAACTTCTCATCCACTTTTTGATTATTTTATTAACAAAGTTATCGAGCAGAAAGGTAATTAATGGATTACAAAAAAACACTAAATATGCCCTTTACTAAATTCGATATGCGTGGCAATTTAGGACAAAAAGAACCACTATTTCGAAAAAAATGACAGGATATGGATCTTTACAAAAAGATTTTAGCCTCGAATGACCATAATAATAAGTTCATTCTCCATGATGGTCCGCCATACGCTAACGGTGATATCCATGTTGGTCATGCGCTTAACAAAGTATTAAAAGACATTGTTGTTCGTTACAAAACAATGTCTGGTTTTTATTCACCATTTGTTCCAGGTTGAGATACACACGGCTTGCCTATCGAACATAAGATGCTAACAGAAATGAAAATGACTAGCAAAGACTTTTCACCATTTATTTTACGCAAAAAAGCTGCTAGCTACGCCCTCAAACAAGTTGAGCGACAAAAAAAACAATTCGAATTACTCCAATTACAATCCAATTTAAAAAATCACTATGTAACACTTGATAAAAATTATGAAATTAAACAAATTCGCCTTTTCCAAAAAATGTGAAATGACGGCTTAATTTATAAAGGACTAAAACCTGTTTATTGATCACCAACTAGTCAATCAGCGCTAGCGGAAGCAGAAGTCGAGTATGAAGATCATGTCTCACCTTCAATTTATGTTGCTTTTAATGTAATAAAAGGAAACAAATTTGTTGAGAAAGATGACAAAATTATCATTTGAACAACCACGCCATGAACCTTAATTGCTAACTCGGGAGTTGCAATTAGCCAAAAAGACCAATATACAATTGTTGAACACGATAAAAAAAGATACATTGTAGCAACAGAATTAGCAGATAAATTGTTTGCTAAATTCAATTGACAAAACGTCAAAATCATCAAACCCCTTGCAGCAAAAGAATTAATTGGAGTTGAATATGAATCACCTTTAAACAAAAACGTTGCCCCTGTTGTTTACGGACATCACGTTACCCTCGAATCAGGTTCGGGTCTTGTGCATATTGCCCCTTTATTTGGTGAAGACGACTTTCTTGTTGGTAAAAAGAATAACTTAAAACAAATTATGCACATCCTTGATGATGGAATTATCGATCCAAACTTAAGTGAATTTGGAAACATTTTTTATCTTGATGCTAATGATAAAATTCTTGATAAATTAACAAAAATGAATTTATTAATTCACAGCTCGAAAATTACTCACTCATTCCCACACGACTGAAGAACACATAAACCAATTATTTTCCGGGGAACACCACAATGATTTGTTTCAATCGATAAGATTCGCGACAAAATTTTAAAGTCGCTTGATGATATTACTTTTTATAATAGCTGAAGTAAAAAACGTCTTAGTTTAATGATTAAAAATCGTGATGACTGGACAATTAGTCGCCAAAGAACTTGAGGTGTTCCAATTATTGCTTTTTATGATAAGAAAAACAACATTGTTTTAAACGACGAAATTTTTGATTATGTTATTAAACTAATCGCCGAAAAGGGAACTGATGTTTGATACGAACTAGAAACTGATGCTCTTCTACCGCCAAAATATCGTGGTAAAAATCTTGTTAAAGAAAATGATATTATGGATGTTTGATTCGATAGTGGTGTCTCATTTTTAGGTGTTGAAATTACCGATGCAAACGCACCATATGACCTCTATTTAGAAGGTAGTGACCAATACCGTGGTTGATTTAATAGTTCATTAATTAACTCTGTAGCTTATCTTGGAAAACCATCTTACAAAAATTTGATTTCGCACGGATTTACTCTTGATGGTAATGGTGAAAAAATGTCAAAATCAAAAGGCAACGTAGTTTCACCACTTGATGTAGTGAAAGAATATGGAGCTGATATCTTAAGATTATGAGTTGCCAATAGTGAATATTCAAACGACATCTCGATTTCTGATAATATTTTGAAGCAAAATGTTGAAATTTATAGAAATATTCGCAATAAAATTAAATTTATGCTCGGTAATCTCAACGATTACAAACACAAAAAAATCAAAACAACTGGTGTACATGAATTTATTGAAAATCAATTCTATGATATTCAAGCAAAAATCTTTAATTCATACAATAATTACAGCTTTATTCAAGTTGTTAAGGAGGTTAATAATTATTTAACAGATCTCTCAAGTTTTTATCTAAATATCGCTAAAGATATTTTGTACGTTAACAAAAAAGATGATCCTGAACTTTTAATGATTAAATACAATCTTTACAACATCACCAATTTCTTAATTTTAGTTCTTTCCCCAATCTTACCTACAACATGCGACGATGCATATGAGTTCTTTGATAAAAAAGACAAAAAGGAATCTGTTCACTTAGAAAAATTTAGTAAATATCCAGAACCTAAAAAAGAAATTATCGAATCTTGAAACGACTTTTTCAAATTACGTAACGATATTAATTTACTTATTGAAAACGCAATTAAAAACAAAGAAATAAACCGTTCTTATGAAGCAAAAATTACTTTTAATGCCAGCGCATACAACACAAAATTTTTAGAAAAACTCGACCTTAAAACTTTACTTATGGTTGGTGAAATTAATTCTGGCAAAACTAACAATCTTACTAAATATAATGGTATTAAATGCGAGAGATGTTGAATTCTATTCCCATCAAAAACAATCAAAAACAACTTGTGCCAACGTTGCCAAAATGTTGTTAAAGAATACGAGGTCTAAATGGCCAACCTTGCTAACTCATGAAACGATAAAGTAAAGGCGTTTTTTATCAAAACCAAACATTATTTCAAAAATAATTGAAAAAAAATTTTATTTAATTATTTATACTTTTTCGCAATGTTGACAGCATTATTTATTCTTGACTTCGCAACAAAACGAACACTATTTGTTTTCGAAGATGGAAGCAAAGATTTTCATGGATTTACTCAAGGCGAATATGATGTTGACGCAAGCAAATTTCAAGACTTTAAAATTATAGGAATTCGTTCGGTTGGTCACGTTGGCGTAACTTTTATGCGAACCAAAAATATTGCTTTTATTCAAACAATTTCATTGATTATTTTCATTTCTATTTTGATTGGTGTCGCATTTATGAGAAATTTGTTTACAATTCTCACAATAGGAGTGGTTGCGGCGGGTGATTTAGGAAATTTAGTCGACCGTTTCCTTTATCACGGAATGGTAAAAGATATCTTTTACATGCCATGATTAGATCGAGGAACATTTAATTTTGCAGATGTATGCTTAACATTAGGCTGTGTTATAATTGTCGGATATATGATTTATCAAATCATCTATGAACACAAAAAGAAAGAAAAACATCCTGAAAATTCGCAAAATAATGATTTAAGCGGAGAATCAAAAAAAGATGAAGAACAACAAAACTTCAATAACAACTTAAAAATGTCGTAATGACATTTTATGCTACCTTAGCTCACTAGGCAGAGCAATTAACTCGTAATTAATAGGTAACAGGTTCGAATCCTGTAGGTAGCACCATATGGTTTAAACCACGAGGAAAACATGCGTTCTGAAATAATAAGTTTATTTTTAAATAACGAACATGCTACTACCAAACTAAGTAAAGATGGTAGTTTTTTCGTTTTCTTAAAACCTTATTTAAAATATCAAAATTTATGAGTTAGACGCCTTAATTCACATACCGAAATTAATCTTACTTCACAACAAATTAACAATATTGAAACTTTTGCGATTAAAAACGATAAGTACATTTTTTACACCGTAAAAAACAAATTAAATGAAACTTTTAGTTTATTTATGTATAACTTACTTGAAAATATTAATGTCGAAATTTCTAACAATTTTCAAAGCGGTGTGATTGCTTTCGACATTCTCGAAGACACTAGTGATGAACACATCGCATATTATGAAGAATCGATTATTTCAAAAGACATAAAACAATACATTTTCAACATAAATTCAATGATTTCCACTGAAAATTTCAAATTTAAGAAAGATGAGTTTTTACGAATAAACAGCAATGAACAATTAATTAAATGAGTTTATAACGAAAATTTACACCCTCTTTATACTTATAAAATTAATTTTAAAAATTACAACATTAACAAGATTTCAATCAACAAACACCGTAAGGAATTAGCAACATTTTCTTCATTTGTACAATTTAAAATTTTAGGAAAATTAGATAAATTTCTATTGGTAAAAACATTTGCTTCTGGTAAATTTATCTTTGGTAAATACGATCAAAATTTAAAACTAAAAGCAACAATTTTCGAATCAACCGATAACTTTGCTATCAACAAAATATATATTAAAAATAATCAAGTTGAAAAATTTGATGCCTATCATCCAAGTAAAAATTTGATTAAAACACATTACTACAATAAAGATTTAGAAAACCTAGAACACGAAATCAAAACGAAATTATTAAGCGAATTCGCATTAGAGAGCGAGCCATTCATTAGTATTGATTGATCTGAAAATAAATCAACTTGTTTAATTGCTACAACCAGCACAACAACAAAATCTGAAACTTATCTTTTTGATACACTGTCATATGAGTTTCAAAAAATATCAAAAACAGATCCACTACTTTTTGACAGAACTTTGCCATTACCAGAAAAAATTCTATACGCAAATACTAACTTTATTTTTTACAAATCAATAAACAAAAAACAAAATAAGAAAAAGAAAATTTTGATCACATTTGATCAGTGACCATTTTTAGAATCTACATACGTTTACGATTTAAAATATCAACTACTAGCTGCTCGTGATTATAATGTTGTGCGGATTTTTATCGATAGCAATATAGAACAGTTATTTGATGATTCAAAACACATCGATGCCAAAAAATTCGAATATCACATCATCTTACTTTTGAAAAGAGTAATGAGTTACCTTAATCAACGTTTTTACAAACAAGAAATTTCTTATACTTTTTTACTTGAAAACTTACTAGGTTATGTTATTAGTACAATCATTATCAAACTTAATTTTAAGAAAAATATAATTTTCGACCAGGCCTTAGTTGGTCTTAAAAATTATAAAAACGCCACAATTTCAAGTTGAAACTTTAACATTAGTCCAAGCGAAATAATGTACCATACTCAAGAAATTGCGGCAAATCAAAATAATTTTGTTTTATCACTTAGCTCTTATTACAACAATTCTAATGATGTAAATTTTTATCATATTCACGAAAATACCGTATATACCATTCGTAATCACTTTAAGGATTTTGACGCGATTGTTTTTGATAATATAAAAAATAAAACCAAATATCCAAGCAACACAGCTGAAAAAATAATTCGAATTATTAACATAAAAGAAAAAAGCAATAATGTTGTATAATTTTTTAACTAAATTATTATATAATTACAAACGTTATCGAAGTTTAAAACAAAGGAAAGGAAAAATATGCGTCAAACAACAATCGTGAAACATCTTGAAGCAGATAAAAAATGACTACTTATTGATGCTAAAGATTTAATTCTTGGACGTTTAGCAACTAAGATTGTTGATATTTTAAGAGGTAAAAATAAACCTACTTTTACCCCTAATGTTGACATGGGTGACTACGTGGTAGTAATCAATGCCAAAGATATCAAACTAACTGCAAAAAAAGAACACGATAAATTATACTACACTCACTCAGGCTACCCTGGTGGTTTAAAAGTGATTAATGCTCATGATTTAAGACAAAAAAAACCTATCGCTATTTTAGAAAAAGCAATTAAGGGGATGCTCCCTCACACAAAATTAGGAAATAAACAATTCCGTAACTTATATGTTTACGCTGGAAATGAACATCCACATGCGGCACAAAAACCAGAAAAGATTGAGGTTAAATAATGGCTGAAACTAAGACAACTAAGACAACTGTTAAAAAAACAGTTAAAACAAAAAAACCTGCTCACGATTCTAATGCTGTTGCTTACCGTGGTTTAGGAAGAAGAAAAAGCTCAACAGCGCGTGTTATTATTCGCCCTGGTGCAGGTAACTTTACAATTAATAACCGTGAAGCAAAAGCATACTTAAATTCAGATATCTTTATTAAAGATGCACTTCAACCATTAGCAATTACCGAAAATGTAAACAAATTTGATATTAATGTTAATGTTAAAGGTGGAGGATTAAGTGGTCAAGCGGGCGCAATTCGCCTAGGAATTGCTAGAGCATTGCTTGAAGTTAATGAAGACTACCGGGCAAAACTAAAACCTGAAAAAATGCTTACAAGAGATGCTAGAATAAAAGAACGTAAGAAACCAGGTTTAAGAAAAGCGCGTCGTTCAAGACAATTCTCAAAACGTTAATAATTCCGCAAGGAATTTTTATGCGAGCGTAGCTCAGACGGTTAGAGCACACGACTGATAATCGTGAGGTCGATGGTTCGATTCCATTCGTTCGCACCATTTCATTTATTTGACTAAAAAAAGGACAAATTGTCCTTTTTATTTTTAATCTTTTTCTATATAATTGAGGTACTTATGAATAACTCGAAACAAGAACGCGCTTTTGAACTTTTTGCAAAGACGAAAGTATCAAAAGTAATATGAATTGTCGGAATACCGGCACTACTAGGATCAGTAATGGTTGGTCTTTACACCTTTATCGACCAGCTTTTGATCCAACAATTTACGCCAAGTACAAAGCCAATGTTCGGGGAGAGCGGATTACTATATGACTATGTCGATGGTTTTGCACGATTAAGTGCCGACCAAATGCAAGCCTTAATCGATAAGTATAATGCCAATATCTCCGATATTACAAAATTTGCAAAACTAACGCCGATTACCCCCAACTCCGTAGTTTCTACATCTATTGTTAGTTTTAATCCAATTATTATTTTTATTAATGCCACAGTCTTTTTAGTACCTGTTGGTTCTAGTGTCTACTATACAAAACTAATAGCAAAAAATCGCGAACAATTGGGTAAAGATGTTTGAGGCACAGTCTTTTGGGCCTCATTAGTAATGGGTTTAATTTCGGGCGGGATTACAATTACAGCTTCATTTGCCGGATTACCTGGCGTTATAGCTGGTAAAAATTCTTACGACTCAATCGCTGCCGCGAAAATGGGGGCAGACTTTGATGTGATGAAAGCATATTTTGATGCCGCACACAGTATTAGTGTTAAATGAGCCAAATTTTATATTTTAGTTTATGGTGGAGGGACATTTATTATGGCCTTACACGTTTTGCTCTCATTCCTAATTCGTGCCGAAGGAAAAAATAACTATGTTTTAATTATTGCTATTATTTCTAATTTATGCAATATCGGCCTTGATGCTTTATTTATTATTGTCTTTAAACTTGGGGTATTAGGTGGTGCGCTTGCCACTTTAATCGGGTGAATTGTTAACCTTTTAGGTTACTTATGATACTGTTACTACAATACCAAGAAACAACACACTTGACTTGACCTTAAATATCTATTTCGCTTTAAATTCAAAAAACAAATGTTACTACCAGTTAGTTTCCTTGGTTTAAGCGGATTCTTAAGATCATTTACCATTGCTTTTTCGGTATTTATAATTACCTTCTTATTTAGTCACACTGAATTTAGTGATGCTGTCAACTTCCAGTATTACTGATCAAAAGCAAATCCCGTCTTTGTCTTATTTATGTTTGGTATTTTCGGAATTACCGATGGTGCCAGACCGCTAATGTCCTACAATTATGCTAACCGGAACTTTAAACGTTGTAAGGAAACAGCGTGATGAGCACTAATTTCAGCCGCAATCGTTGCCGCAATTTCAATTATTGCAATTAATATTGCTGCTCCTTTATTTGCAAAAATGTTAAATGTTGAAGCAAATAAATGAGATGGAAGTGTTCTGTTTTTAAGATTACTTGCCACTCGTTTATTCTTCTTCGCACCAATTATTGTTGCTCTTATTATTTTCCAGGGCACTAATAATGTGTTGATGTCAAGTATCGTAGCAGCGTTTGAAGGCTTTATTTGCTTTATTATCATTATGCCATTAGCATACCTAACTGGTTTAATGCTTTACCGTAATGGTAATGGTACATGAGTTGCAAACGTAATGATTATTGTTGGTTGAATTGTCAATTCAATAATTAGTGGAATTACAATTGGTACAATTTCATTCTGATACTTATATAAAAAGATTCCACATATTGATCAAAACAAACTAACATTTTCTCGTAGACTTGAACACAAACTAATTCAAGAAGCAGAATTATACGAAAAAATGGAAGCGGAAAAACTTGCCATAAACGAACAAAAGGTTGAATAATGCGTTATATAGTTAATGAAAAAAATGATGAGTTTTTTATCTTTGATAAGGAAACTCTTAATCATTTAAAAGTAAACCGCATTCGCGATAATGAAGAAATCCATTGTTTATATAAAAACGAATACTATCTTTGTAAATATGTAAAAGGTAAAGCAAAAATCATTGAAAAAACATCAATTAATAACGAATTTAATCACGATATTGTTGTTGGTTTGCCACTTATTAAATA
The DNA here is from genome assembly GCF_024498255.1 of Mycoplasmopsis equigenitalium. Classification (NCBI taxonomy): domain Bacteria; kingdom Bacillati; phylum Mycoplasmatota; order Mycoplasmoidales; family Metamycoplasmataceae; genus Mycoplasmopsis; species Mycoplasmopsis equigenitalium. The sequence goes on from NZ_CP101808.1 coordinate 564,896, forward strand.
CAAAAAGATTGACTTATTAGTACAAAAACTCACCGAACTAGGTGTAAAAAAACTACAATTATTAACAAGTGAAAATATCGCTGTCAAATGGAACGAAAAAGATTTAACAAACAAAATCGAGCGTTGAACTACCATTTCAAAAGCAGCGTGCGAACAATCGTTTCGCAATAATTGTCTAGAAATAAATTTGCCTGTTCCATTTGATCAATTCGTAACCAAATTCGAAGGCTACAATAAATTTATTGCGCACGAAAAAACCTCAACCGAAAATACTAAAACCTTGTTTATTGGTAACTTAGTTTTTCTAGTTGGCCCCGAAGGTGGATTTAGCGACAAAGAAGTCGAATTCGCAAAAGCCAATAATTATGAAGTGATTTCACTTGGAAAAAGGATTTTAAGAGCAGAAACATCGGTACTTAAATTAGTCTCAAATATTAGTGACAATAATTAGTAAATTTCAAGAAAAAATGCTGAATTTATATTGAAAAATAAAAAAAACGGAAGCTCCGTTTTTTTATTATAATGCAAGTTCTGTTAATGTTTTAATTAAGACACCTGTTGGTACACCGTTTTGTTCTGCTGTACCTGCAATATCACAATGAATATATTCAACATCTTCAGTAAATTCTTTTAAGAACATTGCTGCTGAACATGAACCACCGTTACCTGAAAAGTCGGTATTTTTAAGATCGGCAACTTCCGACTTTTTAATATTTTTAGCAAACTCTTCATTAAGTGGCATTCTTCAAATTAACTCTTGCGCGTTTTGCGCTGCTTTTGACATATCGTTTCATGCTTTTTCACTAGTTGCTCAAACACCTGTGTAAGTTGTTCCTAAAGCACTTAAAATCGCTCCTGTTAATGTCGCAACATCAACAACTCTAGTTGCTTTTAGATTTCTAACGGCATAAGTAATTCCATCTGCCATTACAAGTCTACCTTCAGCATCAGTGTTATTTACTTCAACACTTTTTCCGTTCATTGATGTTCATACCGAATCAGGTAATGAAGCATCGCCATTAACTCTGTTATCAGTAATACATAAAACTGCGGCAACATTAGATTTTGGATTCAATTGAGCAATCGAAATTAAACTTGCGGCAACAATCGCTGCTCCCGACATATCGAATTTCATTCCAATCATAAATCTTGAAGGTTTTAAGCTGTACCCTCCAGAGTCGAAGGTAATTCCCTTACCTACATAAACTGTTTTTTCTTTTGATGATGGGTTTCCCTTATATTCTAAAACAACAACACGAGGTTCATAAACACTACCACGATTTACCGAAAGTAATAGACCCATTTTTTCTTTTTCAATTTCTTTTTTATTAAGAACCTTAATACTAAATTTGTCATTTAAAAATGGTTTTGCGTTAGCTTCAACACGTTTAGCCATTTCTTCCGAATTTAATTCGTTTGGTGCCATAATTTGTAAATCTCTTGTCATCTTAATAGTACTTGCTAAAATTGCGGCTTTGTTTCATTTTGCTTCGTCAATTTTATTAACTGTAAATAACTCAAATTTGCGTTCTTTCTCATCTTTCTTAGTTTTTTTGTTTCAAATTTTTTCAACGCTATATTTAATAACATCGGCAAATGTTATTGTTACTTCGTCTAATCCGAGTTTATTTGTTACAAAAGTGTCTAGGCTAATTTGATAATCTCTCTTTGAACCAGCAATTATTTTTTCAACAACTGATTTTAATTTTGATAAATCAAACTTATCTTCTTCACCCAAAAACACAAATGCTTCGTTGTTATCTAAGAATTCAGTAATCACACCAAATTCAGCAACTAAATTTTCTTTTTCTTTTTTATTGAATGTTCCTTTTAAAAGTACATTTTTACTTCTTTTATTATTAGGTTTATTCATAAAATCCTTTCTTTATTAATATAATAATATATGTATATTTTATTACAAACAATTAACTTATAACCATAATTCTCAAAAGAGGTGCATATGAAAATAGTATTATGCGGAACACCCGCATTTATCCTGCCAGTTTTTGCTGAAATAGCGACAAAAAATGAAATTGTGGCGGTAATAACTCAACCCGATGCAAAAGCTAATCGGGGCCAAAAAATACAAGAAAATAAAGTTGCGGCTTTTGCCAAAAATAATAATTTTTTACTTTTTCAACCCGAAAAAATTAATGACATTTTTAATCAACTTTTCGCTTTAGAATTTGACATACTTTTAACATATGCTTTTGGTCAATTCATTCCCACAAGAATTTTAAATTTACCTAAAATTGCTGCGATTAATATTCACGGTAGCTTATTACCAAAATATCGAGGCGCGGCGCCAATCCAACACGCGCTTTTAAATGGTGATAAAGAAACCGGAATAAGTTTGATTTATATGACTAAAATAATGGATGCCGGCGATATCATTTTTAGTGCAAAAATGCCAATAAATCCAGAGGACACAACTTCAATTTTGTTCAACAAAATCACTGAGTTAGCACTGAAAAACATTAATTATTGATTATTAAAAATAAAGCGAAATGATATCGCGTCTGTCGCCCAAGATGAAAGTCTTGTTACCTTCGCACACAAGCTAGAAAAACAAGATGGCGAATTAGACAAAAATCGTAGCATCAAGGATAACATCAATTTAATACGCGCTTATGCCGACAATCCTGGCGCATTTACGTTTATTAACGACAAACGAGTTAAAGTATTTCGTGCCCAAAAAGAAATGGTAAAAAATGCGCCGTTTATTCAAGTTGCGGATGGAAATTTATACTTTACAAAATATCAATTTGAATCAAAAAAAATAGTGGATTTAAAAAATTAATCGCACTATTTTTTTATCATCATTTTGCTAATGCGCCCATTGGGTCTCAAGGTGCTAATTCAACTAATTTTGAACTTTCATAAATTTCTTTTTGTTCTCTAGTTAAATATTTTTTATCGATCATAATTTGGTATGTAAATTCATCAAACCATTTATCACTCATTGAAAACACTCCATCTTTTCCAATTTTGTTACCCCATGAGTTTTCAACTTGTCAGGTAATTGGATTTCCTTTTTCATCAAGGTTAACACCTGTAAAGACCATAGCGTGTGTTAATAAACTTTCACCATAATCTAAACGTTGTGCTTTAGTTCAGTTTGGGTGGTATCCAAGTGTTTCTTCAAAGTTATACATCTCGTGATCCATAATTCCTTGCTTGCTGTTGCTCATTTTACCAACATCACAACCAAATCAAACTGGCTCACCATTTTTAATTGCGGCTATTGCCATTCTTTTCAATTCAGCAATTGGTAAGTTTAAGTGTGCAATTGGTTTTGCTTCAGCAACTGTACCTAAGTATTTAACTGTATAAACTTTGTTGTATGGTTTATCTTCGGTTGGTGCATTAATAACACTTACCTTGTCTTCAAGTTTTCAGCCAACAACTTCATTGAAAAATTCTTGTGGTGTCATTTTGTTTAAACGGTGATATTTACCATCTTTATCTTCATACTCAAACTCAACAAATTCAGGTACACGACCAAGTGATTTTACAAGCACGTTATAAATAATTTGAAGGTATTTTTTCTTCATTTCTTGTAATGGTTTTACTTGTTTATTGTTAGCGTATTCGTTACGAATTTCGTAAGCAAAGTATCTTAACATACTGGTTAAGTTATTGTTCATTTGTCAGCTACGTTCTGAGTTTAGAGTTTCTGGCATATGGTCTTTAGGAACAACACCATACTTAGCCAAAATAGCGCTAAACATATCTCATTGTCCACCATCTTCAAGTGGATTTTTAAGTAAATGTGCAACTACACGTGAATCAAGTTTTTCTTTAACAGTATCAATAATTGCATTTAAAAAATAGTTTGATCTTTCAAGTTTATCTCAGAAAAATGTGTAGTTTTGTGAAAATTCCATTGATTTAAGATCGAATTTTTTCATTGCATCAACACGCGCTGTATTTAGTGCTGCAAACATTCAGCAACGACCACTATTATTTTGGTTAGTTACTTCACCCTTTTTAGTAGTATTTGAAAACTTAAAAGTGTGTCTTTTAATTGCTTCATTATTAATTGAAGCCTCCAAAACACCTACGCGCGCAATTGCTGACTCAACCGCTTTATTTTCCTTTTTTGAATCATACTTCTTAGCAAATTCTTTTAATAATTTTTTATCAATCATTGTGACCTCCTATCAGATTGTAATATTAACTATATAATGATACAATTAAATTATTTTTTTAATATAAAATAATAAATACGGACAATTACCCAAGCCCGGTTGAAGGGGACGGTCTCGAAAACCGTTAGGAGAGGCAACTCTCGCGGGGGTTCGAATCCCTCATTGTCCGCCATATATTTAACAAAATATCAAAAAACTAGGCGGTTGCCTAGTTTTTATTATTTTAATTTATCTAAAATAATCTTATTATCCACTTTAGATTTGCCAATTTTATAACCTTTAGCTAACTCTTTGCTTAAGTTTAAATCAATTGGACTTGATGAATAAAGACTAAAAATTACATCGCCAACTTTGATTTCATCATTAGTTTTTTTGTGAATTGTAATTCCGGCTTCATTATCAATTTCATCTTCTTTGGTTGGACGACCTGCACCTAATTTCATTGCAACATTTCCAAAAACCAAACTATCAGTAATATTCATAAAACCACTTGTTTTTGCTTTGATCTCTAGTTTGTGTTTCGGGTTTCAAAAAACAGGATCTTTCAAAGCGTTAACATCACCATTTTGTGAGGCAATTCATTCATAAAACTTGTCAAGTGCTTTTCCACTTTTTATAGCTTCATCAATCATTTTGTATGCTTTATCATGATCTTTTTCAATTCCCGCTTGGTCAAGCATGGTAGCACAGCTTGAGTATACTAACTCTTCAAAATCTTTAGGTCCTTCGCCTTTTAAGGTACGAATTGCTTCTAAAACTTCGTTCTTGTTACCAATTTCTTTTCCAATTGGACGCGACATGTTAGTAATTTCAGCACGTACATCAACATTAAGTTCTTTCCCAATATTGATCATTGTTTTTGCAAGTTCGCGAGCTGATTTTAAATCCTTCATAAATGCGCCTTCGCCGCATTTAACATCAAGCAAAATAGCATCAGCACCTGTTGCTAATTTTTTCGACATAATTGATGCCGCAATAAGAGGAATTGAGTTAACGGTTCCTGTTACATCACGCAAAGCATATGTTTTTTTATCAGCTGGTACAAGTAAATTTGATTGTCCAACAACTGCAACTCCATGTTTAATAACATTATTAATAAACTCTTCTTGTGTTAATTCAACACGAAAACCTGGAATAGTTTCAAGTTTATCAATTGTTCCGCCAGTGTGCCCTAATCCACGGCCTGACATTTTTGCTACAGGAGCGCCTAAAACAGCTGCTAAAGGTGCAATGGCAAGTGTGGTTTTGTCCCCAACACCACCGGTTGAGTGTTTATCGACTTTAATTCCTTTAATTTTGCTTAAGTTAAGAACTTCACCTGAATTGATGTAAGCACGAGTTAGAAAACCTAGTTCTTTTGCGCTCATCGAGTTAAAAACTACAGCCATTAAAAAGGCTGACATTTGGTAATCAGGAATACTACCTTCAACATAACCATTAACTAAAAAATCAATTTCTTCTTTGCTAAGTTCGATTTTATCGATTTTTTTATTAATAATATCAGTTACACGCATTAAGCTACTCCTAGCGCAACTTTCATCATGTCATTAAATGAATTTTGACGTTCTTCTGGTGTGGTTTCAGCGTGGGTAATTAAATTATCTGAAATTGTTAGTAAACACGCTGCGTGTTTGCCAAGTTTTTTAGCATTAATGAATAATGCATATGATTCCATTTCAACTGCCAAGGCTTTGGTTACTTTAATGGTTTCATCAAGTGGACGCGATGCATAAAATACTTCTGACGAGTGTACACGTCCTTCATGTAATTTAATTTTAAGTGCTTTTGCACTAGCGCGTAACTTATCATTAAGTTTATCGCTTGGTTTAGCGATATTAGTTTTTTCTCCAGTTACAAGTTCTGAAAAAGCACTTGAGTCTGAGAATGCTTCAGTTACAAGCATTGTTGAGTAAAGATCTAATTCTTTAACGTATGCTCCGGCTGAACCGATTCGAATAATGTTTTCAACATCATAAAACTTAAATAGTTCGTAGCTGTAAATCCCAATTGAAGGGCAACCCATCCCACTAGCAGCAACAGTAACAGGTTTACCATTGAATTTTCCAGTGTACATTAAAACGTTTCTGATGCTTGAAACTAGTTCTACATCGCTTAAATATGTTTCGGCAATATACTTTGCACGAAGTGGATCTCCAGGCATTAAAACTGTCTTTGCAATTTTTCCTGGTTTAGCGTTAATATGTGGTGTCATATTTCCTTTCTATCTTAAACCTACGATGAGGTGTGGTACAAAATTATCAGCTAACATTGGCGTAATTGTCATCGCAAATTCTTTAAAATGCGGTGTTTTTTTGTGTTCGAAAAATGCTTTGTCAGTGGTTCAACGTGAAACAAAAACAAACTCATTATCTTTCTTATCTTGCCCATAATCAAACGAAAGATTAATTGTTTCTTTTCTTGATGCATCAATATATTTATTGGCTGCAACGATAAAATTAGCTTTATCTTCCAGTTTGATAACGTATGTTATAACTAAAAATACCATTTTATCCTTTCATTTTATGTATAAAATTATACACACATTAAGATTAAACTCACCATATATTAGCAATGAGTTTAGTTAACATCTTTAAATGAAATTGCTGGCAAAAAACATTGATTGGTAATAAATCCATAAAATTTTGCGTAAAGATTAATAGTAGTCTATAATTGTATTGTATGTTTATACATAAGTAGGAGATTAAACATGAAAGAAATAAAAGTTACTATTATTGATCCTATTGGCTTACACGCTAGACCTGCTTCACAATTATGTCAAGAAGCAGCTAAATACAGTTCAAAAATTGAATTAAAAACAGCAACTGCATCTGGTAATTTAAAATCAATTATGAACATTATGTCACTTGGCGTTAAAACCAATACTACTGTAACCATTACCGCTGATGGTAGTGACGAAGCAGCAGCAATTGAAGGTCTTAAAAAGGTAATGATTGCTAACAACATCATTGACAAATAAAGTTCGACATCGAACTTTTTTTATATTTTTAAACTAAAAAATGATATCATTATATGGCAATAATTATTAATTGCAGAAAGTAGAATCACTTCTCACCTGATGATCCATTCATGGGTTTTGCTACAATTAAGTTATTTTTTAATTGATAATATCAATTGAATAATATTTTTTTGTCGTGAGAAAGTGGGAAAACCACTTTTTTTATTTAAGGAGAAAATTATAGCACTAAACGCACGAAGCAACGTACCGAAGGCTGAACACACACTCAACCAAGCCATCCCATACAGAAAAGTTTTTGTGGTGGATGAAAACAATGAAAAAGTTGGCGTTTTAGAGCGTGATGAAGCGATTGCAATGGCCAAAGCTAAAAAAATGGACTTGGTTTTAATCAGCGTCCAACCAAAACCAATCGCAAAAATCTTAGACTACGGTAAGTTTAAATATGATCGCAAGAAAAAAGCGAAGGAAGCGAAGGAAAAACAAACCAATATCCAAAATCGCCAAGTTCGTCTTACACCATTAATTGGTCAACACGATTTAGAAACAAAAGCACGTAAGGCTCGCGAATTTTTACTTAACGGTGACCGACTTAAAGTTAGTTTAAAATTCCGTGGTCGCGAACTTACGCGTCAAGAATTAGGGCACGAAACACTTAATAAGTTTTTCGCCCTTGTTGAAGATATTGCTGAAATTGCTAAGGAAGCAACCCTAACTCAAGATCGTTTCTTAGACTTGCAAATTCAACCTTCTAAAAATAAAATTGCTAAATTTTTAAAAGAACAACAGAAAACGGAGAAAGATCATGCCAAAAATGAAGACAAAGAGCTCTCTCAAGAAGAGAATTAAGATTACTGGTTCAGGCAAAATTATGCGTGAACAAGCATATCGATCACATTTAGCACAAAACAAATCAACCAAACAAAAACGTCAAGCTCGTAAATCAACAACTATGCATCCAAGTGATGTTAAAAGATTTAAGGCTTTAATTTAAGGAGTAATCATGAGAGTTAAAGGCGGAACAGTTACTAGAGCAAGACGTAAAAAATGACTCAAATTAGCAAAAGGATACTTTGGCCACAAATCAGTTGGTTACAAAGTAGCAAAACAAGCAGTTGTTAAATCTTGAACATACGCATTTAGAGATCGTAAACAAGTTAAACGTGACTTCAGAAAATTATGAATCTCAAGAATTAATGCTTCGGTTCGCGAACAAGGTTTATCATACTCAAAATTTATTAATGGTTTAAAACTTAACAACATTTTAATTAACAGAAAAATGTTATCAGAATTAGCAATTAATGAACCTACAACATTTGCTAAATTAGTTGATCAAGTAAAAAACAGTAAATAAAAAATGCGACTATCTCGCATTTTTTATTTTATTTCTTTTTGCTTCTTTTTTCTTCGATAACAATTTCGTCGTGATATCTTTCTTTTTTACCGAACAACAATAATCCTAGCACAACAACGACAAATGCAAGGCCTGTGACCAAAATAAAGCATGTTACAGTGATAAAGTCGCCACTATTTGTTTCGTTAAAGAAACTTAAGAAGAACGCTATTAAGTAAAGCGCTGCAACTCCAATTAAGACAAATAATCCGATTGACAACATCTTCATATTTAAAGTTTGTTTGCTTCAATTGCTAAAGAATGACGAATTAATTTCTAGCTTTACAAATATATAAAGCAATAATAATGGAAGGGCAGCAAAAATCATTCCACCAATCATTTTATATCCCGAACCCGCGACATATATACTCTTAAAACTACTGTCTTCATTAATTAGTAGCAAGTGCAATGTGTTAATAAACAATAACACAGCAAAAACGCAAAAACTTATAAATGAAATTAGCAAGCAAAGTTTTTTGGAAAACCAAGAATATTTCATTTTTCTCCTTCTTTTATAATCTTAATATTTTGGTATTATTATATTTGATATTAAATGAAACTACATTTTTTGCCGAAAAATGGTAAAAATTAAAGGAAAAAATGCAAAAGGTCGTTGTCGGAATGAGTGGCGGCGTTGATTCAAGTATCGCTGCCTATTTACTTAAAAAAGAGGGCTATGAAGTTATAGGCCTTTTTATGCGTAACTGAGACTCAATGGCAAACAACGACATTTTAGGAAATAATTTTAATGATGATATCTGTACCCAAGAACAAGATTATCGCGATGCAAAAAGTGTTGCTGATAAACTTGGTATCAAATTGTTTCGTATTGATTTTATTAAGGAATACTGAGATCTAGTTTTTAGCGATTTGATTAATGAATATAAAAAGGGCCGAACCCCTAATCCTGATATCTTATGTAACAAATACATTAAATTTGATTTATTTGCAAAATATGCTTTTGATGAATTAGGCGCAGATTTTCTTGCAACTGGCCACTATGCTAAAGTAATAAATTCAGAACTGTACAAGGCAAAAGATAAAACCAAAGATCAGTCGTATTTCTTAGCACAATTAAGCAATAAACAACTAGAAAAAGTATTGATGCCATTAGCAGATTTGTCAAAAACTAAAATTCGCGAAATTGCAAAGCAACTTAATTTAATTACAGCAGAAAAAAAAGATAGTACTGGTATTTGCTTCATTGGAGAACGTAATTTTACAAAATTTCTTCAAAACTATATCCCTGCTCAAAGCGGTGATATTGTCAGCATAATTACCAAGAAAGTTGTCGGGAAACATGAGGGAAGTATGTATTATACTCTTGGACAACGTAAAGGATTAAATCTCGGTGGACAGAAAGAAAAACACTATGTTTGCGGCCATAACATTAAGGAAAATATTGTTTATGTAGCCCCAATTAGTAGAATGGATTTCTTAACTTCACACAAGTTATATGCTAGCGAATTTAACCAAATCGCTAAGTCCTTTAATCCAGGTAATTTAACGGCAAAATTTCGCTACCGTCAAGAAGATATTCCTGTTAAATTAGAAATTTTACCTAATAACAAAATTATCGTTTCTTATGAGCAGGGCGCCATGGCAGTCACACCAGGTCAACAAGTTGTAATTTATGATAACGACAAAGTTGTTGGTGGCGCAGTAATCGATAAAACAGAATAATAAAACAGGCGTTAAGCCTGTTTTTTTGTATATCCATTTTTAATTATTTTCAGTAATATTTATTGATTTTATACTGAAATTAAACATTTTTTTGTTTTACAAATTACTCATTAAAGAAGTCGACATCACTGTCATCATCAACAGCATTAACAGTAGCACCTTGTTCTTCTATAACCTTGCTAATTTCTTCGAAAATTTCGTCACGTTGTTCCTTCGAAGTTGGAATAACTGGATTAAACTTATCTGGGAAATATTCACGTGGATCTTTAATATCATATTTTGATTTTGGTTCAAAGTTCGAGTTTGTTCCAGCAGGAATTTTGTGACCTAAAATAATATTTTCTTTAAGACCCTCAAGATTATCAACTTGATTACTAATTGCTGCGTTAACAAGAATCTTAGCGGTTTCTTGGTATGAAGCAGCGGCTAAGAATGAATTTGAAAGTAAAGGTGTTTGTTTCGCCCCTTTAATTACGCAAACCCCATAAGGTGGTTTTTTACCTTCGGCAAGTAATTTACCAGCCTCAAGTTGATATTCATGTAAATCAACAAAGTTACCAACAAAGAATTTAGAATCTCCGGCTTCTTGAATTTGAATTTTTGAAAGCATTTGACGAATAATAATCTCAATATACTTATCACTAATACTAATCCCTTGCATACGGTATAGTCTTTGAATTTCTTTAAGTAAGTAATTTTGTACTGTACGAGGATCAGTAATATCAAGCAAGTGTTTTAACTCAATTGGACCTTCAATAATTTTTTGTCCAGGAACTAGGTTATCACCAACTTGAACTCTTAAAATTCTATTGGTTCTAAAGTGGATTTTTTCTTCAACTTCTTCACCATTAATGTTATAAATAATTATAATTAACGATTCTGAACTCTTGTTTTTCCCACTTGCAATTTCTTCAATTGCTACAACACGACCATGATATTTAGCGATTTCAGCAGGACGTCCTCATGGTTTTTCATAAGCATCGATTAACTCGATTAAACGACCAAAACCACCAGTAATATCTTCAACACCAGCAACCCCTCCGGTATGGAAAGTACGCATCGTAAGTTGGGTACCAGGTTCCCCAATTGATTGAGCAGCAATAATTCCAACTGCTTCACCAATACTTACAATTTTGTTAGTTGCTAAATCTTTTCCATAACATTTTTTACATACACCGTTTGGAGTATGACATGATAAAATGCTACGAATTTCAATTTGACGTGCGTCAACTTTTTTATCAATAATTGTTGCTAATTCAGGAGTAATAAATTCGTTAGCACCAACAATTAAATTACCTTTTTTGTCAAAAACAGGTTTGTTAGTAAAGCGACCTTCAATTCTTTCTTTGAAAGGAACAATAATTGAATTTGTTTTGGTATCAACAATATCTTTAATAGTAAATCCAAAATCACTGCCACAATCTTCTTCACGAACAACAATTGATTGTGCAACATCGACTAAACGACGTGTCAAATAACCTGAACGCGAAGTGTTAAGTGCGGTATCGGTTAAACCTTTCCGAGCCCCGTGAGTTGATGAATAGAATTCATACGCACTAAGTCCATCAAGGAATGAAGACTTAACGGGAACCTCAACAGTTGAACGAACTACCCGTTCGTTTTGTGCATCGGCTTTAAGGGTTTTGGCGTTGTTGGCCATTAATCCCCGCATTCCGGCTAATTGTACGAAGTTTGAAATATTACCACGCGCACCCGAGCGCATCATGATAAATAATGGGTTATCTGGGTGTTCTTTAGTTACTTCATTAAGATCTTTTTGAATTGCATCTTTAACTCTTGCTCATTTATCAATTGTTAATTTATATCTTTCATCGTCAGTGCAAAGCCCTTCTTTGTAAGCTTCTTGCAATTCATTAATGTATCTTTCACCATCTTGAATATGTTCTTGTTTACTTGGTAATGTGATAATATCGCTAATTGAAATAGTTGTTCCTGATTTAGTCGAGTATTTAAATCCATACTCCTTAATACCATCAAGCACGGTTGCAATAATGTTTGTATATTTAAATCAAACATCTTCCAAAATTTCAACGTAATCATCTACATATAGAACTTGTGCGGCTTTTTGATGTTTTTTACGATCATCAAGTCTTTTAAAAGCATTATATGTAAATGTTTTAAGCACATCAACATGACGTTTATCTAATTTGTTACCACGAAAATCAATCAAGTTTGCGTAGTAATCTTCGGCTTTTTCTTTTTCGAAATAATCTTCTAAACTAATTTTACTAATTACATTAGCAATATCTTCTTTAGTAATCACAACATCATAACTATCAAATACTGCACGAATTACTCGAGCAACATCTTTCTTTGAAAGCGGGTTGTCTTCTGGTAAGTTAGCAATAAATTCAGCAATATTTGTGCCATATGGTACATAATGACGCTCAAATACTTCCTTATTATTATTTAAGGTTTCAATTGAATTATCAAAAATGAAATCAAAGTTGTCTGGGAAGAGTTTGTTGAAAATAAATTTACCAACACTAGAAACAACGTATCCGCCTTCTTTTTTCGCGAAAATTGCATTCTTTGGTTTAACTTCACTGATTGGTAAGGCTACACGAGCATGTAATTCAACTTTTTTAAATTCATATGCTCTCAACATATCGTCGTGTGATAAGAAATATCTTCCTTCACCTTTAGCTCCCTTACGTTCTTGTGTTAAATAGTAAATTCCAAGCAACATATCTTGTGAAGGGTTAATGATTGGTTCACCATCTTTTGGTCCAAGAATGTTTTTTGAAGCTAACATTAATTCACGTGCTTCGCGCATTGCAATTTCTGAGACTGGAACATGGACTGCCATTTGGTCACCATCGAAATCCGCATTAAATGCAGGAGTTACAAGCGGGTGAAGTTTAATGGCTTTACCACGAATTAAAACAGGTTCAAATGCTTGAATACTTAAACGGTGTAAAGTAGGAGCACGGTTTAATAATACTAATTTATTAGTAATAACTTTTTCAACGTGTGGTCAAATCACTGGGTTTAGGTTTTCAATTAAACGACGCGCCGATTTAATTGAACCAGCAACTTCTTTTTCAATAAGTTCACGAATAATTCAAGGTTCAAATAATTTGGCTGCCATTTCCCGTGGAATACCACATTGGTGCATTTTAAGATTTGGCCCAACAACAATAACGCTCCGACCTGAATAGTCAACACGTTTTCCTAAAAGGTTTTGTCTGAAACGACCTTTTTTACCAGCTAAAGCATCTGAAATCGACTTAAGAGGACGGTTATCTTTTGACATCACAGGGTTTGGTGTTTTCCGGCTGTTGTCAATTACAGCATCAACCGCTTCTTGAATCATTCTTAACTCATTTTGCACAATAAGTTTAGGTGAATCAAGTTCATTTCATTTTTTAAGACGGTTATTTCTTATGATGATCCGACGGTAAAGTTCGTTGATATCACTAGTTGAGTGACGGCCACCATCTAATTGCACTAATGGTCTTAAATCCGCAGGGATAACAGGTAAGTTGTAAATTAACATACTTGTTGGTTTTTGTCCCGAGTTAATAAATGAGTTGATAATAAATAAACGTTTGTAAAGACGATCACGTTCTTGAACTCTGGTTTTGTTTTCTTTATTATCGTCGTTGATTTTTTTGTTAATATCATTAATTTTAGCTTTTACTAAATCACGTTCTTTTTCTAAATCAACATTTTCAAGTAAATATTCAATCGCTTTTGAACCGGTACCGATTTTTGCATCTGAATACATTTCAATTGTGTCATTCAATTCATAGAAGTCAATACCATAGTCATGACCAATTTTCGAATCGGCAATATTAACTAACTCTTCAAGTTGAGTAGTAATATCTTCATATTCTTCTGAATTTTCTTCAAAACGTTCACGCAATTCAAGTAAAGCGTTTTTATAAATTACTGCGGCATCATTGATTTCAATAATTGTATTTTTAGGTAAGTTTTTTAAACCACCTGATTCAAGTACAATGTGACTTTTGTAGTAGATAATGTTTTCAATTGCTGCTTTTGTAACTGGAGTTTTGCTACCTTCAATTGTTAATCCTAAAAGTTTAAAAATTGATGAGTGATCTATTTTAAAGAATCAAAAGTGAACAACAGGAACATGTAATGCAATATGTCCCATTCTTGAACGACGTGAAATTTTAGGTAAAATTTCTGGTTTTTCTGATTGACAAATTGTAGTTGCCGTACAGAACATATTTTCGTTTGATTGTTTGTATTTTTTTGAACATATCGCACATTTGTAATCAGTGGTTGGCCCAAAAATTAACTCATCAAATAACCCGTTTTTTTCAGGTTTAAATGATTTATAGTTAATAGTTTCTGGTTTGGTTACTTCACCATGCGATCATTCTTTAACATCACTTTCAGTAGCAAGTGATAACGAAATTCTTTTAATTTCCGACTCGTCTAACAAGCCATATTTTCTTCAAATCTTTTTCATTATCTACCTCCTAATCTTGTATCATCACGATTAATTTCTTTATTTGATTCTGTCATTTTATCTTCTTCTGGTGCGACATTATCGCGGTGAACTTCAAGTTTAATTCCTAAACCTCTTAACTCGTAAGCAAGCACGTTAAACGATTCAGGTGTTCCAGCTTTTGGCATTGGTTTACCAGTAGCAAGCGCTGAGTAAAGCGCGTTACGGCCAGTAATGTTATCAGATTTGTAAGTCAGAAGTTCTTGAAGAACATTGGCTGCTCCATATGACTCAACAGCTCATGTTTCCATTTCCCCAAATCTTTGTCCACCGTTTTGCGACTTACCACCAAGTGGTTGTTGTGTAATCAATGAGTATGGCCCAATGCTCCGTGCGTGCATCTTGTCATCAACCATGTGGCTTAGTTTAAGCATATACATAATTCCAACCGAAATTTGTTTATCAAATGGTTCACCAGTTACCCCATCATAAAGAGTCATCTTACCATTTTCGGGTAAGCCAGCTTCTTTTAATGCAGCAAAAATTTGATCTTTATTAATTCCATCAAAAACAGGAGTTGCAAATTTAACGCCTAATTTTTTCGCTGCTAAACCAAGGTGAAGTTCAAGAACTTGTCCGATGTTCATCCGTGAAGGTACCCCTTGTGGGTTAAGAACGATATCAACGGGTGTTCCATCTGCCATATAAGGCATGTCTTCAACTGGTAAAACAATTGAAATAACCCCTTTGTTACCGTGACGACCAGCCATCTTGTCACCAACTTTAATTTTCCGTTTTTGAGCGATTCAAACCTTAACAATTTTTTCAACACCATCTTCAAGAACATCACCGTTTTCACGTGATAGAACTTCGGTATCAATAATTGTTCCTGAGTGACCATTTTTAACTTTAAGTGATGTATCACGAGTATTTGCTTGTTTTTTACTGAATAATGCTGAAAGTAATTTTTCTTCTGGAGTTGGGTTGTCATCAGCTTTTGGTGAAACACGACCTACTAAAATATCACCTGGTTGAACTTCCGATCCAATTGTTACAATACCATTGGCATCAAGGTGACGTTTTGAGGCTGTTGATGTATTTGGAATATCGGTTGTTAAAATGTCATTTCCAGCTTTTGAATTTCTAAATTGAATTGTTTGTTCTTCAATGTGAATCGAAGTATAAACATCATCTTTTACAAGTCTTTCACTTAAAATAACAGCATCTTCATAGTTGTATCCATTTAAAGTACTGAAAGCAACAATCACATTTTTTCCAAGCGAAAGCTCACCCTCACTACATGAACTACCATCGGCAATAATTTCACCTTCTTCAACAAAATCGCCAAGTTTTACAACCGGTTTTTGGTGAATAAGTGATGCTTGGTTTGAACGTTCAAATACCCGTAAGTAGTATTTGTCAACGTGACCTTTTTTGTTTTTCTTGTCTTCTTCGGTTTTAATTTCAATCCGATTACCATCAACATAAACAACTTCACCAGCACGTTCACAAACAACATTTGAGTATGAGAATTTAGCAATATCAGCCTCAATTCCAGTTCCAACAAGTGGTGCTTCTGAAATTAAAAGTGGCACTGCTTGACGTTGCATGTTTGAACCCATAAGAGCACGGTTAGCATCGTCATTTTCAAGGAAAGGAATTGCACTTGCAGCAAGCGAAGTCATTTGCTTCGAGTCGACATCGATAAATTCAACTTCTGTTTTTGGCACTTGAATATAATCACCATTGTAACGAGCGACAACAAAATCGTCAGCAATTTCATTGTTTTCGTTAACTTTAGTTGAAGATTGAATAAAGATATGACCTGTTTCTTCAGCTGCTGAAAGATAACAAACATCATTATAGTCAACAACACCATCATTAACTCTGAAATATGGAGTTTCCAAGAATCCTAATTCATTCACACGCGCATGTGATGCTAAATTAAGAATAAGACCGATGTTTGGTCCTTCAGGTGTTTCAATTGGACAAATTCTTCCATAGTGAGTAGGGTGAACATCCCGAACTTCGAATTGTGCTGTATCACGGTTAAGACCACCAGGCCCAAGCGAAGTTAAACGACGTTTACTTGAAAGTTCGGCAAGTGGATTGATTTGATCCATAAATTGTGAAAGTTTTGATGAATTGAAAAATTGTTTAATTTGGTTGAATACCAATTTGTTGTTTGTAACATTTTTAGGGGTAATTTTTTCAAGTTCTTTCGCACTTAAACGTTCACGAGTATTTTTTTCCATTTTTGCAAAACCAACATTGAGTTCGTTTTGTAAAAGTTCACCAACACTGACAATCCGTTTGTTCATAAGTGAATCTGGATCGTCATCATTACCAACGTCATCTAAAAGGTTAAAGTAATAACCAATAGCGGCGATAATATCACTAATTAAAAGGTGGTTTTCATCACTTGTAGGGTCATTTGAAATTACAAGCACAGGCTCTTTCTTAAGTGACATTCATTTTTTGGTTGGGTAAATTAAAATTGTTCCCATTTTTGTTCTTGTTGCAAGATTTGGGTCTTCTTTAAGAAATTTGTGATAAACAGATTCATCAATATCTGGAATTTGTTCTAATGGAATTGCTCCTGTATCATAAAGTTTTTGAATTTTTAAAGCCGTACTTTTCTTGATGTACATCCCTTTATCATAAACTTTTTGGTCCTTTGTTCCATCTTCATTAAAAGTCCAGATATCTTGACCTAAGTAAGTATCTGTAATCCGATCAACAAAGTTTAATTTACGGTTAAACATATAACGACCGGTTTTTGACAATGAATAACGTTTTTTGTTGAAAAACATACTTGCGATCAAGCTTTTTACACCGTCTTCACTTAAACGATCACCTTTACGAATTACTTGGTAAATCGCTTCAAGACAGTCGTTTCTTACTTTTTCAGTTTCTAATTTGAGTGTATGGTCATTATTGAGTTTGTCTTTTTTGATCGTTTCTTCAAGAACTTCTGATTTACCAAAAAGATGACGCATTGTGTCAACTCTCATCCCGAAACTACCTAAAAAAGTAGGTAATGTGATGTTTTTGTTCTTGTCAATCTTTACCTTTACCGAGTCATTTGTGTTGCTGGTAACACGGTGTGAAAATTCTAATCACGATCCAAGTTGTGGTAATAACTCAACCTTGTTGAAAAGGTCATCAGATTGTTTATTACGAACATTAACCCCGAAGTAAACACCACTTGAACGAATTAATTGACTAACAATGATTTTTTCCGACCCGTTAATGATGAAAGATGCACCTTTTGTCATTAATGGAATTTCACCAAAAAGAACTCTTTCTTCTTTGGTTTCACCAGTTTCATCTGAAAGTTTTCTAAGTCGTGCATAAAGTTTTGCACCATAAGTAGTTCCTTTTTGCTTTGCTTCACGAACTTTCATCGATTCTTCGCCAGGTAGTTCTAATTCGGCTGAATTATGAATGTATTCAATAGTAACTTTCTTAATACTTGCAGTAATTGGGTAGTGTTCACGAAAAGTTGCTTCGATTCCTTCTGTTTTAAATTTTTCAAAAGATTTTTTTTGAATATCAAGAAAACTTGTGATTGGTAAAGTTTTCTTGGTCACAGAATAGTCTCTTCTTACTGTGTGTTTGCTGAATCGTACCTCACGATACTCTTTTGCTTTTTGTGTTGATGCCATTTATACTCCTTATCTTAACTAATTGCGTTGCTATATAATATATATACGCAATAATTAATAAATCGATTTATATTTTACTATAAAATAAACAACATCGAATACTTTTTTTAATAAATTACAAAAAGTTTATATTTTAAGTATTTTTGCACTCAAAAACAGTTTTTTATATATTTCTTCATTATTTTCACTGGCGAAAAAATTTAAAATTTCAAGTGTTTTCGAATAATATTCGTGTTTTGCCAAAAGAATTGAACTTGTTTTTGGGTCTAATAAATTAACATTTTTAACGTATTGAAAAAGCAATAAACCTTGATCAAATAGGTTGTTAGAAATAGGAAATTGCGCTTGATTTGTTGTGTAAAAATAGTTAATTAAAACATAGTAGTAAGCGTTTTTCATATTTGAAAAATAATAAAAATCATTTTCAAGATACTCGCCAGAAATAAGCTCTCTTAAGTTATTGGAATAAAAATTAGATTTCAAAAATTTGGCGTGTCTCTTAAATCCTTTTTTAACGTATTTTATTAATTCATCAGGAATAATTACAGCGTTATTTTCATTAAATTCTTCTACCAGCGATACAGCTTTTTCTCGAAAATATTTTGCTAATTCTGTAAAATTTAAAACATCTTTTTTGAAGTAAATAATCTCATTAATCGACTTAAAATTGTGAATTGCTAAATCTTCAATAACTTGATAATCTTGCAAACGATGGCGAGTTTTAAATTGCGATTTAATCGTTAAAACCAATTTAATACGGCGCCCTACCAAATGGCGAAATTTGTGTCCCCCTGGGACCATAAATTCAAAAATAAAGCGCTTATGGTGACGTTTTATTTTACTTCAATCAATCAAATTAAAAAATGGGTAGTTTTCCAAATCAATAATCCCATCATAATTTAAATACTCGACATTCACATTGCTAAAGTGTTCTAACTTAAAATCGCCAACCAAATCGCTATCTTGAATATAATAACTACCGTTACCCAAATATCTTGAAATATCTTTGTTAATTTTCACCAAAGACTCAGAACATGTTTTTTTACTTTTTCAATCAAAATCAATGTTTTTTACTGAATAATTGTAATTATTGACTGCTCTACAATCACGAAAATATCACAATTTTAAAATAGCATTTTCAAAATCTAAACTGCTAACTTCATAATAAAAAGTAGGGATATATGTATAAAGATTGCTGTTTGGTAATTGATTAAAATTAAAAAAGAAATCAATCGTGATACGATGCACTGCATTTTCTAAAAATGCTTTTTGTTCTTTTTCGTTAAGTTCGCTGTATTTACTATCACTTAGTTTTTCCTGTAACTCAATTGCATATTCTCAAATTCGATTCGTAATTTTAAATTCAAAAATATAAAAATTATCTGTTTGTTTCATTTTTCACCTCAATATATATTTAGTGAATTTTGTGATGAAAACCTTGTAAAAAAAATTATTTTATGTAAAAAGGCTAATTTTTACTAATTCTAAGAATTAAAAATAACTATATAATAATACAAAGGAGTTTGGGATGAAAAATAAAAGAATCTTGCTGAAACTTTCTGGCGAGGGTTTAGCGAACAAGGACAAAAATTTATTAATAGATTACGACTTAATTGATAATATCGCCAAGCAATTAATTGCAATTAAAAAACAACACAAATTAGAAATTGCTATTGTTATTGGTGGAGGAAATTTATTCCGTGGCGCCAGCGCTGCTAAAAGTGGGATGGGTCGAACACAAGCCGACTACATTGGAATGTTAGCAACTATTATGAATGGGAAAGCAATTCAAGATGGTTTTGAAAGAAACAATTTAAAAACAAAAGTACTATCATCATTAGCAATGGATCCTAAAGTATGTGAAACTTATACGACCGAAAAAGCTAAGGAATACTTAAATGCTGGTGAAACCGTTGTATTTGTCGGTGGTACAGGTAGACCATTTTTTACAACCGACACCGCATCAACTTTATTTGCAAGCGAAATAAATGCCGATTTAATTTTAATGGGTAAAAATCAAGTGGATGGGGTTTTCGACTCAGACCCTAAAACAAATCTAAATGCTAAACATTTTACCAAAATTACTTACGATGAAATACTTAAACAAAAACTCCAAGTAATGGATTTAACAGCCACATCAATGGCTAGAGATAACAACCTTAAACTAATCGTTTTTGACATCACTAAAGAAAACGCTATTGTCAAAGCAATCAACAAGGATATTAAAACAACCGAGGTAACAAACTAATGAATGAATTCGAAGATTATTTATTATTTTTTCTAGAAGAAGCGGACGCCGCTATCGAACACTACGAATATAACTTATCACGAATTTCTGCAGGGCGCGCTAACCCACAGCTAATTAAAAACATTAAAGTGAATTATTATGATACTCCAACACCAATCGAAGAACTAGCATCAATTACTTCACCCGAACCACAACAATTACTAATTAAACCTTATGATATAAGTTGTGTAAAAGAATTAACAAACGCACTAACTAATAGCGGTTTAAGTCTTAACTGTGTTAACGAAGGAAATCAAGTTCGAATTACTTTTCCAACCTTAACTGGAGACCGTCGTCGCGAACTTGTTAAACAACTAGCTAAATTTACCGAACAAGCAAGAGTAGGGGTAAGAAATGGCCGTCACAACGCAATCAAACAACTTAAAGCTGATGAGTTATCAGAAGATATCGAAAAAAGATATCTAGACCTATTGCAAAAACACGTTGATAAATACAATGATAAAATTGCTCAATTAACAGATGAAAAAACAAAAGAATTAACAACATTATAAAAAGAGCTCGTCGCTCTTTTTTTTATTCACTTTGCTGCATCAATTCAATTTCTTCTTTTGTAAGTTTACGAATTTGTCCTTTGGCTAATGACGGATCAAGTTTTAACTTGCCAAATTGCACACGCTTCAAATACTGAACGCTATATCCTAGCGCGCCAAACATTCTCTTAACTTGATGAAATTTGCCTTCATAAATTGTTAAGAAACAACTGTGAGAATCTACTTTCTCAAAACAATATTTCTCCACAATAAATTCGTCATTAATTACAATTGGGTTTGTTTTTTCAAAAACGTCTTCGCTTAGCTCTTTATTCACACGAACAAAATATTTTTTAGAAATATGATTTTTGGGACTAAGAAGCTTATGTGACATTTGTCCGTCATTACTAATTATCACTAACCCTTCAGTATCTTTATCAAGTCTTCCAAAAGTAAAATACTTACTACTTTTCAAGTTTACTAAATCAAAAATGGTCGCACTTCGATAATCATTATTAGCACTAATTACACCTTCTGGTTTATGAAACATATAATACTGAAATTGTTGGTTTTCTATCTTTTGATCTTCAACTTCAACAACATCATTTTGTAAAGAAATATTAACAACTTTTGTAATAATTTTTCCGTTAACTTTAACTAAATTTTTACTTATTTTAGACTTAATAGTTTTGCGACTCATCGTTGTATTATCGGAAAGAAATTTATCAATTCTTACTTGCTTCATATTGTCCTTTTCTAGCAATAAAAACGTTCTAAAATTAAAACGTTTTTTTTGTTATTTTCTTTGTTTTTTATTGAATTTTGTTGAATTTACACTCTTTTTCGCAATTTCTTTATTAACCAAAAATTGCTCATAATTATGGCTTAACACACAATCAACTTTACCTTCTCGTAAGTTAGTATCACAAATAATTATTGTCACCTCATCGCCAATTTTATATGTTTTTTGACCTTTGCATTTTAGTGTATTTGTTTCTTCATCAAATTCATACTTTCCATCAAACATATTAGTGATATGACAAAGTGTAGAAACATGTGTTTCGAGCTCAATAAACATACCAAATTTTAAAATAGTTGAGATTTTTCCGCGAAATTTTGTTCCAATTTTTTGGTTATAAAATTGAGCGTAAAAGATATCGTTTGTTGCTCGCTCAACTGTCACACCTTCCTGCTCTGAATCAGAATTGCGTTTAGCAAATGTTTCGAGTTGCGCTTTTAATGCCGCCGAATCTTCGATCTTCTTATTTGTTAAATAATAATCACGAAGCATTCTATGAATTGTTAAATCTGGGTATCGACGAATAGGGCTTGTAAAATGACAGTAATGTTTCGAGGCTAAACCAAAGTGACCAATATTATTTGTTGAATAAATAGCTTTTGGCATCGTTCTTAAGAAAAAGATTTTTAAAAATTGGTCATTATTTTCCGCTTCAATTTTACGAACTGTTTTTGCAAAATCTAAAGATGTAATTGGGAAAGGAAATTTAGTTTTAATCCCTAGTGTATTAAGCGCCATATTGGTAATGTTAACCTTTTCCATTTCTGGCGTTTCATGAATTCTATACATAAGTGGAATTTTTTTATCTTGTAAGGCAAGGGCAACTTGTTCGTTAGCGCGCACCATGAAATCCTCAATCATATTCTCACTTAAACCACTTTTTTTAGTAACAATATCTTTTACCTTATTGCCTTCCAAAATAATTTTTGGTTCTTCAATTTCGAAGCCAACATAACCTTCATCATCTTTGTATTTTTTGATAATTTTTGAAAGTTCTAAAGCATCGTTAAGCATTGTTTTCAATTCGTTACTAAAGTTTGAGTTATTTTTATTTTTGTAATATTCATTAACCTGCGAGTAAGTTAAACGATATTTTGAATTAATAACTGATTGCACAATTTTTGTTTCTTTATTATTACCATTTTTGTCAATCGTCATAATTGCCGACATCGCAAGACGATCGACGTTTGGATTTAAAGAACAAATTCCGTTTGATAATTTAGTTGGCAACATTGGAAGAACACGATCCGCCAAGTAAATTGATGTCCCGCGTTTTAATGCTTCGATATCAATTGTATCATCTTCTCTAACATAATATGAAACATCAGCAATATGAACACTTAAAACAAAATCGTCGCCTTGTCGTTTGACATTGATAGCGTCATCAAAATCTCTGGTATCGTCGCCATCAATTGTTACAACTAATTCATCACGAAAATCAACACGACCTTGTAGTTCGTTCTTACTTACCTCATCAGGAAGTTTTTCCGCACATAGATTAACTTCTTTTGGAAACTCTAAATTAACATCAAACGAATTAAGCCGCGCTTCGACATCGACAAGCTCGTCGTCTAATGGGCAAATATTTTTGACAATGTTGACTGTTAAATATGTTTTATGGTAACGTAAAACTTCAACCAAAACAAGATAATTTTCCTTAACAGCAAAAGTATCTAGGTTATTAATTTTAAAATTTATATATTTATGCTTGTCGTAAAAACCAAATAACTTAATTCCATCCTTAGTTCTTACAAGCTTAGCAATAATTGATTTCTTGGCATGATTTAAAATATTAATTACAACAGCGTTATACTTGCCTTCATACTCATAAACATGCGCTTCAACTTTATCGCCATCATATGCCTTGTTGAAATTTTCTTTAGCAACAAAATACGAATCTTCAGGATTCATTTCATCATCAATAAATCCATAATGTGGTTTATTGATTTGAATTTCACCTTTAATTGTTTTGATGTAATTTTGAACATAAAATTCGTTCTTTGCTCGATCAAAGAAAATATAGTTATTGGAAATTAAATTATTTAGAAACTGCGTTAAAAGGTAGTTTTTGTTAACCGGAATTTTAAACTTACGAGCAATTGTTATAAAATTCGTGCGGCCATTTTTATGTAAAAAATCACGAATTTTTTCGCGCGTAAGCGACTCTGCACTAAACAATTGCCCTCATAACTAGTGTTAAAATCAAAAGTAAAACACCAAGCGAAAACATTAAGTATTTAATAAATTTCTTAAATCCCCGTTCTTTTGAAAATTTAAAAAGTTCAAGATCACCACTACCAACCAGTGCCCCACTGAACCCATTCGAATCAGGTGACATAACTAGTGAAACTAAAATAATTACAACACTAATAATCATTAAAATCACCATCAATGCAATGCTCATCATACTCCTTTCGCCATACGTTATGAAATTATACACTTTATATCGCTATTAATAATAATATATATTGTTGGTATTAATTACACATCGGCCGAAAAATAATCTAAGATGCGGTTCTATTTGTAATAAAATATAAATGATATAAAAAAAATTAAGGAGAAATCAATGGCTAAAGAACCAAAAAGAATTGCTATTAATGGTTTTGGTAGAATCGGAAGACTTGTACTAAGACACTTATTAGACACAAAAAACAAAGACGTTGAAGTTGTTGCAGTTAATGACTTAACAAATGCAAAAACATTGGCACACTTATTAAAATACGACACAGCATTCGGACCTTTAAAATTCGATGTTCAAGTTAAGGATGATGCTTTTATAATTACCGATGGTAAAAGTTCAAAAGAAATTAAAGTACTTGCTGAAAGAGATCCTAAAAACTTACCATGAGGAAAACTTGGTATCGACGTTGTTGTTGAATCAACAGGTATCTTCAGAACAAGAGAAAAAGCTAGCTTCCACTTAGAAGCAGGAGCAAAAAAAGTTATCGTTTCAGCACCATCAAGTAAAGATGTTAAAACTGTTGTTTACAGTGTTAATGAAAAAATTCTTAACAAAGATGACCAAGTTATTTCAGGTGCATCATGTACAACAAACTGTTTAGCACCTATTGTTAACGTATTACAAAAACACTTTGGTATTAAATCAGGATACATGACAACAGTTCACGCTTTCACAGCAGACCAAAACTTACAAGATGCTCCACACGGTGACTTAAGAAGAGCAAGAGCTGCTTCACAAAACATCGTTCCTACAACAACTGGTGCTGCATCAGCAATCGGATTAGTAGTTCCTGAAGCTGCAGGTAAATTAGATGGTTTCGCACTTCGTGTTCCAACCATTACTGGTTCATGTGTTGACTTAACACTTAAACTTGAAAAATCACCTTCAGTAGAAGAAATTAATGCTGCATTCAAAAAAGCTGCTTCACCTTCATTAAGATACTGTGACGAACCTATCGTATCAAGCGACATTATCGGTTCAACATATGGTGGAACATTCGACTCACTTCTAACCAATGTAATCGATGTTAATGGTGAAAAACTATACAAAATTATTGGTTGATACGACAACGAAATGTCATATGTTGCTCAATTTGTAAGAACATTAACCTACTTTGTTAAACTTGAAAAATAAATAACTTAATATAAAAAACAACGGACAAAAATCTGTTGTTTTTTTATATTTTGTAATATAATTGCAATGTTACTCTTTAGTAACCATTCCAAAAAGGTTTAAAGCATAGTCACCTCACGGATGAGCCACATAAAGGAAAATATGAAAGCAATTATTGAAAGCGGCAGCAAACAACTGCTTGTTGAAAAAGATGCGATCATTTACATTGAAAAAATTAGTGGTGAAGTTGGAGACAAAGTTTCATTTGACAAAGTATTAATGGCAGATGGAAAAATTGGTACTCCATATCTTAAATCTGCAAAAGTATCAGGCGTAATTGAAAAACAAGGAAAACAAAAGAAAATCGTTGTTTTCCGTCACAACGCAAAATCAACCCACAAACGAAAACTTGGACACCGTCAACCTTATACACGTGTAAGAATTACAGAGATTAAAGGATAGGTGATATAGATGGCACATACAAAAGCTGGTGGTAGTACCAGTAACGGCCGTGATAGTGCCGGCCGTCGTCTCGGAGCAAAACTTGGTGATGGCCAATTTGCAACCGCAGGTTCAATTATTTACAGACAACGTGGAACTAAGATTTTTCCCGGGCTAAATGTTGCTCGTGGTGGTGATGATACTTTATTTGCGCTAATTGATGGATATGTAAAATACGAAGTAAAAAGAAATCGTAAATACGCATCAGTTTATCTTAAAAGAGAAAAAAAATAGTCAAAACTTTTGACTATTTTTTTTATTCTTTTCTGCTACCACGACGACGAAACAAGGCAACATTAATAAGAAGTTTATCATCGCGAGCATCACTTAGTTTTTTATTAACAAAATCTTCGTTAAAAACACCTTCACTATTGTAATAATAATTAACTAGTTTTTCTAATTGTTTATAAAGATTTTTGACTAAACTATCAGGGTATTTATATTTTTTTCGGTTTTCGGTAAACTCATTACGATCGACAATTCGTAACGAATCTTGCGGATAAACTTTAATGTCCAAATCATAGTCAACGTACTTAATCGTATTATCTTCAAAAATAAACTTTGATGCGATATTTATGTAATTGTATCAACCATTAGCTTTAATAGTTATAATGCAATTGAACAATTCTTTTCTCGAAAAGAATCATAGGCCTGTATCATTAAAAGTTCATTTTTTACCTGTTTTTTGCGCTACTTTTGTCTTTTTTACAAAAAGAATTACAAAATCATCGGTAATATCTAAGACTTTAATCCCGTTCCACTGACGGTATAAAACACCATTGTGTTTATACGCTTGAACATTAATATAATCGCCGATTCTTAAATTATTTTCCATATTTTATCACCCATACCCTTTCTTTCTCATCTTTATACAACACAAAAGCGCTTGCTAAAATTTTCGCTTGTTGAATTTCGTCTGTCGCTGCACTTCAGCTCTCAAACATTGAAGAATTAAAGGTTGAAAGATATTTATACTCAGGAATACTAAATTTATTTATTTTTTCGCCTTCTTGGATAATATTATCGCTATTTAAATCATTCCAAAAGAATAAAGGTGAATAAACATTTTGCGCATTAATGTATTGGTCGCTTAAGTATGGAATATAAGTTGTTTCATCAATATCGCTTGGCAATCAAAAAGCATCGCGTTGTTCTTTGGTTAAAATTAAAGCTTTTTTGGCACGGAAATTATTTTTCATTATTCGAAGCGGTATACGCACTTCATTATTCTTGTCATCGTAATAAACAATGTGTTTAATGCCTTTATTGGGTAAATAACCCATCAATTTAAACTCATTGAAAAAACCGGTACTGTATGAAATCGAGTCGCCTTTTTTTGTACTTGTTCATTCATAATAATCAAGACGATTAAAGATTTGTGACACCATTTTTCCATATGACATAGCTTCAAGTTGCAATGCTAAAAAATCTTTACTTGTACTTGTTATTGCGTTTACATCATCAGCTGTATAGTAAATTCCAGCAAATAAGTTATTGGGATAAAAAGGTACATTGTCAAAACTAATATTTCCGTTTAAATAGTTGGTACTAATACTGGTTGTTCTTGTTCAATCATCTATAAATGAATTCATATATGACGCATAACCTATTTCATCGAACTCATAATTTAAAGGTTGAGGATCGTGACCTGGATGTGCATATTTTGTCATTCCATCACGCACACCAAAGCTTGAACCTGAAAATTTTTTGTTTTTCTTGTCTGGGCGATGTTGGACAATCAAACCATAAATTCCTGTTTTATACCAAACATTATTAGTATTTGGCATTGGCTTAAAATCAATATTATCGTTATAAATTGTTCTATCGTTAATAATATCATTTCGTTTTGTGATGTTGTCGTAAGGTAACTGATATGCAACCTTCATTCATTCACGGGGCACAAGTTCAGTCATTGAATAATAGTATTTTAATTTATGAAGATAATAAAGTGGTTTGTTTTGAATAAACAAATCGGGTTTATCATCAAAAGTAACTATTTGGTCGTCGCTTACTTCAGGTAAAAATAACTTGTTTTTTGATGTGTAATAACCATAATAAAGCTTATTTTCATAATTTGAATAATCAAAAATATTTTTTAAATTAAAAAACTTGGTAGCATGATTTGCTTCATTAAGGTAGGTGCGAGGTGGATGAAATTCTTTATCATAATTCAATAAACGAACAAAACCATCAACATATTTGCCATCTCAAATTTGTGGCATCTTTACATCACTATTTTCGTAAACAATGTTATCTTGCGAGTTAGGATCATCTTTTTTTAACATCCCATTATTAACATAGGTATTTGCTCAATGATGCATATATTCATGAAAAAGCGTTGGCATAATCAAGTTAATTTTTTCTTTAGTACTTAATGTATATTTATTAAAACGATCGGTATTAATATGAATTTCCCGGGCAGTTGTTACATACAGTCCATACGCAGTATTTGCATCTATTACATCATAATCATCAATAATAATAGCGTTAAGAAGTCCAATCTCTGGACCATAAGTTGCAACCTTTTTAAATTCAGCAGCAAAAAGTGCTAATTCTTCTTTTTCTAATCATTTTTTACCATTATTTTTTTCATATGAAATAAAAGAAATTTGCGTTTCTTGATCCCAATAAAGCGCATTATTAGCATTTTTGCTCGCTAAATTAGGGACTTCAGATTCGTGATAGTACTTTTGCATCTTTCAAGAATTTGTCTGATTCTTACGATCAAAAATATGACTGCTAAGCACAAGTACTGCAGGGATAAAAATAATAAACAAAACCGGGATTACAACTAGTCAAATCCACTTTTTTTTCATGTTATTTTGTGGGTTATTCATCAGTAATATTATTTTACTATATATAATTAATATATATAAGATATTATTGTTAAGGAGATCAATGTACCAATATAAAGCTATACTAAATTCAACCCAAGAAATAATCGCCGAAGCTCATAGTATCGAAGATGTTGAAAAACAAATCAAACACTTCAAACGTGAGCAAAAACAAAATATTCATACTCGAGGAAACGACACCATTAGCATCTATCACGTTAATCGTAAAACTGCGGAAGGAAACAACGTTTTAAAAGAAAAACTTGTTAAAGTAGTTTAAAAAACACGCATTTGCGTGTTTTTTTTATTTTCCTTTTTTTACTAAAATCATGGCAGAAA
This sequence comes from Mycoplasmopsis equigenitalium, assembly GCF_024498255.1. Taxonomy (NCBI): domain Bacteria; kingdom Bacillati; phylum Mycoplasmatota; order Mycoplasmoidales; family Metamycoplasmataceae; genus Mycoplasmopsis; species Mycoplasmopsis equigenitalium. The sequence goes on from NZ_CP101808.1 coordinate 594,031, forward strand.
CCAATAACGGAGGCACTTTATACGTAATAATAATTACCAACAAAGGAAAAAGTCTCAACTTAATTACTGCGTTTTTTACTTTTGAAAGATCGCTCAAGAAAATTCCATTAAATAAAATTAGCAAGAGCACTAGAGCAAAAACACCGCAAGCAACATAAATTGCAATTGATGATTTTTTATCATAATTGTTCCGAAGCACAATTATAAGTCCCACACAAGTTAAAACTCCAACAACACTACTAATAACATAAACAATTCTTAAGATCAAACCCAAATCATAACCATCACGCTCTTGTGAATTCATTAAAGAATAATAAGCATCAGAATGTTCTCCTTTTGTATAAGTTAAAAACGAGAAACCACCCTTTATCCATTTACTCTTAAATTTAAAACCAAAAAAACCGTCTTCTATTCCTTTAGTTGGATGTTTTAATGAATAATTAATTGAAAGCCAATAAACAAATAGCATAATTCCAAAAATGATAGTAGTAAGAATAATAAATAATATCCCGAGACGAATTGTTAAATTTTTATATTTTTTATCCAATTTAAGATCTTCTTTTTCATAAATACTTATTTTATCATCCCATTTTTTGCTTTCTAAAATTGCCGCTTGTTCAATTTCGAACTCATTCTTCTTTTCTTGCATAGTAACATAATACATTTTTTACTAAAATAATATTAATAAAAAACACGCAAACGCGTGTTTTTTTGTGATATTTTTTTATTTTTTAACACATGCAAGCGCCATTGAAGCAACTGAACCAAGTGCAAAAATTGATGAAAAAATACCATAAAGTTTCACATCTTTGAATTTGATTTCACCTTCAACTCATAAGAATGGATAAGCAATTAATAATGACATAGCTACTAAAAATAAACCTACACCTACAAATGAAAGAATAAATGATAACCCTCTTTTTTCTGTGAAAATTCTGATAATTACAAGAATTCCGAACACTAAAGCAATAACTGCTGCAATTAATAAAATAATTTGCATTGCAAAACCTAGTTGATTACCGGTTTTTAAATCACCATCTGGTAAAGAATCAATAAATTTTGTTGGGTTAATATCGTTTTTAATGTTTGCTGCAATTAAAGTAAATCCAGATAAAAACCCGATAGATAATGGCTCGGTAGGAACGCCAAGAATAGTACTATCATCTGCTTTAATTCCAAAAGCCATAAACATCAATGACACAACAAGCACGATTGCTACTGACGCAATAAAACCAATATTAAATACTGTTTTTGAATTTTTCATTTTCGTTTTTTCCTTTCTTTTTTTTAACAGTTTAATAATAGCAAAAATTTTTTTCTTTGCAATTTATGTTCGATTTTAACAACAAAAATTAGCCTTTTTAGGAGTGTTATAAAAATTGAAAATAACTAAATTTTCTACTAATGTTTTATAACATTATTTTTTTTAAAGCAGCAATTATGTTGGCTTTTATCCTTTAATTCTTCTTATCTATATATAAATAGTTAAATGACACCAACATTTTTTATAATAATATAAAATAATATTACTATGAACCTAAAAAACCTATTTAAATTCAAATCGACGGAAATGCGGATTGCAGAGCGAACGCTAACTAAAATTAACCGTGAATGAGAAAAAATTAAAACCTTAAGTGATGATGAACTAAAAAATAAAACTAATGAGTTTCGTGATCGAATTCAAAAAGGTGAATCACTTGAGAGTCTCCGGCCAGAAGCGTTTGCTGTCTGCCGTGAAGCAACAAAACGGGTAATGAATAAAACGCCATATGATGTTCAAATGATTGGTGGTGTTTTACTTGACCTAGGTAGTGTAGCCGAAATGAAAACAGGGGAAGGTAAAACTATTACTTCGATTGCACCAATTTATCTTAACGCTCTTGATGGCGGGGGGGTTATTGTTTCAACCGTTAACGAATATCTTGCCGAACGTGACGCAACCGAAATGGGTGAAGTTTTTACATGATTAGGTTTAACTGTCGGAATTAATAAAGCAATGATGCCTGCTCATTTAAAACGTGAAGCATATGCCAAAGATATTACTTATAGTATCCACTCTGAACTTGGGTTTGATTATTTAAGAGATAATATGGTCCTTAATATCGAAGAAAAGGTTCAACGTGGTCTTAACTTTTGTTTAATTGATGAGGTTGATTCAATTTTAATCGATGAAGCAAAAACACCTTTAATCATTTCAGGGGGGCAAGGCGCAAGCTCTGATATGTATTTAGCGGCGGATCAATTCGTGCGTCTTTTAACTGAAGAAGACTATGAAATCGATGATGAATCTAAGGCGGTTGCTTTAACCCATCAAGGGATGGCAAAAGCTAACAAGTTTTACCACATTAAAAACTTGTTCGATATTGAAAACTCGGAAATTGTTCACCGCGTACAAAATGCTCTTCGTGCTCACAAAGTCATGTCAAATAATGTTGAGTATATTATTAGCTCAGAAAATAAAATTGAGCTTGTGGACGCTTTCACGGGACGGGTAATGGAAGGACGTGCATATTCAGAAGGACTCCAACAAGCGCTTCAAGCTAAAGAAATGCTTGAAATTGAGCCCGAAACTAAGACATTGGCTACCATTACATATCAAAACTTCTTCCGTATGTTTACTAAACTTTGTGGAATGACAGGGACTGCAAAAACCGAGGAACAAGAATTTATTGATATTTATAATATGCGTGTAAATTGCGTTCCTACCAACCGGCCTGTAATTCGCGAAGACGCTAAAGATGTAATTTTTGCAAATGCAAACGCAAAATGAAAAGCAATTGTTACCGAAATAAAAAGATTGTATGAGAAAAAACAACCAACTCTTGTTGGTACAGCGCAAATCGAAGATTCAGAACGTTTGCACGCTATGCTTGTGCGTGAAAACATTCCCCATACAGTTTTAAATGCTAAACAAAACAAATATGAAGCTGAAATTATTGCTCGTGCTGGTGAACTTGGCGCAATTACCATTGCTACCAATATGGCTGGTCGTGGTACAGATATTAAGCTTGCTGATGGTGCAGTTGAACTTGGTGGTCTTTATGTTTTAGGAACTGATAAAGCCGAATCAAGAAGAATTGATAACCAACTTCGGGGACGTAGTGGTCGTCAAGGTGATCCGGGTATTTCACGTTTCTTCCTATCATTAGAAGATAATTTAATCAAACGTTTTGCTCAAGCCGAAGCTTGAAAAAAAGGTTTTGAAAGTTATGGTGATAATGAAATTACTGATAAAACCGCTCATCTTTTATTTAATATGGCGCAAAAGAAAATCGAAGGTTTTAACTATGATAATCGGAAAATGGTTCTTAACTATGACGACGTTATCCGTCAACAACGTGATTTAATATACAATCAACGTGACATTATTATTTCGAGTGTTGAAGTTTTTGAAAAGAACCCAATCGTACATAGAATGATTATCAACACTTTTACAAGTATAATTAAGGGAACAAAATTCTTAATCCAAAATGGATCATTTGACTATGAAAAATTTGTAAGTTTTGTTAACGCTAACTTCTTATTCCATGTAAATGAAAAACTTGACTTGCAAAAAACTCTACACTTCCACCATTCGGACTTGAGTGATTACATTTGCGAATTTATGGATAAAGCGTATATAGAAGTAGCGCAAAAAGTTATCGCCAACTTCGATGCAAGATTACTTTTAAATACTGAAAAAAGAACAATTATTGAAATCCTTGACGCTAAATGACAAGACCATATCAATGCAATGGATAAACTCCGGAGCAACATTAACCTTGTTCAATACGCACAAAAAAATCCATATCAAATTTACACCGACCAAGGTTCACAAATGTTTGAGGAATTAATTAGAGATATTGCCTACAACACTGTTGCTACTTTGTTTAACAATAACCTTGCTCGGGAAATCGAATCACCTTATAAAGATGTTCCAGAGTTTGAAAAAATTAAAGCAACTCACCCATATACTGAACTGGGTAACTACTTTAAAATGGAAAAATGAATTAATATTTATAACTTATATTTAAACAAAAAACACGTATTAACTCAAACACGAATTGCGCAAAATAACCAAGAAAATTCAACAAAAAGTGTTGAATTAAGCAAAAAAGAGTTAGAGTTTTTAGACAATATTTTAACTGCTGAAGATCCCTTTAGATATGTCTTTGATTACGAACTTAAAGAAGAAAGGGAAAGGGATTTAAAACGCGCAAATGACAACAAATAACAAATTCAAATTAGTATCAAATTATAAGCCAAGCGGGGATCAGATTACTGCCATAAAATCTGTTGTAAACAATCTTAAAACTAATACAAAAGATCAAGTTTTAAAGGGTGTTACTGGAAGTGGAAAAACTTTTACAATGGCAAATATTATTGCTTCGCAAAACAAGCCAGCACTAATTATGTCGCACAACAAAACCCTAGCATCACAGCTTTATAATGATATTAAAAATTTCTTCCCAGAAAACAAGGTTGAGTACTACGTATCCAACTTTGAATTTTATATTCCTGAAGCATATAATCCTAAAACTCAAACTTACAATGATAAATCTTCAAGTGTTAACGAACAACTTGATGCAATGCGTATGTCAACAATTAGTTCGCTTTTAACTCGCAATGATACTATTGTTGTTGCTAGTGTTGCCTGCATTTACGGAACGCTCGATCCACGAGAGTACGGTAGCAATGTTTTTATGCTTAGCGTAGGACAAGAACTTAAAATCAAAAACCTTGCTGCTAATTTGGTAGCAGTTGGTTTTACCAGAAATAAGCTCGAGCAATCATTTGGTAGTTTTATTGTCAAGGGTGATATTATCGAAATAGTTCCAGGTCATGATAATAGTTTTTTAATTCAAATCAGTATGTTTGGTGACACTATTGAATCGATTAAAGAAATAGATATCACTACAAAAAACACTATCAAATCTTATAAGAACTATCGAATTTTTCCTGCTTCTTCATATACAGTACAAAAACCAAAAATCAAAGAAGTAATTGGTAAAATTGAACAAGAATTATTCAAAACTCACGAAAAATTCACTTCAGAAAACGAACTTATCAAGGCGCAAAGAATCGATGAGCGGACAAGAAAAGATCTTGAGGATATGTTAGAAACTGGGTTTTGTAAAGGAATGGAAAATTATTCCCGTTATTTTGATGGAAGACAACCAGGCGAAAAACCATATACCTTACTTGATTATTTTCCAAAAGATGCATTATTAATTATTGACGAATCCCATATTTCAATTGGCCAACTCAATGGTATGTATGGGGGCGACCACACAAGAAAACAAAATTTGGTTGATTTTGGATATCGCTTACCAAGCGCGCTGGACAATCGTCCTTTGCGATTTGAAGAATTTAATGAATATGACTTTAATAGAATTTATGTTTCGGCAACGCCACAAGAATATGAAATTGATAAGTCGCTTGGTGTTATGACAGAAATGGTTATTCGACCAACAGGACTTGTTGACCCAGAAATCAAAGTTCTTAAAACCAAAGACCAAATTCAAGTCATTTATGATGAACTAAAAAAACAAGAGGCTAATAATGAACGAACTTTTATTGTAACAACCACAATTAAAGCATCAGAGGAACTTGCTAGCTATCTTAGAAACAAAGGCTTAAAAGTTGAATATATGCATGGTGAACACGACGCTATTCAACGTCACGAAATTTTAAGAAAACTTCGTTTAGGTAAAATCGATACTGTTATCGGAATCAATTTATTAAAAGAAGGGATTGATATTCCTGAAGTTAGTTTAATTATTATCCTTGATGCTGACGCAACTTCCTTCACCAGAAGCACAACTAGTTTAATCCAAATCGTGGGTAGGGCAGCAAGAAATAAGAATGGACGCGTCATTATGTTCGCTGATAAAATAACAACTAATATTAAAGAATGTATGGCTGACAATAAGCGTAAACGTGAAATGCAATTAGCCTACAATCTTAAGCATAACATTGTACCCGAAACTA